>CAZNYS010000026.1:0-44050 GCA_964577305.1 uncultured Rikenellaceae bacterium
ATCGCTCATTGCTTTTTTCAGGGCCTGTTGCCAGTTGCGGATATGTGTATCAACGGTGGATTGATCCATTGTGGGGCTGAAAACCCTGTCGGTTGACCAGTGTGTCTTCAGCTCATCGATGCTATCCCAGAAGCCTATAGCCAGTCCGGCCAGGTAAGCTGCCCCAAGGGCTGTAGTTTCCATGACGGCAGGCCTGATGACTTCGGTACCCAGTATATCGGCCTGGAACTGCAGCAGCAGGTTGTTCGATGAGGCTCCGCCATCAACACGTATTTCACTGAAGCCGCGTCCAAAATCCGTTTCCATGGCCATCAGCACATCCCTTACCTGGAAAGCTATGCTCTCCAGTGCTGCCCGTGCAAAATGCCCCCTTGTTGTTCCACGCGTGATCCCTGTTATGGTTCCACGCGCATGAGGATCCCACCAGGGTGCACCCAGCCCCGACAGGGCAGGCACGAAATACACACCACCGTTATCTTCAACCGTGAGGGCAAGTGCTTCACTGGAAGGAGTATCCCTGATGATTTCCAGTCCGTCTCTCAACCACTGAACAGCTGCACCGGCAATAAACACTGAGCCTTCCAGCCCGTAAACAAGCTCATCGCCTACCTGCCATGCTATTGTTGTGAGAAGTTTATTCCCTGACATAACCGGGCTATCGCCTGTATTGAGAATCATAAAACAACCGGTGCCGTAGGTGTTCTTGACCATCCCTTCGTCAACACAGAGATGTCCGAAAAGTGATGCCTGCTGGTCGCCTGCAATACCTGCAACGGGTACTGTGAACCCGGTTACCGTGCTGTTAGTCATACCGTATATCTCGGAGCATGTCCTCACCTCAGGCATTACCTTCAGCGGGATATTAAACAGTTTAAGCAGTTCATCATCCCATTCCAGGGTCTTTATATTAAAGAGCATGGTACGGCTGGCATTTGAGACATCAGTGGCATGCAGTCCCTTTCCGGGTCCGCCGGTGAGCTTCCAGAGCAACCAGCTGTCAACAGTGCCAAAGCATAGATCACCTTCAACTGCTTTTTGTTTTACACCGGGTACATTATCGATTATCCATTTAATCTTGGTGGCCGAAAAATAGGCATCAGGGATCAGGCCTGTGCGGCTTTGTATCATCCCTTCGAGACCGTCGTCAATAAGTTTATCACATACGTCAGCGGTGCGCCTGTCCTGCCACACTATGGCATTATATACAGGTTTGCCTGTATGTCTGTTCCATAAAACAGCTGTCTCGCGCTGGTTGGTAATGCCAAGCGCAAGAATATCCCTTCCTTCTATTCCGGCACGGGCCGTGGCTTCTGTTATCACCGACATCTGGCTTGACCATATCTCCAGGGGGTCATGCTCAACCCAGCCCGGCCGGGGATATAGTTGCCTGAACTCCTTTTTTGCCATGCTGACCACCTGTCCCCTCTCATCAAAAAGTATGGCCCGGGAACTGGTAGTTCCCTGGTCGAGGGCGAGAATGTATTTTGAATTCATTATACACCACTATTTATTTGATCAGTACAAGATACTGAAATATGCTATGGGAAGGAAATAACAGGCAAGAGTAAGGAATTATTTTATTTGGAACCATTCTAAATATAGCCCGATGCAAAAAAAATTCCTTGCACCGAAAACGTTTGAAACATAAGTGACCGGAACCGCGTGTAAAAAATTATGTTATTGCGCTGATTTTAAATGGGATAAGCATTATTTTTTTATGTATTTTTGATATAGATCAGCAGAAGCAACAAGAAAAAATCACAGTATATGAGTGACAAGATAAAAATGAAACCAAAGCTAAGTTTCTGGCAGATATGGAATATGAGTTTTGGTTTCCTGGGCATCCAGTTTGGTTTTGCCCTGCAGAATGGTAATGTCAGCCGCATTTTCCAGACTCTAGGTGCCGAGGTAGAGAGGATCCCGATATTATGGATAGCTGCCCCTGTAACAGGACTCATTGTTCAGCCCATCATAGGGCATATGAGTGACAAGACCTGGTGCCGGTTAGGCCGGCGCCGCCCATATTTCCTTACGGGTGCCATACTGGCGTCGATTGCCTTAATACTGATGCCCAACTCTCCTGCCCTGTGGATGGCTGTAGGTATGTTATGGATAATGGATGCTTCAATAAATATCTCCATGGAACCTTTCAGGGCTTTTGTCGGTGATATGCTCCCTGACCGCCAGCGCACACTTGGTTTCACCATGCAAAGCTTCTTCATTGGTATTGGGGCTTTTATTGCTTCATGGTTACCTTATATACTCACAAACTGGTTCAATATTTCAAACACTGCTCCCGAGGGACATATACCTGACACAGTTAAGTATTCATTTTACCTGGGTGGTATTGTTTTCCTTCTGGCCGTTATATATACTGTCACCACTACCAAAGAATACTCGCCTGAGGAGCTCAGCAGTTTTGATCGCAGTGATAAAGCAGACAGGCCAGATGAAACCGGGGATGTTGAGGCAAAGTCAAAATATGTAAGGAGGGGTATTATCTGGACCGTTGCAGGAATAATCTTTGCCCTGCCGGTAATATTTTTTCATCTTGAAAAGGAGCTGTACATACTGGCGGGTGGGTTTTCATTCTTCGGTATTTTACAGTTACTGAGTGCCCTGTTCATCCATTCTGGCAGGGAGCGCTCAGGGCTTGTAAGTATAATCACCGACCTGTACAGGATGCCAAAGACCATGGCTCAGCTGGCCGTGGTACAGTTTTTCTCCTGGTTTGCGCTGTTCTCGATGTGGATATATACAACAGCAGCCGTAACATCACGTATTTACGGCACCTCTGACACAACATCGCAGTTGTACAATGAAGGGGCAAACCTTGTAAGCGGTATGTTTGGATGGTATAACCTGTTTGCTGCCGCATTCGGGCTACTACTCCTGCCCCTTCTTGCAAAGGTTTTCAACCGTAAGATTACTCACTCGATATCGCTGGTGGCAGGCGGACTCGGGCTGGTTTCAATTTTTATAATCAATAATCCCCAGCACATGATATTTTCGATGATTGGCGTGGGCCTGGCATGGGCCAGCATACTGGCTATGCCATATGCCATACTTACCGGTTCGCTGCCTTCAAAAAAGATGGGTGTGTATATGGGCATATTCAATTTCTTTATTGTTATACCACAGATACTGGCAGCAACAATACTCGGTTTCACGGTAAAAAGCCTTTTTAACGGTGAAGCGGTATACGCATTGCTGACGGGTGGCTGTTCACTCGTGGTGGCAGCTGTCCTTATTTTATTTGTGAGGGATACCATTGAATAATCAATGGGATGAGATTCACTTTAAATAAAAAAGAGTTATAATCATTACTGAAGGCACATAATTTATGGATCGCAGCTACAAAATTGACGAGTGGAAAATAATCGAGGAAGGGTTCAGTCCCGAAAAGAACCGTGCCTCGGAAAGTGTTTTCTCCATTGGTAACGGTCACATGGGTCAGAGAGCAAATTTCGAGGAGAGGTACAGCGCTGACAGTCTCCGCGGCAGTTATATTGCAGGGATATACTACCCTGATAAGACGCGTGTTGGCTGGTGGAAGAATGGTTACCCCGAGTATTTTGCCAAGGTACTTAATTCACCCAACTGGATAGGCATTGACGTAAGCATTGATGATGAGCAACTGGACCTTGCCAGGTGTGACATACTGTCGTTCCGCAGGGAGCTGAACATGAAAGAAGGTACTCTTTCGAGAGTTTTCAGTGTAAGGATGAAAAATGGTATCGTTGCCGAGGTAAATGCCAGCAGGTTCCTGAGCCTCGACGACCACGAGCTGGGTGCCATTAAATATTCAGTCAGGCTGCCTGAAAAAGGCGCCAGGCTGAGCTTCACACCGTATATCGACGGTAATGTAGTGAATGAGGACTCCAATTATGGTGAAATATTCTGGAATGAAACCAACCGTGCAACAGACAACGGTAACTCCTTACTGGTAACCACAACGCGCAAGACAAATTTCACTGTTGCCTTTGCCATAAATTATGCCCTTTACAGGAATAAGAAAGAAATAAGCACAGAACCTGTGCTGCACAGCAGGGAGAAGTACGCCGGGCATAGCTTTGAGATTGATGCCGTGGCAGGTGTGCAGTATACTATTTATAAGTACGCTGCAATTCTCAGCTCAGAGAACAACCCCGTTAATGAAATCGGGCATCTTGCAACATTAAAGGTCAGGGAAGCGGCTTCGAAAGGATTTAATAATCTTCTGGATTCACATAGGGAGGCCTGGCAGAAAAAGTGGGATGAAAGTGATATAGTGATAAAAGGAGACCCCGCGGCACAGCAGGGGATAAGGTTTAATATCTTTCATCTTTACCAGACCTATATGGGTGATGATAAGCGGCTGAATATCGGTCCAAAGGGATTTACGGGCGAGAAATACGGAGGGAGCACCTACTGGGATACCGAAGCTTTTGCTTTTCCCTTTTACCTTATGACATCCGATTTTCATGTTGCAAGGAACCTGCTGCTTTACCGGTACAGGCACCTGGGCAAGGCTATTGAGAACGCCGAGAAGCTGGGATTCAACAATGGTGCTGCCCTTTATCCCATGGTAACGATAAACGGTGAGGAATGTCATAATGAATGGGAAATAACCTTTGAGGAAATACACAGGAACGGTGCCATTGCTTACGCGATACACAATTATATAGAGCATACAGGTGACAGCAGTTACCTGGAAGATTATGGCCTTGAGGTGCTGGTAGCTCTTGCACGGTTCTGGCGGCAGAGAGTGAATTTCTCAGAGCCAAAGCTGAGATATGTTATCCTTGGTGTTACCGGTCCCAATGAATATGAGAATAATGTCAATAATAACTGGTACACCAACAGGATTGCCCAGTGGACATTGCAGTATACCATTGAATGCATTGGAAAAGTAAAGTCGTCAGCCCCGGCAAAATACAAGGACCTGAAAGAAAGGATAGATTTTGATGAAAGCATTGAAACAACAGAATGGAAGGAGATAATTAACAATTTGTATTTCCCCTATGATGAAGACAGGGATATCTTTCTTCAGCAGGAAGGCTACCTTGATAAGCTGCAGCAGACGGTATCGGATATCAGACCGGAAGAAAGACCGATAAACCAGCACTGGTCATGGGACCGTATACTGAGGTCATGTTTTATCAAGCAGGCTGATGTTCTGCAGGGATTATATTTCTTCGGGGAAGAATATGATACTGAAACTATAAGAAGAAATTATGATTTTTATGAGCCACGTACGGTACACGAATCTTCTCTTTCACCCAGCATATATTCAATAATGGCCAGCCGCATTGACAGGATAGACAAGGCATATGAATTATACCTCAGGACGGCAAGGCTTGATATTGACGATATAAACAAGGAGGTGAAGGAAGGTTTGCACATCACTTCCATGGCCGGCACCTGGCTGTCGATAGTGGAGGGTTTTGCAAGGCTGAAGGTAAAGCAGCAGAAGCTGTACATTAACCCGCTTATCCCTGAAGCATGGGAGATGTACTCATTTATGATACGCTTCAGGAATAATCTGGTGAAGATAAGCATCAGTAAAGGCAAGGCAGAAGTAGAGAACCTGTCAGATAAGCGCGTATGCATTAATGCAGGAGGTGAAGAGAAGCGTATAAGTGTCGGAAACAAAGAATTCTTTAAAATATAAATTATTATAACCATGAAAAAGCAACAATCGTTATTGATAGTCGCTGTATTTGCCCTTGGCCTGCTTATGGCAGCCTGCAAAGGTGGTGAGAGCAAGAAGGAACAGGCTTCAGGTGAGCTGCCGTATGATAATCCGGCCTGGAGCAAGGACGCTGTACTGTATGAACTCAATGTAAGACAGTTCTCTGATGAAGGTACTTTTAATGCTGTTGAGAGCAGGGTTGATGAGCTTGCCGCCCTGGGTGTTGATGTTATCTGGTTCATGCCAATACACCCTATTGGTGAAGTTAACCGCAAAGGGCCACTGGGATCATACTATTCGATTAAAGATTTCAGGGATGTCAACCCTGAATTCGGTACGATTGACGATTTTAAATCCCTGGTGGACAGGATACACAAGGCGGGGATGTATGTTATGATGGACTGGGTGCCCAACCATTCATCATGGGATAATCACCTGGCCGAGGAACATCCTGACTGGTATGTAACGGACTCAGCTGGTAATTTTGTATCCCCCTATGACTGGACTGATGTGATACAGTTTGACTGGAGCAGTGTCGGCCTGCAGGAATATATGATGGATGCATTGCTTTACTGGGTTGAGGATATTGGTGTGGACGGTTTCAGGGTTGACCATCCCCATGTGACACCCGCTGATTTCTGGCTTAAGGCACGCCTTAAGATGGAAAAGGTTAAGCCTGTGCTCATGCTGGCGGAGAATGAAGACAGGGTGGAGTTTTTTGATAACGGTTATGATATGAACTATTCATGGGAACTGCATCACCTCATGAACCAGGTGGCACAGGGTGAGGCCGAAGCTGCCGATCTGAATAAAACTCTCATGAAGGATTTCGAGAGATTTCCCGATTATGCCTACAGGCTGAGGTTTCTTACCAACCATGATGAGAATTCATGGGCCGGAACGATTGAAGAAAGGATGGGTGATGCCCAAGAGGCATTTGCGGTGTTTATGTATACCATCCCGGGTGTGCCCCTGATATATAACGGTCAGGAAGCGGGTTTGAACAAGAGGCTTAAGTTTTTCGAGAGGGATCCTATTGAATGGAACGGGTCATACCTGCGCGAATTCTATACTTCGCTCAATACCCTTAAAGAGGATAATCCTGCACTTTACAACGGTAAATACGGAGGTGATTTCACCAGTTTAGGGGTTACCGGGGATGAGGATGTATATGCATATTCCAGGACCAGGGATGATAATCGTGTTGTCAGCATAATCAATTTTGATGATGAGCCTGCAGAGTTCGTTGTAAGTGCTAATATTGCAGGTGATTATATTGATTATTTCAGCGGGGATACGGTAAGTATCAGCGGTGAAGGTGTTTTTGTGCTGGATGGATGGGGGTATGTTGTGCTGGTAGCAAGGTGAGAAAGGTTGAATAAAGAGTAGAGGTGCAAGGCTTTGCGGCTCTTTTATTCACCCCCTCGCGGGGGTGTGTTGTGTATTATTGTGGCATCTATCCCCGGGGTAAGACCCGGGCTATTGTTATTTACCACCTCCGGTGGTGGGATGGGTGCCAGCGAAAAGTGACATCCCCCTAACCCCCTTTGAAGGGGGAGCTTAGCGTTTGATGAAGCGACCGGTGGCGGTTTTGCCGGGGGTGGTGAGGCGGATAAAATACATGCCGCGGGGCAGTGTGCTTATGTCAAGGGATGAACCGCTGACACCTGCAGATGAATACACATACCTGCCAGAAATATCAAGGATATTAATATCCACTGCCCTGCCCGAGTACTCCTCATCGAGCCTGATAAACAACCTGTCATCCACAGGATTGGGATATATACTGAACCACCGGTCATAATCCTTTTCATAAAAAACATCCTCCACGGAAACGGCTATATCAGGAACGGTCAGTCTTTCAGAAGTATAGATCCGATATTCACCGGCCCCCAATTCTATTATTTCTCCCTGATCAGTAATATTGATGGAATCACCGGTGAAATATTCGTACCACCAGCCGGTATTATGGAAATCGCCGCCTACCATGCCGGAGTTAACATCAAAATTACCGAGTACAATAACATCCATTGACTCATGGCTTATCTTTATCCTTTTCTTCATGCCTTCATCAACAATCGCAAAATCGGAGGAGGAGAAAGCAGGATTTTCATTCCTCAGTTTTATCAGTGCGGCAAAAGACCAGTACACCCGGTTCCTGTCAGGCTCACTGAAATAGTCCCATTTAATGGGTTTCTCACCTGTCCTGCCGTTATAGTCTATTGAATAGTCATAGCCCAGTTCACCGAACTGCCATAACATCTTTGGCCCCGGAACCGTAAAAAAGAAAGAAGCTGCCAGGATCAGCCTGTCGAGGGCCCTCACCGGATTCTGAATATTATAATTGCCTGATGAATTGCCCCATGTAATATTTTTATACATCATCCGCTGTTCATCGTGGCTTTCCATATATGTTATATTGTGAGGAACGGTCCATCCCCTGACAAGGTATGATCCCCAGTCGATTGTACCACTGAATCCCATTGACAGTTCCGAGTAACTCCCGTTCATGTTACCCCATAGCATCATCCCGTATTCTGCCAGTTCTTTCTCTTCGGTATTATCAGCAAAATGCTCAAGGATAACATAAAAATCAGGATCAAGTGACCATATATGATCGGCATACATTTTCCATATTGCCACCCTTGAAGCATCATAGGCGCCCCATGCTGCCACATTGCCCAGGGTGTTATTCTGTGTAAATCCTTTTGAAAGGTCGAAGCGGTAGCCATCGACCTTATATTCTTCAATCCAGTGGCTCATTACTCTTTTTGAGAATTCACGGGTATATTCACTCTCGTGGTTAAAGTCGTGGAACACGTTAAAGTCATGAGTTGGTGTAACGTTATACCAGGGGTTTTCTGCCGTTACATTATTAGTGGCATTATCCCAGTACAGAGCAGCCATGGGAGATGATCCGGTAGAATGGTTGAGCACTATATCGAGTATCACGGCTATGCCGCGCCTGTGGCATGAATCAACCAGTGCCCTGAGGTCATTTTTGGTACCGTAATACTTATCAGGTGCCAGGTAGTATGCAGGGTTATATCCCCAGCTCAGGTTACCGTCGAACTCGTTAACAGGCATCAGTTCAATGGCGTTTACACCAAGGTTTTGCAGGTAATCCAGGGTGTCGATCAGTGTGAGGTAATGATGAGTGGCAAGGAAGTCGCGTATCAGGATCTCGTATATTACGAGGTTCTCTTTAGCCGGGCGGTCAAAATCAGTGACTGTCCATTCATATTCCGGCTCAGCGGTATTCAGAACAGACACCAGCCCTGTCGTTTTTCCTTCGGGATAAGCTATCAGCCCGGGGTATATATCTTCAGTGATATATTCATCATTCCAGGGATCAAGTACTTTTTCAGTATATGGGTCGCCTATCCTTATTGATTCGTCTACCAGGTACTGGAACCTGTATTCCTGTCCGGCAGTCAGTCCATCGATAGTTATCCAGAACCGCTTGCCGTCGGGTGTTTTTTTCATATATCCCTGTTCGCTGATGAGCCAGTCAGTAAAGTCGCCCAGGACAAAAGCGTTAAATTTACCGGGTGCTGCCAGGACAAGGGTTACGGAGTTATCACCTGTATAATTTATCCCATCTTTCACACCCGGAGGCAATTCCTCCACCACAGGGTCGTTTTTCACAAACATATACAGTGAGTCAGACACTATATCAGGAAGCGCATAAGCACTGACCTTAATCCATTTCCCGCCGTATTCATCTGCCGGCACCGTATACGTGAGCAGTGTGGGATCATCACTTTTATATGTTCTCGTATTATCAATAAAGAGCACAAGGGAGTCGGCAAGGGTCGCTGATGCCTCAATATCCAGGTCTTCATTCAGTGAGACAATGACAGCCTGTTCAGACGGGTTTGTTATGGTTACATTCAGTCCTGCTTCGAACACATCAACGAAAAGGTCAGCCGTCTGCAGGTCAGCGCCGGCATCACGAAAAACAAAAGCCAGCTTAACCACGTCCTCATCGCCTGTCATATTGGGGTAGAATTCTTCTATATTTGGTGTTATTTCCAGTTTATACCTGTACTCGCCCAGGTAGGTAAGTTTTGGCTGGGTGGAGTTATTACCCCAGCTTTCGATTACGTGCTGCCAGTCATTGCTACCCGATATTATCACCCCTGTATGGGCATACAGGTCGCCTGTGTAATTATGCAGTTCGCCCGCATCTTCATCACTATTATAATAAACGGTGATCGGCTGGCCCATTGTAACTATGGAGGGGCTGGTTTCTATTATCTGTGCCTGCATTGTTATGCTTAGCAGCGCCAACAGCAATACCCAAATATATTTTTTCATATCTACCCGGATTGATTGCTTATTACTTTATTTCCAATATATAGGGTTTGTATGGTGATAGTTTTATTTTATCATTAAGGTCATATTCCCTGCCGCCAAGTATGTCCTTACCTGACTTTTTACCATTAAGCATTTCATCGAAACGTTCCAGTTCAAGCTCGTACGGCGAGGCATTTTTATTAATTATGACCATTACCATATCAGTCTCATTATACCTGAAATATACATAAGTACCATGTTCAGGTGCAAAGTGCATCAGTTTACCCGTGTGTATCACCCCTGATGTTTCCCTCCATTTGAGCAGCCGTTTAAACATATTCTGCATGTTCTTTTCTTCCTTGCCCATTCCTTCTCCGGTGAAAGCATTCACTTTATCCCCGGGCCATCCCCCGGGAAAGTCCTTACGTATATATCCATGATCATCACCTTCCGTATGGGTCATCAGTATTTCAGTACCGTAGAAGATCTGTGGTATACCCCTTGTTGTAAGGAAGAATACTATACCGTTGCGGAACATATCGCGATCCATCTCCATCTGCATATAGAACCTTGGCATATCATGGTTATCAGGAAACACAACCAGCTTCCACGGGTCGGGGTAAAGGAAGTCATTGGCCAGCATCTCATATATCTTTATGAGTCCGCTGTTCCAGTCTTCCTTGTCACTTAATCCTTCGCTCACTGCATTTTGCAGCGGGAAATCCATGAGGCTGGGCAATTCACCCTGATAGCCGTCTCTATTATCCTGTCCTTTCTGCCAGTATGAAACTATTGCAGGGTTCAGACTCCATTCCTCACCAACTATATTAAAATGTGGATATTCCCTGGTGATTCTCCTGTTCCATTCTGCCATCATATGTTTATCGGGATACGGGTATGTATCCATTCTTATTCCTGCGATGCCGGCATATTCGATCCACCATATACTATTCTGGATGAGGTATTCGGCCATAAAAGGATTTCGCTGGTTCATATCAGGCATGGATGCTGAAAACCAGCCACGTATCATTCCTTCTTTATCTGTCTCCGAAGCATACGGATCCTGGTTTATTGTTCTCCTGTGGTTGGTGCGGACATATTCCGGGTAACTGAGCCAGTCGTCTACCGGAAGGTCATCCATCCACCAGTGGCCGGCACCGCAATGGTTGAAGATCATATCCATAACTACCTTCATCCCCTTTTCTTTTGCTTCCTTAATCAGTTCAACATAATCTTCATTGGTGCCGAAGCGCCTGTCTACCTTATAAAAATCAGTAGCTGCATAGCCGTGGTATGACCATTCTTTCATATCATTTTCGAGCACGGGATTAAGCCAGATGGCTGTAAATCCCATATCCGCAATATAATCCAGGTGGTCCCTTATCCCTTTAATGTCGCCTCCGTGCCTTCCATAACGTTTCCTGCGATTCAGTCCTTCCTTCATCCCTTCAACCTCATCGTTGGAAGGATCACCGTTTGCAAACCTGTCGGGCATAATAAGGTACATCACATCCGAATTATCAAATCCTTTTCTATCGGCTGATCCGGGTTCCCTTTTCAGTAGCTTATATTCTTTTTCAACAGTATTACCCTGTTCATCTGTGAATTTTATCATAAATGAGCCGGGTTTTGTTTCCGTTGATATATCAAGATTAATAAAGAAATAATTATTATTGCCGGTATGTTCAACTGACTTTAAGCTTACCCCTTCATAATCAATACTGACTGCTGACTCAGCGATATCTTCACCATGGACCATCAGTTGAAGGCCGGAATGTTTCATACCGGTCCACCAGAAAGGAGGTTCGATATGTTCGATCTGTGCGTATGTATTATTTTGTGCAATCATAATAGCAAGAGCCGTCAATATCAACAATTTTATTTTCATGTTCGATTAATATTCAAAAATTATAATTAAAAGTCATATAATCCATCCCCTGCAGTACATTGCCCTGGAAATCGAAGAAGGTATTACAATCGAAAGCAGAGCCTGTGCCCCACTGTGTTTTCGCATTTGAGCTTATCCATGCCGGTTCCCAGTAGAATATCCCTTTGCCACCGCCATCGATTATTTCCCGGGTAAGTTGTTTGAGGTATTTATACTGTCCTGCCCCGGTAGCAGGGTAGTTGGGCACCAGTTTATTAACATCCATTATATTGGGGTATGAATCAGCGTTTTCGAGTGTCCATGGGTATGCGGTCTCGAGGACCATAACATCTTTATCAAATGTATTTTTAATCTCCTGTATATATTGACTTACATCATTCAGTAATACCGTGGACCACATATAATAATAAGACAGGCCTATAATGTCATAGTCGGCCAGGCCTGCATCGTCAAGGCCGGTGAACCAGTTTTTTACATTTTCCGGCTGGGCTATATGGATCAGCACTTCTGTATCGACAGTGCTCTGTGCAGCTGCATCCCTTACTGCACTTATTGCCTTGTTTATAAGACTTATAAATTGTGTTGGATTATTCCACCTGTTGCCATGCGGAAGGACGAACCCAGGGTTTATCTCGTTGCCAACCTGGACATATTCGGGCATAAGGCCTTCGTTATCCAGTTTTTTCAGTGTATTGAAAGTATAGTTATAGATACTGTCTCCCAGGGTTACAGGGTCCAGGTCTTCCCATGCAGCCGGCGGGAATTGTTTTCCCGGATCAGCCCAGTTATCAGAATAATGGAAATCGAGCAATACTCTCATACCCTCATTTTTTGTCCTCTGTATACCCTGTTTTACATCATCAAAATCATGATACATCTTATCGCCCCCATACAGAGCGGCTGTCCACTGCGGGTTATGGAACAGTCGGAACCTTACTGCCCCCGTTCCGTATTTACTGAATATCCTGTACGGATCAGTTACCTTACCAGAATCTTTGTAGATCCCTCCGTGATCGAGTATTTCATTCACGTAGCTGAGGTCGGCGCCCATAAGGAATGTATCGGGGCTGTAAAACACCCTATGGTCTTCATTTCCATTACTCTCATTCTTGTTACATGAGAGCATAGCAATTCCTGTAATCGCAAGTATAAATAGTGTTGATCTCATAATAGTATAATCATCAGTTTAACACCAGGGTGCTTTCAAGTTAATAAAACATAATAAAAAAAGGTTGTGAAGAGGGATTATTTCTCTCAACACAACCTTTCTTCTAATTCAAAATCCTAATTTTTAACTACAGTATAAGTGTAAATTGCCTGGCTGAGGTCGAGGGTAATTGTATAACTACCTGCCTCAGGTATAGGAATATTTGAACCTCCCGCATTAACAATACCATCAGGTTCATCATCGCCATAGTTAAGGTCCCAGCCATCGTTGGCCCTGAATTTAAAGTCTCCTGCCTGGAGGTCGAGGGTAACTTCAAGAACATGATCAACATCATTATAGGTCATATTCACATCCACACTCCAGTCGTATGGAGGCACTGCGCCACCAATAATACCCCAGTCAGTACGTAATATTGAATATGTAGCTGCAGTGAGGTCGGCTTTAATTCTGTGCAGACCGGCAGGGGTCGTTATCATTATATTATTACCTCCCCATGATCCAATCTGCAGAGTACCGGATGTTCCTGATGCATCGGGGTCACCTATTGTATTATCCTCTTCCCATGCAGGTACCTTAAGTAATTTAAATCCAATCGGGCTTCCGGTGGTATTAATATAACCCTCATACCTGTCATTGAAACCAGCAGACCATATCACTGTGGATGAATCGCCGGCATTCCAGCCGTTATGATCACCAGGAACAAACAGCCTGGGATATATTATAACTTTTTCGAAGGCTGTAAGGGAAAAGCTTATCACATTTGAATAGAGTGTATCTATATCTGTATGCAATACAGCCATTATTCTTGCTTCCATATCCACTTCTTCTTCGGGAACTGCTCCCATAGCCATAAGGATACCATTTATTTCACCTACCGTGTATGCTGCACGCAAACCGTTGGTATGTCCCATGTCCTTATATTGAGAGAAATTATTCCCTGCAAAATCGAGCTGGAAGAAATAAGTAGCTGCGGCTGCGAAGCCGTAGTCAGCCGGTGCCCATGTAAACACGGCGAGTGTATCGGTCTCATTATCTTCAAGAAGGATTTCACTTGAACCTGTCAGGGCACTGTACAATGCCGGTCCGGTAAGTGTATCTGACAAGAATGGTCCTTCCTTATCTTTTTCGCAAGACTGGAAATATATCATTCCCAGGATTGCCATTAATATAATAGTTACTTTCTTCATAGCGCTTGTTTTTCTAATTTTCACCATATCCAGGGTTTTGCACCAGGTTTGGATTTGCTCCACGGTCGGCATCAGGTAATGGGAACAGGTTATACTTATCATCTGTTGCGATACCGTCTTTTGCTGCACCTTTAAACTGCCACAGGTATTCTCCGCCCGTGAATAAACCAAAGCGGATCAGGTCAGTCCGGCGGTAGCCTTCATAGTGCAGCTCCCGGCCTCTTTCATCGATAATAAAATCCAGTGTAAGCTGTCCTGCTGAAATTTCTCCAGAGGGACCTTCATATGCCCTGTTGCGTACCAGGTTAACATAAGTGAGTGCATTTGCAGCTGATGAGTTTGTTGCTCCGCGCAGATGTGCTTCGGCATACATCAGGTATACATCGGCAAGCCTGAAGAATGGAATATCTGTATCGGGGTGAGTGGAATGAGATCCTGCAACACCTTCAGATGTGATATTTTTCCATTTTGTCAGGCGGTAGCCTTCGGACGGTTCAAACTGGTCGTCAATATCCAGTGTCTGTCCATCGGTCCAGATCATAGCCCTCTTATCTGTTGCTCCTGTTATATCAGGAAATACAGCCACAAATTCCCTGAGGGTTCTCAGTCCGTTCCATGCCTCGCCTACGCCAAAGTCTGCCGGCACTATTGTTCCTCCGACAGTTGCACAAACAAGGAATGTTGTACCGCCCCAGGTTTTTATAGATTGACCGTCCTGTGGGATGGCAAAGATCACACCACTTGCATTATGATTATCGGCAAGGAACAGTTCAGGGTAAGAATCATGAAGGGTATAACCTGCGTTTATTACATTCTGACAGTAGGTAATTACGCCATCATAGTTAGCTGATCCTGTATACACTACGGCATTCAGGTACAGTTTAGCCAGCAGCGTCCATGCTGCTGCCTGATCGAAGCGACCATAGTCATTGGTCATAGGAGGCGGCAGCTGGTCCTCTATCTCCAGCAATTCAGACTCAATATAGTCATACAGGTCGGCCCTGCTTATCTGTTCGGGCAGGAATGATCCCACTCCATCTTCTTCAGTTACGAAGGGCACATTGCCAAACATATCGAGGGCATGGTAATAAGACAGGGCGCGCATCATACGTGCTTCGGCCTTATAACCCCTTATGGTTTCCTTTTCAGCATCAGAGAATCCTCTTTCATCCAGCTTGCTGCCGGCTGCTTCCCTGATGAACTCGTTACATATGGATATCTGGTAGAATATCCTTGAGTACATATTTGTTATGAACTCGTTTGAAGGCGACCAGTCCATTTCCTGGTAATCCCTGAGGTTACCATCATTCCATGAAATGATAGTCTCGTCTGTAGGCAGTTCCTGTGCGTAAAAGTATGCCCTGTGGTATTGTCCGAATCCTTCATCCAGTCCAAGCAGGTCGTTCATACCATGCGGGCCCTGCTGGCCGCTCACAGCCAGTCCGGCATATACCTTTGCCAGTACACGCTTATAATTGGCTGCTGATTGATATACTTTTGCAGAGGTTATTACATCGTCGTCAAGAGGTACTGTATCAAGATCCTTAATACAGGATGTCAGCGACATAATAATGCTTACTACTGCAACAACTGATATTTTTATATATTTCTTCATTTCCTTATTCTTTTAACATTAATAAGTCAGACTAACACCAAAGAGGAAGGTTCTCGGGCGCGGGTATATATTATTGTCAATACCGTTGGCCACTTCCGGATCCAGTCCCCTGTATTTAGTAATCAGCAAGAGGTTCTGTGCTGTAGTATAGAGCCTGAGATTAAGTTTACCTGCGAGCAGGTCATCAAATGTATATCCAAGTGATGCATTATCCAGCTTCAGGTAAGAACCATTCTCGATATAGTAGTCAGAGAAATATTTGGGGTTCTCAAACTGTGTTTCCAGCAGGTTCCTGTTGGCATTGCCAAGGCATCCTGAAAGGTAAATACTGGAATATGAGCCAGAGTTTGAGAAATTGTTATTATAGATATAATTACCCAGTGCCACTCTTCCTGCAAATGAGAAATCGAAGTTCTTATACCTGAGCATTGAGTTGAATCCCATGAATACATCGGAAGCAGGCTTTTTATACCTGTACCTGTCTTCAACGGTTATTGTCCCGTCACCATTCCTGTCGACATACAATCCTTCAATTGGTGTACCATCCTGGTCATATACCTGTTCCCATACATAGAATGAGTATGAAGGATAGCCCACGCTGTGTATCTGTATGGTATTACCAACAGCACCTGAGATACCTCCAACGGGAACACCTTCATAATTAGGATCATCAACAAGGGTAAGTTTGGTTATCTTGTTCTCGTTATAAGTAGCATTGAAACCAATTTCCCATGATAAACCGGGTCTGGAAACAAGCATCCCGTTGATAGAGAATTCAATACCCCTGCTTTCCATATTACCCACGTTTGTCAGTATCTGGTTTGTAAGGTTGGTACCCGCGGGTACGGGTATAGTATTAATAAGGTCTTTCGTGTTCCTGTAATAGGCATCAATTGCACCGGTTATCCTGTTATTCAGGAATCCGAAATCCAGACCAATATTATATGTTTCTGTCTCTTCCCATTTCAGGTTTACATCATATCCCTCGGGCCTGAGAGTGGTATAATACGTGTCGCCGAACTGATACCTTGCATTAGGTTCACTTTTTGTATATCTTGCAAGATAAGGATAGTCATTATCTGTAATATTCTGCTGGCCTGTAACACCGTAGCCGAGCCTCAATTTAAGAGTGGTTATTGCTCTACCTGCCATGAATGGTTCATCGTCAATATTCCATGCCAGTGCAACCGAGGGGAATAATTCCCAGCGGGTGTCGGGTGAGAACCTTGATGATCCATCCTGGCGAAGGGTAACGGTAACGAGGTAACGATCCATGAAAACGTAGTTCAGACGTCCGAAGAATGACACGAGGTAACTCTCTGTTTTATAGTCTGTTTGCTGGTTCAGAACCGTTCTCATGGCATTGGTAGAGAAATAAGTTCCTTCCCTGTAAAAATGCTGCCATGAATACCCGGCAACTGCATTTATACGGCTATTGATCTCAGGTATTTCATTTACATAGTTAAAATAAAAATCCAGCAGTGAGTTTTGTTTACCCTGGTGATACTCTGATTTTTCGCCACCACCTTTTACAGGATCATAACCCCAAGGCGCATTCACCGGAGAATTGACCTCACCGTTACTCCTTGAACCGTCATGACCCAGGTTTAGTTTGGCGGTAAGTTCGGGCAGGAAATGCATCTTGTATTCGAGCTGAACATTCCCGATGAACCTGTTAACATTGGAAATATCATCCCTCATCATCAGTTGAGCCACAGGGTTTGTTGTAGCCGTGAAATAGGGAGTACCATCGGGATTGGTCCATGTGAAATATCCATCGTAGGGACTTTCAGGATCATAGACAGGCTGTGTGGGGTCCATTGATACAGCACCTCCTATAGCACCCCTGTTAGCAAAAGTATTGTTAACATGCATTCCCTTAAGATTAAGATCAACTGTCAGGTGATCATCCAGGAATTTTGGGTTGAGGTTTATAGATGCCGTTGTTCTCTTCAGGTTGTCTGTTTTAAGAATGCCATCCATATCAGAGTAACTTAATGATACACGGTAAGGAAGGTTCTCAATGGAGCCCGTGAAGTTAAGGTTGTGGTCATGGCTTACCGAAGTACGGTAGATCTCATTCTGCCAGTCGGTATCGGCTGTTCCCAGGAGGCCAAGCACAAGGCTGTTACCTGCATACCTCTCCTGTACAAGGGCTTTGTACTCATCGGCACCAAAATTGTCCACCTGGTTGTAACGTGAGCTTATTGATACATTACCATTGTAATTAATTCTCATTGGCTCACCGGCTTTACCCTTTTTGGTATTGATAATGATTACACCATTGGAAGCCCTTAAACCGTAAATAGCGGTTGCGGAAGCATCCTTTAATATTGTAAAATTTGCAATATCAGAAGGGTGAATGGTGTTAAGAGGGTTTCTCATACCCGAGACACCTTCATTATCAAGCGGGACACCATCAATCACTATAAGCGGGTCATTACTTGCAGATAGTGACGAACCACCTCTGATCCTGATGGTTGCCCCTTCACCGGGAGCACCACCACGATCGGTGATCTGCACACCTGCTATCTTACCAACAACAAGCTGCTGCGGGGATGTAATTGATCCCCTGTTAAAATCATCAGAGTTGATAGCTGTAACAGAACCTGTTGCATCTTCTTTCCTGGTTGTACCATAACCTATGGTGACAACCTCGGCAATCTGCATTACGTCGACCTGAAGATCGACATTTATAGTAGTACGGTTATTAACAGGAATTTCCTGTTCAACATAACCGATAAAGGAGAACACCAGAATGGCATCAGGGTTGACCTCTATGCTGTATTCTCCATCAGCATTGGTGGTTGTACCCCTTGTTGTACCTTTAACAAGTACATTAACTCCGGGTAAAGAAATCCCCTCCAATGCATCAGTAACCCTTCCGGTGACAGTTATCTGCTGACCGAAAAGGATACTGCTCATCATTATACCGGCGATGACAATCATCAGTCGCCGCATCAATAATCTGTTCATAGATTTTTGTTTATTAACGGGTTACACATTTCTGAGATAGTATATTAGTTTAAAGTAGGTTCAGGTAATATTTATTTAGACTTCCTGTCCAGGTTTTAATAACCACTGCAGATCAAAATACCAAAGGTTAAGGTTTATTATGTAAATGTCGTAAGTTTATCACTTCTATCCAATTCTTTTTCAGTATTTTGCTGCAATCGTTTCCGCAAACGTTTGAAATCACTGCTATATCCATTAACTGACTGATACGAAAAAGAAAAAAAATAACTACATTTACCTGAAGTGTCTTATTTAGACTGCTTATGAATAAAGAGAATGTAACCATAAAAGATATTGCACGGGAACTTGAAATATCGCCATCTACCGTTTCAAGAGCCCTCAAGGATCATCCTGATATAAGCCCTGAGACAAAAAAACTGGTACACAACCTGGCTGATAAATGGAATTACAAGCCCAATCCCATTGCACTGAGCCTTAAGGGAGGTAACAGCCGTACCATAGGCATTGTTGTCCCTGAAATAGTTCATTATTTTTTTTCATCGGTAATAAGCGGGATAGAAGATTATGCTGATGAGCATGGTTATAATGTTATGATATGCCAGTCAAATGAAGATTACGAGAAGGAGGTGAACAGCATACAGACCCTTGTTAACAGTCGTGTTGCCGGTATACTTATCTCCATTTCAAAGTTAACCCGCAATATGGAACATTTTCATCAATTAAAGAGCCGGAATATCCCGCTTGTCTTTTTTGACAGGATAAGCAGCGAGGTTGAGAGCGACAGGGTTGTTGTGGATGATGCCGAGGGGGCTTATATGGCAACCAAGCATCTTATTCTTGAAGGGAGAAAGAGGATAGTACACCTTTCGGGTCCTCCCAACCTGGTTATTTCCAAAGACAGGATTGAAGGTTACATACGGGCATTGAACGAATTCCAGTGCAGTGTTGCCGAAGAGAATATCGTAAAATGCGACCAGGTCCAGGAAGCCGAATGGATAGTCCCCAGCCTTATGAAAAGAACACCTCCTCCCGATGCTTTCTTCTGTGTAAACGACTTCACCGCTGCTCAAACACTTAACCTGGTTAAAAAGCTAGGCTTCAGGGTTCCCGAGGATGTTGCCATTGTTGGTTTTACCAATGGACAGCTTTCAAGGCTCACCGACCCGGGCCTGAGCACTGTTGACCAGCACGGTTATGATATGGGCAGGGAGGCTGCCCGCCTTCTGCTTGACAGGATAAAAGACAGGAACCGACCTTACCAGAACAGGGTGATAAAGACTGAACTGGTAATAAGAGGTTCCAGTATGAAGGAGAGGTGAGAGATGAGCCCTTCGACAAGCTCAGGACAAGCGATTAGAGATGAGAGAAGGCTGAGGCTAAGGAAAGCAACCAACCAGTACGAAATATAGTTACTATTAAATGATTAACAAGGATGGTTATAGGCCTCGCTAATTATAGTTGAAAAGTTTAAGTGCCTGCCTGCCGGCAGGCAGGGTTTAAGTGGTTTAGGGGAGCAGGTTAAAGTAAACTCTTAAACTTTTAAACAACTTAAACCCTGGCCGAAGGCCAGCTTATTTTCAGGGTAAAAGCCAGGTTTGAGGGTATTTTTTTTGTGGGTATGGTGATGATACATTCATCGCCTGCTTTTCGCCATTTAAGTTTTCCTTTTGCTCCCAGCATTTCAATTTTTGAGCCGGCAGTTATTTGTATTCCGCTTATACTTATTTCACCTGGTATTTCTTTGTCTTTGTCCAGGAGGTATATTGCATAAACAGTATCGTCTTCCTTTGAAGTGTAACATATTTTTCCCTCCTTGAAGGGCTCTATTGCTCTGGTTTCATAGATAGCTTCTGAATTTATATCCATCCATTCCCCAATCTCTTCCAGCAGGCCATAGGCTTCATCATGCCATCTCCCATCGGGTCCGGGAGCAATATTGAGAAGCAGGTTACCTCCCTTGGCAACTATATCAACCAGCATATGCACAGCCTTTCGCCCGCTCATATATTTTGCGCCGGGTGTCCACGACCATCCACCTCCCGATATGATACACGATTCCCAGGGATAAGGAAGGGCTTCTCCAGGTACAGTATTTTCCGGTGTCAGATAATTCTGGTTTTTGCCATATACTGCCCTGTCTACTACTATGAGACCGGGTTGCTTTTGCCTGGCTTTTTTCACAAGTTCATCCATTCTTATATCCTGGTTCTGTACCCTTGTAGGCTTTTCGATATTCATGGTTTCATATGCTTTTCTTACTTCTTCGGGGCTGCGTTTTTTCACCCACCCGCCATCAAGCCAGAGGATATCCACTTTACCATAGCCCGTCATAAGTTCCATGACCTGATTATGTGTAAATTGTACGAATTTCTCCCATCGTTCAGGATAGTTATTTACGCTGTAGTTAACGTTCCTGTCGGGTGTGGCAAAATTCGGCCACCAGTAATATTCACTATGCCAGTCTGGTTTTGAGAAATAAGCACCGGTCCACATATCTTCGTTCCTGAAGGCATCGAATATTTCCTTCGTGATATTTGCCCGGGGATGGGTATGAAAAGGCGTTTTGCTGTCAGATATTTTATAATCAGTATAGTCAGTATCGAACATGCAAAATCCGTCGTGGTGTTTGGTCGTAAAGACCACGTACTTCATTCCTGCATCTCTTGCTGCTTCAGCCCACCTGGCAGGATCAAAATGCACAGGGTTAAATGTAGTCTGCAGGTTTTCATATTCCTCTTTATATCCGGTATAATTTTCTCTCTTTCTCCTGCACCATCCTTCATCTTCGGAGCATATCGACCATGATTCGACTATTCCCCACTGGCTGTAGGGGCCCCAGTGCATCAGGAGGCCAAATTTCAGGTCCTGCCATTGCTCCAGTTTTTCCAGGACGAGAGGATCGGTTTCCGGTACGTACCTGTCGGGGTGGTGCTGGGAGAATGATGTAGCAGTAAGAAGAATAGATAGTAGAAATGTGAGTGGTAGCTTCATGATAATGTTGATAAGGTTGAAGTTTATAAAGTTTATAAGGTTTATAAAGAAGAGACACGGTAAATCGCGTCTAAGATAAAAGATAAAAAACTAATATCACAAAAGGCTAAGGCTCCCTCCTTCGCTAAAGCTCCGGAGGGCATGGAAGGCTGAGGCTAAGAGGAACCACCCCGCCTTTGATCCTCACCCCGAAGCCTCGGGGTTCGGATAAAGGCACCCCTCCTTAAATTTTCATCGAAAATTCAAGGAGGGGAAAGTATAGCTATTAAAATCATCTCTTCCAGTATGACAAATGCTTTCAAAATGACAGTTCCAATTTGCCATCGAGTATGAGGCCAATTACCGTCATGGTATCATCAAGCACCTCATCAGGCACATCAATAAATATCAACCCTGAATGATTGCTCCAGTAAGGTTTCAGGTATTCTTTATACTCAAGCTTTGTACCCTTGCCCACGACATATATCCTGTTGATCCTGTTCTTCACTCCTTCAAGCATCAGCTGTCCGTCAGCAGGTTTACCATTTACGAAGAGGAACAGTTTCGTACTGTCGGCCGAAAGTGTTGACGGGCCGTAGAAATACCCCGGGGGTAATCCGGCTTCTGTTCCGTAAATTGCCTCGCTGTGTTTGGATGTCCATCTTCCCATTTCTTCAAGGATAGCGACCTGTTCTCCAGGTATGGTGCCATCGGCCCTGGGACCTATATCGAGCAACAGGTTACCGCCCATTGACAGGCATTCGGCGAATATCCTTATTACCTGGGAGGGGCTTTTATAATTACTATCATTATGCTGGTATCCCCATGAGTCATTCATGGTCATACAAAGTTCCCAGTATTCGCTGTCCGGTGCTTTCACGGGTAATCCCTGCTCAGGTGTTTCATAATCCCCATAACCCTGGAGCCGGCTGTTAATAATAGCATTACCGTTATCATCGAGTACCATCTGGCGTATTTCCTTTGCTTTCCACCATTCAGCACTCTGCTCCCAGTCGCCGTCAAACCAGAACAGGTCGGGTTTATACTTTTTGCTTATCTCGGATATCTGACCATGATTAAACTCTGTAAACGAAGCATGCTTTTCAGGGTCATCGGCATACCTTTTCTTTTCACTGGTGAAATTGGGGTAATCGGGATGCGACCAGTCGAGCAATGAATAATAAAGGCCCACTTTCAGTTTATTCTTTCTCAGTTCTTTTACAAAGGGTGCTATCAGGTCTCTTCCCGCCGGGGTTTTATCAACCACGTTAAGGTCGCTGCACTTTGAATCCCACAGAGCCACACCATCATGGTGCTTGCTTGTAAGTACCGCGTAACGGGCTCCGCTTCCCTTTATCAGGGAAGCCCATTCCTCAGGATCATATTTATCAGCTGTGAACCCTTCCAGTTGCTTCATATAATCATCGTAAGAAATATAGCCGTTGTAAAACGACCATGACTCATCAATGCCATTTACAGCGTAAATGCCCCAGTGAATAAAAATACCCAGTTTGGCTTCTTTGAACCATTGCATTTTTTCAGCTTTCCCATCATGGCCCTGCTGTGCTTCCAGTGGCAGGCTGAAAATGGCAAGTAATATTAAAATGAGGACATGTACCGGTTTTGGTTTCATAATATTAAGTTTATTGATATTAATCTTTTTTTGCCTTCAATATAATTTCTTCCCCCGGGAAGGTATCGAACTCCAGCACTCCTGATGCTGTAAGTGTTATGTCTGCTTTTGCTGTCTCAAAATCTTTTTTAAATGGATTCTGTATACTGCATTTCCCTCCTGCTTCAGCGGTAATTTCCACCAGGGTGGTTTCCCCGTCTTCCATCACTGCTGATACAAGAAATGCTCCGACAGTACGTAATTTCTGAAAAGAGACATTTTCCCATTCACCCGGTACGGCCGGGAAAATAACTATCTCCCCGGTATGGCTCTGTATAAGCATTTCCTGCAGGCCCGAGGCAAAGGCAAAATTACCTTCTAGTGTAAAGGGTCGGTATGTGAATTTTGAATACCCCTTACCTGACTGGTCGCCATTCACATGGAAGCTGTTTGAAAGGCAGAATGCAGTGGCAAAGATCCTCAACGAGTTTGCTGCTTCATCCCCTTTCTTTGCCCTTGCATAAAGGTTTCCCAGCCAGCTGAAGGAATACCCTGTCCACCAGTCTGATCCTTTATCCCGCAGGTTCTCAAGGGTATTTTCAATGACCTGCAAATCTGAAGATCCGTTACTTATATCTATTAAGCCGAGGGGGTGCCATGCCATAAGGTGAGAAAAATGGCGGTGCGACACTTCAAAAGGGTAACCCGGGGCTATCATAAGTCCTGTCTTTTCATCAATAGCAAGACCCGGCCACCCGGAAAGCCCTTTTCCCACCCGGGAAATTCAGAGCTTATGCTCCAGCACCCCGTGAGTTGATTCCTGCCTCTTTCCCATTTCAGGTCGATGGTATATTCAAAACCACCCCATCCCTTCTGGTTATATGTAATACGGTTATTGCTTTTTTCAATTGACCCTTCATCATAATCCAGGGCTGTCAGGTTTGTCTCAGACCGGATATTTTTTTCACCGGTGGTTTCATCGCTGTTATAAGCAGGTGGCACAAGAACAGGTATAAGATCAGAGCTTAGATTTTCAAACCTGAACCATCCTGATTGTTCCGCAGCGTCAATAAATATATTCAGTACAGTTCCGTTTTTCCATTTTACTTCACATACAGCATCATCGACATACAGCCTGGTATATTCAATTGTGCCCAGGCTATCAATATTAAATTCCAATGCACCTGCAGGAATTTTTGTTGGTGCCGGTCTCTCATTATATGGTATATCCAGTTTTTCCTGGACAATTTCATACGTATTATTTTCCCACTGGCGGTAAACCCAGTCATATGTTAATTCGGAGTAATCAATATTTGTCATTGGCCTGAGGTCCCAGAGGTCGGCCCTGTCGAGTGATATTCTCAGTTTATTGTCATTCTTCCATACCAGTGCTCCCAGCATGCCGTTACCCAGTGGTATGGCCTCATCCCAAGAGGATGCAAGGTCAATAAATACAAGATCATGGGGACCGGGGTCGGGAGTAATGTTTTTACTGCATGCCGCCAGGATCAGGCATAATAGAACAAATAGGGATAATGGTTTCATTTGCTGTGTATTAGTTAGTTCCGGGTTCCGGGTTTGCCTACAGAGAGTTCGGCTTTGCCTCGGTTCAAGTTGTTACTTAAATCTTTTTTTAGTCAAAAATTCAAACCTGACCGCCGTCAGGAGGGCATTCAAACGTTCAAACCATAAATATAAGATTCTGTGTTCGTCTTTCTTAACAACAATAACAATCATGTAAAATCAAATCCCGATATATATGCCGGGCGGTTAAAGAATGGTTCCTTGTCAGTGTCGGAGAAGTTTATGAAGTTGGCATACACCAGGCCGGGTTTGGCATTAAGCATCCTGTTCAATGTACCCATATCTATTTTTGTTCTCACTATGTCATATAATTCACTCCTGTCATCAAGCCATATCAGTCCGAGGTTAGAGCCTTCAATGGCACAAACTGATTCCATTAGCATTTCCAGGCTTTCCTCCCTTCCTTTCTTAAAGTAAATGGATTCAAAGACCAGGAACCGGAGCTCTTCCGGCTGGAACAGTCTTTTAAATAATGGAGTAACCGGCAGTACTTTCATAAATATCCATCCCCAGACACCCGGCATATGAACAACCCTGAAAGAAGACGGGACAACAGACAGACCTGCAATAATTTCTTGATCTTCTTTTACCACGTAGAATTTATCAGCATAGAAGCTGAACTCATCGAAATAAAAAGAATGATCAGCGAAGAAGTCGTCCAGCAGGTTCTTCATTTTCTCCACTTCGTTTGCCTGCAGTTTACTCACACTTCCCGATTTTTCAGGTTTGAAACGGCTGAAGGCCACTGTAAGGAAAGTCCTGATGTGTTCAAAACCCACCTGTTGTATAAAGTTTTTAGATCTTTCATTCATACTTTCCACGTAAGCATAGATCACATGTTTTTCGTTCCTCTCATAGCCTGGAAAATCGAGCATTTGCGGCTTACGGAAGAATGCCAGCACCTTATCCTTCCAGGTTTCCGCCCGGCTAACAGGTCTCTGCCTGGTGGTCAGTCCTCTTGAATTAAGTGCCGCCTGGAAACCAGGCATAAATGAAAAGTATCTCAGGTAAGAGCTGTTAAAGTATTTTCCCGCGGTAATTATCTTCCGGTAGCAAAAGCCAATGGTTCCGGCAAGCTTATTTCTTTTATAAAGTGAAACAAAACGAATATTGTCCCTGTATGCGTTTATCTTATCTTTCACATTCAGGAGCTGGTGTCTCATTCCTCCTTTAGTACCCAGTACTGTATGGTCTAAAAGGGCGAGTATATTCTCATCAGCCCTGTTTGTGAGTTTGACATCCAGGTCTTTATAGTTGATTATTGTTTTTTCATAGCCAGGTTCAGTCATAAGGTGTGTAATTTTATTCCTGTTTATCGAGGCTGCCGAATACCCTTTTCAGTATTGGTGTCACCCTTGCACTCACTTCTTTTCTGATCTTCAGTTCTTCATCTGCCACTTTTACAAACATGCCGTGGAGGGCACGATTTGTAAGGTAATCACCCAGGTTTGTCTCTACCGGATTAACCCCGGCGATCCTGCCTGCGAGTGAGGTGGCAAACTTATTCCACTGCCCGGTTAAAGCATCCCATGAGTCCTGGGTTGATATATTTCCTACAAGGTCTTTTTCAACAGATGTCTGTATCCGGGGGCTGTACAGGGCAAACAATTCATCATACGTTGTTCTTCTCAGATATTCTGTTGCTGCATCATCTTCACCATTCAGTATACCAAAAGCATCTCTTAGTGTCATCTGCCTGATGCTGTTAACAAATATTGGAGCCACTTCTTTTGCTGCATCTTCAGCAGCTCTGTTTATACGCAATATAACATCCTCAACCAGCTCCTGACCAGCCGGTATTTTTGTTATATTATCAATTATTACCCTTGCCTCCTCCGGGAGGTAGATTTTTACTATTTCATCACCATAATAGCCGTTTTGAGCAGCAAGTTTTTGAGCCGAGTTCCGGGCACCTGTCATCAGGGCTTCCTTAAGGCCATCAATCACTTCAGCTTCAGTAAGGGGCGCATCTCCTGTCGCCGTCTGCAGGGCAGTCATTAATTCAGCGCATGAATTCAGGAGAAGGAAAAGGGAAATTATAAAAGGCAGTATGGCTTTTTTCATTGCAGGTTTATTTTGATTTATTGAATGATTTTGCAAGGTAAAAAAATTATAGCATATTTATTGAAAATGCGAACCGAGGGATGTGAAAAGGATGCCAATTGATAATATGGTTTGAATGTCCACCTGTCGGTGGACTGGTTTGAGAGTTTGAGAGTTTGAATTTGAAACAGAATTATCAAGCGATCAAACCAATCAAACTGAATAAATTTAATATGATACAAAAGATAATTATAGCTTTTATCAGTCTGTCACTATCTGCCGGCATATCTGCGCAGGGTGATGCAGGAAATCCATATCACTACCTCAGCGGGTACGAGGGTTATGTTCACGGAGAGAAATTCAGTTACCATTCAGCACATCCTGATGTAAGTGAGTCGATGCTGGTAAGGTCGATGCAGGAAGAGTTGTATATAGAATGGGTAACCGAAAAAGTTCCCTGTGATTACCCCGGGGGGCCGGCCACTTTTATTTTACTTGCAGCAATAAATGTACGTGAGAATGATAAACACAGCTGGGATATCCTTGTAAACGATAAGAAAAGATTGTCAATAAACACCCCGGGAAGCCGGGAGCTGAAGGATATAATATGGAAAGGCGATGATGGCTATAGCATGAAGTACAGACCGGTTATGGAGGATCAGTATGGAGATCTTCACGGGTATATTATGCTCACGGTGCCGGAAGACGGATACAGGAAAGGGCAATCGTTAAACATTAAAGCCGTGGGTGAATCGTCGAATGACCGTGCATTTCTTATAGTCTACCGACATAAACCGGAGCCTGCAATAAAGGTTGTGCCTGAGCAGGCCATAAGGAATGACGGCGAAGATTCTTACCAGCTTGTTAGCGTTAATTATACCTACCTGGGCAATCCAGTTGAAGCAATAATAACTGCCGGTGCAAGCATAACAAAAACAAAACTTGATTTCGGGTATAATAATATACAGGTACAGGTTCCGGTGGTAAAAGCAGAAAGTCCCTTTAAGGTAAGTATTGAACACGGGGGGAAAATACTCGCCGAAAACAGTTTTATACTGCAACCGGCAGTTTACAGGGAAATACACCTGTTGCATCATTCGCATGTTGACATCGGGTATACACATGTCCAGGACGAGGTGAAAAGAATACAATGGGAGCATCTTGAAAACGCGATAAAGATTGCAGAGAGAACAAGCGACTATCCTGAGGCTGCGCGGTTCAGGTGGAATGCTGAAGTGATGTGGGCCCTTGACTCGTATATTAAAGAAAACAGCCCGGAGAAGGTAAATGAAATGATTGATGCCATAAAACAGGGCTGGATTGAACCCGGGGCAATGTTTGCCCATGAGCTCTCAGAGCTATGTAATACAGAAGAGCTGATACAGTTAACTGCTTCGGCCCGTCATATACGTGACCTTACGGGAAAAGAAATATTGTCTGCCATGATATCGGATGTCCCTGGCTGGTCATGGGGCCTGGTTCCGGTGCTGGCCGGGAGTGGAGTAAAATACCTGTCCCTGGGCACCAATCATGGCCACCGCATTGGAACAATAATTGAAGACTGGGGCGACAGGCCCTTCTGGTGGGTTTCCGCATCCGGAGAGGAAAAGCTTCTTGCATGGATACATGAAGAAGGGTATTCACTTTTCCATACAGGCTTAAATGCAGAGACAATGGGAGTGGAAGGTATTTCCGTCAAACTGTTTGCGTACCTGAATAAATTATATGAAAGGGGATATCCATATGAGATAGTGCCGGTGCGATACAGCGTGGGTGCCGATAATGGCCCAACCGATCCCTTCCTGTCCGATATGGTTGTGCAGTGGAATAAAGAATTCGAGACTCCAAAATTAAGAATATCAACCGTTACCGAGACATTTAAAGAATTTGAATCGCTATACGGGCATTTACTTCCGACAGTGAGGGGTGCATTTACAGGTTACTGGGAAGACGGGGCAGCATCATCAGCTAAAATGACAGGCCTTAACAGGCAAAATGCCGGCAATGCCAACATAATTAACAGCCTGGCTGTACTGAAAAATAATAACGAAGATCTTTCTGATCAGATATATGAACTATGGAGAAAGATACTTCTCTACGATGAACATACCTGGGGTGCACATAACAGCATTAGTGAACCTGAGAGTGATTTTGCACTTCAGCAGTGGGCCGTGAAGAGTTCATATGCACGCGATGCAGCAATGCAGGCCCACAAAATGAGGGATGATATCCTGAATATTGACAGCAGGTGGAGGGATAATACAGGCCGTGTGGAAAACAGGCTCACAAAAGTTGAGATAATAAACACTCACTCATGGCCTGTGACAGCAGCAATAGAGATACAGCCATCATGGGGACCAGCAGGAACAACAGTAAGAGACGAGAATGGGAATAAGGTTGCTTCCCAGTTGATGTCAACCGGTCATATTTATTTCATTGCGGAAAATGTTCCTCCCCTGGGATCAAAGGTTTATTTTTTCAGTGGTGATGCAGCTGCAAAGCCTGGAAAAACAAAACAGGGTAATATCATTGAAAATGATTTGTTTATCCTTAAGGTTAACGAATCAGATGGGTCCATAAAGAGTCTGACTGACAGGAGAAATAGTATTGAACTGGTAAATAATTATGAACTGCCCGGGTTGAATTCATATTTCTACGTCGAAGGCCGGTCGCCGGAAGTAAAATACAGTCCTTCGGAAGCCAGCGTGGAGGTAATTGAGGAAGGAGACCTGCTGTCGGTAATAAAAACAGAATCAGCAGCCCCGGGCTGTGAAAATATTACAAACTATTACACCCTGGTAAAAGGGATTGAAAAAGTGTATATCACAACAGTTACCGATAAGAAGAAGATATACATGCAGGAAGGGGTACACCTGGGCTTTCCTTTCAATATACCCGGCGGGGACATCCATATTGATCTTGCACTGGGAGTTTACGAACCGGACGCAGGCCAGGCTGAGGGAGCCTGTAAAAATTACTTCACCCCCGAGCGCTGGGTTGATATTTCAAACCAGGATAATGGCATAACATTAATAAGCCTGGATGCTCCCCTTATTGAGATAGGGGATATTACTACGGATGCAACAGCTTATGGCTGGATGGATGATACACCTGAGAGCCAGACCATATATTCATATATCATGAATAATTACTGGGAAACGAATTACCTGGCGGCGCAGGAAGGTTATATTACGTTCAGATATGTTCTGCATCCTCATGGTATGTTTAATTCTGCCATATCTGAGAAACGTGCAACAGAGGAATCAGAGAGGCTTGTCGTTGTGCCTGAAAGCATCAGTGACAGGGGGATGGAGCCGCTGTTCAGGATCAATAGCGATAATATCATATGTATTACACTCATCCCCACAGAAGATGGATATCTCATCCGTCTGTATAATGCAGGCGGGGCACCGGAGAAGCTGGAGATAAGCTGGAGGGATAAGCCGGAACAGGTGTGGTTTAGTGATTTTGACGGAAAGATTTCAGGCAGCTACAAAGACGGGACAGTTATACCTCCTTACGGGGTGAGGACGGTGAAGTGTGTACCGGACTGAAGGTTTATCTATCCACAATTTCCCCTCCTTTTAGAAAAGGAGGGGTGACACTGACCGACTGAAAAGAGTGTCAGTGGCGGGGTGGTTATTTGCCTGGTTCTTTAAAACTTGAAATAATCTCTTTCTTTACCCATTCTATATCCTGAAAGACAAATCTGTTCTCAAACCTCAAAATTTTATAGCCACTCTCTTCTAAAATATGATCTCTTATTTCGTCTCTTTGTATTTGTATGTAATCACCATGTGGATCGCCATCAAGTTCAATAATTAATTTTTCCTCTGAACAATAGAAATCAACTATATAATTATTAATGCTGTGTTGTCTCCTGAACTTTCTTCCAGCTAACTGTTTATTTTTTATATGCTTCCATAATTCAGCTTCCGCAGAAGTTGAATGGGTTCTCAGGTACTGCCGGGTATCTTTAAGGGATTCTCTATTTGATCTTTTTACCACAGGTTTTTGATTATAACCACCCCACCCTCCCTTCGGTCGGGCACCCCTCCTTTTCTAAAAGGAGGGGAAAAATAGAATGTAATAATTCATCTCGCATCTCATCTCAAATAATTCATCCTTAAGATTGCGTCAGCAATCGCCATGTCTTCCGCTGTGGTAATCTTAATATTTTCCGGGTTGCCCTCAACCAGGTTTATCTTATGCCCGGCGGCTTCAACCACTGAAGCATCGTCGGTAAAAGCCGGGTTGTATACCCTGGCGTAAGCTGCAAGGAGTATATCTGACCTGAAGACCTGGGGTGTTTGTATAAGTGCAATCCTTTCACGCTTAAGGGGCCGGTTCCTGTTATCATTGATAATCTCACGAACTGATTCCGGGGGTTTGACAAAAGGTACGGCATTACCCTTTTCTGCCGCAACGTTAAAGCATTTGTCTATTGTCCCTATGCTTACGAGAGGTCGTACGGCATCGTGTACTGCCACAATCGACTCCTGTCTGATAAGTGAAAGGCCGTTTTTAACCGAATTATATCTTTCCTCTCCCCCAATTATTATATTATGATCATGGCTAAAACCATATTGCATACATAATTCTTTCCACATCGTGGTATTTCCTTCAGGCAGTATGATTATAAGCTCTATATCAGGATCATAGTCAATAAACCTACTTATAGTATGAAATATCACCGGCCTGCCTGCAAGCAGAAGAAATTGTTTTGGCACTGAAGCACCCATCCTCAATCCTTTGCCTCCTGCCACAACGATTAGATACCTGTGAATCCTGCTCATCAGATAATCACGATTGATTACTTGGTATACAAAAACCTTTTTATGCTTCTCTTGGGTGTTTTGACAAATTCCTCTTCAGATATCCTGAACCGGGTGACATTCATATAGCCTGGCAGTCTCTCATTTACTTCTTTTCTTGTCCGCTCATAAATCTCTTCCAGTTGATCTTCACCTATACCATCTTTTTTCATTTGTTCAAAATCGGGATAAACAAGTGCCACCAGTTTATTATCTTCAGAGATGACAACCGATTCTGCAATGAGGTATTGGTTATTAATTATTGATTCAATCTCTTCAGGGTAAATATTTTTCCCCGAGGGTCCGAGCAGCAAGCTCTTGCTGCGTCCTTTAATAAAGATATTGCCTTCTTTATCAATTATGCCAAGGTCACCTGTATGCATCCACCCGTCATCATCAATAACTTCTTTTGTTGCTTTCTCATTCTTGTAATATCCCAGCATAACATTATCGCCCCTGAGTATTATCTCACCCACTTCTTTTTCTGGGTCGGCCGAGTCAATTGTAACCTCAAGGGTATCTACTGACCGTCCTGATGCACCCAGCCTGGTAGTATCCCACGATGCATAACTGATAAGTGGACCGCACTCTGTCATACCGTACCCAACAGTAAACGGGAACCGTATTTTCTTAAAGAATTTCTCAACATCAGCATTAAAAGCTGCTCCACCGATAACCATCTCGTGGAAGTTACCTCCAAACGATTCATACAGTTTGCTTTTTATCTTATTCATCAAAATCCTGTTTATACCAGGTATGGCAAGCAGGACTTTCATCACCGGTTTGTTTATCACCGGTTGCAGCTGTTTCTTGTAAACTTTCTCTATAACAAGGGGGACCGAGAGGATAAGCCTTGGCCTTATTTCCTTGAATGCCTGCAGGATGATCTGTGGTGACGGTGTTTTTGTGAGTATGGTAATATGACAGCCATAAGTAAAGGGAAAAAGGAATTCAAATGCGCAGCCGTAGGTATGTGCCAGGGGCAGGAAACTAACTATATCATCACCCGGCTCCAGAGGCATATTATTCTGTGCAAACCTGATATTGGCAGCCAGGCTCCTGTGAGGCACTATTACTCCTTTCGAGAAGCCTGTTGTACCGGAGGTATATGAAATGACAGCAATTTCTTCATTGTCAATATCTGAAAATTTGATCATTTCCGGCTTAAGCTCCGGATATTTTTCAGAGTAGACACTGTCAATATCCCCAACCAGTTCTTTAACTTCATTATCCCTGCCATCAACATACCCGAAATTTTCCGTATATAATACAGTGTTCACTGCCGGCATCTTAGAGTAATCAAGGACTTCCATGATATTCTTATCTACCACGAGGAATTTGGAATCAGAATGATTTATTATATTTATCAGGTCCTCCGGTTTGAAATCGGACAGTATAGGTACTATGATGGCTCCATAAGTAACAGCGGCCATGTATACAATGCACCAGTTAGCCGAATTCTTGCCTATCAGGGATATTTTGTCTCCCTGTCTGATGCCTGCTTTTTCGAAGATCATGTGTAATCTGATCATGCTGGCGGCTATCTCCTTATAGGTATAGCCTTCTCCCATGTAATTTGAGAGTGCTTCAATATCCCAGTTTTTCCTGATACTGTCTTCGATGTATCCAATGAGTCTTTCTTTGATCATATGCCGGTTTTTTAGGGTTATATGGTAAATGTATGAAAAAAATTTGAAGGCTGAGGCTAAGGAATGATAAGATAGTAGCTTGAGAGGTTGAGATTTTAATTCAGTTTGATCAGTTTGAATGTTCGATTGTTTGATCTTTCCAAGGTTGCCGTATCAATCCATTCAAACATTCAAACAATCAAACCATTTTTATATAGCGTACATTACAATCAGGGCGATTATGCTCAGGATGTTTATAATTGTAAAGAAGTAATAATAGTTTTCCCTGTTTTTCTTAAAATGCCCCAGTTTGCGGGCGAAGATCCCTATGGTCGGGATAAACAACACTACCAGGAACGCATAGAATTCTACACCAAGAAACACCATCCCCATACCTCCTTTTACCAGGCTTGACAGATAGATGATCACGAGTATCACCAACAGGTACAGCAGGTAACTAATCTTCAGAAGGAGTGTTGAAAAAGGGTACCTTTTATGTATCCTGTGTGGTTTCAGATATGCATAGGCCAGTGAAAAGACTATCAGGATAAATAATATTCCTAAAATATAATTCAGGATTTCGGGGAAATTAGTCATGACAGTAATAGTAAAATCATTAGAATTCCTTGTTTGTCCATACCAGAGAGCTGGCGCCGAGCACGGCAGCATTCTGTGTACTGAGTTGCGAAGGTAGTAACTTCACTTTGCCTTTATATATACTCAGTAAGTGTTCTTCCATGTATGCACGGGCCGGTTCAAAGATAAGATCTTTGGCAAGTGCCAGGCCACCGAACAGAAAAATTGCTTCAGGGTTTGTATGTGCGACAACATCAGCAAGTTTAAATCCCAGCATTTCCCCGGTATGCTCAAAGGCTTCAAGTGCAATAGGGTCACCTTTCAAAGCAGCATCGTGTATTATTTTTGCATTGAGTTCATTAAAACTTAACTCTCTCAGCTCACTGTCGACTATACTGTCAGCCATCATTTTGAGTACCGTTCGTTTAATCCCCGATGCCGAAACATAAGTCTCGAGACATCCTTTCCTTCCGCAACCGCACATCCTGTTTGAGGCTCCCGGCCTGATTGCAGTATGGCCTATTTCCCCGGCAAATCCATTTGCCCCGTATATGAGCTTGCCGTCAACAACGAACCCGCTGCCCAGTCCTGAACCCAGAGTTATTACAACAAAATTCTTCATTCCTTTTGCCCCGCCATAGATCATTTCACCAACAGCAGCAGCATTGGCATCATTAGTTACTGTTACCGGCAGAGAAGTATGCCTGCTGAAGTATTCCGCAAGTGGAATGATACCTTTCCACGGCAGGTTGGAAGGGTGTTCAATTGTACCGTTGTTAATATTGCCCATAGGTGCTCCGATACCATAACCCAGTAACTCAAAAGAATTTCCAAGTTTCCTTAAGGTAACATTTATCTTTTCATACAATGCTGCGACAAATACTTCTACATCTTCGAATTCCTTTGTTTTTACAACCCCTTCAGAAATTATTTTACCATCCCTGTCGACAAGTCCGAATACAGTATTGGTTCCACCAATGTCTATCCCGACAGCAATTTGTCTTTTAGTCATTTGCATTATAATAAGTTAATAACTGATTCATTATTAGCAATAACAAATATAACACATTGATTTAAGCGGGGAAATATTTGTTATTAATTTACTGCTATGCCCAGATTCATGAACTTATATATTCATTCCCCACTTTGCGTGCCCGTTCGGGTTTATCAAGGTCAATGCCAAGTTTAATGCCTGTTTCAACCAGGATATTCCAGCCTGCTGCCAGTTCTACATATTCCCTGTATTTCCCACCATCGGGAATTATTATTGTGGGAAATGGTGTTTCATGATCAGATATAGCAATAATATCCAGGCCGACACCCTTAACCAGGCATTCGTCAAACTTCTCTGTTTCATCAGGGAATGGATTAATCCATATAACTACTTCACCGGCATCCATCACCTCTTCAATACCATGTACTCCGTAGGTGCCTTCAAGGAATTCTGATTTTTTCCTTGTAATCTCATTTGTCTTAAGTGTCAGTTCTTCGGCCACACCGGTATTCCGTCCGGCAAAGTAAATAACCTGTGCCCTGCTTATGGTATCACTAATCTCATTATCTATTTCAAGGGTCATGGCCTGGCTTACTTTATATGACAATTCATCAAGTCCTTTCATCTCCTCCCCGGCCACATAATGTATCAGGGCATCGAAGAACAACGCCTGTTCGAATACTGATTTGGTGGCTGCCACGGCATCTTCTTTACCACATTTAAGTATGTGTGTGTCATTGGACAGATTTTCCAGCCGTGTATTAATATTTGCCGTAAGCCCAAACCGTGAATTATGCCCTTCATCTTTAAGTTTATTAAACAGCCGTATTACTTCCTTGGTCTGTCCCGAGTTAGATGCCCCGAATACAACAAAATTACTGAGTTTATATTCCAATGCCTGTGTTGAGCCATCGGTGAATGCTTTCATATCTATTCCCCTTCGCAGGAGGTCATATATCATTCTTTTAGCGGGGAATATCCTGCTGCTTCCCTCTCCTGTCAGGAACAGTCTTTTGTTGGTTTTTACCTTTTCTCCAAACCTGTAAGCCTCAGACTGGTCAAACTTTTTAATTATATCAGCTGTTTCCATCATTTCCCTGACCAGTGCAAACTTATTGTAGCGTTCTTCTTTTAAGTTCATATCAATGATTATTAGTTATTATAAAATCTTTAAGATCCCTCTGTATCTGTTTTTCCTTCTGAAACCCGCCCCCCATATGTTGCCAGTAAACCTCGGCGTATTCAACATTAACATCCTTTCCATAGTTTCTGTTCCCTTCGAGGACGAAGCCAAAAAAGTCGCTCATTTTATGCATATGCCTCATCAGGTCCTGCTGTGAAACATGATGTTCAAGCATCTTTCTTTTAGTATCTATTACAGAACTCACGTCAACATAAAAATGAGGTTTTGCTATTCTTGCGCCTATTGGGTCACTTAATGTAAGCGGGGAGGTATGGTATAATAAAGGTGTAACATCAAGAGGTGGTTCTTCCACGGGAACCGGATCAAGGGAAGATATCATAGCCGCTGATTCTACTATATTGGCTGTTACCCTGTGGTCGGAATGATAGTCACATGGAAGGTGAGTAAATACAACACCGGCCTTTACCCTGCGCATGAGCGATATCACTTTTAAGCGCATTTCCTTGCTGTCGAAGAGGAATCCATCTTCACCACCCAGGCAATAATAATCAGCATCGAGTACAGAAGCTGCTTTTCTTGCTTCCTTTTCGCGTACGTTTGCAGTTTCTTCCATGCTCATATTACAACCACCCATCTGTCCGGCTGTCAATGTTGCAATTACTATCTTGTATCCTTTTCCCTTTAGCAGCTTTAGGGCTCCTGCATTCCATGCTTCAGCATCGTCAGGATGTGCATGTAATGAAAGAGCAATTTTGTTGAATTCTGTAGGCATAAGCTTAATATTATTTTTGGGGGGTTATTTTTTCGAGTTCTGTAAATTCAGGCAGTTCGCCGACCAGTGGCAGCATATAATCGATAAATTTCTGAGAAGCATAATTTCCCTCTTTATTAAAATAATCCACTGGTACAGGTTTGGCTTTCACAGCCACATCACAAAGCAACACTTTCCCGTATTCTATCCTGTAAGGTGTATCCGAAAGCCTTATCATGCTTACCATGTAACCTGACTCACCTGATTCGGCAATTTCAACTGCTTTTGTGCCACATAGATATGCTTCCTGGAGGTCCAGTTTTGATGCTTTTACCATGTCACACATGATTAGTGATTCAGTAATCTGAAACTCACCCCTGAATCCAAATTCACCGTGTATCATGCCATGAAGGTTAAGGCCAACACTTGTTCCTCCCATGGCTCCAAATTCAATATTACTGAATTTATCTTTTGTCCCTGACTGACTTACAGGTGATCCGTCGGCATATTTCAAACCTTCACCGCATACCACTGAAACGTAGCCATACTTATTGATGCATCTTTCAACATCAGCAAGGAACTTATCCTTATCAAAAACAAATTCAGGAGCATATATGAGGTGAGGTGCATCAGATTCTTTCCCTGCTGCCAGGGCGGTAGCCAGAGCCAGCCAACCGGAATCACGTCCTATAGTCTGGTAAATAACAAACTTATCAACCTTTTGCATATCCCTTGCCAGCACTCCCGCCTGCATAACATTGAGAATATTCGACCTGGCGGCCGAGGCGAAGCCCGGCGTATGGTCTGTGCCAAAGAGGTCATTATCCACAGTTTTAGGTATACCTGTTCCAATAAGTTCATAATTATTTTCGCGGCAGTATTTTTCAACCCTGTTGATAGTATCCATTGTATCATTACCACCAATAAGGAAGAAATACCTGATATTGTATCTCTTAAGCACATCCAGAATTACCTGGAAATCCTTTTCGACCAGTTTATGCCTTGATGAACCCAGGGCTGAAGAAGGTGTACTGCGCAGTCCTTTTATTATCTCTACCGGCTGACGGCCCAGGTCGATGAGCCATTCATTCATAAAACCCTCAATACCATATTGCATCCCATATATTCCTGTAATACCCGGAGAATCTTTGGCTGCATCTATTACCCCTGCCAGGCTGGAATTAATGACCGCCGTCGGGCCCCCTGATTGTCCTATTACTGCATTGCCCCTGATCATTATAAGTATAATTTTATTTTTTCATTCAAAATTTATTATCCCAAAATATTCCGGTCTGTGAAAATCAGGCTCTTCTGACCGAACCGGATTCCAGGTAAGATAATGAGGTTCAGTAAGAGCGTCCCCGCATTTATAGAAATTAGCCCTGAACTCACTGCCCTCAAGGTTTTCAATCTTATGCCTGAAAAACACTGTTAAGGGAATTGCCACTGTCAGTGACCACTCCTGCTGTCCGTGTCTTTCAGGGAAAGGTTCATTACCCAGGCTCGGCAGGCATCGTACTTTTCCTGCTATCGACGGGTCTATTCTCCTTCTGTTATCTCTTCCCGTTCCAGAACCAAAAAGCAATGCCCCGATACTGTTGAACTCCAGATTGTAATATATCCCGTCATCTGAAGGTGATACAAAGAATTCAACACAGGAATCTTCATATACATCCTGGTTTATACCTGTCTTTTCCGCTTTTACATATTCTTCCCTGACATAGTATTTCAGGTAAATCTCCTTACTGCCGTATGCTATTTTAAAATCTGCCTCTGGCTTATAATTGGTTGTAGCCCAATTAACAATATCAATATGATGTTTTTCAGAGAGATCATCCAGCCTGGCTGATACATCAGCCAGGACAGGAAGATCTTCCCCATACTCCAATTTTACAACCCTGATTCTGTTCAAATCATATTTACTTTTTGATTCTGAACTAACCGAACCAATTATTTTACTAAAGGTATCACGAAACAATGATAATTCCAAAAAAACTATTAAAGTTCTTTCCAGGCAAGAGCTGCTGCGCCCAGAACTGCGGCATTTGTTTCAGGAATAGACGATGGTAATACTTCAAAGGTATTTTTAAATACGGGCATTATTAATCTGTCAACATATTTTCTCAGGGGTTCAAACAGGAGATCTCCTGCTTTTGCCAGGCCTCCAAAGAGAAAGACAGCTTTCGGGCTTGTAACAACAACTGCATTTACTATTGCCAGGGCGAGTATTTCAGCAGTATAATCAAAGGCATCAAGTGACAGATTATCTCCTTTTGCTGCTGCTTCGGCCACCAATTTAGAATTGATCATGGCAGGATTTATTTCCCTCAGCAGGCTGAATTCTTTTCTTTCTTCCATGAATATTTTTGCTGTGCGCACTATACCGGTAGCCGATACGTATGTTTCGAGGCAACCCTTTCTTCCACAGCCGCATTCCCTTCCCCCGGGTATCATAGTCACATGACCGTATTCACCTGCAAATCCTGTATGTCCGTAAACTACTTCGTTGTTAACCACGAATCCGCTTCCGAGTCCTGTCCCCAGTGTAAGTATTATAAAATCCGTTATTCCTTTAGCTCCCCCGAAGATCATTTCTCCAACTGCTGCTGCATTTGCATCATTTGTGAGAACAACGGGTTTTTTTAATTCTTTTTTCATTTTATCGGCAAAAGGAACAATACCCTTCCATGCGAGGTTAGGAGCCAGTTCTATGGTTCCTTTATGATAATTGCCATTTGGTGCTCCTATACCCACTCCTTTAAGTGTAATACCCTTAACATCAGCAACCAGTTTATTAATTTCCGAGGCGAGCTTCTTTATAAAGCCATCAGGTTGAGGCGATTTGTCTGTGTCTATACTACCTTCAGATAATATCTTACCTTGTTTATCTACCAGTCCATATACAGTGTTTGTTCCTCCTATATCGATGCCTGCAACGATTTCTTTAATCATTTTTCTTTATTTTATTCATTAAGATACCTATTTGTTTCCCTTTTCGCCCCTTGTGCTACTGACAGATACATCTTTTTTTCTAAGGCCTTCTAATGCCCAGTCTTCTATCAACTCCCAGCCTGCCTTCACTCCAATTTTCCCGGGATAGTATGTTACAGGCTCAGGTTGCCGTTTAAGTTCATAATCCCCTGTTGTCCATTCCCCGTTCCTGTCGATATCGAATATAATTTTAACCAGGTAGTCCTTACTATCGAGGTATGGAAATGCAACACTGCTGTTATCAGAAAGGCTTATCTTCTTTTCCCTCACCAGCTTTTCCCCGGAATCCATCAGTTGAACAATAATATCACCACTGAACCCGGTAATATTCAATGTTAGCTTACCAAACTGGTCAGGATTTCTGACCCTAAAACTGAAGGAGCTTGAGTCATTACTATGGCCATAGATATTTCTGAATGCTCCCCTGTCCATAACAAGTACATAAGAGCTGTCGGGCACCAGCACTGTTTCGATATTAAATTTTTTTGAGTTAAGGCTATCGCGATATATTGTATATTTCCTGTTGATCAGTACTGTATCACTCTTCAGGAAAAGCTTTATAAGTGAAGGATCAGGATCGAGTACGGGTGTCTCGAAAACAAATCCGGGATTCTCTGCCGGCCTGAGGCCAGCAGACTGTGACAGGTTAGTGCTGAAAGGCAGGCTAATTTCCGCTTCACTTACCGGTTGCCTGCCCCGGGTTGTTACCCTGTACCTCATGTTTATTGTATCAATTACCGACTGCAATTGTCCCAGTGTATCAGTTTCAGGATGTTCCAGATAAACAGTAATTAATTCACGGGAAAAGAATGTGCTGTCGGTAAGCCATATTCTGAAAGTATCTTTCTTTGCTGAAAATTCCCGTATATATTGGACTTCCCTGTCAGTATCGGCAAACTGCATTATAAAAGACGTGGTATCAACGGGCAATGAAAACGTAAACTGCAATAAGTAAGGTCGTGAGCGATCAGTTCCGGTAAGATATTGAGATTTATTATCGGTTACGAAATAATACAGTTCATATTCTTTACCGGGGATTCGTTCATATTTGAGTGAGTCAGACTCTGCCTGTGATTCAGTTAATTCTCCCACATCTGTTGTATCCTGAACAGTGGTTATCAGCGTTGAATCGGTTTCTGTAAGTATGCTATCGGGCCGGGGCGGAATATAGTTATTAGCGGCACTTACATATATTGAAGAGTCTAAAAATGCAAAAGTTTCGGTGGGCAGGTCGTATTTCTTATTATTATTATCATCTTTCAGTCCATATATTTTATATTCTCCTGCTGTAATATTATCGATCCTGAATTTACCATTTGCAGATGCCCGGGTTACATAAGAAGGTAATAATGTAGCAGGCACGGTATCGGCCATTTCAGAATGCAGTAAGACAAGTATTTCTTCTCCCGCTTCCAGGTTAAATGCATCATAAATAGACCCGGTTACCGAAAGTGAATCGATTACATCACCTGTTGAAAATACATATTTAAAATTTTCGATTGGATTATTCTCATTAAGGTCCTTAATAGAGTTCAGGAAATTAAATGAATAGGTCATATTATCATTCAATTCCTCATCTTCGTGCAGTTCCACTATAAGCTTTTTGCCATGTGACTTTATTTTAGGTTTTTCTTTCAGCGGGGGTGATACCATTAATACCTGGTCGACATTATCAAGTATAAAATACTCATCAAAAGCTATTTCAAATGATCTGCTCTCAAAGTTAACTGATTCATTTTCCGGATTAATGCTTAATATCTTAGGTGGTTGTTCATCTCTTGGTCCTCCTGAGGGTGAACTTACTTTAGCACATGATGCAATAATCAGTAATGACAGGATTAATATGCTGATTTTCCGGTTTATTGATATCATGAGATAAATGCAATAAAGGATTACAAACCTACATGAAATTTTTTACTTTTCATTCCTGCTCCTTACACAAAAATTTTCCGGGTTCTTTTAGATTAATTTAGCCGGTAAAACATTTTTTTTAATTTTGTACCCTGTATCAAAACAAATCATTATGGAACTAGCTATCATAACCTGGGATGTTAATCCCGAAATATTCAGTATCGGCAATTTTGCACCCAGGTGGTATGGTGTGTTGTTTGCCTCGGGATTTCTTTTCGGCTATTTGATTTTCAAGAGGATATTCAGAAATGAAGGATTAAAGGATGAAATGCTTGACAAGCTTACCATATACGTAGCTATTGGAGTAATAGTAGGTGCACGTCTGGGGCACTGTCTTTTCTATGAGCCATCATATTACCTTAGCAACCCGGTGGAGATACTGAAGATCTGGCGTGGTGGACTGGCCAGCCACGGGGCAGCCATCGGTATATTGTTAGTTCTCTGGCTCTGGGTAAGAAAAGAAAAGAAACCGTATATGTGGATACTTGACCGCATAGTAATTGTAGCTGCCCTGGGAGGGGCCATGATACGCCTTGGCAACCTTATGAATTCTGAAATATACGGTGTTGAAACAACCCTTCCATGGGGATTTGTCTTCCTGCGGAACGGCGAGACAGTACCCAAGCATCCCACACAGATATACGAATCGCTGGCATATTTCATCACCTTTATAATACTGTCCAGGATATACTGGAGAAAGAAGGGAGAATTTATCAGCGGTGTGCCTTTCAGCCTGTTCCTGATCCTCGTTTTTATATTCAGGTTTTTCGTTGAATACGTCAAGGAAGACCAGGTTGCCTTTGAAGCCGGCATGACTCTTAATATGGGGCAATGGCTGAGCTTGCCTTTTATATTGATCGGAGTTGTGGTGCTGATTTTCAGTCTGAGGAAACACAGGTTGCAAGCAACCTGAGAGCAGGGAGCAGGGAGAAATGAACTGGGAGATTTAATATTTAAGGAATAATTGATAGTTAAATACTCGTTGCATTTTAAACTGGAAGACTATGAAACATTTTAGATTTGAAGATTTCGAGATATGGCAGGACGCTATTGATCTCGGGGACAGACTATTTGATATTGCAGAATTAGCTGATAGTAAAAGGCTCTATAAATTTGCTGAACAATTAAGAGGATCAGGATTATCCATCTCAAACAATATAGCTGAAGGATCCGGTTGTTTCTCAAAAAAGTAATTCAGTCAATTTCTTAATATCGCCAGAAGATCAGTTTTCGAATGTGCAAATATGATTATCATATTTCACAGGAGATCAATAATTGATGATATAATTAAATCAGAACTTATGAATGACCTTGCTTATTAAAGCAAAAGAATTACATCTTTCAGAAAATCACTTAATTAAGCAAATCCATGCTCCCTGCTCCATGCTCCCTTGCATCCAGGTTGCAAAGACAAAAGTAATCTGCTATATTCGACTAATCGACCATTTAGTTCCAATAAATTCATAAAACTGTTTCATTTAAAGAATAATATCAATAACTTGCATTCAAAATGAAATAAGTCAACAAATGGTTGATAAAGAAAAATTTAGAGAAAAGATAGTGCTGAGTGCAAGCAAGATATTCAGCAGGTACGGATTTAAAAAAACGACAATGGAGGAGATAGCCAATGCGCTGAATAAGGGCAAAAGTTCCATATATTATTATTTTAAGAGCAAGGAGGAGATCTTTGAAGCAGTGATTGATCATGAGGCGCAAGTGCTTAGGAACGAGTTATCTAAAGTAATCAAAAGCACTGATGATCCTGAGCGTATACTACGAAGGTATGTTAAAATAAGGATGAAATTGTTCGAAAGATTATCCAATTATTATAATGCAATATTCAACAGGGATCTTGACCATTTTGACTTTATCGAAAAGCAGCGTGAGAAATACGACCTGATGGAGATAGCACTGATACGTTATGTCCTGTGGCGGGGAGTTCGTTCCGGCCATTTCAACCTTGAAAATACCGGCCTTGCTGCCCTGGCAGTACAAACCGCTCTCAAGGGTCTGGAATTACCCCTTTTCTGGGAGAAAAGAAGCTATGGTATTGATGCCCGCCTGGATGCGATTATTGATATCCTGTTTTATGGCATAGTAAGGAAATAGAAAGACAAAAGATACAAGTAAAAAGGGAAAAGTAAAAAGTTGAAGCGAAGCGGAAATCCCGGCTGAATGAAATGAACGCCGGGGTAAAAAGATAAAAGTAAATTTGAATATCCCAA
>CAZNYS010000027.1:0-43847 GCA_964577305.1 uncultured Rikenellaceae bacterium
AAAGAATCGGGTACTTTTAATAATGCTATCCGCGAAGGCGGATTTAGTTCAACAACCTCTATAAAAAATGGAATTGATAATTAGATATGTTATAAAAATTAAATTAATTACGATAGATTCTTGAAATTCTTTAAAAACTTTAAAATTTACCACACATTTATTCAAAAGATCACTGCTTAACAAAACGTAGAAATATGATCTATCAGGTTGGATTTGTACTTAGAGAACAACAATGTCACTCTATTATATGAAATTATATTTACCATAGTTCAATTGATATTTATTTTAGATTAAGAATCCAAGATTATTTTCAAATAATATAATAATATATTTAATATCAATTTATTAAGTAGACAATTATTATTTTAATAAATTTTAATAGTAATTTGTATACCTTTTTAAACAAAATTATATATATTGCACGAAATTAATAGTAATTCATATAATGAAACAATGTTTAATAACTGTTTTATAATCTAATAATACTTGCTTATGAAAAAAAATCCCCTAAAAATGAAATCCGGTAAATGAAGGTAATATTTCTCCTTCTGTAACTACCTGGCTATTCTAAGTAAAAAGTCCTTATTAATGATCTAATAAATAATAATGTTCTTAATTTTTAAAATAGATAATCAATGCCTAAAGTCTAATTAATCAAAATAACATAAATATGAAACTAAAAATTGTATTCTTGATTATTTTATTTGTTGCAACAAATGTATTTGTTGTGAATGTTTATTCTCAGTTTTCAGATGTAACTATTGACACTGAAAATATAACTACTGAGCAAGAAATGAAATCAGGATTAAAAAATCAGCAAAAACAAATTACTGGTAAAATTACTGATGAAACCGGAGCCTCTTTACCTGGAGCTAGTGTTCAAATTAAAGGAACAACAACTGGCACGATGGCTGATGCTAATGGAGAATATTCTATTGTGCTTCAAAACGATGATGACGTACTTATTTTCAGTTATGTAGGATATGTTTCCCAGGAAGTATCCGCTGCTGGGAAAACGGTTATCGATATTTCATTAGAACCCAGTGTAACAGGATTGGATGAAATTGTTGTTATAGGTTACGGTACGCAAAGAAAGGGCGATGTTACAAGTGCCGTTTCACATGTCGAAAGTGAAAGTTTTACGAAAGGCTATGTAAGGGATGCCGCACAGTTGGTTCAGGGTAAAGTAGCAGGTCTGACAGTATCAGCGCCCTCAGGTGACCCAACTGCTTCAACAGAGATATTATTAAGAGGTGTATCCACACTAAAATCATCAACTCAACCTCTGATACTCATCGATGGTGTACCCGGAACATTACAATCTGTTGCACCTGAAGATATTGAATCTATCGATATATTGAAAGATGGTTCAGCAGCAGCTATTTATGGTACTCGTGGAACTAATGGTGTAATACTGATAACAACTCGAAAAATAGAGGCAGTTTCCGGTGATCGCGTTTCCTTACAATACAACTCTTATATGTCTGTTCAGACTCTGAAAAAGAAACTTGATTTTCTGACAGCAGATGAGTTCAGGAAATATATAAGTGAAGGTGTTACATTTACTGATTATGGAGGAGAGGGTACTGATTGGCTTGAAGAGATTATGCGGCCCTTACCGTTCAGCCATACACAAAACCTGACTTTAACAGGCGGTAATTTAAGGACCAATTATACAGCTTCTATCAATTATCGTGAATGGCAGGGATTGTTCCTACGCACTAACACCGATCAGTTGTCAGGAAGGTTGGACATAAATCACTCTATGTGGGACGGGAAATTAAGATTTAATCTAAACGCCAATGCCCGGAAAAGGGAATATTGGGCTGGATTATCCGGAAGTGGCAGTATAGATGCTTATGGATATGCACTGGGTCGTAATCCTACAGACGATGTAAAAGATGAAAACGGAGATTGGATTATGCGTAATGAATTACGTTATGAGAATCCGGTAGCATTAATCATGGAAACAAACGGTCTTACCACTGAATCTGAAGAGCGATATAGCGGAAACGTTGTGCTAACACCTATTAATAATCTGGAGATAAAGCTACTTCTCGCAAATGTTCAGAGGGATACTGAAACGGGTTATTCAGAGACTAAGCAACATACATCAACGGTTAAGGCTGGAAGAAATGGTTATGCATCGATCAGTAATCGTTCATACACTGAAAACTTACTGGAGTTAACTGGTACTTATTTTATGCAATTTGGATTGCATAGGTTTGTAATGTTAGGTGGATACAGCTATCAGGATTCGAAGTCTTCTAGGCATTTTATGGATAATTGGGATTTCCCAACGGATCAATATTCTTATAATAAAATGGAATCAGGGTATGCACTTGGCAGAGGTGAAGCAGCTATGAGCAGTTATGCAGAGTCAGATAAGCTAATAGGATTCTTTGGAAGAATTTCCTATAACTGGGATGATAAATACCTGGTGATGGCAAGTATTAGAGAAGAAGGTAGTTCAAAATTTGGGGAAAATCATAAATGGGGTTTTTTCCCTTCTTTATCAATTGGCTGGAGAATTAACAAAGAAAAGTTCATGGAGAATGTTGACGCCGTTAATGATCTAAAGTTACGTGCTGGCTTTGGGGTAACAGGTGTAGCACCTTCCTCACCATATATGTCACTTACCAGTCTTAACTATGGGAGCCGTGGTTTGTGGAATGGAGAATGGATACAGGGACTGACTCCTGTTCGTAATGCCAATCCAGACTTAAGATGGGAGCGTAAAAAAGAGTACAATCTGGGTGTAGATTTTTCTATATTTAGTAATCGCATCAGTGGTAATATTGATCTGTATTATCGTCTTACAGAAGATATGCTCTGGGATTACCAGGTACCTGTTCCTCCTTATCTGTATACAAGTATTACAGCCAATGTTGGGACTATGATGAATAAAGGAGTTGAGGCATTAATTAATTTCAATCTCATAAGAAGACCTGAGCTCAATTGGAATACAAGTGTCAGTTTTTCAACAAACGTGAATGAACTGGTATCTCTAAACAATGATCTTTACGAAACCACCAATGATTGGTTCATGAGAGGCAGTACCGGTGGTCCTATAAATGAGCCAACCCATCGTGTACAAATAGGTTACCCTATCGGCAATTTTTATACCTGGAAAACTATCGATATAGGTGCTGATGGTGTCTGGATCGTTGAAGGAGCGAATGGCGAACCTCAATCTTTCCAGAATACTTCTGAGGATGACAAACACTATGTAGGTAACGGCCTTCCTAAATATTATGCTGGATTTAACAATAACATCCGCTACAAACAATGGGAACTGAATGTTACAATGAGAGGTGCTTTTGGATTCGAGATAGTAAATATTCCGGCAATGATTTTAGGAAATCCAACCATCACAACTTACAACGTGCTGAAATCAGCTTTTGATGATGTATATGGAAAAACAAGGTTAACCAGTGATTTGCAGTATGTTAGCTATTATATAGAAAAAGGAGATTACTGGAAAGTGGATAATGTTACACTGGCATACGATTTCAAGGTTAATAACAGTGTAATAAGTAATGCGCGTTGTTATGTATCAGGGCTTAATCTATTCACTATTACCGGTTATACAGGTATAGACCCGGAAGTGAGCTCAACTGGACTTACACCAGGTGTGGATGACCGTTATAGATTTCCTACTACCAGAACTTTCACACTGGGAGTAAATCTTACCTTTTAAGATGAAAAGCAGAATCAAAACACATGAAAATTAAAAGATAGTAAAGATGAAAAAGACAATTAAATTTATAATCGCTTTTATATTAATTTTAGGTATGGGATTTAATTCCTGTACAAAACTGGATGAGGAAGTGTTCTCAGAGATTATTGCAGAGAACTTTGTTTTTTCGAAAGAAGATACACCTGCGTTATTGATCCCTATATATACACCTATGAGAAACTTGATGTGTGGTTATAAAAACCTTATTGAAATAAATGAGGAAAGTGCTGATGGTTGCGTAACACCAATAAGAACTACAGGATGGGGAGGTATCAAATGGTTACACTTGCATGAATGGATCTCTACATTTGAATTTGGTCCCAATGTATGGAATGGTTGTTATAATGGCATCAATACGGTTAACCGCATTCTTGGTCAGATAGAATCGGGAGAAATTAAGATTGAGGTAGGCCAGGATAATGTAATAGCAGAATTAAAGACCGTACGTGCATTTTATTATTGGAATTTGATGGATATCTTTGGAAATGTGCCCATTGTTACTGATTTCTCCGATGTCGAATTACCTGTGCAGAGTACAAGGCAGGAGGTTTATGATTTCATAATAAATGAGGTAAATGAAAATCTTCCATTATTAAGTGATGAAGTTAATGTGTCGACTTACGGAAGGTTTAATAAATGGGCAGCAAAAGCATTGCTCGCAAAAATTTATCTTAACGCAGAGATTTACACAGGTACACCTCAATGGGCTAAATGTATACAGGAATGCAACGATATCATCAACGAAGCAAATACAAATGGATCATTTGAGCTTGAAGCAAATTACAGGGATATATTTAAGACTGATAACGAAAATTCAAAAGAACATATCTTTGCCATTCCATGTGATGAAAATTTTGCAACAGGATTTAGAATCCATATGAAAAGCCTGTCCGCTGAAATGAGATCAGTATTTAATATGCAGTCTAATCCGTGGGGAGGTGTTTGTGCTACACCTCAGTTTATTGACACCTATGATGAGGATGACTCTCGTTTAGAAGATACATGGATTTTGGGTCCACAATATAATGCAACCACTGGCGAAGAGGTTATCAATTATATAAATTACATTTCCGATTTAGCTCTGGCTTACCCCTATGAAGGTTACCGGATAGGCAAATATGAAATAAAAATGGGTGTCAAATCTTATTTAAGTAATGATTACCCAGTATTTCGTTATACCCATATCTTAATGATGAAAGCAGAATGTTTATTACGAACTGGGTACGCTGGTGAAGCTGCTGAAATCGTAACGAGTGTAAGGGAGCGCAGTTTTAAATCAAATCCCGCCAAAGTAGTTGTTACCGGAGATGATCTGTTAGAGGGAAGCTGTTACAACTATGCTAATTGGGATAATGGCGAGTATATAAATGTTCAGGGTGGTGATGATATTGAATATGGCAGGTTTCTTGATGAACTTGCGTGGGAATTTGCTCAAGAAGGTCATCGAAGGTTGGATATGATCCGTTTTGGAGTGTTTACTACTAAAAGGTGGTATCAGCACGAGCCATCTGCGTCACATATGATTTTATTTGCTATTCCTCAGGTTGAAATGAACAAGAATCCTAATTTGGTACAAAATCCTGGTTTTTAATTAATTTGGGATTTAAAGATTTTATATGGATAAAAAGACAAGAAGAGAGTTCTTAGGTAGTGCAGGGGCTTTAGTAGCAGGAATGGTCTTGACTAAGGATGGATTGGGAAGAACACTTCCCAATCCATCCTTTTTTGATGTCTCAGGTCCAGCAAATGAGTCAATAACATTTGTTGGCATTCAAATGAGTCCCCATACAATGCTTGATGAGGGAATTAACCAATGCCTTGATTTGTGTCAGAATACTGCAAAGGTAAATGCTATATTTCCCTATAGTCATGCATTTCATACAAATACATTGGGGAAGCCGATTCGTGATCTGGCAACAGATCATGGGAAAATTCCACAAGATTTTAGAAATAAAGTGCCGGCTGTTTATGTTAGACATCATGATAAATATTTCAAAGACACAGCTTTAAGGATTAAACCTATCGATAAAACACTAGAATTTGCTGATCGTGACCTCTTTAGCGAAATAAGAAAACCAGCTGATGAGAGAAACATGAAAGTTTTTGCCAGAGTTCTCGAAAGTACAGGACGTTTTATTGAAAATTTCGATAAAGTACGTACAGTTGATGTTTATGGAAATCCCGAGGGACTAAAAGCATGCTGGAGTAATCCTGATTATGTAAATTTCTGGAAGGCAGTAGTGACTGATATGTTTAATAACTATGATCTTGACGGTTTACAATGGGGTGCTGAAAGAGAGGGACCTCTGAGCAATATATTGCAGCCGAAGCGAAATGAGCCTCCTGCATGTTTTTGTGAACATTGTATTAAACTAGGCAAAGAAGCAAACATTGATCCAGAGAGAGCCCGTGAAGGATACCGGCTTTTATATGAATATGAGCAGAAACTTAGGGCTGATGCTCCAAAGCCTCCAGAAGGAGTATTTACCATATTCCTGCGCCATCTAATACGTTATCCTGAGATTCTCTCATGGGCATATCTTTTCAGGAAATCAAGGGAAGATCTGCATAGGGAAATTTACGACACTATAAAAACTATAAAACCCGAAGCGATTGTAGGATGGCATGTTAATCACCAACCTTCAAGCTATGATATAATATACAGGGCAACAATGAGCTATGAGGAAATGGCTCCCTATTCGGATTTCATTAAACTTATACTCTACCACGAAGTACTTGGACCACGTATCCGAAATTGGTATCTAGAACGTTTGAAAAGAACCATGTTCAGCGAAATTTCACTTGAACAATCACTGGAATTATATTATGACATTTTTGGTTATGACAAGAACGTTGAACCTGATGTTGATGAGCTGACAACTAAAGGCTTCTCTCCCGACTATGTTTATCGAGAGACTAAACGTAGTGTTGCCTCTGCAAATGGGAAAACAGAAATATTTGCTGGTATAGGCATCGATGTTCCAGGAAGTCCACCTGATGATCCTGAAACCGTATACCAGGCTACTATTAAAGCACTGGAAGCAGGTGCAGGTGGAATTGTTATTTCACGTGAATATGAAGAAATGAAGGTGTCAAATCTAAAAGCAATAGGAAGGGCAATAGTCGATTGTGAAGCTAATAGAGGCTAAAGAAGTATTCAAAGAATAAAAATAGAGTGCCTGTCCATAGACTTGATATCTTACAGACAATTCTATTTTTTAATGGAGATTTATCAATTTGTTTATATAATGAGCAATTTAAAAAGTAGTATTTTTTTCTTATTCGTTAGTATTATTCTGTTTAATGAGAGTACAAATTGTTTTTCTCAGATTTCAGAAAATAAGGAAATTGAAAACATATTAAAAGGAGCAATAGATCTTCATATTCACCCTGCTCCGGATATTATTGAAAGGAGTGTAACTGATTTTGAATTGGCCGATTTAGCAGAAAAAAAAGGCTTAAAAGCTATTGTTATAAAAAATCATGTAAGCAGTACTGCCGGGAGAGTTGAATTGGTAAATATAAGATCAGAAAAAATTAAAATTTTTGGTGGTATAGCTTTGAATATGGCAGTTGGCGGAATCAATCCAGATGCTGTGGAAGCGATGTGCAAAATGTCACCAGAATATGGAAAGATTGTATGGTTTCCGACATTAGATGCTGCTTATTATAAACAAAAACTAAATCAGATTGATGAAGGGTTAACAATTCTTAAGGATAATAAAATTAGCTATCAGACAATCGAGGTATTAAAAATAATTGCTAGAGAAAACCTTATAATGGCTACAGGGCATTTATCACCTGAGGAGATTTTTTTAATCGTACCTGAAGCGAAAAAACATGGAGTAAATAAAATTCTGATTACTCATGCAATGGCTATTGCACCAGGACTCTCTGTAGATCAAATGACAGAGTTGGTAAAAATGGGAGTTGTAGTAGAACTGTGTTATTTCAGCTTTCTGTCTGGTCAGGATCTTAGAGATGAATCAGCTGGTTTAACAATTGAAGGAATGGCTGCTGCTATACAGCAGATTGGAGCTAAGAACTTCATTATAAGCAGTGATTTGGGTCAGGCTGGTAACCCTTTACCTCCCGATGGTTTGGGAAAATTTGTTAAGCTTCTTATGGAAGCAGGAATTTCGCGGGATGAAATCAATTTAATGATTAAAACCAATCCGGGTAGATTATTGGATATTGAGTGATTTTGTTGCTTAATTAAAATTCTTTTCCCTTCACATGTAAATAAGTATATGCATATTTTAAAAATATATTTGGAAGATAAATCATTGTCTTTATGGTTAGTATAATATCTATTCAGAATACTATAAAACTGTACTTAGTTTAATTGTAAAAATTATAATTATTAAAATATGGCACAAACAAACAGAAGAAAATTCGTTAAAAATATTGGTACATTAGTAGCTGCTAGTGCACTCGCAGATATAAATATGAGACTTGGAGCGAATCCTTTGATTTCAGGAAATCCATTACCTACTGCATTTAAAAAATCTCCAGAAACATTTGTTGGAATTCAGATGAGTCCTCATACAATGCTTGATGAAGGAATTGAACAATGTCTCGATTTATGTCAAAATACTGCACGGGTAAATGCTGTATTCCCATATTCACATGCTTTTCATACAAGTACACTTGGGAAAGCAATGCGTTACCTGGCTAATGATCATGGCAAACCACCCAGGGATCTGAGGAATAAGGTTCCTGCTGTTTATGTCAAGCATCATGATAAATATTTCAAAGACACGATACTCAGGATTAAACCCACGGATAAAGAACTGGAATTCTCTGCTCGTGACCTTTTCAGTGAAATAAGAAAACCCGCGGATAACAGAAACATGAAGGTCTTTGCAAGGATACTGGAAAGTACGGGCCGCTATATTGAGAATTTTGATCAGGTGTTAACTGTCGATAGTTATGGTAATCCGGGACGAAAAGCATGCTGGAGCAATCCTGATTATGTTAACTTCTGGAAAGCAATAGTTGCGGATATGTTTAATAGTTATGATCTGGATGGCTTTCAATGGGGTGCTGAAAGAATGGGGCCATTGATGAATATTATCCTTCCCTGGAATGATGATCCCCCTACATGCTTCTGTAAACATTGTATTGAACGTGGAAGGGCAGCTAATATTGATCCTGAAAGGGCACGCGAAGGGTACAGGCTTTTGTACGAATATGTGCAGAAACTGATGACTGATGACCCGAAACCACCAGAAGGTGTATTTACTGTTTTTCTGCGTCATATAATACGATACCCCGAGATACTCTCCTGGGAATACCTGTACAGGCAATCAAGGGAAGATGTGCAGAAAGGCATGTATCAAACAATCAAATCCATTAAGCCAGATGCAATGGTAGGTTGGCATGTTGATCATCAGCCTTCAAGCTGGGATATTATATATAGGGCGGAGATGAGCTATGAGGAAATGGCTCCTTATTCTGATTTCATTAAACTTATTCTTTACCATGAAGTATTGGGACCCCGTATCCGAAATTGGTATCTTGAACGATTCAATAAAACTATATTAAGTGAAATTTCACTTGAACAATCACTGGAGTTATATTATGACATTTTTGGCTATGACAAGAATGTTGAACCTGGTGTGGATGAGCTCTCTGCTAAAGGATTTTCACCTGACTATGTCTACAGGGAAACTAAACGCAGCGTGGCTTCCGCAAATGATAAAACAAAAATATTCGCAGGTATTGGTATAGATGTTCCTGGAAGTCCTCCCGATGATCCTGAATTGGTTTATCAGGCTACTATGAGAGCCCTTGAAGCAGGGGCAGGAGGTATAGTGATTTCAAGGGAGTATGAAGAAATGCAAGTTCCCAATCTTGAGGCAATTGGAAGGGCTGTGCATGATTGGGAAAAGAAATAATCCTTATAGTATAAAGCTTATTTATATTTGATAAAATTATAATAAACGATAGAATTATAATATTGATTAATTTCTTACAAAATACTCTTCACAACTCTTAATGTTTCTTAATTCTTTTAATAAAACTGTACTTGCATTTATGTTACCAATTTTAATATAATCTTTATTCAAATTCGCTAAAGTAAAATCAATAGTTATGGATAATAAGAAATTTACTCATCAAAGTCATAAGTTAGAATTCATTAATTATCCCAAACTAAAAATAGGATTCTCAACTCAAAACTTTCAAAAAGCAATGCCTGTAGATCTTAAAAGCCTTACTGAAATTATTGAGTATGCATCTAATGAAGGTTATCAGTTTATTGAGCTTCGTGACGAGCTATGTCAAATTCCTATTAAAGAATGTGAAAAGTTGGCTGAGGTGGCGAAAAGGAATAATATAGATGTTATTTATGAAATTCATAAAAACCCCCTCAATTCTGACTTTTTGGAAGTATTTAATAGAGGCCTGCAGAATACTTTATTGTTTCCAGGTCCTGGTATTATTCGTACTATTGTCTCAGGTTCGGAGTTCGATATCGAGGCAGATAAAATAGGTTGGAACAAAGAAGAGATTGATCGTCTTATTAAATTATCAGAAGAGTGTGCTTCAATAGCCATAGCAAATAATGTTAAGTTCATTGTTGAGAACTTCAACGAAACGTTTTTTGGTGACGGTATTAATTATTTTGGTCTTTCTGATTTTTTTGCTGAAACTGAACTTACTGGTTTTCAATTTGACATCAGCAATCCATTCCGTAATACATCAAGATTGAAAGCCGATCCTGAAAAGGTTATACAATTTCTTTCAACTTTGGGGAATCGTTGGGTAACAAGCCATCTAAAAACAATTCTGAGAGGTGAAGTTCAACCTGTACTAACAGATAACCCAATACCTGTAGGAAAAGTAATTGAACTTATGGATCAACAGAATGTAATCTATGTTGCATTAGAGCTCGATGGTGTTACCGATAAAAAACAGTGCTATAGCAATCATGCTGAAAGTTTACAATTTCTAAAAGACAAGGGGATATTAAAGATAAAAAATTAAATGAGTGTAAAATCTCTAATTGAAGTAATAGATTTAACATTATCTGAGTTATTTGACCCATAATAAATATTGAAAAATCAATATACTATGAAAGCAAAGAAAATTAATTGTTTGAATATTGTACTCTTATTCACTTTATTATTATTTTTTACATTAAGTTCATGCAGCAACAAAAAGATGAATCCCCCCTTGGTTTTTAAAGACTGGCCGAATCTTAAAATAGGCCTTACAACTCAAAATTTTCAGAAAGTAATGCCAAACAGTGTAGAGAATCTCACTCAGATCATTGAATATGCATCTAAAGAAGGATACCAATTTATTGAGCTACGAGACAACCTTGCAACACTCAATGCAGAAGAATGCAAGGAATTAGCTAAAGTGGCAAAAAAATACAAAGTAGATATAATTTACGAGATTCATATAAATCCGTTAGATTCAGGATATTTTGAAGTATTTGGAAGGGGGCTGGCCAATACGTTAATCTTACCTGGTCCTGGTATAATACGAACAGTAATCTCAAAATCTGAGTTTGATGATGATATGAACAAGAAGGGATGGAATAAAGATGAATTACTTCAACTGGTAGAAATAACAGATAGTTGTGCTAAAATAGCTAGCAAAAAGAATGTTAAATTCATAGTTGAAAACTTTAATGAAGCTTTTTTCGGAAATGGCTTGACTTATTTTGGACTTGCAGATTTTTATTCCAATTCATCATATACTGGATTACAGTTTGATGTAAGCAATCCGTTTAGCAATACATCACGAAAAAAAGCTGATCCAGAAGAGGTACTGGAATACCTTTCAACTATGGGAAGCCGATGGATAACTACTCATTTGAAGACCATTAAGGATATGGGAGGGAGTCCACAACCTGTACTTACTGAAAATCCTTTGCCTATTAAAAGAGTAATAGATCTTATGGGACAACTGGATGTTATTTACGCTGCCCTGGAACTTGCACCCGGTGATGACGAGCAGCAATGTTTTAAAAATCATGATGCAAGCATTGAATTCCTGAAAGACAGAGGATGTTTACGAAAATGATAACCAATCTTTAATATTGAATGATAAATATTCCAAACTTATAATAAAATTTTAAACAGGATATTATGATAAAAGTATGTAATCCCAAGGCACGTTATCTTATGGGGCCTGGCCCAAGCGATGTTAACAACCGGGTTCTAAGAGCTATAGCAGCACCAATGATTGGGCATCTCGATCCACAATTTATTCAGATAATGGATGAAGTAATGGAGATGACAAGACAAATTTTTCAAACAAAGAATCAAGTCACATCTGTTATATCTGCTACAGGTAGTGCAGGAATGGAAACATGTTTCGTAAATCTTTTAGAACCAGGAGACACTGCAATTGTTTGTGTTAAAGGAGTTTTTGGTAATCGAATGTGTGATATCGTCGAGCGTTGCGGTGCAAAATTAATCAGGGTTGATGCACCCTGGGGGGAGCCAATTGATCCACGTCAGGTAAAAGAAGCGCTCGAGCATTGCGAACCTAAATTAGTAGCAATCGTTCATGCTGAAACTTCCACAGGAGTTAAGCAACCATTGGAAGAGATAAGTAGGATAGTACATGAATCAGGGGCTTTATTTGTAGTTGATGCAGTAACTTCTCTGGGAGGAACTGAAGTAAAGGTTGATGAGTGGGGAATAGATGCGGTCTATAGTGGAACCCAGAAATGTATCTCAGCACCTCCGGGATTATCACCTGTTTCATTTAGCTCAAGGTCGCTGGAAGTAATGGATTTGAGAAGTACAAAGGTACAGAGCTGGTATCTTGATTTATCAATGATTCGTAAATATTGGACTGGTGCTAAAAGAGCCTATCATCATACCGCGCCAATTTCAATGATTTATGCTATCCATGAAGCACTTAGAATTGTTCTTGAGGAAGGATTGACAGCTCGTTTTGAGAGGCATAAGATGAATCATTTAAAGCTGGTAGAAGGTCTGGAGTCTATGGGTTTTGAGTTTCTTGTTGCTCCTGAATATCGCTTGCCAATGTTGAACGCGGTAAAAATTCCTGCGGGTGTTGATGATGCTATAGTTCGCAGCCGTTTATTAAACGAATTTAATATTGAAATTGGTGCCGGGTTAGGGGAATTTGCCGGTAAAGTATGGAGGATTGGTCTTATGGGTGAAAGTTGCACTCAAAATCATATAAATATGTTACTGGGTGCTCTAAAACAGATAGTTGGATAAAAATTTGCCCTTCTATCCGTTAAGCTTTCAATTGATCAATTCTTATCTAAAGGTGATTTTAAAAATTCTTTACTTAATGATGGAGGGAACATAACATTTCATACTAGTTACTCATGGTTATAGGGATAAATATTCATTTTTAATAATCTAAATAGAAAGTAAATAATTTCATTGATAAGACTTTTAGTAACTCATCAGACTCTAAAAACTTAAACCATTTAACATGTCACAGGGAATTCTTGCGCTATTAGCTGTTATACCAATTGCTTCAATATTTATTTTGATGGTTGGTTTTCGCTGGCCTGCTACCAAAGCTATGCCTTTTGCTTTCATTATTGCTCTTTTGCTAGTAATATTTGTTTGGGAAACGCCTTTAAATTGGGTTATCGCATCCTCCATTAATGGAATTGTAATAGCGATAGATATCATTTTTATAGTGTTTGGAGCTTTAACATTATTATTTACACTGAGAGAGAATGGAGCATTAGCAGCTATAAATAGAGGTTTTATGTCAATATCTCCTGATCGAAGAATCCAGGCAATAATAATAACATGGTTATTTGGTGCATTTATTGAAGGCTCAGCAGGATTCGGGACACCTGCAGCATTGGTTGCCCCATTATTACTGTCACTTGGATTTCCGGCATTGGCTGCGGTTATGGTTTCACTCATTGCCAATAGTACACCTGTATCATTTGGTGCAGTTGGAACACCAACGATCATAGGTGTCGGTTCGTCTTTAAATACACCGGAAATACTCGCTTCTCTTACAGAGAATGGAATGGACTTCAGTACATTTATCCATCAAATCGGTATATGGACAACAGTTCAGCATGCAGTACCTGGTATATTAATGCCACTTATTATGTCGATTATGCTAACCTGGTTTTTTGGCAAAAACAGAAGTATCAAGGAAGGATTTTCTATATGGCCGTATGCCATCTTTGCCGGGCTATGTTTCGTTGTCCCTTATTTGCTAACCGCAATTTTTCTGGGTCCTGAATTTCCAAGTATATTTGGAGGACTGATAGGCCTAGTTATCTTAATTCCTTCTACCAAAGCTGGATTTTTAGTACCGAAGAAAATATGGGATTTCCCTGAGAAATCAAAATGGCTAGATAACTGGAGCGGGTCAATTTCAGTAAAGGAGGACACAGATAATGGAAAAATGAGTCTTCTAAAAGCATGGACTCCTTATATATTGATAGGGCTTTTATTGGTGTTCACAAGAGTGAGATTTTTACCATTCAATGATTGGATCACATCGATAAAATTTTCTGCTGCTGATTTATTCGGTACTTCTGTAACTGCGGATTTTAAATTTTTAAATAACCCGGGGATAATGCCATTTCTGTTAATTTCTCTGCTCTGTATCCCAATGTTCAAAATGAGTAAGAAGCAAGTTGGCAGTGCATGGGGAGAAGCTCTTAAGAGAATAAAGGGACCTACTATAGCCTTAATATTTGCAGTGCCCTTAGTCAGGATTATGATGCATTCAGGAACGAATCCAAATGATTACCTGGGTATGCCAATTGCAATGGCACAGGCAATGGCACAATTGTTCAAAGAGGCATGGCCGCTGATTGACACATTTATTGGTGCGCTGGGTGCATTTATGGCTGGTTCAAATACTGTTTCAAATATGCTATTTTCACTTTTCCAGTACTCTATTGCTGACAATCTGAATCTATCTCACATAATTGTGGTTAGTTTGCAAAATATCGGCGGCGCACTGGGGAATATGATTTGTGTACATAACATAATTGCCGCTTGTGCAACAGTTGGGCTTATCGGAGTTGAAGGGTTGCTGATAAAGAGAAATCTGATTCCTATGACCTTTGCTGCAATTATTGTTGGTGTCATAGGCTTGATCTTAGCTTTTGTCTTGGCTCCTGTCTTGTTTTAGTCTATATAGAAACCGGGGGCAAGGCGTGAAAAGTAGATTTTGAGAGATTCTACTTTAAATAGGGGATGGTCCAGGGTCCTTCAGGCAAAACACAGATACTGGTTTTAGATCCAGTTTTTTCAGCTATTTCATTTACGAGAGTGCTTATATTATCTATAGGATGAAGCAAAGCATTTGTGATGGTTGCAGCATCCAGATGATCACTATATAAATATACATCAGCCTTTTTCTGGATTAAAACCTGCAAAAATATTTGCCATGAGTCCTTTAATGTGCTTTCATGCTTCATAGTATAATTCATTAGTTCATCTATTGTTTTTGCTGAAGTTAGAATTTTCTCATAATCACTTTCTGAAGGAGTTCCATCCCAGCATTCAGCAGCAACAATAATATGTCCACCAACTTTAACAATCTGTGAAGCAGCACTCATTCCTTTAACAGTCTGATATATGTTCAGATCCAGGGGATAGCCTGAATTACTTGTTATTACTATATCGTATAGCTTATCGACCGAAACCATTGCTGAGTCTTTTACAAACTTGCATCCTTTCCGATGTGCTGCTCTTAGGTCACCAGCAAATACTTCAGTGATTTCCTTTTTCTTGTTTAACGCAATATTTAATAAGAATAATCCTGAAACAAATTCAGCAGCTTCCATAATCTCTTCCCAGATAGGATTTCCATTTGTTATCCCCCAGGTTGCTCTTTTATGAGATAAATTAGCTATAGAATGGTTATTTCTTATGGTCTTAAGTCCTGCCATTCCTGGTACTAACGCTTTCCCCCCACCTGAAAATCCAGCAAAAAAATGAGGTTCTATAAAACCTGTAAGTATTTTTATATCATATTTAAGAATTTCCTTATTAAGGAATATATCATTCCCTGATTTCGTCGTGCCCACATATTCAAATAATTCAGGGTGATTAACATCATTTTGAATAATTTTATAATTATTAACAATATTCTCCCCTAAAATATTTATTAACTCAGCTTGCGTTACTTTTCTGTGAGTCCCGTTGGCACAAAAAAAACAGATATTTTCTCTTAGAGTATCTGGAATTTCATTTAGAATAGCTGGTATAATTATATCATAAGGTGTTGCACGGGTAATATCACTAAATATAATAGCGACCCGATTATTACTTACTATTTCTCTTAAAGGTTTACTTTCATAAGGATTTCTGAGAGCTTTTGTTATTGCATAACTCTGGTTTGCCAAACCTTCAATCCAGTAGGGTTCAATAATGTCAATATTGTATTTTTCAGATAAATCAATTGATAATTCTGTCTTTCCGTACGCAAGATTTATGATCATAAGTATTAAATTAGAATGAACAAAAACTTATTGTTTACTTAAATACTCAGTTAAACAGGATATATTTCAAATTATTCAATAAGCACTACCATCAAGTCCATTACATTCGTTTTAGTGGGCCCTGTGATAATGCCACCTCCCTCCTGTATAAAAAAATTATATGAATCATAATTATTAATATAATGATTAATATCAATATTATGATTTGCAGCATACTTTTCTGTATGGGAATCTACAACAGCACCTGCCATATTTGTGGGACCATCCGTGCCGTCAGTTCCTCCTGACAGGAAAGTAATTCCAGGTATGTTTTTCAATAATCTGGCTACGATAAGTGCCAGATGCTGATTTCTGCCACCTTCCCCCTTCCCTTGAACTTTAATTGTAGGTTCGCCTGCGAACAATAAGCATGCCTTTTTGCCAGGTTTCTCATTTTTAATGTTTTTAGCGAACTGTATAATGTTATTGGCGACGTATGCTACATCGCCTTCAAGAGTATTAGTAATTATTTGGGATTCATAACCAAGAGATTTAGCCTTTTCGTTTGCTGTTTCCAATGCTAATTTATTGGTGCCTATTACTAGATTAGTTGTATTAAGAAATACCTCATCATATTTTTTAAGTGTTTCCTGCCGATTATTTTTTAACCCTTCCTGAAGTTCTCGAAGTATAGGTTGAGGTATATCGTTTTCAATCTTGTATTTATCTATAATTGATATGGCATCAGCAAAAGTAGTTGAATCCGGAGCAGTAGGCCCTGATGCAATTACATCAAGAGGATCACCAATAACATCTGATAGTATAAGACTTACTATTTGAGCAGGGAATGCAGCTTTAGCCAGTAAACCTCCTTTGACTTTGGATAAATGTTTCCGAATGCAATTAATCTCTTTTATATTAGCCCCAGTTTTTAATAATATGGCGTTAACTGTTTTCAAGTGATTAAGAGTGCACCCCTCCGGAACATCAGCTAAAAGAGCTGAACCTCCTCCTGAGATTAAACAAATTACCAGATCATCTTTTTCTGCTTTATTTAACAGTGAAATTATCTGGTTTGTTCCTTTAATCCCGTTATTATCAGGTATTGGATGCCCTGCTTCAGTTATTTCAATATACTTTAAAGGTGAAGAATGATTATACTTAGTTATGATATGACCTTCAGTAATTTTAGATCCTAAGATCTTTTCCATGGTCTCAGCCATTGCAGCACTTGCTTTCCCTGCTCCTACAAGGTATATATTCCTAAGCTCAGAAAATCTAAATGTAATATTATCAATCTTCAAGATATCATTATTAATCGAGACATATCTTTTTATCAAATTATCTGGTTTCACACTTTCAACACCGGCTAAGAAAATCTCAATTGCTGTTTGTCTTTTGTTCATAGTATGAATATCTAAATGATTTATCCAATTTGGAAAATGAAGAAATAGTAAGCAGTACATCTCATAATGTTCCCAATTTTGATGATTGTCAGATTATTTCAATATGAAAGGAGAAGTAGCAAAAAGAGCTTACAATTATGAAAATACATTTTTCTCATATTTTGTCTATCAAATGATGCCTAAGGAGAAATTTCATTCCTTTTTACTCGTTACGTAACGATGCATTTATTTAATTAATTAAATATTCAACACTGTTGACTTAAAGTAATCATATATGAATTTATTTGTCAAATATAATGACCAAAGGTTAATTATACAATAGTTTAGAAAAAAATGAATACATAAAACGAATTAGTTTGAAACCAAGTTTCAGATACATTGATGAAGCAAATTAGAGAAAAATCAAGCTTCTGAACGAAGAAATTGCTTCTGAATCTGCAGTGTCCTGAATATATTCGATCCAATATCTATTCATATTTACCAATATTTTATAATGCCTGTTTCATTTTGGGGGTTATTAGCACTGTTTTCAGGATTATCAATCCTATCTCTTTTTTTAGGTACTAGTATTTATATCATGTAACAAGAGCATGCTACATATTGTAAATACTGTGTCCTGAGAAAGGATGAACTATGCCAGCTGCTTGTGATGGCAAGTGAAGAAGGCGCAAAAAGGGCAACGGATAAATGCGGGAATTTGACTTCATACATCTCACGCCAGGATATCATAAAGCAAATAGGAATAACCGAGTATGAAAGCGCGATAAGACACGGGGAGCTTACTCTCATAAAGAATAACGGCAGAAATGCAAGGATAAGTATTAAGGAATGAGTTTGACAGGTATATATTATGCAGGATGGCTTTTTTATTATTCCATCTTTTTATGGTACCTATTAACCAGCTATAACATGTGCTCCTATTTATTCTTAGAACTTTACATATCTTTTCAAAGTGGAATAGAGAATTATAAATTCTTTGTAAATTTTAATATTTACAATTGAACTTAGTGAAAACGTTTACAGCTTTATATAAAGGTTTTTAAGTCAAAAATTTCAGCTTAGCTCGCTGTCATGATAAAAGTATTATTTCTACTTTGGGTATAATATGAATCTAGACACATATTACATCCTTCCCTGAACCCTGACTTTTACTTCAAGGTCTACACCGTCAGATCTGAGATCATCCTGCAGTTCTTTTACTTTCAATTCCCTAGGCATGATATTCTGAGCAGAACATATAGCCGCCGCCAGCCCTGCAGCATGACCTGTCGCCATGCAGTTACCCATACTTTTCCCGGCCGCTGTTGCCAAGTGGGTTGTGGAGATACATCGTCCGGCCATTAACAATCCGTCCAGTTTTTCTGGGATAATCGACCTGTAAGGAACATCATGAACCATCATTTTTCCGGATGTTCTATTTTTCTGACCCCCCAAGTCAAGATAACCGCTTCGCCAGCCAATCGTATCTTCAAATATTCTACCATTCAGAGCATCTTCCTCATTGATTATATATAGCCCTTTTACACGACGAGTTTCCCGGACACTTACTCTTGGACCAGTACAAACTAATTCGGTCTCTTCAAGGGCAGACTCTCCTGATTCACGAATAGAGCATATCATTTGGATGGCTTGCCTATGGCTAAAAGATGCGACTCTTGTACATTCATATGGGTTAGTAGCATCAATACATCCCAGATCCGCCGTTCCGGCATGGTTCACCCACCAACTGTTGCTGTTTGCCATTTGTTCTGTCTCCACAAATCCAGAAGGATTCAAGGGGTAATCTTCCCGGGATTTATGGATAGAATCTCTAACTTTTTCCTTAACTTCGGAAGGTGTAAGTCTTTGTTTATCAATATTAGAAAGCATAAGTGCAAGTGTCTGTGGCATTAGATCATTTGGATCTATCAATGTTTCAGCTCCTGCAAAATAAGCAATATCTGCATCTCCCGTGCAGTCTACAACAATTCTTGCCCGGATTTCCTTCAGTCCTTGCTTAGTGGCAATGACAACGCCCGTAACCCTGTTGTCTTCAACTAATGCATCCACTGCACCTGCATGAAGAAGGTAACTGCAGCCGTATTCTTCCAGGGCATCTAGTATTGCTACTTTCATATATTCAACATTACACCAGATCTCATGTGTTCCGAATCGTATAGCCTGGTCGCCATAAGCTGCAATTTTATTTATAAACTGTTCGTGAATTACCGATCTTGGTTGTCCATTGGGTCTTAGCTGATTAATTTGCATGCCGAGGCTCCAGGAAGCTACACCACCAAAGTAGCCCTCGTTTTCCAGTATCATGGTTTTTGCACCTTTACGGCTTGCTCCAAGTGCTGCACCAATCCCAGCAGATCCACCCCCAACAACTAGTACATCCACATTTTCCAGAATGTCATGCTTTTTTATGACGGAAGGCGAACTGATACATCCCTTGGGTGTCATCGCGAGTCCTGCTGTCGCCAATCCTGTCGTGGCAAAGAATTTTCTTCTGCTTAATCTTATAGTTTTCATAGTCATTATATATTAATATTAAAACCAAATGATTTTTACTTATTACTTTTATTTACCATACTTTCAAAAACCTTCTCGAAAAGTCTTGGGTACTCTCACTATTAAGGCAAATGATTATTATAGTTAATACTCTCATTGGATTCATTCTTAAAAACCAAGTTATTATACAACTTTTTTAAATTACCAGTAAATTTAAGAGATTTTTTCCCATTTGTACTAAAATATAACATGTTAATAGGTAAAATAATAAACTCATTATATGCAGATCTACTACCTTCTCTCGCTCAGTGTCTGGGATCTTGTTCCAGTAATACTTGTTACCTGGTTTTCTCGGGGCAAGACCATCATATCCCTGATCATGATATCTTGAATACCAATTGTAGAAGGTACTTTTATTTATCCCCAGATTGAGCAAAGTGCGTTTAACTCCAAGTTCTGAGTTTTCAACAAGGCGAATAACCTCCATCTTTTCTTGCTGGCTGAACCTCATACCTTTCTTTCTTACTCTAAGCCAGTCTGGCTTTTTTTTAGATCATTGTATTTTAGCATCATCTCGGCCAGTAAGATTTTTAATTTCTCATTTTCTCGTTTTAAGTTCCCAACTTCATCTGATGTGGCTTCCCTGGTGATGTCCCCCATTAAACGCTTCTTACCAGCTTCTAAAAAGGATTTACTCCAGTTGTAATACAAGTTAGCTTGAATACCTTCTTTACGGCAAATAGCAGCAATAGACTCCTCTCCCCGGAGGCCTTCCAATATAATCCTAATTTTTTCTTCTGCTGAAAATTTACGACGAGTTTTGCGTCTGATTTCTAGAACAACTTTTTCCGGACTTTTCTTTTGATTCATGGTGATTCATTAAGATGATTAAAAAATAATAAAATCACCACTAAGTTTATACAATTATTTGGTCCAACTTAATTTGAAGTCATACAATGGTGCGGACAGGTGTCCGGGGCTACCGAGGAGAATATTAACACCTACCTAAGTCTCATGTCAGGACTGGAAGAAGATTTTCCTGATGTAACATTTGTATATATGACCGGTCACCTCGACGGAAACAGGCTTACAGTTAATCTCCACCTGAGGAACGAACAGATCAGGGATTATTGCAGGGCGAATGAAAAATTCTTGTACGACTTTGCCGATATCGAATCTTATGACCCTGATGGCAATTACTATCTTGACAGGAATGCCAATGACGGTTGCTATTATGACAGCAATAATGACGGCACACTCGATGCCAACTGGGCCATAGACTAGCAGAACACACATACCGAGGGAGTCGACTGGTACAACTGCAGTTCAGCCCACAGCCAGCAACGTCAAAATGAATGCTTATTGGAAGGAAATGAAAGAAAGGATTTTGCAGGACGCAAAACAACTGATTAAACGGAAAAATGACTAATTAATCCATAAGGTTTATATATGCAGAAGATAGGGCGTTATTTTTGACGCCCTTTCCTTTTGTGGTTCGATTGAAAATAAAATTGACTTTATCATTTAGATAGCAGAACTTTGTTTAAGAATTTGGCTGATAATCCATAAATAAACTAATATGAAAACAAAAAACAGAATTTGGCTTATACCATTAATAGTAATGGGGTTAGTATTAATTCTTACGAATAGTTGTAAGAAAGAAGAAGAAACAGGAGGTTTAACTGATAAAGATGGTAATGTTTACATCTCTGTAACCATTGGTACACAGGAATGGATGGTTGAGAACCTCAAAACCACCAAATACAATGATGGTAGCAGTATTCCGTTAGTAACTGGTAATGCTGAATGGGAGGCTCTCACAACTCCCGGTTATTGCTGGTACGACAATGATATAACAAATAAAACTCCTTATGGTGCATTATATAACTGGTATGCAGTTAACACAGGCAAACTATGTCCAACAGGCTGGCATGTTCCCACCGATGCCGAGTGGACTACCCTTACAACCTACCTTGGAGGCGAAAGCGTTGCCGGAGGTAAACTAAAAGAAGCTGGCACAACGCATTGGGCTAGCCCAAATACAGGCGCAATGGACGAGTACGACTTCATGGCTCTTCCGGGTGGCGGCCGTGACTACGATGGGACATTCGGCAACGTTGGCAGCAGCGGTTACTGGTGGAGTGCGACTGAGTACTCGGCTACCGATACCTACTGCCGGACCATGTACTACGATTACAGCAGGGTATTCAGGAACTACGTCAGTATGAAGTGTGGGTTTCCTGTCCGTTGTGTCAAAGATTAAAGGTTCTGTCGCATCTGTTGAAATAAAACTACACCCTTTTCAGAGCCTTTTCTTGACTTAATTCCTTTTTTAGCTTAACTTATAGTCTCACATTCAGCTCTCGTAATTTTATTAAAAATGACCATGTTATGAAAGAGCAGGAAATTGGCAAAGTAATTAACTGGTTCAACAGGATATCAGTTGCAGCCATTGAGATAACCAACGGTTCAATATCAGTGGGTGATACACTTGTAATTTATGGCTATTACCAGGAAGCGGAGATCCACGTTAACCATATGGAGATCGATCACAAACCTGTTCAGAAGGCAGTCAAGGGACAGAGTGTTGGTATATGGGTCCCTTACAGGGTGAAAAAAGGGGAAATCGTTTACAAGGTTCTTAACTCCGGACAGGGTCAGGTGCTGTAGAACAACAGGCCATATACCTGATGAGTATGAATATTATCAAACTTGTTTCTAAATTCTAATGCTGACATGCATCTGGCAAGCAGGAGAATTATGATAAAGAGGGATGTTTCAACATCGCCCTCCGACTCTGTCGGACGAAGTCCGCATGCACTTCATGATTTGCTATTCAGGATAACCGGTTCAAGCAAGAATTAACTTATATTGGATATTGATTAAGAGTCTCCTTGAACTATTCAGTAAAGGAACTATCTTATTGTTATCGGATATGTTAGTTTTAAAAACCCAATGTATTTATTTTGAAATACCCCAAAAGAATCCATGTATTCCGTATGATTAACAATGAAGTACAGGTATCCAAAAGGTGGTTTAAATCGCCATCCAAACAGACCGTAAACATATATTTTGTCGATAGAAGTATTATTTTGACAAATTACCTTAATCCACAAATTGTTTGTAAAATTATAGGTCGTAGATAAACTGCTTATAAATGATGTTTTGAAGTCGATTGTCTCAGGAGAGAATTGGATATATTGTGGCTTAACTTCAATAGCAATTTTGTCTAATACTTTTAATTGCAGACCGGTCTCAATTGAAAAATAATCAGAGCCAAAACTACGACCTTTTCTTAACATCAACTGTGCATGATTATAGGCTTCGGTATTATAACCCAATGTCGCAGAATAATAAAAGTTATAATAGTCAGTGTTTTCAGAGGTAATATATCTATATTCATTGTTGTACTTTAAATCAAGATTAAGCTTGTTCGTGAAGAAAAACCGGACTGACTCATTAATGTTCCAACTCATGAATTCTGAAAAATCATCATTCCAGTAGATTTTGTTTGCAGTGCTGAATTTGATGTATTTAAAAACTGGTTTTTTAATCCACCATTTATATGATACATCAGAATCAAATTCGTTCCGATTATCGTCTTTAAGATATCCAGTCTCATTGAAAATATCTTTTAATCCTTCACCATCAAGATAGGAATACCTGATATGCCAGTGGAAAAAGTTGTTTTCTGCCGCAAACCTTACATACCCAGTATTGCGTAAAACGTTCCAGTTATCTATGGCAGCAACATACTGACCAGTAAGTTTCCAGAGTGAACCAAGATTTAAAACATAATCAGGGCTGAAAGTAGAAATCATCCTGTTGCCAATAAGTTTATTTGTTGCGGTAAAACCAAGACTTGATGATTTTAAAATATCTCTCTTCATTCTGAAAGCAGTATACATAGGTTTATGACCTGAAGAATCGATAGAATTTTTATCAAACGCATTAATAAAGTTTATATTGGTTTTACCTGCTTTCCCCGTCAATTTTATTGCCCCTGCTATATCCCCAACCCGTCTCGAGTAAAACGTCTCCAAACGTGTTTGGTACATTTCGTTTCCTTCCTGAAAAAAGACTCTTTTTTCGGGATATTGTATCTCATATTTGGTAAGGTCGATAACATCCTCGTCAGCCTCAACTGTTGCAAAATCTGGATTTACAGTTATGTTTGAAGTCAAATTTGAACTAATCTGCCAGAGTATATCGCCACCAAATTGGTTCTCAAATATATAGTTGTCCCAATTGGCATTTGAAGTTATGACTTTCCCCATCCCATAGGGAATAAGCAAGATAGTATTTTCTGTTGCTTTCGGATTTACTTTAAGTAATTGACCCGATGCTGATATTTTATATTCTTCTGTAACATTTTTTGCCCAATAGGAAATTTCAGATTGTTCCCGCACCATTCGCCTGAAGTTTATTTGCCAATTGGTTTGATTCTTTTTGAATTTTATACTGTTAAATGGAATTACCATCTCCACAAACCAGCCCCAATCATATATCTGGGCACTGGAATTCCATTGAGTGTCCCAATTGTAATCAATAGTACGTCCATCATCCGTTATTCGGGAATCAGTTTGAGTGCCTAAAGGATTCAGTGCAAAACAAAAGGCATTCCTGTTGTCATTAAAAGTCCCAAGAATAACAAAAATGCCATCATCGCTTTGCGCAAATTTGTCACGAACCTGTATTTTGGCTGTTACAGGAACTTCCTGGAAACAAGCAATACCGATATACATTGCTGTTTCATTTTGCATAACAATGATTTTTGTCTTTGACAGGGAAGTGTCTCCATTTTGTGGTTCAAGTTGAATAAAATTATAACCAATCAAAATTGAATCAATATCATCATATCGCCCATCAATAGAAGGTAAGGTTTTCACTGGCAACACTTCCATAATCCGCTGTCCATATCCATAAACAGATAGAAAGAAAAGCAGAGCTGCAAATATTACTTTTTGTTGGTTTTGAAAAATTGTCCCTTTCTTCAAATAAATTTTACTTATAAGTAATTTAATACAAATTAAATAAATCATTCATTTGCTAATATAGATTAAATTGTTGATTGGTGTACTCAGCGAGGCCCACCCCACCCCAGCCCTGCCTTTCCCTCCGCCTACCTCATTTCAACCTGCATTCACCGAATACTGTTATGACTTATCTGTAACAGGTATTTTCTTAGCAAAAAAAGCAGGAATTATGCAGACAATATTAGGATCAGAAGGAATAATCGGTACCGATCTTGCAAAAGAACTGGCATGGTACACTGATGATATCAGACTTGTAAGCCGCAACCCCTTAAGGGTAAGCCCGGGGAACAGACTGTTCCCTGCAGATTTAACTGTCAGGGAATTGGTTATGGATGCCGTTAAAGGTTCCGACATTGTTTATCTTACTGCTGGCTTTCACTATTCATATAAAGTATGGAGGCGAACCTGGCCGGTAGTTATGCATAATGTAATTGATGCTTGCATGATCCATGATGCAAAGCTGGTTTTCTTTGATAATATATATATGTATGACCCGTCTGATCTCGATCCTATGACAGAAGAGGCTCATATCAATCCTCAGTCAAAGAAGGGTAAAGTAAGAAAGGAAATAGCACAAATGATCATCGACGAAGTGGAAAAGGGAAATCTTACTGCGCTGATAGCTCGTGCTCCAGACTTTTACGGACCCGGTATCCGGCAGGTAAGCATTCTCTCCGAAACGGTATTCAACAACCTGGCACAGGGCAAAAAAGCCAATTGGCTGGGTTCATCTGATTGTAAGCACTCATTTATCTATACGCCGGATGCAGCAAAGGCAACCGCAATGCTCGGAAATGCCGGGGATGTATGGAACCAGGTATGGCATCTGCCAACAGCACCCGACCCGTTAACCGGCAAGGAGTGGATAGAAACCATAGCAGATGAAATGGGTGTTGAACCCAGGTACCAGGTAATAAACAGTTATATAGTAAAAACAATGAGCATTTTTATTCCGTTTATGAAAGAGCTTGAGGAGATGATGTACCAGTATGACCGTGATTATGTATTCGACAGCTCAAAATTCCAGGAAAGGTTTAACTTTATTCCAACACCATATATTGAAGGTATAAAAAATATTATTGAAAAGAATTATAGCCAGGTTAAATATAAATCTGTTAATCTTAATCATATCACTGGATTCACATCTCCTGTCAGCAGCTGAAAGTTCGCGTTCGCAGGGTATCGTTCTTTGAAGAAAGAAAAATTACTGTAAAAGAATGATGAATATCACTCAATAATAATTAGTAATTACTGTAACTGGGAAAGCAAGGCAGACGTAAAAAGGGATGGGGAATTATGAAAAGATATTGTCTACTTACAATCTATTTACTGCTGTCCCTGAAGGTTTTTGGACAGAATTGTTCAATACTTTCAAAGGCTAATAACATTACTCCGGATAAATTATGTTCTCCGGTTACGGCGACATGGAATGTCAGTTACACCGGTGTTAATGATGCAGGGACTCCGGTAAGTATAAGATTTGATTGGGGGAATGGTTCAGTTGTAACAGTTGCTGCAGCTGAAACATCTGAAGGAATTTTTGAAGCTACTGCTGTTAATACATATACATCAAGTGGTAATATATGCAATTATCATCCCCAGGCAACTTTAATTGTTAATGGTGTTGTCTGCACTTCTTCTTCCCAGGAACAAATAGTAACAGTATGGGATGATGACAATCATAATGGTGGTGAAATGCATATTTATCCTGAGATATATCCGATATGCTTCGGTAATAGTGCCAATGTACGCTTCAGGGATTTAACCCAGTTTAACTGTGTCCCTCCGCAGGAGGAAGATAATCCCAATGTTAATACGAGATGGATACAATGGATCTACGGAACTGATAATACAATGACAGGAACTCCTGTTACAATAGACGGTAGTTCAAGAAGTTTTCCTTATACAGATGATATCATTACTTTACTGGGACCTGTTACCGGTTCAGGTGTCTGGTCTGATGTAATTAACGTTGCCAATGATAAAGCCTTAGGCCAGTATTTTGAAGTAACCCTGCGCAACTGGAATTATTGTAATCCATATGATGATCCAAATATTCCGGGTGGCCCAACGGATCCAGTAAATGGCGATCACCCACCGGTAGTAACAACTGCAATAATATTAATTGTTCCATATCCAGATGCAACAATAACACCGGTAGGTGTATTATGTGCAAATGCTGACCCTGTCACTTTAACTGCTCATGATCCTGGCGGAACATGGACAGGAGCCGGTGTTACAGGAAATGTTTTCGATCCGGAAATTTCAGGCCCGGGAGATCATATAATTGAATATGAAATTACAGATGCAAATGGCTGTACAGATTATGATGAAATAATTATAACTGTTGTGCCAATACCTGATGCAACAATATTATCCGGTGGTATAGTATGTTCCACTGATCCTGTTTTTGCCCTGGAAGCCCGTGATCCCGGTGGTATATGGTCAGGTCCGGGAGTTGTGGGTAATACTTTTGATCCTTCACTTCCAGGTGCCGGAAATCATGTTATCACTTACAGCATTACTGATGAGAATGGATGCACCGATTATGATGAGACAATAATAACTGTAGCTACCCCTGATGCAACAATAACCCCGGTGGATACATTATGTAATGACAGTCCGCCGGTTACCTTAACAGCACATGATCTTGGAGGAGTCTGGTCAGGTCCGGGAGTTGTGGGAAATACATTCAATCCACTCATCGCTGGTATAGGCGATCATCTTATCAGGTATAGTATTACAAATGCAGATTGCAGGGATACTGACAGCACTTTTATAACTGTTATGCCTATCCCTGATATAACAATAGATCCCCCGGGAACACTTTTTATTAATAGCCCTTCGATAACACTAAATGCTTCTCCTTCCGGTGGAATATGGTCAGGCCCCGGTATAGCGGGTAATATTTTTAGTCCGGCTGAAGCAGGCATAGGCACTCATATAATACGATATGAAACATTACCTGACAGGTGGGGTTGTATGGCGACAGACACTATACACATCAGGGTGCTAATGCCGTTGACACCTGTAGCCGACTTTGAGCCTGATTCAACAGGATGTGTACCTTTAACTCTTCAATTTAAAAACACCAGCTTGCATGGAGAAGTATATACGTGGGATTTTGGGGATGGCACCTACTCCAATGAAAAACACCCTGTTCATACATATTATGTTCCGGGAAATTATATAGTAAAATTAACTGTTAACAATATTACGGGAGAATCCATTCATAATGGGACAATAACGGTGTATCAGAACCCATCAGCAATTTTCAGCGCATACCCTACCCATATCGTGAATAATGAACAAATAGTGGTGTTCTCCAATAGTAGTTATTACGGTTCATTATACCTGTGGAGATTTGGTGACGGGCAGACTTCTACTGAAGAAAATCCTTATCATAAATATGAAAACCCGGGCGAGTATACGGTTTCCCTGACTGTAACTTCCAGTGACGGATGTGTCGATTCAACATTATTGGAGACACCTATAATAGTTGATTGGAAAGAAGGAAACATCAAATTTGCCAATGTGTTTAAATGGAATGGAACAGGACCCACGGGCGGAGAATGGAAAATCGGGGTTTATGAGGGAATGGACTTTGTTTTCAGGCCATTCTTTGAGAATGTGACAGAATATAAACTCCAAATATTTAACAGGTGGGGGGTTTTAATCTACGAAAGTAATGATTTAAACACAGGATGGGATGGTTATTTTGGTGACGGAAATCTTGCACCACAGGGTGTTTATGTATGGAAAGTAGCCGGACAGTACGCTGATGGCAATTATTTTGAAAAGATCGGAGATGTAACGTTTTTTCATTGAAATAGTCAAAGGATCTGTCAAAAAACTCACAACGATTTTTCTGCGCGATCGTGTAATAGAAACGACTTTTTTCAAATTCGACAGTAAAATCAGGAATTTTTAATCAAATAATTCTGACCATTCGTCAAAATGGATTTTTACCGGAAAGACCTCAAAATTCAAAACAACTGCACCTTATTCCATTGATTATCTTGACATTATAACTTAAACTCAATCAGGAGCACATTGAGAGTAATTTTCCTTCGTGTAATTCAGAGTGTTTTTGACGAAACACATTAAACTATACATTAATCAAATAATAGGACGGATTAGTGTTATAATAGCTGTGATTAAGGGTCCGGAAATATAGTATAAACCTACCTCTAACCCTCTGTCCATGCCTTGTTACGAATGATTCATTTACTTAATTTTGAATCAATAAAATGATAATAGTAAAATGGTAAATACTATTATTTAGATCAAATTTTATGACAACTCAAATACAAAATTCGGTCTATCACTACAGGGCTCCGGTTAAGGATCCAGGCAAAGTAAGTTTATATAGAACCCTTTCAAACGAAGATTGTGAGGACTTTTATTATTATATTGAATGGTTAGGCCTCCCGAAGAATAATAATATTATTGTATTACCACTTTCTAATCACTACTATTATCAGCCAAAAGATTTTGAGGAAACAGAAACACTTGTCAATTTAAGATGTCTGAACCATATCAGGAATCTGAGAACATTCCTGAGAAGCATTCACCAGAGATTAAAGCCTAATTGTTACTTTACCGGATGCTTTACCGATCACAACAACAACAGAACGCTTATGAAAGAATCTAATAATAATATATCTGGCAGAAGCGATACTTATACTCATGATAATTTCAAATTATCAAGAGCTTCAATATTCAAAGGGAAGCTTAACCAGATGCTTGATTTAAGAGCCAATACTAAGTTAACGAAGGACAGCGTAAGTTCAATTCTAAAGGATATTGGCTTTATTGTTCTTGGCATGTCAGAGCTAAACGGGAAAACATATTTTTGTGCCCAGAAGCGGCTCACATCTTAATAAAAATAATAACTTTGTTTAATGCCTGTTAATATAATAATAAGTAAAGTGGAATCTTTCTGCAATTTAGTAAATAGAGACTATATTAATAAATATTAAAAAGACTGTTATGAATCACTTATTTAAAATCTCAGTATTTCTTATTCTTGTAATTAGTGCGACGATATATCTTACTTCTTGCGAGAAACAACCGACTCCTCCCGCTGTAACAACAGCGAGTGTGTCAGCAATTACCCAGACAACTGCCACTTCCGGAGGCAATGTGACAGATGATGGAGGGGCAAAGGTTACTGCCAGGGGTGTTTGCTGGAGCACGAGTACGAATCCAACAATTGGAAGCGATAAAACAACTGACGGTTCGGGGACCGGGTCCTTTACCAGTAACCTGACCGGGCTTGAACCTGATACCAAGTATTATGTGCGGGCATATGCCACCAATGAACAGGGTACAAGCTATGGCAAGGAGGTTTCATTTACAACCGGTGAGATTATGCTGCCTACATTGACAACAAATGCTGCCGGTTCAATAACTTTAACAACAGCAGTGTCAGGCGGTAATATAACTGATGATGGTGGTGGAGAGATAACAGTAAGAGGAGTTTGCTGGTCTGCAACTGCCAATCCGACAACATCAGACAGTAAAACAGAAAACGGAACCGGTACGGGCACCTTCACAAGTAACCTGACAGGCTTAAGTCCCAGTACAACTTATTATGTACGGGCTTATGCCATTAATAGTGTAGGGACTGCCTATGGAAACGAAATTTCATTCACAACCCAGGATCGCCAGGTACCTACACTGGCAACAACTGCTGTTAGTTCAATTACATTGACATCAGCAGTATCAGGTGGAAATATCACTGATGATGGTGGCGCAGCTGTAACAGCAAGAGGAGTGTGCTGGTCAACAAGTACCAATCCAACAACAGCAGACAATTCGACAACTGAAGGATCCAGTACGGGCATCTTTACAAGTAACCTGTCAGGCTTAACTCCAAATACAACTTATTATGTAAGGGCTTATGCGACTAACAGTGTAGGGACAGGTTATGGTAACGAGGTTTCTTTTACAACCCAGGCTATACAATTACCTACAATTACAACAACTGCTGTTACTTCAATAACTTTAACAACAGCAGTATCAGGCGGAAATATCACTGCTGACGGTGGCGGAACTGTAACAGCAAGAGGCGTTTGCTGGTCAACAAGTGCCAATCCAACCACAGCAGACAATTCAACCAGTGACGGATCAGGTACGGGTGTCTTTACAAGTAACCTGACAGGCCTAACTCCCAATACCACTTATTATGTAAGGGCCTATGCGGTTAATAGCGCAGGGATTGCCTACGGCAGCCAGGTTTCTTTTACTACCCAGGCTATACAATTACCTGCACTGACTACAACAGCTGCAAGTTCAATTACCCTGACATCAGCTGTATCAGGTGGAAATATTACTTCTGATGGTGGTGGAGCTGTAACAGCAAGAGGCGTTTGCTGGTCAACAAGCGCCAACCCGACAACATCAGACAATATCACAAGTAACGGCACAGGTACTGGTGTCTTCACAAATAACCTTACAGGTTTAAGTCCCAGCACCACGTATTATGTAAGGGCTTACGCAACCAATAGTGCAGGAACTGCTTATGGCAACCAGGTTTCGTTTACAACCTCGGCAATACAATTGCCTACAGTCACAACAAGTGCAGTTACTTCAATTACACCAACAACAGCAGTATCAGGCGGAAATGTTACTGGTGATGGCGGAGGTACTGTAACAGTAAAAGGAGTTTGCTGGGCAACAAGTACCAACCCGACAACATCAGACAATACTACAAGTAATGGCACTGGCCTTGGTAGCTTTACAAGTAACCTGGCAGGTTTAAGTCCCGGTACTACTTATTATGTACGTGCATATGCAACCAATAGTGCAGGTACTGCTTACGGGAACCAGGTTACATTTACTACCGGCGCAGTGATACCTACAGTGTCAACAACTGCAGTTAGTTCAATTACTGCAACATCAGCAGCATCAGGCGGAAATGTCACTAACGACGGTGGGGCAACTGTAACAGTAAGAGGCGTTTGCTGGTCAACAAGTGCCACTCCGACAACAACAGACAATACTACCAGCAGTGGCTCAGGTACCGGTATCTTCATAAGTAGCCTGACAGGCTTATCTCCCGGTACTACTTATTATGTGCGTGCGTATGCAACTAATAGTGCAGGTACTGCTTATGGTAACCAGGTTTCATTTACTACTGATATACAATTACCTTCACTTACAACAACTGCTATTAGCTCAATTACTGCAACATCAGCGGTATCAGGAGGAAATATCACTGCTGATGGTGGAGCAGATATTACAGCAAGAGGCGTTTGCTGGGCAACAAGTGCCAATCCTACAACAGCTGACAATACTACAAGTAACGGTACAGGTACAGGTATCTTCACGAGTAACCTTACAGGCTTAACTCCAGGTACTACTTATTATGTACGTGCTTATGCAACTAATAGTGAAGGAACTAACTATGGGAACCAGGTTTCATTTTCAACCGGTGCAGTGGTACCCACATTGACAACAACTGCTGTTAGTTCAATCACTCAAACATCAGCAGCATCAGGAGGAAATGTCACTGATGATGGCGGTGCAGCTGTAACAGCAAGAGGTGTTTGCTGGTCAACCAGTGCCAGTCCAACAACGGCAGACGATTTTACAGTTGACGGATCCGGTTTAGGTGCCTTCACCAGTAACCTGACAGGCTTAACTGCAGGTACTACTTATTATGTACGTGCTTATGCAACTAATAGTGCAGGAATTAACTATGGCAACGAGGTTTCATTTTCAACCGACCCGGTTGAGGTACCTTCATTGACAACAACTGCTGTTAGCTCAATCACTCAAACATCAGCAGCATCAGGAGGAAATGTCACTGATGATGGCGGTGCAGCTGTAACAGCAAGAGGTGTTTGCTGGTCAACAAGTGCCAGTCCTACAACAGATGACAATACAACAAGCAATGGCACGGGTACGGGCAACTTCACAAGTAGTCTTACGAGTCTGACACCCGGCACCACTTATTATGTTAGGGCTTATGCAACTAATAGTGCAGGAACTAACTATGGCAACGAGGTTTCATTTTCAACCGACCCGGTTGAGGTACCTTCATTGACAACAGATATCGTTGGTTCAATCACTGGAACTACAGCAGTATCAGGCGGAAATGTCACTGATGATGGTGGTGCAGCTGTAACAGCAAGAGGTGTTTGCTGGTCAACAAGTGCCAGTCCAACAACAGCAGACGATTTTACAGTTGACGGATCCGGTTTAGGTGCCTTCACCAGTAACCTGACCGGTTTAAGTGTCAGCACTACTTATTATGTGAGAGCTTATGCAACCAATAGTGCAGGAACTAATTATGGTAACCAGGTTTCATTTACTACCAATACAGTACAGGTACCTACCCTGACAACAACTGCTATAACCGGAGTTACTGAAACAACAGCATCAACTGGCGGTAATATTACCGATGATGGTGGTGATCCTGTAACAGCCAGAGGAGTATGCTGGTCAATGGATCCAAACCCAGATATAAATGATAATATTACCAGTAACGGGTCAGGTCCGGGTACCTACATAAGCACCCTGACCGGCTTAAATATGGGTACCACTTATTATGTAAGAGCTTATGCGACAAATGGTGTGGGTACCGGTTATGGCGACGAGGAAACATTTTCAACACCAGAACTTACTGATGCAAGGGATGGTACCACGTATGCAACAACTGTTATTGGCACACAAATGTGGATGGCAGAAAACATGAAGTATCTACCAAGTGTAAATCCTCCCGATGAAGAATCATTAACTGACCCACATTATTATGTTTACGGATATGATGGCGATGTCGTTGACGATGCTAAGGCTACTGAGAACTTCGAGACTTATGGCGTATTGTATAACTGGCCGGCAGCAGCAAATTCATGCCCCGATGGCTGGCACTTACCATCAGACGAAGAGTGGAAAACACTTGAAATGTTTCTAGGAATGACCCAGGAGCAGGCTGATGCAATAGAAATGCGTGGAACAGATCAAGGTGGTCAACTTAAAGAAATTGGCACTGATCATTGGGATGCTCCCAACACCGGAGCAACAGATGCATATGGTTTCACAGCTCTTCCTGCAGGACTCCGTTCTACTTATTTAAGCGGATTTGATCTGCTCGGCAGCAATACTTACATCTGGACCTCTACAGAGTACCTTTCTGATTATGGCTGGAAACGGTACCTTGATACCGAAGAGACTGGTATATACAGAATTCAGGAAGTTAAGCTGATGGGATATGCCGTTCGGTGCGTTAAAGATTAGGACAATTAAACATATTCAATTAGTTTAAACTGGAAGTTATGAGGTAGTTATACGGAGTATTATTGGAATGAAATTACTACATTAACCGGAAGAGATCTTCAAGATCTGAAATAGGATTAGTCCTGCTAGGCACAAATTGCTTAGCAGGACTAATCGCTTTCTGCTATGATGTGATTCACGATTATATTTATCTTGTTGGATCAAGGGTAAATAAACAAAATTCTTAAGATAATATTATAATACGTCAGGATGAAAAACTTCCTTATTTTCTATGCTCTGTTTCCTATAATAGCTTTCGGTCAGCAGAACTATACCCTGAGTGGGAAGATCACTGACACAGAAACAGGAGAAGACCTCATTGGAGCATCGGTTATGGTAATTGAACTTGTGACAGGTGTTTCAACAAACTCATATGGTTTCTATTCGCTCTCCCTCCCTGAAGGAACATATACAATAAGATACAGCTACATGGGATATGAAGATGTGGAGCAAGAGGTAAATCTCAACGAAAAAATTGTAATAAACATTGAACTTGAGCCTTCCATACTGGCCCTGGATGAAGTTGTTGTATCATCTGAGAGAAGTGATAAAAATATTACTTCTACTGAATTGGGTGTCGAAAGATTAAACCTTAAGTCTATTGATAATATACCTGTACTTTTTGGTGAAAAAGATATTCTTAAAACTATCCAGTTGCTTCCTGGCATAAGTAGCACATCAGAAGGGAGCACCGGCTTTAATGTCCGTGGTGGATCAATGGGTCAGAACCTCATCCTTCTTGATGAAGCTCCGGTTTACAGCTCATCCCACCTGGCAGGATTCTTCTCCATTTTTAATTCTGATGCAATAAAAGATGTTACCGTCTACAAGGGAGGAATTCCTGCAAGTTATGGTGGGAGAGCATCTTCAGTGATTGATATTAAGATGAATAATGGAAATAGCAAGACATTCAGTAGCACAGGTGGGATAGGATTGGTATCATCCCGCATAACTGTTGAAGCGCCGGTTATTAAAGATAAAATGTCATTCATAATATCAGGCCGCAGAACCTATGCTGATCTTATTGCCAGGATTGTGTTTCCTGAAGATATAATCAGGGATGATATGAAATTTTATTTTTATGATTTTAATGCAAAGCTGAATTACAGCATCAATCAAAATAACAGGCTATTCTTATCCGGTTATTTCGGGAAGGATGTATTTGAATTAGGCAGCGATATAGGTACAATATGGGGAAATACAACAGCAACTATAAGATGGAATCACATTTTTAGCGATAAACTGTTTTCCAAAACTTCCATTATTTATAGCAAATATGATTATGGATTTATTTTCGGTCAGAACAGTATGAAGCTTAGCACAGGGATTGAAGACATAATTTTAAAAGAGGATGCCACCTGGTATATTAATCCGGACATCACCTTGAAATTTGGCATGAATATTACTTATCACAAATTCCGCCCGGGAGAAATTAAAGCAGCCGAGAGCATAGATTTCAAAATAGCCCAAAGAGAAAAAAAAGCCCTGGAAAGTGCTTTATATATACAAAGCGAACAGAAGATCACCTCCAGGTTCAGTGTAAATTACGGACTTAGGTTTTCAACTTTCAATCAAATAGGTCCGGGCTGGTTCTATGAATATGAAACAGGAAAAGAACCGGTTGATTCTACTTATTTTGGCCCCGGGAAAGCTGCCTATCCCTTTTTTAGTTTTGAACCACGGCTTACTGCAAATTATATGTTAGGTGATAAAAGTTCAGTAAAGCTGTCATATAGCCGGATGGTTCAATACCTGCATCTGCTTTCTAACACAACATCAGGTTCTCCTGCAGATGTATGGATGCCCAGCAGCAATAATATAAAACCTGTATATGTTGACCATCTTTCTGCAGGTTTGTTCCGGAATTTCATGGATAATAACATTGAAACATCAATAGAAGTCTATTATAAAAATATGATCAACAATGCTGATTATAAAGATGGTGCTGACATAATCTTCGATGAGCATGTGGAATCACAGATACTTGAAGGTAAAGGCAGAAGCTACGGTCTTGAACTTTTTGTAAAGAAAAAATATGGCAATCTTACAGGTTGGATAAGTTATACTCTCTCCAGATCTGAAAATAAAATTGAAGGGATTAATAATTTTTCCTGGTACCCCATCAGGTATGATAAGACACATGAGGTATCCTTCATTGCTATTTATAAAATCAGTCAACGGTTGACACTATCAGGCGTATGGACATATGCCACCGGAAATGCGGTTACTTTCCCCAGTGGAAAGTATTTAGTGGATAATAATCCCATACCTTATTATACAGAGCGCAATGGTTATCGAATGCCTGCCTATCACCGCCTTGATTTAAGCCTGAACTTAAATGGTAAGCAACATAAAAAATATAAGTCGTCATGGGATTTTTCAGTTTATAATGTTTACAACAGGTATAATGCCTACATAATTAGTTTCAGGGAAAGCGAAAATGTTCCCGGATCCACAGAAGCCGTAAAACTTAGCCTCTTTGGGATAGTGCCTTCAATCACTTATAAATTCAAGTTTTAGAATAATGATCATGGATAAAATTACTTTAATTACTCTAGCCCTATTTATTATTCTTACTTCCTGCGAAGAGGTCATTGATGTCGATCTGAATTCTTCTGATCCTGCATTTGTTGTAGAAGCAATTATCTATAAGGACTCAGTCAGCAGTGTACGCTTAACCCGGACTACAAGTTATTTTACCCTGGAAGAACCTGGGTTTATTGATAATGCCAGTATAACAATAAGTGATGAAACATCATCTGAAGAACTACAATATACGGGTCAGGGATATTATATTGGTAATACCATTATTGGTACCGAAGAAAGTACGTATGAAATTGAAATAATACACGACGGGATCACTTATAGCGGTAAAGCATACATGCCAGTGAAAACAGATATTATTTCAGTCAGTTATGATAAATATGAAGATCAAAGCACACTTAATCCACTTGGTGAGACGGTATTCACAATTATATGTGAATTCAGTGATAATCCGGATATAGATAATTTCTATATGATCAAGTACCTGGAGGATGGTAGAATGATAGAAAAAAACTATTTCATGATTACGGAACATGATGCTATTGGTGGTTCTTTTGAAAACATCAATGATATCATCAGCTTTTCGGAAAGTATATTCTATGAAGGAGGGGAAGCGGAGGTGCAGGTATTTTCAATTGATGAATCTGTTTACAACTATTTTATGCAGTTGAATGATATCCTCTTCTGGAAAAGAAGGATTATGCCCCCAACGCCATATAATCCCTTGTCAAACATTAATAATGGTGCACTGGGATATTTTGCAGCCTGGGCTTATGATTCAGAAATAATCATACTTGAATAAATGCATATTTTTTTTCAATAACTGGTAATTTTTCATCAAGTTTTTCTAACTATTCGTCAAAACGATAATCAAGCATAAAAACCCCTTTTCCGTCAATCACTGTATACTATGTCGTTGACTATTTGAGGCTTAAAATTCCAACCCAAATTTGAAAGTTGTAACAGCTATTTTAGTTCGTGTAATTCATATTTTTTTTGACTAAATACATTCATTAATCCACGAATTAGAGAAAAGTATTGACTAATGCCAAGATAGCCCGGATTTAGGATCCTGAAATCTGGCTTAAAACTACCGCTTCCGCTCATCCTGTGACTTGTTCCGAACATTCTATTTACTTAAATTTGAATAAATAAAATTGAAATAGATAATAGCATAAATACTGATATGAATACAATGATTAAGACCACTAGAATAAAAAATTCTGTTTACTATAGAACGACTCCTGTTAAGGATGCATATAGTGGTTACCTATATAAACAGCTGTCAGCTGAAGGGTGTGAGGATTTTTATAATTATATAGATTGGCTTGATCTGGTAAAAGATTTGAATGTTATTGTACTTCCGAAAACAAATTACTATTACTACATACAGGAGGACCTTGTAAATACTAAAACTGTTATTAATCTTAAACCCCTTAACCGTATTAAAGATGTGAAATCTTTCCTGGAGAACATATTTTCGATCCTCCCGGATTATAGTTTCTTAACGGGTTGCTTCGAAAATAATAACATTATGAAGCCGCAGGTTAGTGTCAAACAGAAATATATGGCAGGTGAAAGTAACAGGAATAACAACAAAAGGAATGATTATCAGAACATGTACCAGGGTTCATGGTTGTTTAATAGAACAAAAAGGATATTCAATTCAGGTACTAACCGTCAGCTTACAAAGACGAGTACAACATCTCTGCTGAAAGAGGCTGGTTTTACCGTTCTTGACATTACGGGGCTGAATGGCAGAACATACTTCTGCGTTCAGAAAAGACCATCTACTGATATCTGATAAGAAAAAAGTTACTTCTATCTCGGGAAACATTCCATTTGGCTAATTAAATATTTTCAAAATGGATCTATTTAAGGTTCTGAATAAACTTAAAACAGCTACATTACTCAAGAGTTGGAGTCTGCTTGGTATCATCCTGGGATTTCTTGATATACTTGCCATAACACTGGCATTTCAGCTCTCCTTTAGCCTAAATTACAATGACTGGAATAGCTTTTTCTTTTCAAACAGGACTCTCCTGTATCTCTACATTGGAATAATGCCTGTCTGGCTCATAATACTATATTTTATAAAGATTGCCGAAGTACCGCGTACGAAAAGGTACCGTATGCTTTTTTACGAATACTTTCAATCTGCCCTTTTTATAGCCCTCCTCTTTGTTTTTATTTATTTTGCACTTAGGTTGTATATGGTACCCAGGCGTTTGCTTGCGAATATATGCTTTTTCGGATTCACTTTTTTGTTTCTGTTACGCATGATCGAATTTAAATTATTCAAGAGCTACAGGACAAGGGGATATGACCGCCGGAATATTGTGATAATTGCTGATGAAACAGCTCTGCCTTTTATTGAAAGTCTGCAAAAATACACTGAATGGGGCTATAATTTAAAAAGTATATTCACCGAATCTGAAAAAGTCAGGATGAAACACAAGGAGGCAATAATCACAAGGCCGCAAAACCTTATAAAAGAACTTAATAATCTTACGGTAGTTGACCTTATTGATGAGGTAATCTATTTTAAGGGAAAGATAGCCCCATCTGAGATAAGGAAAATAATCCGTTCCTGTGAGGAACTGGGTGTTACTTTTCGTGTTCACCTTAACAAACCAAATGAAAACCTCAGCAATGCTATCAGGATTAAGCTGGGAAAGGAATACTTCCTTACATTTTCAAATGTCCCTTATAAGACTATTTCACTTGCTGCAAAAAGATTTATGGATGTTTCTGTTTCACTGCTGATGGTGGTATTCTTCCTTCCTTTCATGATTGTTACAGCTCTGGCAATTAAATTCTCATCACCCGGGCCTGTGATTTTCTTGCAGGAAAGGGTTGGGCTGAGAGGTCGTAAATTTAATCTCTATAAATTCCGGACAATGGTTTTTTATGCAGAAAGCATGCAGGAAGATATGGCAGATATGAACGAGGTTGATGGTCCTGCTTTTAAAATCGAGGATGATCCAAGGGTAACAAAGATCGGTAAATTTTTAAGAAAAACCGGCCTGGACGAATTACCCCAGCTCTTTAATATTCTTAAAGGTGAAATGTCTTTGATCGGCCCAAGGCCACCAATAGAGAGTGAAACAAAACAATATGAACGCTGGCAGTTAAGACGTTTATCTGTAAAGCCTGGGTTATCATGCTTCTGGCAATTAAAACCAAGAAGAAGCAGTATTAATTTTGAAGAATGGATAGAAATGGACCTTGCTTATATTGATAATTGGTCTTTTAGACTGGATTTGATAATTTTGGCAAGAACAATAAAAACTGTTTTACAAAGAACAACCAGCTAACTAAACGATTAAGTATGTTTATGCGTTATATAAAATAAAACAACTAATATTATAAAGACTAAAAAAAAGTTTTATGAAAAGTGATCTCACAGAAATTAAAGATAAAGTGAAGGTGTATATTCACCAGGCAGTGTATACCGAAAAAGATAAGGTTAATGATGATTCCCTGATATTTAAAGAAGGTTTTATTGATTCAATGGGCTTCATAACTTTAATCACCTACCTTGAGGAAGAGTTTGGTATAAGCACCGGTGATGCTGATCTTTTAGAGGAAAACTTTGAATCAATAAATGCTATATCAGATTTTGTTATGAGAAAATTAATGAATTAAGAATGTGTGGAATAGCAGGCATAATAGACTTCCATAACAATAAAAACAGCATTTCTATTGTTAGATCAATGCTGCACTCTATCACGTACCGCGGACCTGATGAATGTGGTATCTATCACTCTCCTAATGCTACTATGGGAAACGTCAGGCTCAGTATTATTGATCTCGTTAGCGGACAACAACCTCTATCTGATCTGACGGACAGATACTGGATTATCTTCAACGGAGAAATATTTAATTTTAAAGAACTGCGTTATGAACTTGAGAAAGACGGGAGCAAATTAAGAACCCAATCTGACACAGAGGTGCTGGTTCAGTTATATGCAAGGTACGGGAAAGAATGCCTTGGTAAACTTAACGGACAGTATGCATTTGCTATATGGGATAAGCATGACGAAGAACTTTTTATTGCCCGCGACAGGGTTGGCATTCGACCACTGTTTTATAATATTACAAATGGAGTCTTTTCCTTTGCTTCTGAGATAAAATCTCTTTTCCAACTGAATTCAATATCCCGGGAACTCCTTCCTGAAAGCATGGCACAGATTTATACCTTCTGGTCAGCAATAACCCCTAATACAGCGTTTAAAAATATAAATGAGCTTTCGCCCGGTCATTACCTTGTATTTAACCGGGACGGGCTGAAAATTGAAAAGTACTGGGAGTTAAATTTTAATAATAATTATAGTAATCTTTCTTTAAGTGATGCGATAGAACAATTTCATGAGTTATTAAGCAGTGCAGTACGCTTAAGGTTAAGAGCAGATGTTGAGGTTGCCGCTTATCTGAGTGGAGGCATTGATTCGAGTGCTACTGTAGCATATATCAAAAACATTGAACCGGGTGTTCTGAATACTTTTTCGATCGGATTTGAAGATAAGGTTTTTGATGAAAGCAGATACCAGGAAGAGGCTGTAAAGTATTTAAATACAAACCATAAATCGATAAATTGCTCGTCTCTGGATATCGCGAAATATTTTCCTAATGTCGTCTGGCATTCGGAAACACCTGTTACCAGAACAGCCCCCACCCCCATGATGATACTCTCAAAGCTCGTCAGGGAAAATAATATTAAGGTTGTCATCACAGGTGAGGGTTCGGATGAAATGCTGGCCGGTTATAATATTTTCAGGGAAGCAAAAATACGGAGATTCTGGGCATCACAGCCCGGGTCACATTTAAGACCCTTGCTGCTTAAGAAATTATACCATGATATCCCCCATCTGCGGAATGCCAGCACAAACATTTTAAAAATGTTTTTTGGCTATAAACTTGATGAGGTGGATAATCCATTTTATTCTCATCTGCTTAGATGGAATAACTCAAACCATATCAAAAAGCACTTCTCAGCTGACCTGAAGGAAGAACTTACGGATTATTCTCCGCTCAATGAGTTGGCGGGTAAATTACCCAATGGTTTCAATACATGGGATCCCCTCTCAAAGTCGCAGTGGCTTGAAACTACCATATTTATGTCGGGTTACCTCCTATCCTCACAGGGAGACAGGATGGCAATGGCTAACTCAGTTGAGGGAAGGTATCCTTTCCTTGATTACAGGATAATAGAATTCTGTGCCGGACTTCCGGCAGAATACAAGCTTAAGGGTCTGAATGAGAAATTTTTACTGAAGAAGCTGATGGAAAACAGGATTCCTGAAAGTATCATTAAACGGCCCAAGCAACCTTATCGTGCACCTATCAGCAGTGTCTTTATGTCAGGGGATGCACCAGAGTATGTAAGAGATATGATATCTGATAGCTACACAAAAAAGGTTGGTATTTTTAACATCGAGACCCTTTCCCCTCTTTTCAATAAAATAGAAAATACAGGAAATGCTTCAGAAATGGATAATATGGTGCTGGCTGCAGTAATATCAACCCACCTGCTTTACCACCAGTTTATTGAAAACCATAATGAAGAATTTCAGACAGGAGAATTAAAAAACCTTAAAATTATTGAAGACACGTAATTGATCCCCCTTTAAAGGGGGTTAAGGGGATGTTTAAAGATAAAAGATAAAAGATAAAAGATAAAAGATAAAAGATAAAAGTAAAAAGTGAAAAGTAAAAAGTAAAAAGTTGAAGCGAAGCCCCGAATAATCGGGGCGAAGCGGAAACCCCGACTGAACGAAGTGAACGTCGGGGGGAAAAGTGAAAAGTAAAAAGTTAAAGAATCAGAAATAAACAAACACCAATACAAATGTCATCTAAGAAACCTTTTTCAAAAGATATAATACTACTTGAAAATATCGAGTCTGTAGTTACCGAGATAGCCAATAAGATGCAGCAGGATGTTGTGCATACAATGAAACGCAATGGGGGTGTAATAGGTATCAGTGGTGGTATCGACTCTTCAGTATGTCTTGCTCTTGCCGTAAAAGCATTTGGTCCTGACAAAATCCTCGCAATTATGTTGCCGGAAAAAGATTCAAGCCCGGAAAGCGAGGTACTGGCAATGAAACTTGCTCAGATTTACGGGGTAAAAGTAATAAAGGAGGAAATCACAGCTGCTCTTTCAGGATTCCATTGCTATGACCGACGCGATGAAGCAGTCGCAAGAGTATTCCCAGAATACGATCCAGATGCCCATAAGATGAAGATCGGAATAAAACAGAGTGGCCTCTATTCTAACCTCCCTCCTATCTTCATCCTGACTATAGTGGATTCTGATGGAGCCCAGAAAGAAAAGATTCTACCCCGAAACGAGTATCTTCAGATAGTGGCCGCATCAAACTTTAAGCAACGCACCAGGATGTCAATGCTCTATTATCATGCAGAGAAGCTCCATTATGCGGTTATAGGCACACCTAACAAACACGAACAGGAGCAGGGATTCTTTGTTAAATATGGCGATGGAGCAGCAGATGTTATGCCCATTGGTAATCTTTATAAAATACAGGTATACCAGTTAGCCAAATATCTTCGTGTGCCGAAAGAAATTATTGACAGAATCCCGACAACTGATACCTACACCGCCGAGCAAACCCAGGAGGAGTTCTTCTACCAGCTTCCCTTTGACCTTATGGACAGGTACTGGTATGGGTTTGAGAACGGCTATCCGGCAGTTGAGGTGGCTAAAGTAATGGGTGAGACAGAGGAGCGTGTTGAAGCATTGTTTCGTAACTTTGAGAGAAAACGTAAAACAACGGAATATTTGAGGATGTCTCCAGTACGTAACTATTATAGTTTATGAGTCGTATTTGTTATGGATTTATAAACCAAAATTGAATACTGAAACTGAAAATTGTAAATAAACCACAGATAGTATGAATGCAATTGATTAT
>CAZNYS010000028.1:0-42872 GCA_964577305.1 uncultured Rikenellaceae bacterium
GGAAACCTTTTGGGAGTACCCCTTCTTTTATTATTTTAGTCGGACACTAGTGATTATAGAATAAAGAATTAAGAAGGATATATAGTATTCCAGCACGTTTTTATTTGACTTCTGTTAGCTAATCCCGTAACTTGTTAATCCTAAATAAAATCCTGATCAGTATGCATAAAAATCCAGTTACAATCAAGTTCATCTTTGTTGCTATATTCATATTAATGATGTCTGTAACCTCAACTGCCCAGTATGGTACTGCTCCTACTTTTACTTTGGTGGATGGGTATGTGATTCTGAGTAATGGTGATACCCTGTATGGACAGTTAAAATGGAGACTCAAGTATGTCGAAAATAATCCCGTAGAAATAATATTCTATTCAGAAAACGGAGCCACCAAAGTCTTTAATGCAAAAGAAATTACAGGCTTCGGGAACTATACCAAACCTATTAAAGAGGATTTCGATACCCAGCTTGATTTTCAGCTGGAGCATTATGTAAGTATGCCATCCTTTAAAAAAGGAATTCCCGTTTTCCTGAATAGAATATTAAAAGGGAAAATAAATGTTTTCATGAACAGAAGCAGCATGCAGTTTGGTGGAGATGAAGTGGTTGAAATTTCAGAATTTGATGGTATAAGTTTTAGTTTTTCCAGTGATGAAGGATTAACTATCGGCCCTACCTACAGAACTTCGTATAAGATAATCGAGAAAAGGATACGTTTCTCCAGTTATTTTATCGTCAAAGGCAATAACAATATGATTAAGGTAGAAAAAGATAACTATGACACAATCTTTCCTGGTCTTTTTGAAGATTGCCCTGCAATTTGTTTAGAATTGGAAAAAAATCCTGATCTCAGAAAATTCAAGCACTTTATGTTGCTTGCAGAGCTTTACAACCAGATCTGCAAATAACCATTGAGTTAAAGAATAGAATTTCTTTACCCCAACAAAAAAAGTAATCAAAGATCTGCCCGTAAGTTTCTTGAGATCTGCACTGGTTTATGGGGGTCGGATTGCTCCAATCAAAGTTCAACAATTACATGATTGCTCGCTCCCACCTGGCCACCGAAACTTTAGCGAAGGCGGACCAGCCACAATCTCGGCCGCTTGCGAACTCACCCCGAATCGGGGCTCGGTTCAACAATTCAACAATACTTCTAAACCCTTTCGATTTAAGATTTAAGAAGGATATAGCATTCCTGCACACTTTTGTTTGACATCTGGTCGTTTATATCGTAACTTGCTAATAATTAACCACAAAACTAATATTAATGAAACGGATAAGCCTGCTACCATCTTTCTTAATAATATTTATCATTGGTTGCTCTAACCAGAATATTAATTACGAAATGAAACGAGATCAAAACATTGAAATAATTAAGCTTTATGTAGAAGAAATCTGGAATAAATGGAACTTCGAAATGATTGATTCTATAATTCATGAGGATTTTATTGATCCGGCTTCAAAAACAGGAGCAAAGGGCCCGGAAGCTTTTAAAGAAGTCATGTCCGATTTTCAAACAATATTTCCCGATATCCATATGACACTTGATGAAATAGTTGCTGACAAAGATTTAGTTGCATGGAAATGGACTGCTACTACGACCTATACTCCAAAAAATTAGAGAGTAGCCTGCATGGAATAATAATGGATAGAATCGATGAAGGTAAAATTGTTGAAAGATGGGGGTATTGGAATGAATCTGTATTAAATGACATACCAGGAAATGATGGGGTATCGGAAGAAAAATAAATTGGAGATTGGGACGGTTACTCTTGACGAAGTAGCCGGATGGTTGAAATAATGGCTCCCCCTTTTCAACCGAGGTCCGCGAAGCGGGGCGAGCTCGACGACCGGAGGGAGTCAACGGGGCCGGGGGGATGTATTAAGACAAAAGACAAAAGTATAAAGATAAAAGTGGGCCTCGATCAGACGATTGGGGCTTTTTTTGTCATCTATTTGTGCCCCCTTCAACTTCTTTCTTACTCCCCTGCTCACCCTAATTTGAATACTCCCCTCCTATTAAAAACCGAACATCTTGTAACCTGAGGGATTGATCTGGGATTGCTTTTTATTTGCAATTAGTGCAAAAATTTCTTATCTTATACAAATAGGCACAGCATGTTAGAGGCTGTTCATATATTAGAAATTTTTTCTAATAGTCTGGATTATAATTTTCTAAAACTTAAAACTATGAAAGAACAATTCAATCTTTTCATCGACAGTTCACAGCAATTTTTAAATGAAATTGCGGTCTCTATTCCTAAAATTCTTGGAGCACTCCTGATATTAATTATTGGGTGGATCATTGCTAAACTGATAAAGCGGGGCATAGTAAAACTTCTGAAATTAATCAAGTTCAATTACCTTACAGAAAAGACTGGTATTGATAAATTCTTAAAAGAGGGTGGTTCAAAAACCGACTCAATTGGAATTATCGGGACATTGATCTATTGGATTCTGATGCTGATTGTAATCATTGCCACATTGAACAGCCTGAACCTTACGGTTGCGTCATCACTCTTCAATGAGATAATGTTGTATCTACCCAATATTATTGTTGCAATTGTAATTTTGATTATTGGAATCTACCTTGCGAGGATGTTTTCACAAATTATAAAGACTTCGCTGGCAGGGATGAAAGAAATGACATCTGGCCTGATCAGTAAGATTACCTACTATGCAATAATAGTTCTGACTATTTTCGTTACGCTTGGTCAACTGAATATAGCAAAAGAGATTGTTACAAGTGCATTTATTATTCTGTTTGGTGCTATCTGTCTTGCACTGGCACTGGCATTTGGCCTTGGTGGCAGAGATTCAGCGAGTGAAATCCTTAATGACTTAAAGAAAAAGAATAAGTAGCATAATTGTTTGACTGCAATTCTGTCTCATTATAATAAAGACGAATCGTAATATAATTGGGAATTCAAAATTTGATTTGAATTCATGACAGAAGAGTTAAAAGTCGGATTAATCCACATTGGGGATCCCGGAGGAGTGGGTAGAGCCATTGCAGAAGCTGGGGTATACAACAATTGAGAAGTTGAAGGAGGTGGAGAAGCCGGGGCAACTTCACCAGGAGATGATGGGGAACCGGAAGAAAAATAAATTGGAGATTGGGACGGTTACTATAGAACAGGTATCGGAGTGGATCATCTCCTGATGAATAATGAACACTGAACAAGAAATAACGAATGATGAAGAAATCAGTATATAATGTTTTTTTAGTTCTTGGAGCTGTTTGGGTAATTGTTGGATTAATCATTTATCATAACTCTAATATATGGCCTTTAGGCTTTATATTTTTAATAATTGGATTGATTGGAAAATTTGGCGGAAAGAGTAAAAAATAACCATGACCTGCCGGGTTTGAGCCCGGAGCAGATAGCGGAATGGCTGAAATAATATTTTGAATGCTATAGAAATATCAAAAGCCCTAATCTTGAGAAAAGGGCTTTTTTGTCTCTTAGTTGTCCACTGAAAATAACTTATTTAACTCGTTTCCACTTTTCTGTTCGACTACCACCTTCATAAGTAATAGTCCAAATATCACCATTAAGTGTATATTTGAAAACTGCAGAATCCCCAACATATGCAGGCATACTAACGATATCAAGATACTCAACATAAGTATCTTCAGTAACACGTATTTTACCTGCATGCCCCCAGTTTTCTTCTGCAGGATGATTTTGTCCGGCCAATGCAAAATAGTTTTCATAAAGGATTTTATATGCCTTCAGATCTGGACTGCGTTGATAAGTAGTATCAGGTGTAAAACTTTCAACATATTCCCAAACACCCTCTAAAGGATTTGTCTTAATAGGTTCCTTTTTTTCAGTTGTACAACATAACATAATACATGCTATTATAAGGCAAATCAATGATAAGGTTTTAGCATAGTTTTTCATGTCAGTATGGTTTTGTGGTTAATTAATTAGTATAGATTGGTTTAGTAAAGATATCAAATGCTGGGATACAAGTCAATAATTTATTTTTGCTACATTTATTTACATTAAATCGAAACTGGTTAAACTGTTCAGGTTTAGTTCCTTATTCCTTTGGTTAGTCACAATTGTCTTATAATTTAACCTAAAGATTCTACTATGAACCGAGCCACGAGAATTCGTGGCGAGCTCCATGACACTGCTGAAAACAAACAATTCGCTATGAAAGTGCATCTTAGGAAAAGACAAATTAAAAGCAAGGGATCGTCAAAGCCCCGTTATACCCTCTATTTAGACATCTATTACTCCAAAAGGAAACGGAAAAGGGAATTCCTGGGGCTTTACCTTGAACTAAATGCACCCTGCCACACAATCAGGTTGCATCACCAACTCGAATGTTTCCCATAGAGGCCCAACCGTTTTAAGATGACCAGCCGGATCATTTCTTCACGGTCCGGCCTGTCGCCTACTTGTCTCATCTCTAAGATTTTCTTGACACTTAACCTGTAAAACTGTAACTTGCTTTGTTAAATCAGTAGAAACTAACCAAATATTATTAAGGACAGGAATATCCTTCCTGAAAAACCAGATTAATATGATTATAAGAGATTCCGGCCCTGAAGATAATCAAGGACTGCTTGAATTAACAAGAAGAGCACCTATGAGCGGAGGTCTTCAATTAAGAATCGATCGTGATCCTGATTTTTTTGAAATTCTCAGGAAGCGCGGAGAATACCGCACTTTTGTGGTTGAAGATAAGGGGTCTATTGTAGGCAGCTGGTCAGTAGTTACACACTCAGTATACATTAATGGTTCTAGGGAGATCATTCATTACCTTCGCGACCTGAAGCTTGATCCCCAATATCAGGGTAGTCTTGCTATATTCAGGCTCTTCAAATATGTAACCGATTCACAAAGGGAACGATCCGCTGATCTTCACTTCACAATAGCCCTGAAAGGGAACCAGAAAGTAATCAGCATGCTTGGAGGAAGGGCCGGCTTATCCAATTTTGAATATGTTGGCACTTTTAATCTGAATTACTGTATACCTACTCCTTTCAGGAAAAGACTGGGGCTTTTACATCTCGTTCCTGATCCAGATTTGAATGAGTTATGCAATTTCTATGATAAGTTCTACAAGAATTACCAGTTCGGTCCTGTTATTACAACCGGACAATTGAAAGGGTACCATAATATACTCCTGAAATCAGGAGATAAGCCTGTAGCTGCAATTACACTTGAGGATCCTACTTCGTATCGTAAAACAATTGTAGTCAGATATTCCTTAACTTTCAGGGTAATTTTATCATTTTTAAGGTTGTTGAGCATTACTCGACTGATTACCAGACCTCCGGGCGAAGGAGATACTCTTAAAACCCTTTATGTAAAGTATCTTGCCCATGATCAGAGCAGGGCGGCGCTGAAAAAACTAATAAAATACAGCATTTCCCTCGCATACAAACAGAAATACCATTTCCTGTGCCTGGGTTTACATGAGAAGGATCCAATGCTACCTTATTCAAGAAAATTACCTGGTCTGAAGGTTGATGTTCTGGGTTATATAAGCAGCCTGTCTGGCAGAAGGCTGAATTTTGATGACCTTTTAAATGGCCTCCTTTTCGAAGACCACCCACTAACCTGACCGGTTACATCTTATGCTGACACACATTCCCTGTCTAACTATTCGCTTTAATATCCATGATAATGGCTTCAAGAACTGAGGAAAGTACCCCGACAGCAAAATCAATTTCCTCCTCCTTGATTACAAATGGAGGAGAAATCATAATATTATCACCATTCCCCATTTCATCCTCAAAATAACCAGGGTAGAAAAAGACTCCCTTTGAGAGACAACCCATTATTACTTTCATTTTCAGGTTAAATTGCTTAGGGAATGGCTCCTTGCTCTTCCTGTCCTTCACAAATTCAACCGACCAAAGCAATCCTTTTCCGCGTACATCGCCAACTATTGGAAGAGTGGTAAGTGGTTTTAACCTTTCAAATAAATACTTCTCAAGCTTATTCACTCTTTCTATAAGGTTCTCTTCTATAATAATCCTTAATACTTCATCTCCAATGGCACACGAAAGTGGATTCGCAGAGAAGGTATACAGGTGCCTGAATTCTGCTTCCTTTTCCTGGAAAACGCCTGTTATATGTTCTCCAATTGCCATACCGGCAAGAGGGGCATAGCCTCCGCTGATTCCTTTTGCAAATACATATATATCCGGTACGACTCCAAAATTGTCCATACCCATTTTCGTGCCTGTCCTTCCAAACCCGGTAACCACTTCATCAGCTATAAAAATTACATTATACCTGTCACAAATTTCCCTTATAATGGGGAAATATTCATCCGGAGGCACAACAGCTCCTGCTGCCGTTGCCACAATTGGTTCAGCTATAAAAGCAGAAACTGTTTTGGGGTCCTCTGCTAAAATCTTCTTTTCAAGATCATACGCACATTCTATTCCGCATCCGGGGTAGGATTTCTGGTAAGGGCAGCGATAACAGAAACATGGTTCTGTATGACTAGTATCCCATAACATCGGGGAGAAGAACTTTTTATGTTGCCTGATACCTGTCAGGGATAGCGTGGCCAGGGTCATCCCATGGTAGCTAAGTTTCCTGGAAATTACCTTATATTTTCGCTCTCTGCCCGACAACACATGATATTGCCTTGCTATTTTTATAGCTGCTTCATTTGCCTCAGAACCACCGGAGCAGAAATATACCCTATTGATAGTATCCGGAAGAAAAGTTTTTACCCTTTTTGATAATCTGATTCGTTGTTCGGAAGCAAATACAGGCAAGACATAGGAAATATTCTCCAGTGACTTTTTTGCAACTTCAACAATCTCTAAACGGCCATGGCCAATATTACATACCATAGGACCCCCTGATGCGTCCAAAATCTTGCCGCCATTTGACTCATAGAAATATACACCTTTGGTTTTCGTGATTAGCAATGGTGGAATGTTTGGGTCATTACAAAACATGTTCTCAATAATTTCAATTGCCTGCATAACTTTTGGGTTCAAGGGTTTTGATAAAAAATATTTTCGTAACTTTTTATTAGAAATTTACAAGAGAGAAACCTTTCTAATCCAGATTTATTTTGAAATTAAAGGTAATGAAAATGTTAATAAATGTCAATATATCAGAAGAGGAGTTACAGAAACCCTATTCCCACTTTTTGCATAAACCTCAGGCTGTAATTCCTCGAGAATTAATTGATAATATAGAGAAGGGACCTTACCCTGAAAGTGATGCTCTTTTATTTGAGAATATAAACGATCTTTTGGAACCAGGATATCTTCAGGTTGAAACAGGTTATGTAAACCTCTCCGATGGTTCTGTTTATGCGGCAATGCTAACTGTGCTTCCATCTGTAACTGGCGAAATGATTGATTGGTGGTTCTGGTGGAATCCACAGGATCCTTTACGTTACAGGATTATGTATCCTCAGGCCCACTTTGGAACAGGACTTGATGTGGACCTTGAGACTTTCAAATCCAGAACAGGTCCTTATAACCAGAGAATATGGGATACCACAACATTCCCGGTGGAAGATATAGGAGAAGGAGTCGATCACCTGTCAATGCATTTTGTATCACCTGAAAGATTTGGTTTTGATGTATCGCGGTTTGAAAGTGCAGAAGTAGAAACAGTTATTTGCGGCATAGCCGGATCCATAAGTAAGAATCTGAAACAACATACTTTCATGTGCCATTTAGTAAGAAAAAGAGAGAACGGTGTGGAGGTCCGATCAAGATGCTGGATAGGACATACTTTAAAGATTAATGGGATAAAGGAAGGTTCATCGTTAAACAATCTGATTAACAAAAGAAGCGTGAAAAAAAGAATAATACCACGCGACATAGGGCAAAAATACTGCATGCACTGTGCGCAGGAAATCAGGAATCTCGGGGAAATACTCCCTGAATTGTATAAAACATATGCCTAGCACCTGCCTTCCCATGTAAGTACTATGTATCATCCTGGTGGCTTCTTCAAGAATGTATTGAATTTGAGTTGTCTGAATAGTGAGGTAATAAATGTGCTAACTCGTATTCAGGAATTATGTAACTTGTTCCGGTAAAAGAGGAAAGTAAATATTTTAGAAATTAATCTTCGTGATAATGTTAAAATCCGGTCTGCTTTTATCCTGTATCCTGGCATTTTTGCCGTCAACCTGTCAACCCTTATTGGTCAGGGAAATAAGCTAAGGTTCTTTAAAGAATCAGATATACTAAAGCCCTTTGTTTCGGAAATAAGAAGCAATGTAATAAAAATTGAATTCGCCTATATAAATAAGCTGGATGACAATTATTATTTAACTGATTATAACAAGAGACCATTTATAGAGACTCATCTCGGTGTAGATATCCCTGTTCTTTATTATGTTGACAACCTGAAAAAACTTAAATTCTCCCTCAGTGGAGAAATTGGTAATATCCTTTTAATTGATATGTTCGAGGAAAATACTGCTCCTGTAATAAATACCGACTACTTCTTTGGCCTCAGGGCAGGAGCAGTAAAGTATATCGAAAGCGGTTGGATTAAGAACATAGGTATAAAAATTATTCCCGTTTTTCATGAGAGCACTCATATCGGGGACGAATTTTCCCTGCATGGCTTTAGCAAATTACCTGATTTTAAGAGGATCAATCTCTCATATGAAGCATGGGAAATTGCAGCTGTTTTAAACGATCCTGATACCATAAGGACAAACCTGTTTTCTGTAAAAGCCGGAATACAGGGATTGTGGAACAGGTCGAAGGGCTATTATGTTACCGATACTCTTGAAACAAAAGGGGTCATTGTTCCTTCCGGTAAAAAGAACATGGAATTTTACATTCAATTTAATATTCAGAGAACAGAAGGGGCTTTATGTTCAGATTCATGGATGCAGGTTATATCCCTGGAAGTCAGAAACAGAATTAAATTCAGTTACGATGATGCTATCCCTGAAAAGAGAACCTGGAATTATAACATCTATTTCGGGTATGATCATATCTCAAAATCCAGAAGCAGAAATATCGGCTTTTACCTGAGATATTACTCAGGCAGTATACCTAACGGACAATTCAGGAACACCGACGGATACAGGTACATGGCATTAAGTATAGTCTATCATTAAAAATTAATCTCTTAAACCTCAAACTCTATTGGCTGAAATTTACCCACCCTAATTGGTTCATGGATTTTTTTCATTTTTTTAACACTCCTGAACGCTTAGTTTTTTTATATTAGGAAACTCAGTATCAACCAAAATCAAACCAAAGGAAAGGTTACTATGAAAAATCATCAGTTAAAACTTAATTTGATCATTGCAGCACTTGCTGCATTAGTGATTTCATCCTGTTCAACACAGGAGAAAACCATAATAAAGAATGGAAAAGACAGGCTGGCAGCCTGGGAAACTCACCTTAAAATGGAACAGAACTCAACCTTCAGGGATCTGAAATGGCAATTCCTGGGTCCGAAAAATACAAGCGGCAGGATGACTGACGTAGCAGTTTCACCGGAAAAGGACTATATCCTTTCGGCAAGTGCTTCAGGAGGAGTATGGAAAAGTACTGATGAAGGTGAATCATGGTTCCCAATCTTTGAAAAAGAGGTTTCTTCCTCTATAGGAGATATCGCAATAGCTCCATCCGATAAAAACACTATCTGGGTTGGAACCGGAGAATCGAATATTTTCAGAAGTTCTCATGCAGGCTGCGGGATCTATAAATCTACCGACGGAGGGAAATCCTTTACTCATATGGGCCTCGAAAACTCCAATACCATATCAAGGATAATTATTCATCCTGAGAATCCGGACATAGTATATGTGGGAGTTTCAGGGAACGAATGGACACCGAATAAGGAGAGAGGGCTTTACATGACCACCGATGGTGGTAATACGTGGGAGCTAACTCTGCAGAAAGACGAATTAACGGGTGTAATTGATGTTGATATGGACCCTTCCGATCCAAATATCATTTATGCTTCCACGTGGCAAAGAGTAAGGAAAAAGTGGAATGATCCCAGGACAGAACCTCATTATACAGGATGCTCAATATATAAATCTACTGACGGAGGTCTTACATGGGCTGAGATCACCGAAGGAATAATGGAACCAGGGTACCGTGGAAGAATAGGTATTGATATTGCACATACAGATCCTAATATTGTTTATGCTTATATCGATGATTATGAAGTGGTTCGCGAACCAACTGAAGAAGAGAAGAATGATTCATACGGACTTCCTTCATGTGGCTTTATCAGGGGAGCTCAGTTATTCCGTTCAGATAACAAGGGTGAATCATGGGAGAGAGTAAGTCCTCTGGATGATCCTATACTGCAAAGATTATGTAATACTTATGGATGGGTATTCGGACAGATAACTGTTGATCCGACAGATGAGAATACAATTTATCTCCAGGGTGTATCAGTGGGTGTTACCAGAGATGGTGGAAAGACATGGGAGCGTTTCAGGAATGCCGGGGGAGATAATCACGGGATATGGATAGATAAAGATGACAATCAGTTCATGATCTGCACTAACGACCAGGGAGTTCACATAACAAAAGACGGTGGAGAAACATGGTTAAGTTCGTATGAAAGGCTTCCGGCTGTTCAGTTCTTTAATGTGAATTATGATATGGATGAGCCATTCAAGGTGTACGGTTCTGTACAGGATCATGGAAGCAGGAGAGGAGAAGTCATTCTAAGCAATGGAAGGGATAAGATTCCTGCAGTTGACTGGGAAAGTGCTCCCGGTGGTGAAGGAAGTCATCATGCTATCGATCCGACTGATCCTGCTATAGTTTATTCAGCAGGTTTCTATGGTACTCTTTCAAGAGCAGATTATAATAATGCTGATACAATAGAAAGAATGGGCAGAGACGGTAACATATTTGTATACATCAGTCGGGAAAGTAAGAATATTGTCCCGAAAGCTGATGAAGGCGAACCGCCCCTTCGTGGTCAGTGGCTGGCAGCTTTTATTTTGTCACCTCATGATTCAAAAACGATTTATCATGGTATGCAGTACCTTTTCAAGTCAAGCGACCAGGGAGATTCATGGAAACGGATAAGTCCGGACCTGTCACACAATAATCCGGAGCGACTCGGGGATGTTAAACACCAGGTAATAACTGCTGTCTCTGAATCCCCTTTAAAGAAGGGACTCCTCTACGTTGGAACCGATGATGGGAGGTTATGGATCACAAAAGATGACGGAGGTAATTGGAATGAAATTATTGATGGAATTGCAGCTGACAGGTGGATATCCAGAGTCGAAGCTTCAAAGTTCGATGAGGCTACAGTTTATATGACGCAGAATGGTAAGAGAGATGACGATTTTAATGTATATGTATGGAAATCTGAAGACTATGGATCAACCTGGAAAGATATTTCCGGGAATATCCCGCTTGGAACAGTAAATGTGATCAGGGAAGATCCTGTAAATGAGGATATACTTTATGTAGGAACCGATGTTGGTGTTTATGTCTCAACAGACGGAGGTAAGGAATGGGAAACTCTTGGAGGCAATCTTCCTTACTGTTTCGTACATGACCTGATAATCCACCCACGCGATAATATCCTGGTTATTGCAACCCATGGAAGAGGTATGTATGCTATGGATGCTGACCAGATTAATGGTGGTTTATAACAAGGTTAGTAATTAACAATAGATCCAGGGGAGGAGAGCTTGTCAAGCTGCTGGGAAGTATGTTTGATGAATTTGATGCCATTGTTGCCTGGTCTCCTGCAGCACATTTATGGATGGGTGAGAATTATACAGCTCTTGTTCCTTCTTGGACTTATGAGGAAAAGGTTTTACCTTATCTAGGTAAGGTTTTTGAAGAAGAGGAAATGAAGATGTTCATGAGCGGGCAAATGACATCATTTGTGGATTATTTCAGAAATTGCTTAAATAATACTGATCCGGATCTGGTTGAGATGGCCAGAATAAAGGTTGAGAAAATCAAATCAAATTTATTCTTCCTTGCAGGCACGGATGATAATACCTGGCCATCATCTGAATATGTTAAGATGATTATGGACCGGTTAAAAGAAGAAGAATTCGGATATGAATATCAGTATATCTGTGCCGAAGGTGCCGGTCATATGGTATTCCTGCCTGATTTGATCCCCGGTAAGTACAGGGCTTACAACGGAGGCACTCCGGAAATGGACCTTAAATATGGACTTGAATCATGGGAAAAAATGATGAATTTCCTACATAAATGTCTTGATTAGAAACCCTCACCTCCTAAGTTAAAATTGCTAACTTTGACTTCTGATGGTATATCAAATACAGTATTTCCTGAATTATAAGGATCCTCAAAAAAACCTTGAAGTAATATTATTGGAATAACAAATTGTATCTTCATGAGATACACAAAAATTTAGCTGGCTTAAAAATTATTAGATCTAATATAAATGAATTATATCTACCATTCTCTATTCAAAAACCTTCCCTCTTTCAACAGGGCTTAAATATTTAATAATTTCGTATGACTATAAATCACATAAAATTGAAATCTGATATGAGATTATTCATTGGAAGCGTACTGCTATTCACATTATTTCTCTTCAGTAGCTGTACAAAATCAGTCAACATTAAAACATTATTAGATGAGATGTCTGACCGTGAAAACCTTACTTATCTCCCTGAATGGAAATACCAGCTGAAACAAGCCAGCAGTTATAACAGGGAGACTGTTGCCGCTAATGAACCAGGATGGTATGCAAATGCAGATATGTCCCATTTTGTCAGGGTTGAAAATATCAACAACCGCCGCGAGTTCGTATTATTCGACCAGGAAGGTCCGGCTGCTATTGTTCGCTGGTGGATGACTTTCTGGAAAGCAGAAAACGGAATTTTAAGAATCTACCTGGATCATGATACCATCCCCGAAATTGAGGGCGCGCCTTTTGATGTGATCAGCGGACAGATGTTGGCCGAAGCACCGTTCAGTGAGTCGGTACCGGCCGACGCACCGTTGAATGAGAGGGGCCATAACTTATATGTTCCCATTCCTTTTGCAAAACATTGCAAAATTACATATGAGTGCGACTCCCTTCGACCCAGGGAAAATCGTTTCTGGCCTGATGTATTCTACAATATCTGTTATCGTGAGTATGAAGAAGGAACAACGGTGGAGACCTTTTCTGTTAAAGAACTGAAGAGGGCGAAAGAATCATTTGACAGGACAAAAAGACTGTTAACGGCAGACTTTCATTCCCTGGGGATCACCGAAACTTTTAACCAGAAAGTTCAGCCGGGAGATTCAGTAGTCTTTGTGTTCGATGAAAAGAATAGGGCAATTTCCTATTTGGACCTGAAGGTCGAAAGTATATATCCTGAACAGGCTTTACGATCGACAGTGATTTCTATTGCTTTCGATGGACAACAAAGTGTCTGGGTTCCTGTAGGTGAGTTTTTTGGAACTGGACATCAAATATTTCCTCATAAAACCTGGGTTAACCAGAGCTCAGAGGATGGGCAAATGACCTCCGCATGGCTGATGCCCTTTCAGGAAAATTGTAAATTAACCTATATTAATTTTGGGGATGAACCGATTCAGTTAAGTGGAAAAATCGGGTTAAGTGATTATAAATGGGTGCCAAACAGTCTTTATTTTGGTGCCTGCTGGCATGAGTACTATCACATGAATACCAGGAGTGAAAAAGACGGATTCTTTGATATGAATTATGTTAATATCACAGGTAAAGGATTATATGTAGGCGATCAGGTCACTTTGTTTAATATGGCCAATACATGGTGGGGTGAAGGTGATGAAAAGATTTTTGTCGATGGGGAGAAATTCCCATCCAGCATTGGGACAGGCAGTGAAGATTATTATGGCTATGCTTTCGGTCATCCTGAAGCTTTTTCCCATCCCTTTATTTCGCAACCTTCAGGGGCAGGTAATTATGTTCCCGGAATGACAGTTAATATGCGTCATCGTTCGCTTGATGCAATCCCGTTTATCTTGTCAATAAGTACCAATATCGAAATGTGGCATTGGGCTTCATGCTGTATTAATTATAGCCTTACCTCTTACTTCTATGTACAATTCCCGTTCGAAATTAATATTAAACCAGATATTAAAAGTGTTAAGCGTCCCGTAGCTACCCCGGAAGAGGATTTCTTTAAGCCGGAAGCTGGTACGGATTGTTTTTCAATCGAACAACTTACAGGAAATGAGAAAGGCGGGGAAACTGGCCAATGACCTGAATGGGTATAAGAAAAAGAATAAGTTGGACCTGCCTGGACTGAGCCTGAAGCAGGTAGCGGAGTGGCTGGATTAGTATTAGTATACTAGGTTTAATTTTTTAATTGTATCTTTTCCTGTATCTTTATTATGCTGTTATAATAATTCGCTGCATAATAAATGGGATACAGAAAATACCAGGATAAATACAGGGTTGACACTTGGAGACACCCTGATTGGGACTATTCAAGAAATGGTGTTTATTTTATTACCATATGCACAAAAAACAGAAAAAATATTTTGGTGAGATAAATATTTCATCCGGAAAGAACAAAAAATGTATAATCCAATTATCACAATTAGGAAAAATCGCATTCAAATATTGGTCGGATATACCAATCCATTTCCCATTCGTAATGATAGATTCATTTGTAATTATGCCGGATCATGTACATGGTATTCTGATTCTGCGAAAATCAAACGTAGAGGCGCAAAATTTTGCGCCTCTACCATACCGTTTATCAAATAAGGGTTCTGTAAATCCCAATCATTTTGGCCCCCAATCAAAAAACCTGGCATCAATAATACGTGGATATAAGGCAGGTGTTAAATCATTTGCTGTCAAGAACAATCTGTATTTTGCCTGGCAGAAACGTTTTTATGAAAGAATAATCCGAAATGATGATGAATTACATCGTATCAGAAAATATATTGATTCAAATATTTCAAATTATGAAATATAAGGGCAAAAAATGATGCCAATTATTAGATCTAAGGCAACGGTGCTGGGTATTTGGTACCCGCCTTTGCCCCAAGGGTTCAAAGCTTCGGCGGGCGAGACTGGATACTGGTTGCTCGTTACTCGTTAAAATTCAACATTCATAATCCCCTGCCCCATGTAAAAATACCTGGAGGGAGTGAACATCTTATTGACCACCTCCGGCGGTCTTATATCACTGTTAATGCTTTAAACCACAGGTGTAACTGTGGCTATTGATATTGTCCCCCTCCGGGGGAGAAGTTCTTAAACATGCCAGGGATCAAGTAACCGATCCTGAATAAATTAATTCATTTAGGATAGTTTTTATATATTTAGCTTTTAAAAGTTCTACGCCTTAAAACTTAATTACTGGAAAAGAATCCTTATGTTTCCCTGGTTATTATTTATATGGCCACAATATTCACAGCGTATAAACCATATCAGTCTAAAAATCATTAACTAACATATTCAATTATTAATCATGAGAAAGACATTCAGAACATTGCTTTTAATCCTGATATCCTTTTTGCTGATATCAGGTAATTCTTCTGGAGTAGATACCAAAGATACGAGGTTGTTGTCACAGCCTGCCGTAAGTGCTGAGCACGTGGCGTTTGTGTATGCCAATGATCTTTGGATTGCCAATCTCGATGGTACATTCCCGCGACGCCTAACAGTTGATGAAGGTCAGGAATCCGATCCTGTGTTTTCACCCGACGGGAAGCACATTGCTTTCAGTGCACAATATGATGGAAATACTGATGTGTTCATAGTTCCGATTGAAGGAGGTGTGCCAAAAAGACTTACCTGGCATCCCGGGGCGGATATAGTCAGGGGATTTACCCCTGATGGTGCAGCGGTTCTTTTTGCATCCCAGAGAGAGGTTTATACCAACCGTTATATGCAGTTTTTCACTGTGCCGGTTAATGGAGGATTTCCCACCCGCCTGGTAATTCCAAATGGCTGGTGTGCATCCTATTCACCGGATGGGAAATATATGGCATATACTCCTATCCCCGGAAGGTATGGTCAATGGAAGAATTACAGAGGAGGTACTGTGGCCACAATCTGGCTGTTCTCATTCGAAGATCATTCGGTAGTAAAGATCCCACAGCCTGAAGGGAGATGTAATGATACCGATCCGATGTGGATTGGAGACAGGATTTATTTCAGAAGTGACCGAAATGGTGAATTCAATCTTTTTTCATATAATACAAGCACGAAAGAAATTGAACAGCTAACGGATTTCTCAGATTTTCCCATTATAAAAGCAACACATGGCAACGGTCAGATCATTTTTGAGCAGGCCGGATATTTACATCTCTTTCATTTAAATACAAAATCACCTGAAAAGATAACAATAGGAATTGCAACTGACCTGCTTGAACTGAGACCACGATATGTTTCAGGTAGTAGCTATATAAGAAGCGGAGGTATATCACCGACAGGTGCAAGGGTAGTATTTGATTTCAGGGGTGATATTATGACTGTCCCGGCTGAAAAGGGTGATCCAAGAAATATAACACTTACCACAGGTGCACACGAGAAATATCCTGCATGGTCACCTGACGGGAAATCCATAGCTTACTTTTCAGACGCTTCAGGTGAATATATGCTTCACGTGGCCCCGCAGGACGGATCAGAAGAAGCCAGGTCATACCAGCTCAATGGAGCAGGATTTTATGCTTATCCACACTGGTCTCCTGACAGCAAAAACATTGCTTATGTGGATAACAGCAGGAGCCTGTATATAATAAACATTGAATCAGGAGAAGTAAAAAAAGTAGATTCAGATGAAATGTATTTCCCTGGAGTTTTCAGGGAGCTGTTCGGATCATGGTCGAAAGACTCAAAATGGCTGACATATACAAAAGTCCTTGAATCAAACTTCAGGCAGGTATTTATTTATTCATTAGACCAGGGAAAATCATATCCTGTCTCTGATAGTATGAGCGATGCTTCTGAACCTGTTTTTGATACCGGAGGAAAATATCTCTATTTCTTTGCATCAACAGATGCCGGTCCCGTTGTGAACTGGTTTGACCAATCGAATGCAGATATGTCAGCTACTTCCTCAATATACCTTGTTACCCTGCAAAAAGATCTGATCAATCCATTTGCCAGGGAAAGTGATGAAGAGGAGTTGGAAGAGGAGAAGACTCCTGAAGTTGAACCTGAAAAGAAATCAAAGAAGGGTAAAACTGAAGAGCCCGAGATAAAGGATGAAATGAAGATTGACCTTACCGGGATTCAGGACCGCATTGTCGCACTCCCTGTAGATGCTGGAAATTATTCAGATCTGGGAGTCGGTGAGGAAGGTAAGGTATATTATATTATCAGGCCTGCAGGATTTGGAGGTGAGAGCCAATTGCATATGTATGACATTAAGGAAAAGAAAGACAAGGAGGTTATGAACCTCGATGATTATGAAATATCAGCAAATGGTAAAAAGATGTTCTACAGCAGTGGAAGAACTTTTGGAATCACCAATACCGGATCAAAGCCCGAGCCCGGGAAAGGCATAATAAACACCTCTTCGCTCCAGGTTAAAATTGATCCGCCGGCAGAATGGCCACATATATTCGACGAGGCATGGAGAGTAAACAGGGATTATTTCTACGATCCCGGGATGCATGGTACTGACTGGCCTGCTATGAAGGAAAAATATTCACAATTCATTCCGGATCTGTCCTGCAGGAATGACCTTAACCGTGTCATCCAGTGGATGTGCAGTGAAATCTCCGTGGGTCATCACCGACTGCAAGGCCCGGGAGAACAGCTGGGACAACCTGAGCGCGTTAGTGGTGGACTGCTGGGCGTAGACTATGAGATTTCGAATAACAGGTACCGGTTGAAAAAGATTTATGGTGGATTGAACTGGAATCCGGATCTGCGGTCACCCATGACAGAGCCCGGTATAAATGCAAAAGCTGGTGATTATATACTTGCTGTTAACGGGAAAGACCTTACTGCAGATCAGAATATATACAGCTATTTTGAGAATACTTCCGGTAAAATTGTCAATATTACTATTGGCCCGAATCCAGATTATTCAGGATCACGGGAAGTAAAAGTAGTTCCGGTAAACAGTGAATCATCTCTAAGAAACCGTGACTGGGTTGAAGGTAACCTGAAGAAAGTTGATGAGGCCACCAACGGCCAGGTTGCTTATGTTTATGTACCAAACACTGCAGGGGCTGGTCACGAATATTTTAAGCGCTACTTTTTCCCGCAGGCTAAAAAGAAAGCAATAATAATTGACGAACGTTTCAATGGTGGTGGTTCCATTGCTGATTACTATATCGATATACTGCTCAGACCTTACCAGTCACACTGGAATTTCCGTTACGGGAAAGATCTTAAAACTCCAAGTGCTTCGATACAGGGCCCCAAAGTTATGATAATAGATGAGACTGCAGGATCGGGTGGTGATATGTTACCATGGATGTTCAGGAAATTCAAGGTCGGTACACTGGTAGGGAAACGCACATGGGGAGGTCTGGTAGGTGTACTTGGTTTCCCTGAATTCATTGACGGAGCCTCAGTTACTGCACCAAACCTTGCTATCTGGACCAGCGAGGGATTCATAGTTGAGAATGTTGGTATACCACCTGATATTGAAGTTGAGCAATGGCCGGCCGAGGTTATAAAGGGCAACGACCCACAGCTTGAGAAAGCAATTGAAATTGCACTGGAAGAGTTGAAAAAGAATCCGCCCGTCGAGCCCGAAAGACCGCCATACCCGTTGAAGGCGAGAAAGTAGCAGGGGGCATGGAGCAGGGGGCTTGGTTCTATAGTTCAATATTAACAAGGACCACGTCCCTGTCTCTATCCCTGCACTGTCCTATGATTTCCCCATACCTGTCTGATGTGACACTGGAACCACCGTATACAAGCCCTTTCCATGGGCCATGACTGATTTCACCTACAAGATCGGTTCCTATAACATAGCAGCCTATTTCTTTTGCTGCATTTCTTACTGTACGGCTTAATTCCTCGGAGTGCCCCGGCCAGCTTTCCTCGCTGTTAGCCCATCCGTAAGGAATAAGTACGATATCAGGATGCTGATCCCCCATCCTGCTCAAAATCTCATTCTCAAATGAATCGGCACATATCAGCATTCCAATAGTTCCGAATTCCGTTTCAACGGTTTTAATATCATTCCCCGCGGTATAAGGAGGTGACATCAGCTCTTCAAGTATATTAATTTTCCTGTGTTTGAGAAGAATATTACCCCTGTTATCAATGAGAAGTGCCGAATCAAAGAGTTTATCCCCGTCCCTTTCGGCCAGTCCTATACAAATATAAATGTTATGGTTTATAGCCATAATACATAGTCTATCTGAATCCGGGCCCGGTACAGGGTATGCACGGTTGTGGGCATCAGGGTTTACCCATCCAAACAGGCTTGTCTCAGGAAAACAGACAATATCAGCTCCCATTTCCTTTGCTTCCATAATGGCATTTTCAATGCGTACAAAATTACCCGACCTGTCACCATCAAGGCAGAAAATTTGGGCCATTGCAATCTTTACTTCCTCCTTCTGGGGAAATGCAACATTTATATTCAAGGATAATAACAATATTATTAACAAGTACTTAATCTTAATAATCTTAATACAAGGTTTCATAGTTTTTTACCTGGCTTAATATAATGAGTACCATATTTTGCGTCACAATATACAATTTCAGTATTTCTTTTCAACATCCCGATTCAACAATTTAACCTTTCAACAATTCAACAAACTCTTATCCCAGAAGTCCAACCAGTATTGATGGCAGCCAGTTGACAAGGTAGTGGCATACAATTCCCGGCCACAGACTCCTTGTCTTCATATAGATAATGCCAAGCAGCCAACCTAGCATTGTCTGAAGAAGAAATGCAAAGAATACAAAGATTACTCCGGTATCCAATAACATTGAAATATCAAATGCTATATGTGTTAATCCAAACAAAATTCCACCAAAAATGATTGCTTTGTATTGTCCAAAAACTCTTTCCAGCTTTGATTGAATGATACCCCTGTGCAAGAATTCCTCAACAAAATCATTATTAAACAGAAGCAATAGTAGTGTCCCAAAAGAAAGTGGATCACTCCCAATGACTGCCTGATTGGAAATATAAGCAATAACTCCGCTTATCAGGCCAAGCGTAATAGCAAATATTACTACGCCTCTCGATTTTACTTTCCATGTCAAACCCATATCAGCAAAAGTCCACTTTCCACGGATCATCACGATATAGAGAGGAATAAGAATATAGGTTATTAAAATAACCGGGACATAGACAAGCTCAATAAAAACCCTTTTGTCAATAAACTCAGTTAAACAGGGAGTAATAACAAACATCCTCACTATGGGTACTATTACTGCAATTATCCAGAGCAATAAGACCTCAGTAATTTCTTTTTTGGGATTGTTGCTCCTGTCTAATGGGTTTGAATATTTACCAATCCATTTATGTAAGATCAGGATAATAGAAAATATGGTTAAACTGAAAATTAATCGCCATACAATATCCATAATACAAAGGTTTTCTGGTTAGGAACTTTGTAATGTATGAAATAATTACCACATCTATGTATTCTTAATCTAAACTGGGATAACCACAAAATTCACCTATGACTTTAATAGAAAGAAGAAGCTTGATCTGCCGGGCCTGAGCCCGAAAGCACTTGCGGAGTAACCTTCATCCTGTTTTGCCTATCGTATCTTCAATGAAGATGGGAGCATGGCGAAGGATCTGAATAATGTTGAAAAACAACCATCGTTAATTCGCTGAAGTAAATTCTATTTCGCTCCTGCTTTTTTCAATATTTCTATAACTTCCTTCCGGTCCATGCCGGCATTATCAATGGTTGTTGCGCGTTGCAGTGGAGTCTCACCGTCATTGGTTTTCAGGTTAACATCGGCTCCCGCCTCTATCAGGATACTGGTAATCTCAATATCACCATGCATTGCTGAGAACATCAATGGAGACCAGCCATTCTTCTCCCTGGTATTTACATCTGCCCCATTATCCAGTAAAAGCCTGACTATTACCTGGTGCTGGTTATAGACGGCCTCTATTAATGGCGCCCTGTCTTCATTATCAGCCAGCTCAATACCGGCACCTTGATCCAGCAGGTACTCACATATCTCTTTGTTGCCCATCATGCAGGCTGAGCCAAGGGCGGTGCCGTTCTTTTCTGTACGGACATTAACATCAGCCCCAATTGATATAATAAGTTTCACCATTTCGATATTATCAGTATATATTGCCACTATCAGAGGTGTATGACGCTGATCAAATTCAAAATTAATGTCCGATCCTGAGTTTATGAAACTTTTAACCTGTTCCATATTGCCAGTACGAATAGCCATCATAAAAGCTTCGGAATTATCCTGGGATAAGGAATATTGGCAAACTGCCAGAAACGATATTATCATAAAAATGTAAACAGATAATTTTGATTTCTTCATGATTTTATAATTAATTGATTCTTACAACCTTATTTTATCAAGCAATTTAAAAAATACAACTCATTACGCATCAAACCATTCAAACTTTCAAACATTCAAACTCAAGCTATCTAAACCCTTTCTTTAATTGCTCCTGCAATTTTTCTGAAATCCTCCGTTTCCTGTCTTACCTGGACAATAAAGCTATTCTCGTCAATAGTGCCGATGGCAGCTGTCATTTCATCCATATTCCTGTAGGTTGCCTGCCGGAATGTGTTGTCATAATCTTTTTTTCTTGTAACATACACCTGGTCACAAACAAATTCCTGGATGCTCATTGCCTTATCCAGGGCTGATTCCCAGTGAGCTTCTGTAAGATTTTCCGTTCCATATAATTCACAAAGGATTGCAAATGCATGTTTTTGCTTATCAATGGAATATTTAATCCAGAGATCATCGTACCGGTTGTGGATATTTTTCCAGGTTTTTAATTTACCTGAACCAATATCCGAACGAAGTGTATCAACATCGTTCTTTTGCATTATCTGTCCACCCAGGTTAAACCATTCATGCTGTCGTTCACCTTTTAGATCTTTACACATGTCTGAAAACTGGGACTCCGGATGTGCGCCCATGTATGCCATCAGGTTTTTCACGGCATAATAGTGCAACATATCACCATAGGCATGGTATGCTTTATATGTTTTCAGGATCAGTACCTTTCTCTTTGTATTCTCCATGTTTTCACCCAGCACTTCCATTTCATTTATTACTTCTTCCCTGCCTGATAATAGTCCACGTCCCAGACTGGCCAGGTCATCATCATTCTTTAACACACCTGATTCACTTTTATGTTTTAAGCTTGCTCTGGCGGTCCATATTTCAAGTAACCTCCGGGCATTGATTATCTCCTCTATGGTGTCAGGGGCAAATGTTTCAAATTCAACGTTCTGAATTTTATTCACCCGTTTGTCACGAGTCTGGAATTTCCATGAATTACGTGCCAGGGCATACATATTATACATCCACCAGAATGCAGGCATCAATTCCAGACGGTCTTTTGCTACATTATTGTTGAGCAGTGAAAAAGGCAGAGGAATATCAAGTTCTGCCGGATAATCGGCTTTGGCGAGCAATACAAATGATGCAAAACGGCTTGAATGCTTTAAACTGGTACACAATCCCGGCCAGAATCCACGGCCGGCCTGAATTTCATTGTCATTAGCACGACTATTATGGTTGGAACCAATTGTAGCACCAGCTGCTATATTGCTCTGTCCCATAACGACAGAGGCAACAAGAAAAGAATTATTATGATGCTGCTCGTGTGCCGGAAAAATTAAATTATTCAGTACCTCACAACAGGAGATGGTTGAATTATCACCTAAAAATGAGTTGATTAACCTGGCACCGTATTTCAGGTTGGAATTATTCCCCAGGATAAATTTTACAGCTTTACAGCCGTAAAATATATGACAACCGTAGCCAATAATACCGTTGACCAATTCTACTCCTTCTCCAATTTGTGCAGGTTCTTTTTCAGAAGAATTAATGGTCAGGTTTTTTAATTTATTAGCCCCCTTGATATAACAATCTGAACCAATCTTAACATCCTTCAGGATAAGAGAATTTTTTATCACACACTGGTTACCGGTCGTCCCATAATAGCCACGATGATTATCAATACTGTTCTGTGTTATTTTTTTGAGATTTTCCTGCAAAGGTTTATCGTCAACGAACTTTGCCCACAGGTAAGCATCGGCTGTAATCATACCATCAAAGGGCAGTACCTGGCGGCAACCCGTTTCGTTCATCAGATCAAGCCATGTCCTGACATTTTCCGGTTCACCTTCTTTAATAATTCCATTCCCAAATTTAGCATGATCAGTTGTATGCATTTCCTGGATATTAAACAGGATACACCTGTCACCAATAATATAATGGGCCATATAATGTACGTTATGAATAGCCACATCATCACCAATATCACAGGATATTATCAGACTGTTCGTAATACCTGCAGGCACTCTCAGGTCGTGATGCTCTAGGACAACATTCCGTAATTTTCCAATTCTGACAAGCCCGAAAAAATTGGTGTTTTTAATCAGTCTGGGATTAAACTCATCAGTAACCAGCAAATCATCCCAATCATCTGCAGTGTTATCGTTTTTTACCAGCCTTTCAATCTCGTCCGATTTTAAATGTCTCCATCCAGATTCCGGTGGTATGACCTGTGTGTTTCGTTGAAAGTATTCATCTTTCCCTTGGGGAAGATATTCTTCAGGAATAAAATTCCTGCCAATGTTCTCATGGGGTACAATTGATAATTTAGTCATAGTGTAGCTATATAGGTAACAATGTTTCTCTGGTCTTTTTCATTTGATGATGGTGCGATATGCTTTGTACTTTCAATAAAAGAACTGTAGATTACGAAATGGTTCATTTTTGAATCATTAAAATTATATTATTTCATTGAAAGATAGAATTATTTGCTTTTTTTCGATGACTCTGTGCCATATATTGCGGGAATAATAAAATTGGGAACTAGAAATTTTGTACTGGCCATATTATCATATATCTTTATTACAGCTATATGCTTTATCTCGTTGCATTATTAAAGCATTTTACTTAAAACTGTATAACAAGACTGAGGTTTAATGATTATGTTTCATTTCAGATAATTATTCATTAGATGCAAACTGATAAATTCCAAAATAAATATCGAATAAATACATGGAGACATCCATGTTGGGATTATTCATCACCAGGGTATTATTTCATTACAATATGTACACGAAACAGAAGGAATTATTTTGGAAAGAATATTAAAACAAATGAATCGGACATTCCATACATTATGAAATTATCAGAATTGGGTAAAATTGCATATCAATATTGGATGGATATACCAAATCATTTCCATTTTGTATGGACCGATGTATTTGTTATAATGCCTGACCACGTTCATGGTATATTGATTCTGGATACCATCAATGTAGAGGCGCAAAATATTGTGCCTCTACCAAATCGATTATCCAATAATCGTTTCCGTAATCCCAATCGATTTGGTCCCCAATCAAAAAACCTTGGATCGGTAATCCGTGGATATAAACCAGGCGTAAAATCCTACGCAACAAAAAACAATTTGGAATTTTCCTGGCAATACAGATATTACGACAGGATCATTCGTAATAAGTATGAATTCAGGCGCATACAAAAATATATTAAGGAAAATACAGGGAAATATAATGACTGTTATTTGAAATAGCTGAGTTTATTCAATCCTGAACACTTTCACCCATTATCTTGTCCTGCACTTCTTCCATACACCCAGTCGGCATTGAACTATTCCTCCAATACATATAATAAATCCAATCAGGGCCAGATAGAAATGTTCATAGTAAAAGAATAAAAAGCTTGCAGCCAGGCTGACTGAAGCTATAATTTTACCACTTGTTAATGATCTTTGTGCACGTCTTTTTATCTTAAATTCAGCTTCCTCCTCAATCTGTGAAGCCTTGGACAGGGCAAGTATTATATTTGTATTATGATTCCCTGATTTCGCTTTCTTATCCGGGTATGATTTGTCATAATCTGTCCTGAGAATTTCATTTTTGGCAATCCCTGTTATATTTTGGGGAGCAGTGCATGCAGCACAACATTGTCCATGTTTCAGCCAGAGTTGAGAGGTTGGATGTTGCTGCAATTTTTTTGTCAACATTGATATATCCTCATTGCAGAAATCACATTTATAACTTATTGAATAGCTATCTTTCATTTACAAAATTAGGTTAACCAATATTATGCAAATAAAACGTACTTTATTCATGAATTCGTAGAATGAAATTATATCACAAGGCAATAGTCAATTCCAATGTGCTGATAAAGAGGGCCATAAATGTAGCCTGCTATTTAGAAGTGATTATTCCCCATATTCTTATAAACCGGTTAAAGACATTGACCCGGCAATACATAAAACCCTTTTGTATCACTAAAGGCAGTTTCATGAGTTGTATCGGCAGCCATGATCCATACAGATGCATCCTTAAGTGCCACCGGTCCGGGCAGCGATTGAACGTTTCAGCTGGCCCGAAGATGACAGGCAAAACGTGATTCTTTTCAGTAACCCGTATGAGGCAATTGTTTTTGCACAGCTGCCATTAAAATCGATGAACAATAAATCAAAACCTTCCCGGCGGTTTGGTATATCGGCTAAAAGGTAATAGCCTGCTCTGTTTTAATATCCTAACTTTCCATCATTTCAATATTTCATATTAAATATTTCTTGATTTCTCAGTATTTAGCAAGTATATTGCTGTATAAATTAAATACTGGTTGAATGAAAAAAGCAGCAATTATTTTCGGAGCTATAGCCATTAGCATTTTCCTGATTATACTTTTATTCAGGATACAGCATTGGCCAGGGGCAGGTAAGATATTGTTATATGGTACAATATTAAATCTTGTTATTGCCGCACCTGTTGTCGCAATCTATATACTGTCAAAAAAATCACCAAACAGGGGGATGAATTTCTTTGGCGTAATTTCTGCTTTTTTATTAACTGCCGGCTGGTTGTTTAAGGTGAACCACTGGCCCGCTGCGGGAATAATTTTAACATTAGGAACAGCTCTTTTGATAATATTCGTAATACTTCTTGCTGTTAACCTGTCGGAGAAGTAATTAACTCATCATATAATACGCCCCTCGTCAGCGGGGCAAATTACGCGACCGGAGGGAGCAAGTTACGCGAGTATCGCGAGCAAAAAATTATTATCTTGCCAGTTAAAATGTCACTATGACTGATTACGGCTTCTGGTCACTTGTACCTCCTCTCATAGCAATTGCCCTTGCCATACGTACCAGACAGGTATATATTTCGCTCGGACTTGGGATATGGGCCGGCTGGATGATCATTAAGAGGGGCAACCTGCTGAGTGGGTCTACAGCAACCGTAACAGCCATTGTCGATGTGTTTAAAACTGAGGGTAATACACAGACTATCCTATTCACTCTGCTAATTGGTTCACTCATAGCCTTTATGCAAAGATCAGGTGGTGTAAACGGCTTTACCGCCCTAATAAATTCAAGGTTACAGAACAGGAAGCAATCATCCCGCAGGGTTCAGTTATGGGCGGCACTGACTGGCCTTATTATTTTTGTTGAATCAAATATTTCGGCCCTGACAGTAGGGACACTGTTCAGGCCTCTGACCGACAGGTTGAAAATATCGCGTGAAAAGCTTGCTTACCTGGCCGACTCTACCTCTGCTCCTTCAAGCATACTTATTCCCCTGAATGCCTGGGGCGGGTTTATAATGGGATTACTGCTGGTCCAGGGTTTTGACCAGCCATTCCTGACACTGCTATCAGCCATGCCGTTTAATATCTACCCCATGCTCGCTGTGATAATGGTATTTTTTATAATAAGGACAGGCCGGGATTTCGGTCCTATGAAAAAAGCGGAAAGGAGAGCAAGGGAAGAAGGCAAACCACTTCGTGACGGTGCCACCCCAATGGTATCCAGCGAGATAACACTGATGGAAGCAAAAAAGGACAGTCCCGAACGTGCAATAAATATGCTTTTACCAGTAGGAATTATGGTCCTTGCCATGCCTGTTATGCTGATCTGTACAGGGTGGAATAATGTGGAACCAGGTGCAACTGCCTCATTTATAGATCACTCACTACAGGCTGTCAGTAATTCATCAGGTGCCAAATCGGTTCTTTATTCAGTGCTTATATCCCTACTTATAAGTGCAGTTGTTTTCAGGGCACAAAAGATACTGAATATCAAAGAACTGGCTGCTACAGCATTAAAGGGCATGTCTGGCATGGTATCAATGGCACTGCTTATGGTACTGGCTTTTGCTATTGGTAATTTATGCAATGAGATGGGAACAGGGGATTATGTTGCCGGAATAACACACAGGTGGCTGTCTCCCTCACTTGCACCATTACTGATATTTCTTGCCAGTTGTTTTATTGCTTTCTCAACAGGTACTTCATGGGGTACTTTTTCCATTATGATAGCAATTGCTGTTCCTGTTGCCCACAGCATGGATGCCCACGTCCCCCTGGTAATAGCCGCGGCCCTGAGTGGCGGTGTTTTCGGAGACCATTGCTCGCCCATATCCGATACAACACTTATTTCATCCATGGCATCTGCCAGCGATCATATCGATCATGTAAGGACACAGTTGCCCTACTCTCTTACTGCAGGGTTGCTAACTGCCCTGGCATACATTATACTGGGTTATATTATTTAATTCAGGCGTTTCCCTCCAACGATAACACAATATTGACGGCTGGTACGGAGCAGATGGATATTTAACCTTACATGTATTGTATAATATAATTTCAATAGGTTGTCTTCAATAAAGTTTTGTTTCTTCATTGTCCTCAGCCAGTGTGGGTAATTTCTGTAACTTTTTATTATTTTAAATGTAATGTCAGAGAAATTTTCAATTCCTAAATTAGCTTTCGGCAGTTCTTCTTCATAATTACTTTTCGACCAGTGATTAAAGTTCATCCTTCTTTTCCAGTACCTGCCAAGGGCATTTCTCTTTCGCGGAGTGGTCAAGATATCTGCAATAAGATATGTGCCACCGGGCTTCAAAACCCTGGCTATCTCCCTGAAAAAAGAGGGCTTATCAGGGTAATGAAATGCACTCTCAATATTGATTATGTAATCCATTGAATTGTTCTCTATTGTAGATAGCTTTTGTGCATCATCTATATGGAATTTGATATTCTTAATACCTTTCTTCTGAGCTTCCATCCTTGCAATTTCCAGATTTGATGAGTTGAGATCAATAGCCGTTATTGATGCAGGAGAATAGTTATTTAGAATATAATGAGCCTGTACACCATTGCCACATCCTATCTCAAGAATATTCTTACCCTCAATAGGTGGCAGAAGTGACATACAATAATCAGTCAGATTCTTTTGAGCTTCAAAAAAACTCTCATCATCCTTAACATAGTAGGGATAATGCAACATGGTATATTCCTGGTTCAGTCGTGCCAGTGCTTCGTTCATCGACTTATAATAGTCTTTCGTTGATATACCTGATTTAATATGTGAGAATACTCTTGTTAAAACACCCATATTATTTAACCCTCTTTTTAAAATCTCTCCAAGCTACCCTTTAAAGCTTGTTATACAATTTAAGCTAAATCCGTGCAAAGGTATTAATTATTTTCAACTTAGTTATTCAAGATCAAAGTTTAAGCTCAGTTTCATGCATTATCCCGGCCGGCATGGATTTCAGTCATATGACTCAAACCGGAAAAGGATAGCAGTAAAGCCTGAAATAAAAGCAGAGTTTGCTTATCAAATTTTAAGCCTTATACTGATTTTTTCCAGCCGTCCTGTGATCCAGACTACAAGAAGTGCAAAAAGGAGAGCTTTTATCAGTCCGGCTATACCACCTGTCAGGTAATCAGGGATAAACATTATCAGGGGACCCAGGGTAGGGTAAATTATATATGGAACGAGGTAACATGTAAGGGTGCTCCTGCCTGCCGGCATCATAAACATTGCCCAATGTGTTTTGTTCCTGATATCTGCAATCCAGTACATGCCAGCGAAAAACGCGAAGCTGATACCCGCACATATCGCAGTCCATGAAGGTGTGGCACGTATTTTTGATATACCCCATTCGGGTCTTACCGCAAATCCGAATAACAGTGAAACAGCTGCCAGGATCATTAACAAGGATATGAACAGATTTATCCTCCCGGAGTCGCTTAGTTTCTTATAAAAAACAGATGCGACAACACCGCTCATCATCAGGGCATGGTTTGAGGCACTGACCACCAGGCGTATGGCAGGCAATTTCCAGGGCAGACCTGTAAATTCCTGCATATTTAGTGCTAATAAGATAAGCCAGACCGGGAATATAAGCCAGATCTTTGCTCCTGCAAAGAGGTATACCAGGGCTCCCAGCAGGTATGCCCATCCTATCAGTCCCAGTATGCCCCACCAGTGAGGTCTCATCCAATGAGGGTCCCCGGGTGTACCTCCCTTATAGGTAAGTGCCAGGACAAACAACAAAATGAAACCTGCAAGCTGTAAATACAGAACTGGTATTTTTTTTGTCCAGCTTATGTTTTCATAATTATTCCAGATCAGGATGAATGCAAGAATCATAACCACTTCCCAGGCTGCCTTCAGGTAGCGTGGGACACCGGGTTGGAAGTATTCCAGGTTGACCATAAAGAAGCCCATTATCACAAGGGCTGCCGTCCTTTGCAGGATGTGCAGAAAAATTTTCTTTTTACTATGTCCTTTCTTAATTCGTGCATCTATTGCAAAAGGAATTGATAGTCCGACGATAAATAAGAATGCAGGAAATACAACGTCAGCAAGACCCATCTTATCCTCATCAGCCGAAGCATGTTCAAGCCATCCAGGTATATCATGAAGGGACCAGAGGTCATTGACAAATATCATCAGCAGCATGGTGAGTGCCCTGAAAATATCAATAGATGAAATTCGTTTGGCAGTCATAATAAGTTATTGTCGGTCCTCCACATAAATACAATTTTTTTTGATCCTATACAAGATTTTGACCTACTGGCTAATGAGAGGAGCTCAATTTTAGCCTTCAACATACTATTTTATGGCCGATTGTATTACAATGATTAATCCATTAGTGGATTTATTTGTATTTTTGACATTAATGCACCAAGGTCTATATGGAACCAATGTATACAAAAATGCTGATGGCAGTTCTCTCATTACCTCTTATTCTTATCTCTGGTATATATCTCAGAAAAAGATCCAGGCCATATAACAACATATTGTTTTCTGTTCACAAGATAGTAGCAGTTATTTTAATAATTTTTGCTTTGATAGTATTAAGAAATTTCTTAAGGAATTCCAGCATAGATGGATTAATAATTTATTTAGCAATCTTGACAGCTATATTATTGCTGTTCAGTTTTATTACCGGTGCCTTACAAAGTTTTGAAAGACCTCTGCCATTAACAATAGTCATTATACATAAGGTCAGTTCTTACCTTATGTTTATATCCCTGCCATTATTCTTTATCTTACAATATAATATGTAGAATTTAAAACTAACTGATCATGGCAAAAGATGTACAAAAAAGTGCTCCTGCAGGTGCCGTTTACGGCATGGGTTTTATAGGAGCTGCAATTTACTTTATTTCCACTGCCACAGGTTTCTGGATTGGGGTACTGGGCTTCCTGAAAGCCATTGTATGGCCAGTATTCCTGGTATACCATGCATTTGACAAGATGCTTATGTAATAAATAAATCTTAAATATTCCGGACCCGTTATCATGTGAATAGTACCTATTCACCCAGGATTTTTATGGCTTTGTCCTTATAAGTCCGGCTTATGGGTAATTCTTTGCCTGAAAGGCTGATTCTTTCTTTGGTATAAGAATTTATCTTATTGATATTTACTATATAGGAACGATGTATTCTCAGGTATCTATCACCCAGCTTACTATCAAGGAAGCTGATATTTGTCCTTGTAATCACTGTCTCTCCCGTGTCAAGAAATATCCTGACATAATCTGCCAAACTCTCTATATATAAAATGGAATTGCATTCTATTTTACGGTTTTTCCTCTCTGATCTTACAACAATAAACTCCCCCTCCCCATTAATGCTGGATTGTGTTAATGATTGCAGGTTAAAATACTGATTAACCATAGATATGAATCCGTAGATCAATACTATTAAGTACATTATCAAAGGCATTAAACGGAAATCAGTCATTATTGACCACAAATTATCCATAGCATAATAGGCAAGCAGTAAAAATGCCGCGAAGACCAGGATAAATATCAGGTTCACAGAAATTATCAAGGTATATGCCAGGTAAAGAAAAAATTCCGGGTATTTCTTTTTTAACAGGTAATCAGGAACCAGGACTGAATTGATAAACCATGAGGTAGCAATAATGATTGGCATGAAGAAAGAAACAAAGTAGAAAGCGTTGATATAGCTTCCTGCAAAACTTCCAAATACTATTACCAGGATAATTGAAACTGCAAGCCAAAAAATTATCTCAAAATATCTGTTCATACTTTAAAAATGCGTCAAAAATAGATACGACACAAAATATCAGACCGGAAAATCGATGAAATGCAGGTTTTGTTAGGTTTTCTACCTTGCATTTCAGAGTGTTAGCCTATTATCTTTGAAATATTAATTATTAACTAAAATTAGATATCATGATTGAATTATTCTACAAAGGCGGACCATTATTTATGGGTATCCTGACGATAGTATTCTTTATCATCCTTGCGATTGCTGTTTATTACCTGGTAATTATCCTGAGAAGAGATTTTAAGGACATCGATGAAGCTAGGAAGAAGTTGAAATACATTAAAAGCCTGGGTCTTTTTGCTTTTGTAACCGGTATTCTCGGTCAGTTACTGGGGCTCTTCAATGCTTTAAGTGCAATTGAAAAGGCCATGGATATATCACCTGCCATCATGGCCGGTGGACTGAAAATTTCAATGATCCCACCTATTTATGGAATCCTGATATTCCTTGTATCCTATATCTTCTGGATTATTCTGGATTATATTGCATCAAAGAGGAACAATGTTGAGTGATTTATAATTCTGAATGACATTCAGTATAAACCTGATTTTACTAAAACCACTTACTCTTGCATAAGGATAAGTGGTTTTTTATAAATTTGCAGGGTCATTATCTGAGATTAAAAATCTCAAACTCACAAAAGCCTCTTTAGCTCAGCTGGTAGAGCAGCTCATTCGTAATGAGCAGGTCGCGGGTTCGAGTCCCGTGAGAGGCTCTCTTTATTGAACTATTTTCCTCTCTACTGGTTATTATCTTATAACGTCTTTTTTAAATAACAGGCCTGAGATATTTATAGATTCCTGACAGAGCATGAAGATTCTTCTCACCGGTGCTTCCGGGTATATAGGAAAAAGGCTGGTTTATAACCTTCTTGAAAATGGTTATGAAGTAATATGCTGTGTGAGGGATGGTCAAAGAATCTCCCTGCCGAAATATATAATTGACAAGGTGACCTTTCTCGAAATAGATTTCCTGTCACCCAAAAATTTCAACACCCTGCCGAGGGAAATCGACGGTGCCTACTATCTTATTCATTCAATGTCCCAGTCAATGAAAAACTTCGGTAATCTTGAAGCAAAGGCCGCTGAAAATTTCAGGGATTATATGAATATGACCACAGTAAAGCATGTTGTTTACCTGAGTGGTATTGCTAATGGCGAAGAGTTATCAAGGCACCTTAGTTCAAGGAAGAATGTTGAGCATATAATAATGTCGGGCAACTATAATACCACTGTATTAAGGGCAGGGATTATTGTTGGTTCAGGCAGTGCCTCCTTTGAAATTATAAGGGATCTGGTTGAGAAACTGCCCTTTATGATGGCTCCCAAATGGGTAATGACCAGGACACAGCCCATAGCTATCAGGAATGTAATGGCATACCTTATAAATATCCTTTTCTACCCTGATTGCTATAACAGGGGTTATGATATCGTTGGCCCGGATACAATGACTTACCGGGATATGTTACTGAAGTATGCAAAGGTGCGGCGTCTAAGAAGATTCATTGTCCCCCTCCCTATAATGACGCCAAAATTGTCATCATACTGGCTTTTCTTTATCACCTCAGTATCATTCAAACTTGCAGCTAACCTGGTCGACAGCATGAAAGTCGAAATTATCGGAAACTCCAATGAGCTGGCAGAAAGATTTGGTATAGAGCTTATTTCGTATGAAGAAGCTATCAAACTCGCATTTTCAAAGATAGACCAGAATGATGTATTGTCTACATGGAAGGATTCGATGATAAGCGGACGATTAAATCACGAATTGTATGAATTTGTCCAAGTTCCCCGGCATGGAGTATACAGGTCGGTCCGGTATGAAAAGATATATGATGTGAAAGCTGTTGCAGACAGGATCTGGTCTATTGGTGGCGATACAGGGTGGTATTATGCCACATGGTTATGGAAGATAAGGGGTTTTATGGACAGGCTGTCAGGTGGTGTTGGTCTCAGAAGGGGAAGGACAAATCTCACAGAAATTCATCCGGGGGATTCACTGGACTTCTGGAGGGTTTTACTGGCCGATAAACAACGCAGAAGGTTATTGCTTTATGCAGAAATGAAACTCCCCGGAGAGGCATGGCTGGAATTCTCAATTGAAAACAATAATATGTTCATGCAGGTGGCAACCTTCAGGCCGACAGGTATTTTCGGGCGCATATACTGGTATATGCTTACGCCATTCCACTTTTTTATTTTCAGGGGAATGGCGCGCAGGATTGCCCGGGGAAGAATTGCTATTGAGATTATATTGAAAAATTAATAAAGGTACCTGTGGCAGTCGGTACAGGCATATTCTTTCCAGGCATCCCCTATATCAACAGGGTGAGTGAATTCAAGTGACCGGTTAGATAAAGCAACCTGTAAACTATCGGCTGTTCCCTGAATCTGAATGGTATGACAAAGGTTACAGTCACGTGAAATAATCCTGTTATCGGCACTTTGATGATTACCATTATGGCATCTGAAACAACCGTTAAATTCAACGTGCCCGATATGATTGGGGTATACATCCCAGCTTGCTTTCATCTCGGGGAAGATATTCCTGGAAAATCCCATTTTGAATCCTTCAATTGCGGTATTTACCATTCCTTCATTGGCAATTATCTCCGGATAATTCTCAGAATAAAATTCTGTCACCCTCATTTCAATATATTTCATGGCTGTATCGTAATTCTCATACTGGGAATTAAAAACCTCCATGGCCAGGCTTTTTATGTCAGGTAACTCTGCTGGTATTTCTCCTGATGCCAACAGAAGATCAGTAAATTCCTGTGGCGGGAGATAATGATGTGATGGTCTGTTATGACAGTCGATACAATCCATGACTCTCATTTCCAGGGTATCTTTTGCTTCAGGGTCAAGTTGCTCATTAATATCTTCATAAATTACTGTGTCGCCCGTGGCTATATTAATACATCTCACCCAGGGTAAATATTCCCTGTCTCTTGATGAAGCTATATACTCTACCCGTATATCGGGATTGATATGCCAGTGGATGCCCTCGCTTAGTCCTTTCGCACTGTACTCAGGCCCGGTTTTCATTTTGAGCTGTATAGTCCACTCGGTATTCTCACGGTTAGCAAGGTAATGTTTCTCGTTATGCAGCCTATAAGAATAAAACTTGCTTGGCCAGTGGCATCGTTCACATGTTTCACGTGCCGGCCGGAGGTTTTCAACAGGTGTAGGTATTGGTTGAGGATATACCTTTGCCAGAACAGCATATACCTGGTAAAGTCCTGATAGTTTACTCTTAACGAACCAGTCGGCTCCGGGTCCAACATGACATTCAACACATGCTACCCTGGAATGAGGTGATTCCTGATAAGCAACATATTCAGGCTTCATAACCTTATGGCATAATTGCCCGCAAAATTCATTCGACTCAGTATAATGAAATGCTTCGTAACTGCCAATCCCCGTAAGAAAAAGGAAAATTAAAGTGATTATTACAAAAAGTACAACCGCATTCCAATGCTTTTTATTATTCAAATCAATTCTGATCCCCCTGGACAATTCCTCCCTGCTCATTTTCTTCAGCTTTTTCGATCTCCTTATCATTCCTACAGGGATAAGGATCAAGCCTATAATAAGAAATACCGGTAATACTATATATATAAACAGCCCTATATATGAGCTGCCAAAGTCAAATATTGACAAGGTTACAAGAAAGAAAATAATCAGAAAGAGGCTTATGCCCGCAAGTATACTACCTATTAAAGAAATAGTATTGTAAACAGATTTTGGCAGTTTCATATTATATTGAAATGGGTAATAGCCATCAATTTATGAACTATAAGTTATCACAGGATTGATAAATGATAAATGCGATCGTAAGAAGAGAAAAAATTCCTACAGGGGCTACTTCGTTTTTATAAGTATTACCCCGTTGGCTCCCCTTGATCCATAAATTGCAGTAGCAGGCCCTTTCAGTACCTCAATTGATTTTACTATTTCGGGTGGAATATCACCTATATTATCAACCATTACCCCGTCGAGGACAAAAAGAGGTTCAGTTGATTGTGTTAATGATGTACTGCTTCTTATGGTTACTGTAGTCCCTGAAACGGTTACTCCCGGTACTTCACCTTTTATCATCTGATAAATATTGGAATACCTGGTCTTGTTTGCCTTATCCATATTTACAGAACTGACCGGTGTTCCCATCTCATCGACATTCTCTTTCTTCAGCTCCTTCCCCTGGTTATTTCCGAGCGCAAAATCTATTCTTTCCTGGCCGGTAAAATTAATCTCATGGATACCAATAAAAAGGCTGAAAGCAGAAATAGTTTCCACATCGGGTTTAACCTTTATCCTGTAATATCCTTTTGAATTGGTAGTGATACTGCTTTTCTTACCATCAAGGAATATACTAACTCCCTGTATTGGATTTCCTGAGTTATCCCTTACATAACCGCTTACAGGGATTTTTTCCCTGTTCTTCTGGCTTTCATGCTTCTCCTGTGCTGATAAAACCGAAAAGCCAAGCAGGCATAATACCATTACCAGGCAGCCAGTTAGCTTACCTGTTACCTTTAATAAATGTTTTGATGTATTACTTCTCTTCTTCTGACTGCACTTCTTCATTTGCCTCTTCAAGTTCCTTTGTGAGGTCCTTCAGGCTTTTCTCCATATCTTTTCCGTATTCTTCCATTGTCTGCTCGAATTCTGACCCAAACTCATCCATAAACCTACTTGCTTTCTTTTTGGTAAAGAAACCAACTACAAGGAAGATCGCCAGTATTACAGCAAGGATGATTGTAATTATTTTGGAGGTGCCTACTTTACCTTTCAAAGAGCCTGTTAGCGCATGATAGAGCATAAGCAGGCCATACAGGTTAATAACAAATCCAATTAATGATCCTACTCCTCCACCGATAAACCCAAAGAGTGCAGTAATAGGCATCAGAACCATCAATGAAGCTGTTACTCGTGCATTAGCCTCATAATCAGTCGACCCGCTACAGATAGCTGATATAATAAGTACAATTACAGCTCCTATGAACAAGCCTACAAGCGCACCAATAAGTATCCAGATAAATGCCATTATACCAATTGCACCACCGAACATCCCTGTTGTTACACCACCTAACTTAAGAACGCTCCACAGGAAAGCAAAGATGCCCGCAATAACCCCATATATAAGAGCTTTTACAATAGGTACGCCGAAGCCCCCTGTCACAGGCATTTCCGCAAAATATGCCTTGGGTTTTGTCAGTGAATTAACTGAGTCTTTGATAAATTGGTTGAAGTTGAACGATTCATTACTCATGATAATAAGTTTTGGTTATCAAATATTCAAGAATATTTATTCAGGCTTACTAAATTACGAAATTTTATAAGTAAAAATATATTTTTAGGAAAAGAAATTATTTCAAATGATTTAATACGGGCCGGTGCTAAATTGTCTATTAATTTGAAAAAGATTTAATGTAAATTGCAAAAGGCGATAAATAATTATCCTGCATGAAAGGATTAAGGACCCTTGCTATTATATTACTAATCTTCAATGGTGTATCAGCCTCCTTTGGGGGAATCGGACTGGTATATTCCCCGGATGGCAGCCTTATGGAAATGCCTCTTGAATGGCTGACACCAACACCATTCAAAAATTATCTTGTCCCAGGTATAATACTATTGTGTATGAATGGACTTTTAAGCCTGCTGATAAGCATATTTGTAATTATCAAAAGCCGCAGCTACGAACTACTAATAGTTATCCAGGGACTGATTCTGACTGGATGGATTATTATACAGATCCTGCTTATCAATATGTTTCACTGGCTGCATGCCCTTTACGGCCTTACAGGCATACTAATGATCATTACAGGTTTTCTTATACGGTTCAGGTTAAAGTCGCAAAGCAATTAATAATATTATATGGATAATAATAATCATAAGAAAATTAAAAAGGATACCTATTTCAAGGAGCTTGAAAAGCTCCAGCTTGACCTGGTAAAGATGCATGAATGGGTGAAATCGGCCGGTTACAGGCTTGTAGTTGTATTCGAAGGAAGGGATGCTGCTGGTAAAGGGGGAGTAATAAAGAGAATTACACAACGTCTTAACCCCAGGATATGCAGGGTTGTTGCACTGGGCGTACCAACAGAGCGTGAAAAATCTCAGTGGTACTTCCAGAGATATATACCTCACATGCCTGCGGCCGGAGAAATAATATTATTCGACAGAAGCTGGTATAACAGGGCAGGCATTGAGAGGGTAATGGACTATTGTACTGAGGATGAGTACTGGGACTTCCTGCGGTCATGTCCCAGATTTGAAGAAATGATAATCCACTCGGGTATACACCTTGTAAAATACTGGTTCTCGGTAAGTGACGAAGAGCAGGAAAAGCGTTTCATGGAACGCATCAATGATCCCCTTAAAAGATGGAAATTCAGTGAAACGGACCTGGCATCAAGAACCAGATGGGTTGAATATTCAAAAGCCAAGGATGAAATGTTTATTTATACCGACACCAAAGTAGCTCCATGGTACGTGGTTAATGCTGATGATAAACGGCGCGCACGTCTCAATTGCATACACCATCTTCTTTCCATGGTCCCCTATAAAGAGATAAAGCACAAAAAAATCAAACTACCCCCGGTTAATAAAGAAGGTTATTTAAGGCCCCCCATGTCAGAGCAGACTTTTGTTCCTGATGTGTATTGATCTGGCTTACGCCGCTGGCGCGGATTTGACTCAAACCTGCGCCAGCATCTGCATTTATTAATGGTTAGCCACTTCCCAAAGGTTAAGGAACCCGAGCTTTATTATATCAAGCATCTTTCCCCAGTTAACATATTCCACCTCATCATTGGGAGTATGATAATCAGGGTGCATGGCAGCCATAAAAGCAATTACAGGGATACCATTCTCCGTAAATGCAGTATAATCGCTGCCACCGCGTGGATCCTCCTGTCCCCTGTATTCAAAGTTCATTTTGAGCCCGTAATCCGAGACATTTCTTTTGCATATATCAAGTATTTCAGGATATTTGCTATTATAGGTAACACCTACATTAAGGCCTTCCTCATCCCTTTCACTATCCCTTGCTATCATATCGAAGTTAATATAGAACTTACAGTTATCCATGGAGCTGAACGTTGGGTTTCTGGTAAAATATTCCGACCCCAGTAATCCTTTCTCTTCTCCTGTCCATGCACAGAAAATAACTGTTCGTTCCGGTTGCACGCCAGTGGCAGCAAAAGCCCTTGCAATAGTCATAACCCCAACTGTTCCTGATGCGTTATCATCGGCCCCGTTCCATACCCTTCCTCCTGACATCCCCAAATGATCCATATGAGCTCCTATAACAACAAATTCATCTTTTTTCTTTCCCTCTATCATTGCAATAACATTACGCACCCTCACTCTCCTCTTATTTACTTTTGTGGTAATATTGACTCTGGTATTTGGTATTTCCACGGGTTTAAACTTACCTAGTTCATTGGCAGCATCCCTTGCATATTTGTCGACATCAATCCTGCTGTTCTTTAAGACTGCCGTAATAAGTTTAGGCCCTGCATTTACCGTTATCATCTCCGGTGACATATCCTCATCATCAAGACTTAAACGCGTAAAAGCAGCATTCCTGCTTGATTCGTTTGGAGACATATCCATATCATCAATATACTCACCTGGCATAATACCGGCAACATTACCGGGGCTCATTTCAATCACAGCAATGGCTCCCATTTCTTCCAATTTATCGTCTTTATTTCTCATAAGCTGAAATGCTGCCATCCTGTCTTCCATCAGCTTTTTATTCATAGCTGAGTTTTCATCATCCATACCGGGGAGTCCTGAGAGGCGAACAGCCACCTTCCCTTTCAGATCTGCACCTGATAATTCATTAATGCCAAATTCATCACTTACAATACCATATCCAACAAACACCAGTGAACCTGATATATTTGCCGAGGAAGAAGCGCGTAGGGTAAAATCAATATTATCTTCAAACATAAATTCCCTGTCGCCTGTATTTAAGGATACAGCTGATACGTTTCCCGGTAATGTTTCCAGCAGGGTAAAATTCTGAAAATATGACCTCTCGGCCTGTTGAGGCATTGCCCTTCGCGTCATCATTCTTCTTCCCATGGACCTTCCCATATCACCTCCACCGGGCACACCTGAAAATTTAAACATACTGGATACGTAATCCCCTGCCATATATATGCCCCTGGTTCCTGTCTCCCGGCCTTCAGTCCAGTCAGAAGCAAGAAACTCAAGCTGGGCTTTTATTGCATCCACTGTTATTACTTCAAGTCCTTTCTCCTGTGGACTTTCCTGGGCTATTAATCCGCTTGAGAATAATATACCAGTAAAAACTAAGATTAGTATAATGTTCCTTTTCATAGGTTAAAATTTTATTATTGGACAATCAAAGTTTATAAAATAATCCCGTAAAAATGTCCTTGTTTTTCATTTATTAACAAATATTAACTGATCAGAAGCTTTGTTAAAAGTACAAGTCCTATGGCATTTTATTTGTACATTTATACAAAACAATAGCGACTATCATGAATAACCGGATAATTATAGTATTTGCAGTATTTTCCATATTGTTAGCAGGATGTGGAGCATCAAGGATCAGTTTTGATATTCTGGTACCGGCAGTAAAAACGGTACCTGCTGAAATTAAAACAATTACCATCGTTAACCGGTCCTTACCGGAGAACACTGATGCAAATAAGCTTGAAGGATTACTCACAGGGGAAGGTCTTAAGCAGGACAGCCTGTCCACACAGTTTGTTCTTAGGAGCCTGGATGAAAGCATGCGTAGCTCAGGCAGGTTCAGGGTTGTAATGGCCACCGAGATATATACCGGCTCAGGCATAGGGACACTTTTACCTGATGCATTGTCATGGGACATAGTCGATCAATTATGTGAGAAATATAATTCTGATGCACTTGTTGCCCTTGAGGCATATGATTCAGATTTTGCTATCACCGGTGCCGCTGTCGGCAGAAACCTCCTCGACCTGCAAGCCCAGGGACTTGTAACTGTAAATTGCGGATTCAGGATGTACCATCCCGCCAGCAGGAGCATACTTGATGAATTCATGTACATGCACCGCATGGATTGGGGAACCGGGGGACTTTCAGTGCTTGCCGCAGCCGATGCCATCATCAATAAGAAGAGAGCAATAGAACAGGCCAGCCTTGAAGCAGGCTCATTATACGGCAGACGGTTGACTCCCGACTGGATCTATATCAGCAGGGATTACTTTAAAAGAGGCAAGGGCAATTACGATCTTGCAGAAGGAGCACGAATGATGCAGCTTAATGACTGGGACAAAGCCATTGCTGCACTTGAAAGAGCATTGCAATCAGATAAAATAAAAGTGAGAGGCCGTGCAGCACATAACCTCGCAGTGATACATGAGATACTGGGCGACCTGTACCAGGCTAAAGAATGGAGTACCGTTGCATGGGGACAGTACAGGATAAGAAAATCCAGGAGTTATGGCTATATCCTCACCAATAGGATACAGGAGCAGGAGGTTATTGATTACCAGTTGACCAGATGACCTGGCCTGTCATACTGTTGAAAGCAGGGATCGCCATGATTGAAGAACACCGATTAACGATTTATGATTTAAGAACGAAATTTGGTGAAAATGTCATCCTGGTGAAAACGGGGATCTGTTATGTAGTAAAAAATTGTCATTAAACATTTGCATTATTAGAAATAATCTCTAGATTTGCCATGATGAAAAGAACAATTCTACATATCTGGTGGTGGCTCAGTATTAATCAAAATGCTGTGAACCATGCTATTATGTAGTTAAGATACAAATATTCCATAAGAAAGGCACGCTGGTCACAGCGTGCCTTTTTTGTTTATGCGGCAATAATTTAAACCATAAAAATAACTAAACATGAAAACAAAAAAAAATTCATTTTAACCGAACAGGAGATGCCTACCAGATGGTATAATATTCTGGCTGATATGCCAAATAAACCCTTGCCCCCCCTTCACCCGGGAACTAAAGAACCTATCAGACCGGAGGACCTGGCACCTCTATTCCCTATGGGACTTATTGAGCAGGAGGCTTCATCCGAACAGTATATAGATATACCGGGTGAAGTACTCGACTTATACAGAAGCTACAGGCCCAGCCCGGTATTCAGGGCATACGAACTTGAAAAAGCCATTGGTACAAAATGTAAGATCTATTACAAATATGAAGGCTACAGTTATGCCGGTTCACACAAAGCCAACACAGCTATCGCCCAGGCTTACTATAACAAGGTAGAGGGTGTGAAAAAGATGACAACGGAAACAGGAGCCGGTCAGTGGGGATCAGCATTAAGCTTTGCATGCCAGCATTTTGGTATTGAACTGGAAGTATTCATGGTAAAAGTCAGTTATGAACAGAAACCCTACCGTAAAATTATGATGAATACATATGATGCCACTGTGGTAGCTTCACCCAGTAACCTTACGGATGCCGGCAGGCAAATACTGGCTGAAGATCCTGATTCACCGGGTAGCCTTGGAATAGCCATTTCAGAGGCAGTTGAAAGAGCAGCAAAAGATCCTGAGATAAAATATTCCCTTGGCTCGGTTCTTAACCATGTCCTGCTACATCAGACAATTATAGGAGAAGAAGCATTACTCCAGATGGCCAAGACGGGTGACTATCCCGATATAGTTGTTGGCTGTTTTGGCGGAGGATCCAATTTTGCAGGCATATCATTCCCCTTTTTAAGGGAAAACCTGCTTAATGGCAGGAAAACAAGGGCTATAGCTATTGAGCCCGCCTCCTGTCCCAAGCTCACCAGGGGCCGCTATATGTATGATTTTGGTGATTCAGTGGGTTTAACACCTCTGCTTGCGATGTATACACTAGGACATAATTTTGTTCCGGCTAAAATACATGCCGGAGGGTTAAGATATCATGGTGCTGGAGTACTCGTAAGTCAGCTTCTGAAAGATAATCTTATAGAAGCTCAGTCTAAACTTCAAAAAGACTGCTTCCGGAACGGGGTTATTTTTGCCAGGAGTGAAGGTATTTTGCCGGCCCCGGAGGCAACATACGCTATTACAGGTGCTATAGATGAAGCCCGTAAATGCGATGAGGCAGGGAAACCACAAACTATTCTGTTCAATCTGTCGGGACATGGACATCTTGACCTGAGTGCTTTCGATAAGTATTTTACAAATGAAATGGAGGATCATGAACTCACAAATAAGGAGATCGAAGCTAGCATTGCGATGATATCATAGTATTGCCCTTTTAAACCTTCAAGCAAATTTAAGTTTTAGGATTGATTGATTAATGGATTGATGGAATACTGGAATGATGGATTAATGGGTCCAATTATCCAGTATTCCAACATTCCGTCATTGACTCACCCTGCTGGCGCGGTTCTCCAGCTTTGTCCACCGTAGCCCTGGTGCCTGTTGCACATTA
>CAZNYS010000029.1:0-41609 GCA_964577305.1 uncultured Rikenellaceae bacterium
GCTATACAGAAAATAAATTACCGACTTAAGAATTTAGTCGGACAATAGTGATTTATTATTTATGATTTATTATTTAATCTATTAATTGTGAGAATAAAAGCGAGTAGTAATTATCAGTGTTTAAGCGGTTTAAGAGTTGATTTGTTATAAAGTTTATAAAGTTTATAAAGTTGATAAGGTTGATAAAGTAATGAATCACCCTGGTGCATTTTGAATATTAAGCGACCGCTCATTCCATTTTCGTCCACCGAAGCTTTACAAAATCGGATATTCCATTAATCCATCATTGCTCGCTCCCACCAGCTACAATCACTGACCGCTCGCGAGCTCGCAGCCCTCGTTTGCTTTCGGCAAACTCACGTTACTCGGTTCCATCATTCCAATTTTGTCCGCTGCAGCTGAACTTAAGTAACAAATAGTTGTTCATTTAAGACAGGCAGTATTACTATTTACCTGTGTAAAAATATCATTATCTTTGCATCCTGATTATTAAACAGAACAAACAATATGATCAATATAAAGTTTCCGGATAACTCAGTAAAGAAATTTATACCGGGAGTTAGCAGTCTGGAAATAGCAAAGAGTATAAGCCCCGGACTTGCCAGAGAGGTATACGCATCAACAGTCAACGGGGATTTAAGAGATCTTACCAGACCTGTCAATGAAGATTCTTCCATTGTTTTTCATAAATGGGAAGACAGGGAAGCAAAGCATACCTTCTGGCATACCAGCGCCCACCTTATGGCATCTGCCCTGGAAGAGTTATACCCCGGGATCAAGTTTGGCATTGGGCCATCCGTTGAGAATGGTTTTTATTATGACGTTGACCCGGGTGACGGTGTAGTGATCAGTGAGGCAGACCTCCCGGTTATAGAGGATAAAATGAGGGAACTGGCTAAGAAAAATAACAGGGTGGAAAGGATTGAGATAAGCAAGGCAGACGCCATGAAGCTGTTCACAGAAAAAGGTGATGAATATAAAACAGAGCTTATCAGCGAACTTGAGGATGGTACCATTTCATTATATAAGCTGGGTAACTTCACAGACCTGTGTCGTGGTCCTCACCTGCCTGATACTGAAAATATAAAAGCCATCAAACTGCTGAGTGTGGCAGGTGCATACTGGAAGGGAGATGAAAAAAGGAAAATGATGACCAGGATCTACGGTATCACATTCCCAAAACAAAAGCTCCTTGATGAATACCTTGCTATGCTTGAAGAAGCTAAAAAGCGTGACCACCGGAGAATAGGTAAAGAGCTTGAACTGTTTGCCTTCTCGCAGAAGGTTGGCATGGGTCTGCCCTTATGGTTACCACGGGGGGCTGAGCTTAGACAAAGGTTGATAGACTTTATGACTGCCGAACTTAAGCACAGGGGTTACACTATTGTATCAACCCCTCATATTGGCAATGTTGAATTATACAAAATATCGGGGCATTATGAAAAATACGGGTCTGACTCATTTCAGCCTATGAATACTCCGCAGGAAGGAGAACAATTTATGCTTAAACCCATGAACTGCCCGCATCATTGTGAGATATTTAATGCTACTTCACATTCCTACAAGGACCTGCCTGTTCGCATGGCCGAATTTGGTACTGTGTACAGGTATGAGCAACACGGGGAACTTCATGGCCTGACAAGAGTAAGGAGTTTCACACAGGATGATGCTCATCATTTTTGTGAACCTGACCAGATGAAGGAAGAGTTCAAAAAAATCATTGACCTTGTACAATGGGTCTTCAAATCACTCAACTTCAATGACTATACAGCACAGATATCATTACGCGATGCATCCAACAAAGAAAAATATATAGGAAACGACGAGAACTGGGAGAAAGCTCAGAAGGCTATAATTGAAGCTGCCGGTGAGAAAGAACTGGATACAACCTTGGTAGAAGGTGAAGCAGCATTTTACGGACCAAAACTAGATTTCATGGTTAGAGATGCCATTGGCCGTGAATGGCAGCTGGGGACAATTCAGGTAGATTATAACCTGCCGGAACGTTTCGACATGTCTTATATTGGCGCAGATAGTCAAAAACACAGGCCTGTTCTATTACACAGGGCAATATTCGGAAGCCTTGAAAGGTTTGTTGCTGTACTGATAGAAAGTACGGCAGGCAAATTCCCCCTCTGGCTGAGCCCCGACCAGGTTATTATACTGCCAATCAGTGAAAAATACCATGATTATTCAAAAAAAGTTTTAAATTTCTTAAATAATTCCGATATTCGCACACTGATCGACGAACGTAATGAAAAGATAGGTAAGAAGATAAGGGATAACGAGTTAAAGAGGATCCCATATCTTCTTATAATAGGTGAGAAGGAAGAAAAATCTTCTACCGTATCTGTCAGAAGGCAGGGTGAAGGTGATCTGGGAATAATGAAACTGGAAGATTTTGTTGATTTTATAAGGGAACAGGTTAAAAACGAATTAAAATAGTAGAAAAAAAATAATATCTGCAAAATTAAAATATAAGGAGGAACAAACCATAGCAGTACCAAAAAGAAACATGCCACCCAGAAGACGCGATGACAGAATGCCTCACAGGATAAATAATCGCATTACTGCCAAAGTAGTAAGGGTTGTGGGAGATAATGTTGAACCACAGGTAATGTCAATAGGTGAAGCTATCAGGCTTGCTGACGAGATGGAACTCGATCTGGTTGAGATATCTCCAAAGGCTGATCCACCTGTTTGTAAGATAGTTGATTATCAGAAGTTTCTTTATCAGCAGAAAAAGAAACAGAAAGAAATGAAGGCTAAAACCAGTAAAGTGGTGGTTAAGGAAATAAGATTCGGCCCAAATACTGATGATCATGACTATAACTTTAAGTTGAAACATGCTATCAAGTTCCTTGAAGATGGCGCTAAATTAAAAGCATACGTGTTCTTTAAAGGACGATCAATATTATTCAAGGAGAAAGGTGAAATACTCCTCCTCAGACTGGCTCAGGACCTCGAAGAATATGGTGTAGTTGAGCAAATGCCCAAACTGGAGGGAAAGAGGATGACAATAACCTTTTCTCCAAAAAAGAAAAAATAGGTTCTTTCAAATTATATAAAAACTGTACGAAATGCCAAAAATGAAAACCAATCCCGGTGCAAAAAAAAGATTTTCTTTTACCGGATCGGGAAAGATAAAGCGTAAGCATGCGTACAAAAGCCATATTCTCACTAAGAAATCAACCAAACGGAAGAGGAATCTTACCTATTCCGGCCTGGTTGACAAAGCAGATGAGAAGAATGTTAAAATTCTACTGGCTAAGAAGTAATGTATACGCTGGAGAGAGAGAATTAAATGAGTATTAACAGAATGTGTAGCCCTGTAAGACTCCATGAACATGGAGCGCTCACATTCAATAAATTGAAGAATTATGCCAAGATCAACTAATTCAGTTGCTTCAAGAAACAGAAGGAAAAAAGTACTGAAGCAAACCAAAGGTCAATTCGGTCGCAGAAAAAATGTTTATACGGTTGCTGTAAACGCACTTGAAAAAGGAATGCAGTACTCGTACCGCGACAGGAAAAAGAAAAAAGGTAATTTCAGATCACTGTGGATTCAGAGAATCAATGCCGCAACAAGACAATATGATATGAGCTATTCAGAATTCATGGGTAAGATTAATAAAAAAGGAATTGCATTGAACAGGAAAACACTTGCTGACCTGGCAATGAACCATCCTGATGCCTTTAAAGCAATTGTCGAGAAAGTAAAATAATTTATTAACATATTTTGAAAGAACCTGAAAAGGGCGTCCTTGTTAAACATGGACGCCCTTTTTATTACCTCAAATTCTTATTTACTTATAATTATTATACTGCCATAATGTCTTGTTGATTTAAATTATATCGGTCATTGTGTCATGCTGCAAGTTTTGTAATCCTGTACTAATTTACATGACTGGTATTTTAATATACTGATTTTTAAATAGTTATTTATTTGCCCTCGAATCTGGCCTTATACGATGGCACAGGATTTGAAAAATAGGTGGTAAATTGTATAACTTAAACAATGGAGGATAAAACAATGACAATAGCAAGATTTCCTTTTTTACCATCATCAGTGCTTGACCGTTTCTGGGACGATGAATTGATGAACAGGGCAAACTCTAATTATTCATCTACCAATACCAGTTTGCCGGCAGTGAATATTAAAGAGAGTGATGATGATTTCATGATCGAAGTGGCAGCACCGGGAATGAAAAAAGAAGATTTCTCAATTAACTACGATAATGGCCGTCTGACTATTTCTTCTGAGAAAGAAGAAGAAAATGTCGATGAGAATTATAATCGCAGGGAATTCAGTTACCAGTCTTTCTGCAGGAGTTTTAAGGTGGCCGATAATGTAATCGACAACCAGAAAATCAAGGCAAAATACGAAGGTGGCATTCTGTGTATCACTCTGCCAAAAAGAGAAGAGATTAAGCCAAAACCTGCAAAGCAGATCACAATTAGCTAAGGGGAAGATAAATAGGTGTGACAAATGATTGCTGCAGGATGTAAATGATCAACTTGCAGCAATCGGTATTAAATAATAAGTAATATGCAATTCGATAAGTTTACCATAAAATCACAGGAATCGATCCAGAGGGCACAGCAACTGGCTATGGAAAATGAACATCAGGCCATTGAATGCGGACATCTGTTGAAAGGAATAATGGAGACTGATGATAATATACTTCCATATGTATTTAAAAAACTATCAATAAATGCCCAGGTACTCAACAGTGCCCTTGAAAGTATATTAAGCTCTTACCCAAAAGTAAGCGGAGGCCAGGTATACCTTTCTGATTCAGCAAACAGGGCACTGGTATCCGCACGCAGAGAAGCAGAAGGATCAGGTGATGAATATGTATCTCTTGAACATATACTTATTGGTTTGCTTAATACTTCTGATGATGTTTCAACTCTCCTGAAAGACAGCGGTCTCAATACCAAAGATCTTAAATCAATAATGAAAGAATTGCGTAAAGGCGGTAATGTTAACAGTCAGAATGCCGAGGAAACATACAATGCACTTGGTAAATATGCGATAAACCTCAATGAAAGGGCCAGGAGCGGTAAACTTGACCCTGTAATAGGCCGTGATGATGAAATCAGGAGGGTATTGCAGATACTGGCACGGCGTACCAAGAACAACCCCATACTTGTTGGTGAGCCTGGTGTTGGAAAAACTGCTATAGCCGAAGGAATAGCTTTCAGGATAGTTAATGGTGATGTACCTGATGATCTGCTTCAGAAAAATATTTACTCACTTGATATGGGAGCTCTGATAGCAGGTGCCAAGTATAAGGGGGAATTTGAAGAACGTCTGAAGTCAGTTGTTAAGGAAGTGGTGCATTCAGATGGTAATGTTATACTCTTTATAGATGAAATACATACACTTGTTGGTGCCGGGGCTGGAGGTGAAGGGGCAATGGATGCAGCAAATATCCTTAAACCAGCCCTTTCAAAAGGCGAATTGCGGGCAGTGGGTGCTACCACACTCAATGAATACCAGAAATATTTCGAAAAGGATAAAGCCCTGGAAAGAAGGTTTCAGAAAGTATTTATTGATGAACCGGACGAGGAAGACGCAATATCTATTCTCAGGGGCATAAAGGAACGATATGAAAATTACCATAAAATACGTATCAAGGATGAAGCAATTGTATCGGCTGTACAACTATCTGTAAGGTATATTAATGACCGTTTCCTGCCTGATAAGGCTATTGACCTTATAGATGAGGCAGCTGCTCACCTGAGGATTGAAATGAATTCAAAACCGGAAGAGATAGATGTGCTCGACAGGAAGATACAACAGCTGGAAATTGAAAAAGTAGCCTTCAGCAGGGAGAAAGACAGGGAAAAGGTTGAAAAGATAAAGGAACAGCTGGCAAATCTTGAGGATGAGAGAAAGCAGCTCAACGCATTATGGGAAGAAGAAAAAAATGTTGTTACAGATATACAGAATATAAAACAACAGATAGAAAATTACAGGTACCAGGCCGAGAAGGCTGAAAGGGAATCGAACCTCGGAAAAGTGGCCGAGATAAGGTATGGACTGCTTCCTAAAGCAGAGTTGCAGCTTAAAGAGGCAATTGACAAATTGCAGCATTATGAAAAAGACGGTAAGCGACTGGTAAGAGAGGAAATAACCTCTGAAGATATTGCTGAAATAGTATCAAGATGGACCGGCATACCTGTAACCAGGATGCTGCAGAGCGAAAAAGAAAAGCTGCTCATGATAGAGAAAGAGCTGCATAAGAGGGTAGTAGGACAGGACGAAGCGATAGAAGCCGTCGCTTCCGCAATAAGAAGAAGCCGTACAGGCCTCTCCGATGAAAATCGTCCCGTAGGCTCTTTCCTGTTCCTTGGTACAACCGGCGTGGGTAAAACTGAACTTGCCAGGGCACTGGCCGAATATCTCTTTAACGATGAATCACTCATGACCCGTATCGATATGAGTGAGTACCAGGAAAGGCATGCTGTCTCACGTCTCGTGGGTGCTCCTCCCGGGTATGTAGGTTATGATGAGGGTGGTCAGCTTACAGAAGCAGTAAGGAGAAAACCATACTCAGTAATACTGCTGGACGAGATCGAAAAAGCCCACCCTGACACCTTCAATATTTTACTTCAGGTACTCGAGGATGGAAGACTGACTGATAATAAAGGCAGGGTAGCTAATTTCAAAAATACAATAGTCATAATGACCTCTAACCTTGGATCAGAACTGATAAGGGAAAATTTTGAGGATTATAATGAAGCCAATGCAGAGCAGATAATCGAAAAAACCAGGAACCAGGTATTTGAAATATTGAAAAAGAGCGTACGCCCTGAGTTCCTGAACAGGATAGATGAACTCATTATGTTCAAACCATTGACAAGGGCAGATATTAGAGGTATTATCGATATTCAGCTTCACAGGCTCGAAAAAACACTGAAAAAACAGGATATAGGGTTTAATATCACGGATAGCTGTATCAGCTACCTCCAGGATAAAGGTTTTAATGTACAGTTCGGAGCAAGGCCACTTAAACGCCTTATTCAGAAAGAAATAATTGATAAAATATCACTAGCTATACTGAAAGGAGATATTGATCAGGGGAATTCTGATATTATTATCGACAGTGATGGAAAAGAAACGTTTATTAAGAAAGGCTAAGGCTAAGGCTAAGGCTAAGGATAAGGCTAAGGATAAGGAAAGAGAGATGAGAGATGAGAGGTGCAAGGTTTTGCGCCTTTTCTTATTCATCACGGAGGACATAGAGAAACAGGAACACTGTGCCTGAACCCTGAACCCTGAGCCCTGTGCACAGCTTATACACTTACTTTGCTCCCTTAAACATCCTTCTGAACCTTATTTTTTTAAGTCCGCTGGCCTCCTTATCAATTGACAGCCATATGAACTTTGGCTGACCAACTATATGATCTTCCGGAACAAATCCCCAGTAGCGTGAATCAGCGGAATTATGACGGTTATCCCCCATCATCCAGTAATAATCCATCTTAAAGGTGTAACTGTCAGTCTCTGTACCGTTAATCAGAATCCTGTTGCCGTCAATCTCAAGGTCATTACCTTCGTATACATCAATAATCCTTTCATAAATGGATATATTATTTGAATCAAGCTTTACAGTAGCACCCTCTTCAGGTAGCCAGAGCGGACCAAAATAGTCTTCGTTCCATGGGTAGTACGGGTTATGAGGAAATATAACCACTCCATACTCCCCTTCCCTCCTGAGGTCTTTTCTGACTTCAACAACATTCCTGAATTTGCTGATCTGTTCAGCATTGGATTTTGTAAGAGGCATAATGTACATTGTTCCTGATACCATGTTCTGGTCCGATTCATATATATCAAGTCGCTCAAATGCCTTGGGATTGATCCTGGTACCATCGGTACGCACCCAGTAATTCCATTGCTGCGTTTCCAATTGTTCCTCCTTCTCATTATTTACGTAAAGTATTCCCCCCTTGATCAAGATCGTATCGCCGGGCAGTCCCACGCATCTTTTAACATAGTTTTCACGTCTGTCAACAGGCCTGTAAATAATATCATTATTTTTCCATATCTCTTCACGTGTCCGCGCCAGATATAATTCCTTTGATACTTTACTGCTACCTATATATTCATCATAGCTCTGAAGGCTCCGTGCTTCGGACCTCAGTATCTCATCGTAGGCTGTCGCCTGGTTCTCAAGCATTACAGTATCGCCGGCGGGGAAGTTAAAAACAACAACATCGTATCTTTCTATTTTGCCAAAGCCTTTAAGCCTTTTATAAGGTGCTATAATAAGGTTTGACCACGATTTGGTCTTGATTATAGGTATTGTATGCTGAGTAAAAGGGAAAGCTATGGGGGTATTGGGCAGTCTGGGCCCATAAGCCACCTTGCTCACAAAGAGGTGATCTCCCACCCTCAGTGATTTTTCCATTGAGGGAGTTGGTATCCTGTAGTTCTGGAACAGGAAAATATTAATAAGGGTTACAGCGATAACGGCAAAGATCAAAGCATCAAGCCATTCAATAAAAGTGCTGTTTGGCCCTTCCCTTTTTTTCCAGAATGCCCAGTTGACTTTTTTTGTAATATAAATATCAAAGATAATGGCAAGGCCAAACAACAGCCAGTAGTTACCTACCCATACAACCCACAAAATATATATGATTGCAACAACTGCAAACTTGAAATACCTGTTTTTGACAATATCCAGCATGGTTATATTCATTATTTAAGTGGCAAAAGTAATGTTTTAATTTAAAAACCCAGTAAATCAGTCATGGTAAAAACACCCTGTCTTTCATGAATGAATTCCGCCGCAAAAACCGCACCAAGTGCGAGACCCTGTCTGTTATGTGCCTTATGCTCAAGGATTATGGTATCAATATCTGAATTCCATTCTATCCTGTGAGTTCCTGTCACCTGCCCTTTTCGTAACGATTTTATCCCTATTCTGTCTTTTGCTGACGGTTCATCAGGATGCCATGATTTAAACCTGCCGCATTCACTGATAATATCTTCTGCCAGACTTATTGCAGTACCACTGGGAGCATCTTTCTTCATAATATGATGTATTTCTTCAAGCTTTACATCATAACCGGGTAAACCGTTCATAATGCCTGCAAGTCTCTTACTAAGGTTAAAGAGTATATTTACACCTATACTGAAATTAGAGGCATAAATAAAACTTCCCTCTTTTGATTTAACAAGGTCCTTAATAATGGGTAACCGGTCTGTCCAGCCTGTTGTACCCGAAACAACAGGAATACCTTTGTTGATACACCTGCTGATATTTTCAAATGCGGTATCTGGTGTGGTGAATTCCACAGCAACATCTGATTTGCCAAACAGCTCAGAATCGAAATCATCAGTATTATCCCTGTCAATCCTGAGAATAACCTTATGCCCCCTAGCAATTGCCATTTTCTCCACCTCTTTCCCCATTTTCCCATAGCCAATTATTGTGATATTCATAACCCGTATTTTTGGACTAAAATACCCGTTTTTTTTAAGTATTGATAAATATTGACCGGAAACATTAATTACTAACTTTAGGGCTTAAATAAAAGAATACATCAGAATGAGACCAGTAACCAGTACCCTGATTACAATAATCCTGTTTTCATTACCATTATCGAATGCTTACAGTCAGAAAACTGACCCATACCATCTTGCTTCCGGTGGATTTGGCAAGGTAATCGATACAAGCCCCGGTATTTCAGTATGGTGGTGTGAAGGGGCATATAAGGTTATGCGTGATACGCCGTTACCGTCAGTTCAGGGAGATACCATTGTTCTCTGGTCAGCACGAAATGAATATGAACCGTTCCAGGTAGTAATTAAACCGGCATCAAGGGTTGAAAATTGCAGGGTAAGTGTAACGGATCTTACTTCGGATAATAATATAATAGATAAACAGGCAATAAGCATAAGGAAAGTTGAATACGTACATGTCACAAAACCAACCGACAGTTACGGTTATCCAGGTTACTGGCCCGATCCACTCCCCCAGGTAAATGGACCGGTCGCAGCATTCGGTGGGGAGAATACCACTTTCTGGATCACCGTTTATGTACCGGAAGAATCGCCTGCAGGAACATATACGGGGATGATCAGTATAGGTAATTCAGACTGGAGAAAGGATATACCCGTTAAACTGACCGTCTGGGATTTCACACTTCCCGCTGTGCCCAGTTTACGTTCAGGTTTCGGCCTCAGTGTGGACAACATTTCAAAATATCACAATCTGAAATCGGTGGCAGATATCAGGGAAACATTCGACCTTTACATGAAAGCTTTCAGGGACTATAAGATAGCTCCCTACGATCCCTTCTATCTCTATCCTGTAAAAGAAAAAGTGACAGGACTGGAATGGGTAGGTGGAATATTTGATTTTGATAATTCCTATAATGGAGAATATTCACTGATGATAGAAGATGATAACCCGGCAGGTACTCCATCTGCCAGGTATAAAAAAAGGATAGAGATTGATCCATCCAGGCAATATAAAATGGGCTGGATTATTAAATCAAGGGAAGAAAACCATCAATACTGTATACTACTGGAAGGATATAATAAAGAAGGAGAAAAACTGGTCTTTGAAAACAGGATGGAAGTATTTACATCAGACAGTACATGGGGGAGGCAGGAATTTGTACCGGGGATTTTCTCAAGTGAAGTATCATCCGTCAGCCTCTCTTTCTTTCCTGCATTCAGGACAGTTGCCGGTGAAGATACAGGAACAATATGGATTGATAATGTTGTTTTTAATGAAACAGGTGTCCGTATAAATCTAATTGATCAGGGAGATTTTGAGATTGATGCAGGTGATATTGATATTGAACTTGACTTTACTGAATTTGACAAAGCTGGAAGAAGATATCTTGATGAATTCGGCTTCAATTCGTTCAGGTTATTCCTCAAGGGCATGGGCAGCGGAACCTATTACAGCAGGGCGGAAGGCTCATTTGAAGGCTTCAGACAGGGAAGCCCTGTATATGAAAAGCTAATGGCTAAATACCTTGGCCTCATACAGGAGCACCTCAGTGAGAAAGGGTGGCTGGGAAAAGAATATGTCTACTGGTTTGATGAGCCGGGCAAGAAAGACTATCCATTTGTAAGGGAGGGCATGGAGATAATAAAAAAATCAGTACCGGGTATAAACACATTTATCACGGAGAATCAGCCTGGTCCTGAGATCATGGATGTTACAGATATTACCTGCACCATTTTCCATAGGGTTGATCCCGATAAAGCTAAAGAAATAGTCAGCAAAGGACAGGAATACTGGTCATACCTTTGTACGGCACCAAAATCTCCCTGGGTCTCACTATTTATTGACCATGATGCAATAAATATGAGGGTGTGGTTGTGGATGACCTACGCCTGGGATCTGAATGGTATACTTATATGGTCTGCAAATTACTGGACTTCCTATTCGGCATCACCCACCGGCTACCTTCAAAACCCATGGACCGAACCGGCTTCATTTGTCCAGGGATATGGCTGGCCGTACGGAAAACAAACAGTATGGGGCAATGGCGACGGGAGGTTGTTCTACCCTCCAAACAAGAGCCCCAACCATGACAGTACAACTTATATCATGGGTCCTGTACCATCAATCAGGCTCGAATTTTTGAGGCAGGGAATAGAAGATTATGAATACATGGTAATGCTTGAGAATCTGACAGGTAAACGCAGGGGAAAGGACAGGAAACCGGTAAAAGAAGCGGAAAAATTACTGGATATAGAAGACACAGTTTTCACTGATGGTAAAACCTATACAAAAAACCCCGCAGTTTTATTGGAATACAGGAAAAAAATAGCCGAAATGATACTTAAACTAAATAATATAAACTGATATGAGAAAATTTATATTCCTGCTGACAACATTTGCCTTAATCCTTGCGTCATGCTCTGTCAATGAAAGAGGGAATGAAGAATGGCAAAGTATTTTTAACGGTGAAAACCTTGATGGCTGGACCATAAAGATTACCGGCTTTCCTATCGGTGAAAACTATAAAAACACATTCAGGGTAGAAGATGGTGTGTTGAAGGTTTCATATGATAATTACGAAAAATTCAATGGTGAGTTCGGCCACATTTTTTACAATGAGAAACTTTCAAAATACAAACTGAGGCTTAAGTATCGTTTTACAGGTGAGCAGGTTGCTGAAGGGCCCGGCTGGGCATACCGTAACAGCGGTGTTATGCTTCATTGCCAGTCGCCCGGATCGATGCTTACAGAACAGGATTTCCCCGTTTCAATAGAAGCCCAGTTCCTTGGCGGTGACGGTAAAACTGAAAGAACAACACTTAACCTGTGCACCCCCGGTACCAATGTAATTATGAATGACGAATTAATTACCAGGCATTGCACCAGCAGCAGTTCGGCAACTTATCATGGCGATGTATGGGTTTCTGCTGAAGTGGTTGTATATGCTGACAGCCTTATTCATCATATAGTGGAAGGTGATACTGTTATCACTTACCGGAAGCCACAGATAGATGGCAGCGACCTGCCTGAAGGATTCCCCCTGCCCGACGGCACACTGCTGAATGCAGGATATATTTCATTACAGGCAGAAAGCCATCCCGTGGAGTTTAAAAATATTGAGATCTTAAGAATTAAATAGACAGGCTGAGGCTAAGGAAAGTTGATAAAGTTGATAAAGTTTATAAAGAAACTGTAGTTTGATGGTCTGGGGTTGAAATCCCCACTATTGGCTTTAAGATGCGCCATGGCGCGTCTCTGCTTTTGTCTTTTTACCCCGGCGTTCATTTCATTCAGCCGGGATTTCCGCTTCGCTTCAACTTTTATCTTTTGTCTTTACTATAAACCACTTCCCCTCCTACAATTGTATAATCAACTACAGTTTTCATTATCTCACTTTCAGGGACAGTCATCAGGTCCTTATCGGTTATAACTATATCAGCCAGGTAACCGGGCTTTATCATTCCTTTACGGTCTTCCATGAATTGTGAATATGATGATCCGAGGGTATACAGTCTGATTGCTTCCTCCATTGTCAGTTTCTCTTCAGGAAACCAGCCCTCCCCGTCTTCTCCAAGCCTGTCTTTTCTGGTTACAGCGGCATAGAGTCCTTCCATCGGGTTGAGCGGTTCAACTGAATAATCTGTTCCAAAAGCAATTCTGGCTCCTGCTTCCAGCAGCGAGCGCCAGGCATAAGCACCCTTACTTCTTTCTGTACCAATCCTTTTCTCACAGAACCTTTTATCGGTAATACAATGCGTTGGTTGCATTGAAGCTATAACACCAAGGCTGGCAAAACGTGGTATATCTTCCTGAATGAGCAGCTGGGCATGTTCACTTCTGTGCCTGCTGTCACGTACTCCATTCACCTCCTGTGCTTTTTCATAGGCATTGAGTATCCAGTTGTTTGCTTTTGTACCTATTGCATGTATTCCAACCTGGAAGCCTGCTGCATCAGCAGCTACAACTTTAGCTTCAAGTTCCTCGTAAGTCATCTGGGGCAGCCCTGACTTATCTGGTTCGTCACTGAAAGGTTCAAACATGAGTGCTGTGCCCGACCCCAGTGTACCATCCATAAAACCTTTCAGGTAACCGAACCTGAGCCATTCACTTTCGATAGGGTATTTTTCGCGCTGCTCCTGGTACAGCATCAGTTGTTCTTCATCAGCTGTCAGTACCCCACCAATATCTATTCTGCAGGTTAGTTCACCCTCCTTTTGAAGTTTTTCATACATCGCCCAGTCAGCTCTGCCCGGTATCTGTATACTTGTAACACCCAGTGTTCGTGCTTTTTCAAGAGCCATCAGGTATCCTTTCCATTCCCTTTCAGCTTCTTCCTCATCTGTTCTTTCAACAGGCAATGCCCCGTACTTAAGAAGGCGCTTTGCTGATTCCTTGAATATACCTGTCGGTTCACCTGTCTCAGGATCACGTTGTATCTCACCCCCGAAAGGATCAGGTGTATCTTTTGTTATACCCGAATTTTCAATCACATAACTGTTTACAAGTACCGAGTGTCCATCAGCCCTGCTCAGTACCACTGGATTATCAGGCGAAACTTCATCGATAAGCTCCCTGGTGGGCCATTGTTTATCTATAAACATTTCATGCTCCCAGTGTCCGCCCCATATAAGTTCACCAGGTTTAGACTTCTGCACCTGTTCTTTTACCTTTTCTGTTATAACCGAGGGGTCGGAAATATATCTTAATTCTATGTAATCCGGGTTAACAGGTCCGAAATGAGCATGTGCGTCGTTAAAGCCCGGGATAACGAGCCTGCCGTTTGCATCAATCACCATGGTATTTGGCTCGTCTATATATTTTCTGATGCGCGAGTTTTTACCAACAGCTGCTATCCTGCCCTCAATAACTGCTACAGCTTCAGCACGCGGATTATTCTCGTCTATAGTGACTACTTTACCGTTAAGTATAACAAGGTCAGCCTTTTCAGCCGGTGTACAGGCAAAAAGGCCTGCCAGGAAAAGGGGAAAAATAAACAGAACAGAATTTCTCATGGTGTGAAATGTTAGATATTTATTTATGCTGCAAAATATGAATTTTTATTTAATTGGAAAATGCTAAAGAATAGAGCCTAAGGCTAAGGCTCCCTCCTTCGCCCCTAGAACTCGGGGCTCCGGAGGGCAGGGAAGGCAAAGGAAAGAGAGATGAGAACCGAGTAGTACGAGTATGCGATAGCATGCGAGTGCTACGAGCTCGCTGAAGGCCAAAGGCCTGAGGCAAATGAGCGGTGAGCGAGCGCACACATTGCCCGGATTACATTTAATCCGATTTAGCTCCGGTAACATTATCAATAAACTCATCCACATCATCAATTGCCTGCCTGGCAGTGTCAAGGAACGGATAAAAATTCATAAAAGCGTGTATCATACCCTTATATTCACGGTAAACAACATTAATTCCGGCATTCTTCATTTTTGTAGCATATTCCTTTCCTTCATCCCTCAACGGATCAACCTGTGCTGTAATAACCAGTGCGGGTGGCATGCTTTCATCAAGGTCTGCTTTAAGAGGTGAAACATATGGATGTGTTACATCTACCCTATCCTGCAGGTATGCTGATTTACACCTGTACAAATAATCCTTGTTCACAAAGTAAGACCTGTCTCCAAGGAGGAAGTACCTGCGCGAGGGGAATACTGTTTCTTCAAAAGTAGTAGCTCCGCAAATAATTACCTGTGCATTTATATAAGGGCCACAGCTGTCGCGGCTGACTATGGGCATTACTGCTGCCAGGTTTCCTCCCGCACTCTCCCCCATTACTATCACCTTGCCCGGGTCACCTCCATACTGCTGTATATTCTTTGCAGCCCATTTTAATACCGTGTAACTGTCAATAACGGCACAGGGGAAAGGATATTCAGGAGCTAACCTGTAGTCAACCGAGATTAAAAGTGTTTCTGTTTCCCGTGCCATTTTTCTGCAATAACCATCAAAAATATCAACCGAACCCCAGATAAAACCGCCACCATGATAATAGATGAGTACGGGGAGATCATTCCTTTTATGCTCAGGTACATTACAGTATAAACGAATACGTATATGAGTTGTATCTACGGGTATATCAATATCTTTAATATTTCTTATCAGGGGTTTTATAAGGGATAAGAGGTGTTTCTTGGATTCATACACTGAATCAGGATTTGCAGCATACCTATCCACATTTTTTAATATTAGGTTACACCTGGGGGATAATACAGTACCCGTTTCCGGAGTCTGGCAACTGTTTTTTATTTCGGAGGGCTTATAACCGGTTAAAATGCACAATAATTCAGTACATGACTGAAAAATTAACACCGATACTGTTGCTGATATTAATAATAAAATCCTGTGGTGCATTGCAAATTCCTCCCGTATCAATACAATTTACAAAATTTGTTTATATCTGTCAAGTTTTGAATGTTGAATTCATTATGAAACTAGTAGTACCTGTGTTCCGGTTTGAGAGGTTTGAACGTTTGAAAAGTTTGACTTGATTAATCAGGTGGCATTTTCAAACATTCAAACTTTCAAACTCTCAAACTTTTTCATTAGCCCTTGTTTTGGTATTTTTGTAAAAAGCAAAGAACATGCGCATAGACATATTAACCGTTCTTCCTGAATTGATTGAAAGCCCTCTGAACCATTCAATAGTAAAGAGGGCCATTGACAAGGGGCATGCAGAAATAAATGTTATTAACCTGAGAGATTATACAAGCGATAAGCACAGGTCGGTTGACGATTATCCGTTTGGTGGCGGACCAGGAATGGTTATGACCATTGAACCTATTTTCAGGGCGATCGAGAAACTTAAATCGCAACGTACTTACGACGAAATAATATATACCAGCCCTGATGGTGTATTATTCAACCAGAAAGCAGCCAATGAATTATCACTCAAGGAGAATATAATTATTCTTGCCGGTCATTATAAAGGTGTTGATCAGCGGATAAGAGATCACCTGATAACCAGCGAGTTATCAATTGGTGACTTTGTACTTTCAGGAGGTGAGATGCCTGCCGTATTGATAACTGATGCCATTGTCAGACTTATCCCGGGGGTAATATCAGATGAGCAGTCGGCTCTTTATGACTCATTCCAGGACAATCTTCTCGCACCACCTGTTTATACAAGACCCGCGGAGTTTATGGGCTGGAAGGTACCAGAGATATTACTTTCAGGAAACACACCTGAGATTGACAGATGGAGGCATGAAAAGTCAGTTGAGAGAACAAGGAATTTGAGGCCGGACCTCATGGAAGATTAAAAAAATATAATTTCTTGTTTTTAGGAAATATGACTTGTTTTTAGTATGATTGTAGTCTAATTTAATATAAACAAGTAATTAAATATCAGATACATGAATTCACAGGATTACATTAAAAGAGAAGACAGATACGGAGCACACAACTATCATCCTTTGCCAGTGGTTCTCGAACGTGGTGAAGGCCCATTTGTATGGGATGTGGAAGGAAACAAATATTATGATTTCCTTTCAGCCTATTCCGCAATTAACCAGGGGCATTGTCATCCTGAAATAATAAAGGCTCTTACCGACCAGGCGAAAATCCTTACCCTTACTTCAAGGGCCTTCTATAACAATGTGTTAGGTGAATATGAGGAATATATAACAAAGTATTTCGGGTACGACAAGGTACTTCCAATGAATAGCGGTGCTGAAGCTGATGAGACTGCTCTTAAACTTTGCCGCAAATGGGCCTACCAGAAGAAAGGTATTGAAGACAACAAGGCTAAGATAATTGTATGTGAGAATAATTTCCACGGCCGCACCATTACTATTGTCTCAATGTCCACAGATCCTGAAGCACGGAAGGACTATGGTCCTTATACACCTGGTTTTATTACCATACCATATAATGACCTGGATGCTCTTGAAAAAGAACTCCAGTATCCAGATGTTGCAGGTTTTCTTGTTGAACCCATACAGGGAGAAGCAGGAGTGTATGTGCCTGATGAAGGATACATCAAAAAAGCCTATGAGCTCTGTAAAGCAAAAAATGTATTGTTTATAGCAGACGAGGTACAGACAGGGATTGCCAGGACAGGTAAATTGCTTGCCTGTGACCATGAGGGCGTAAGACCTGATATTCTTATCCTGGGCAAAGCTCTCTCTGGTGGCGTATATCCTGTTTCTGCAGTCCTTGCTGATGATGATATAATGCTTGTTATCAAACCTGGTGAACACGGCTCAACCTTTGGTGGTAATCCCGTGGCAGGTAAGGTGGCAATAGCAGCACTTGAGGTAGTGAAGAATGAGAGACTGGCTGAAAGAGCAGATTACCTGGGGAAAATATTCAGGAATGAATTCAACAGCATAAAATCAGATATGATTGAACTGGTGCGGGGCAAAGGATTACTGAATGCAGTGGTAATTAGGCCAAAAGGAGGTAAAACAGCCTGGGATGTATGTGTGGCTATGAAAGATAACGGAGTAATCGCCAAACCCACACATGGGCATATCATCAGGTTTGCTCCTCCCCTTATTATTTCTGAAGAACAATTGAAGGAAGCTATGAACCTTATAAAGGACACGTTTAAGCAATTTGAATAGACATCTAAGAAATGAGTATGAGACAGGTAAGTCCGGATGCATTTAATGATAAAAAGCATCCGGGCTTTATGGTTATAGAAAGAGTGCTAATTTTGCCGGATAAAAATCAATATATATGAGACATTATATTAAATTCTTTCTTTTTATATCATTAATCCTTTTGTTTGCATGCCGGTCCATTAAGATTGATGAGCCTGGCATTACTATACCTGAACTGGAGGAACACATTGGATTCCTGGCTTCGGATGAACTGAAGGGCAGGCTACCGGGAACAGAAGGCGACATACAAAGTGCCGAATATATCAGGGATGCCCTGGAATCATGGGGACTGGTGCCTGCGGTTGATAATGGCCTGCAAAGCTTTGAAATAGTATCAAGCCTGGAAACAGGCAACAGCAATAAATTAATAATTAACGATAAGCCTGTGCCCCCTGAGAAGTTTATGCCTCTTGCATTCAGTGAGAGTGCTGAACTTGAAGCCAAGCTGGCATTTACCGGTTATGGATTTGATATTCAATCTGATACACTGAACTGGAACGACTATGATAACATAAATGTTAAAGACAAATGGGTAATGTTCTTAAGAGCGGACCCGGAGGTTGATGACCCCTTGAGTAATTTTGCAAATGTTAGTGCCGACAGGGATAAGGTCATGATGGCTAAAGATAAAGGAGCCGGAGGCGTACTGATGGTTTCAGGAAAGGGATTAGATGACATGGATGAATTTGAGTCGCTGGCCAAAGGAGAGTACTCTACCGGTATTCCTGTTTTCAGGATAAAAAGAGAAATAGCTAACCTGATACTCGGTGAAAATAATGTAAGTATTGATGAACTGGAAGAAAAGCTTAATAAAACATATTCATCCCACAGTTTTGAGATGGATTGCCTGATAAAAGGCACAGCTGAACTGATAGAGAAAAAAGTAACGACTCAAAATGTACTCATGACTCTTCCTGGTAATGATCCAGTCCTGAAAGATGAATACCTTATTATCGGAGGTCATTTTGACCATCTTGGCATGGGTGGACCCGGATCATCAAGCAGGGCTGTTGATACTGTGGCAATCCACTACGGAGCCGATGATAATGCTTCAGGTATTGCAGCAATGCTTGAAATCGCAGAAAAATTTGCCGATAACAGTGATAATGCCCGCTCGATAATATTTGCAGGTTTTTCTGCGGAAGAAATGGGATTGCTGGGTTCAAAATACCTTGTTGACCATATGCCTGTTGAAACGGACAGGGTTAATGCCATGATCAACCTCGACATGGTAGGCAGGCTGAAAGAAAGTAAAATATTACAGGTGGGAGGAGTTGGAACAGCTCAAGAATTAAAGGAAATCATTACCCAGCTTACCGATTCTGCATTGATAAAGCTCACCTTATCCGAAGAAGGATACGGACCATCAGACCACAGTTCATTTTACGGCAAGGATATCCCCGTATTATTCTTTTCAACGGGTGCACATCTTGATTATCACACACCATATGATACGCCTGACAAAATCAATTATGATGGCCTTGTGATTATTTCTGAACTTGTGTATGAAATAAGTTCAGAGCTCGCGGGGAACAATAAAAAACTTGTATTCATGGAAGCAGGTCCGAAAACACTAACCAACAGAGGCATGAGGAGCAAGGGTGTTACACTGGGAATAATGCCTGATTTTGCAGGTAACATAAAAAACGGCCTGAGAGCTGATTTTGTCACACCCGGAAGGCCTGCTAACCTTGGCGGAATGAAGAAAGGGGATATTATTGTGGCAATAAATGGGAAAACCATAAACAATATCCAGGATTATATGTTCAGGTTGTCAAAACTCGAACATGGCGAGACTATACAGGTGGAAGTACTTAGAGGCGATAAAAAAGAATTACTATTAATAGCATTATAATTCATATATAAGAAATGAAATCAACACTATACTGGATCCTGGCTGTGATTATAACCCTGTCAGCAGCCTACTATCAGCGTAAAACAGGACCAACATACCCCAAACAACTTGATATTGTCACTAACGGTATAGAATACAACCTTAAATTAACTCGCAGTATAGAGTTGTCAGACAGGCATTTTGTAAAGCTGGCAATTAAAGACTCAACAGTTAAAGCCAGACTCTTTTACAAGCGTTATCAGGTTGATGAACCATACCAGGCTGTTGATTTTAATTATGAGCAACATCCCGTGAATTCATTTATCATGAACAGGATATTCAATATTAACGAGGAGAAAGGTTTTTTTGCAGATATCCCTGCACAGCCACCCGCCGGGAAAATTGAGTATTATTTTGAAATTACAGACGGCAATGGTAAGAATACTTACTTTCAAAATGAACCGATAGTAATACGGTTCAAAGGGGCTGTACCACCAAGAATATTGACTCCACATATCATAATAATGTTTATTGCTATGTTGCTTTCAACACTTGCCGGTCTGATGGCTGTCGGGAAGCATAAATCGTATCGTAAATGGGGTATATGGACTTTCATTATGCTCATCATAGGAGGTATGATACTTGGACCTATGGTTCAATACCATGCTTTTGGGGAAGCATGGACAGGGATACCACTGGGATGGGACCTTACAGATAATAAAACACTTATCGCAGTTATTTTCTGGGCAGTAGCTGTATTCGGCAACAGGAAAAGAAAGAGACCCGGTCTTACTATTCTTGCCTCTTTCATCCTGTTACTGGTATTTACGATTCCACATAGCATGTTCGGGTCTGAACTGGACTATGAAAGTGGTGAAGTAATTCAGGGTATTGTTATTCCATTTATTTCTTAATGAATCACTGAATTTTTCATATCTTGATGCAGCACTGACAATTTTGTTTCGTCATTGTAATGAAAGCAAAATAAGTGGGTGCAGCGATACATATTGTAGAATTAAGCACAATGCATATGGCTAATGTAGAGGCGGCATTCCGTAACATACACCAGGACCTCATCGACGGATGTAAAAACGGCGATCAGAAAGCACAGTTCCAGATATATAAACTGTATTATAAAGCTATGTTCAATACGAGTCTGAGAATTGTGAGTGACACCATGGAAGCTGAAGATATTATGCAGGAAGCGTTCCTGTCAGCCTTCGAAAAGATAGAGACTTATTCAGGAACAGTTAGTTTCGGCGCATGGTTAAAGAAAATAGTGATAAACCGCTCTCTTGATGTGGTCAGCAGGCAAAAAGCGATCTTTGAAGATATTGACACACACTACGAATTGCAGGAAGACACCAATGATACACCTGAATTGCAGGAAAAGATGAACGAGGTGAAATCAGCTATTAATAATCTTCCGGACGGGTACCGGATAATATTGTCGCTCTACCTGCTTGAAGGATATGACCATGATGAGATTGCTGAAATACTCAATATTTCAAGCAGCACTTCCAGGTCGCAATTGTCAAGGGCTAAACAAAAATTATTAAATGAATTAAAGAACGGGAAAGAAAAAAGAAAAGTAAACAGGTAAAATGTCAGGTATGAAAGATATAGAAAAAACAATCAGGGAAAACGTCGATTTCTTCAACAGTGAAGAACCGTTTGAAGGTCACTTTGAAAGATTCTCGGCCAAACTGGCGGCAAGGCAGTTTATTGCACCAAAACGGATTAGCGTTATGCCTTACCTCCTTAAAGCTGCTGCCGTGGCCATACTGGTCGCGCTTTCTTCATTGTGGACATGGGAGCATGTGCTCAGCCCCAATGCCAAAAGAATGACTTTAGGCGAGGTTTCACCCGAATATCGTGAAGTTGAGCAATATTACGTCAGTCAGGTCAGTTTGATGGAGGATGAAATACAGGGTATATGGATCAATGGCCAGCCCGATGATAAAGAATTGCTTATGGATGAGATTGATCAAATGGATAAGACGTATGAAGAACTGCAGAAGGATCTTAAAGCCAATCCTAACGACGAAAGGGTAATCAATGCCATGATAGAACATTACCAGAAAAAAGTGGATATAATGAACTATATCCTGTCACAGTTAAAACAAGTACAAATTGAAAATGAAAGCGAAAACGAAAACCAAATAAACAACGAAAATTATGAAACGGTCAGGTTGTAAATCAGTAATCAGGTTGTTGTTTGTTCAGGTAGTTCTCATTCTCTCAGTGTCATTGTATGCCACTGATGTGCAAAAGCAATTCAAAAAAGAATATGATGCCAAGGGAATTGAACTGCTGAAGATCAGTAACCGGTATGGAGATGTGGAAATTGTAAGTTCCGGCAATAATAAAATAAATATTGTCGTAGACGTACAATTATCTCATCCAAACGAATCGAAAGCTGAAAAACTTTTATCAATGATAAATGTTGAATTCAGCGAAAATGATAACACCATAGAAGCCAGGACCGTAATTGACAGACAGTTCAGTATGGAAAACCGCGGACCACTCAGGGGATTCTCAATTGACTACCGCGTTGAGATGCCGGAGGATATGGACCTCGACCTGTCAAACAGGTATGGTGATCTTAAAGCTGGTATTCTGTCAGGACATGTTAATATCAGGATCAAGTATGGATCGCTGTATATCAAAAGCCTCACCAGGGGTAACGTGGAGCCGCTCAACAGGGTTACCGCAGAGTACCTTCGCATTGCTGATATAGCAGATGCAGGATGGCTGGAACTGAGCATGCGGTATGTTAGCAAGTGTAATATATTAAATGCCCAGGCTCTCCTGATTGATTCACGCTATTCAACCAATAACACTATTGAGGAGGTAAGCTCTGTTGTTATTGACAGTAAGTATGACAGGTTTGAAATCCACAATCTGAATAATATTGTGGCTGAGTCAGCTTACACAGCCTACAAGATAGGCAACCTCTCTAAAAAGCTGGATATTGAAACCAAGTATGGTTCAATTGATGTTGATAATGTAGAAGCCGGGTTTGATATGGTCCGCGCAGATGTCGGGTATAGCTCCGTTAAGATAAGTTTCGATAAGGCAGCATCATATAAGCTCAAGGCAGAAACCAGGTACTGCGGATTTTCATTCAATGAAAGCAATGCAGATATTACTCAAAGGATACAGGAATCTAATTCAATGTACATTGAAGCAGTAATAGGTAATGCTAACACGAAATCAGAAGTTAACATAAATTCTAATTACGGATCAGTAAAGCTGTACTAACGGCAAACGACTAACGACGAACGACTAACGATATAAGGCGAGAGAAGAAATTCTCTCGCCTTTTTAGAGCCACTTAGCCTATATTATCAAACTTCACCCCCATCACCAGCACATCATCTACCTGCTCTATTTCGCCCTTCCATTCAACAAAAGCCTTTTCAAGCATTTCTTTTTGTTCATGCATGGGTTTTTTATGTTCTTGCAGCAACATTTCCCTGAAAGCCCTATACTTGAATTTTTTCCCTACAGGACCGCCAAACTGGTCGACATAACCATCAGAGAACAGGTAGATAATATCCCCTGCCTGTAACTTTAAGCAGTGGTTTGTGAAAGGTTTATCAGACGAACGGTGTATACCTATGGGCATTTTGTCAGCATCTATTCTTGTAATCTCATTATCCCTTATTAAATACACAGGGTTATTTGCCCCTGCAAAGTCAAGGGTATTAGCTTGTTTATTATACAGACAGAGTGCGATATCCATGCCATCCTGTGTTTCACCTTCCTCACCTCTTTGCTTCAGTGACTTTATTACTTCTTCCCGGAGCTGGTTCAGGACGTTGCCGGCATTATTATATTTCCTTGAATTGATTATGTCATTCAGGTAAGCATTACCAAGCATGCTCATAAAAGCGCCGGGCACTCCATGTCCCGTGCAATCGGCAGCAGCAAAACAAAACATATGATCTTTCTTCTGCCCCCAGTAAAAATCTCCACTGACAATATCTTTTGGTTTAAACAAGATAAAATTTTCAAGCTTCCACTCGTCAAAAAAATTAAGGGAAGGCAAAACAGCAGTCTGGATCCTGCTGGCATATTCAATACTATCTGTAATCGAACGGTTTCTTTCCTCGATAATATCTTTCTGTGCAGATATTTCATTCTTCTGCTCTGACAGGATAATATTTTTTCTTCTTGACGATATAAAGCTTCCCATTATCAGTATAACAATTATTCCAAGCAGCACAGCCATCCAGATAGCCCTTTTCCTGGCCTCATGTTCCTTATCAATTTCCAGTTGCTGCTGTCTTATCTCGCTTTCCTGCAGCTGGTTTTTTCTTAAAAGTTCTTTTTCTTCATTCTCCTGCCTGAGTAGTTCAAGCCTCTGTATTGCCCTTTCCTGTTCAAGGTTACGTATTTCCTGCTGCTGCATTTCCCTGTTATGCCTTTCCCTGGCCAGGGCAATCGACTGCTCCAGTCTTTCACGCTCCGAGCGTTCCAGTTCACGTTCTCTTTCTATTAACTGAAGTTCATTTTCCCTCTTCTCATTCTCAACTCTCAGTTTATCAATCATCACATCCTTCAGCTCTTCATCTGCAAGGCTTAAAAGCATCTGTTGCTCAAGGTTCTCAAGGTCGGTGCGCCGTCTTTTATCAGCCTGTTCCGCCAGTCTTTCTTCAAGCAGTAAAGAATCACGCAATGAAAGGTATTTTTCATAATATTCAAGAGCCTTCACAAAGTCGTTACCTTCCTCAAGAACATCGGAATAAGTAAGGTAACTTTCCTGCAGCACCTGGAAGTTTGATGATATCTTCGCTGACTCAATGGCTGCATTGCAATAATAACCAGCATGATAATAATCTTCTCTATTCTTACTTACAACAGCCAGGATATGTTCAAGCCGGGCCTGACCGCTTTTATCATTGTATTTTTTTGCTTCGTCAAGTGCTTTCTCAAAGTAAATGGTGGTCATCTCCCCGTTATCCATATTCTGGTAACATATTGCCACATTTGTATATTCCTCATTGGCTCCCTCACCACATTCCCCCAACACTTTGGCTGACTGCAGGTAATAATCTATTGCAGCAGGGTAATCTCTTTGTTCAAAACAGACCAGTGCCATTGAATTATAAGCTTCTGCAAGGCTGATACTTTTATCCGCCGGTTCAAGTAAATCAATAAGCTGTTCTATGCAAAGCCTCGTATCACTATAATTATCAAGCCCTAAGCCACAAGCCGTAAGACCAAAACGTGAATTAATAACTGAAGCAGTGTCACCTTTCCCGATTGCCAGCTCTTCTGATTTCCTGAACCATGATATCGCTTCCTTGTATAAATTATCTCTGAAATAAGAAATTGCGGCATTATAGGAAGTGGTTATCATATTTCCAGGCACACCACTTTCATACAAATTGTATTGCTTGATGTAATATTCGGCTGATTTATTAAAGACACCGAAGTCATAATACTTTGAGGCAAGGAATGAGTATATACCAGCCACCCTGGTATCCATGTTCAACGATTCATAAATATCCCTGGCTTTCAGGTAATACATCAGTGTCAGTTCCCAGTTATTAAAAAACCAATCGTATATTTCTCCCAGCATATAATAGCTGTCGGCTTCAATTTCTTCAAATCTTTGTTCAACCGCTATTTTAAGAGTACTTTCCAGTACTGCCATGGCAATGTCGTACTGTTGTGAATTTTTCAGTTCCCCTGCCAGCGTAAGCATTTCCATTGCTTTCAGCGAATCCTGTTCAATGGAAATACTGTCCTGCTGAACCATTTGTGCCCCCAGGAAGAACTGGAAAGGCAAAAGCAAGCCTGAAACCAGTGTTAATATTTTAATTATACGTTTCAATTCCATACATAAGTAATTCCAAACCTAATATTCCTTCCAAGCTGCGGGTTATAAGGTAATCCATAATTCTTACTCATCCCTATCCCTCCATATTTCTCATCAAACAGGTTATTTACTTTTACAAACATACTCAGGCTATTGTTGAAACTGTACCTGGCCAACATATCCATTGTATAATATCCGTCGGCCTTACTGAATATCTCCTCGTACAGTTCTTCAAAGGGAATTATCACCCTGAGCCAGTTAGATTCCCATATACCTGATATATTGATATACAGGTTATTTAAAGGCTCCAAAGATATATTCAACTGTCCGAAATGTTTGGGTGTAAGAGTAAAGTCAGATAAGAAATCACCGGCGATCTGAAAGATATCAGGGAATGATTCACTTGATTTGGCAAAGGTTAGGCTCAGTTCAGCATCCAGGTTTATTGACTCCACGATACCCATCCACCCGATTGTAGTCTGCAGTCCATACAGCCTTGCAACCGAATTCTCCATATTAGCTTTTACCATTACCGTTGAGGTATCTGTCTCAGCAAATGCCAGGGGCAGGCTCTGCTCATTTACAGGCACATTTTTATCATAAATAAGGTTCTGTATTTCATTATAATACAGTGACAGATCAAGTTTAATTTTTTTGCTTAATTTCCTTACAAATCCAAGCTCAACTGACATATATTTTTCAGGCAACAATCCGGGGTTGGGTATTGCCATATACCTGAGACTATCGTGGTTTGATCCTGTTCTGTAAGCCAGTGACTGCCATGCAAGTGATGAGGGTGGAGCCTTAAAGGCAAAGCCAAGTGAAACTCTGAAACTGGCCTTCTCGTTTGCTATATACATGGCTGCTATACGGGGACTCAAACTCGTCTTATAAATAGAATTATTATCATACCTGAAACCGCCCATGATCCTGAATTTGTTTATTGAATAATAAGCCTGTGCAAAAGCGGAGAGGTTATGAAATGTTACAGGGTTAAAACCAAAATTACCTGACAGTGTATCTATCAGGTCTATTGTTTTACTAAATGACACGTAATCCTTTGGATCGAAAGGTTTGTCAAGGTAACTGGTTTGCGGCAGGTTACCTGAATACTGGTATGTTAAGCCTCCCACTATTTCAAGCTTATCTAAAGGTACCACCGTAACAATTTCCTCAAGCAGTAAATCATTGCTGGCCGAATACCTGTAAAAAAGATCTGAATATTCAACAAAGGTCAGCGATTGGCTTGAACTATTATCCATACGGTAATTCAGGGCCGAAAAGTTGGTTGTGGTGATAAATCCGGGTGTCCATTCCTTATTATGACTGAGTGTTGTGCGTCTTATACTTTCACCCCAGTAGCTCTGAGGATTGTCATACTTATAAAGGTATCCCGACAGTCCCAGTGAACTATGACCCCGCCTGTACATATTGGAAAATGAAAAGGAAAAATCCCTGAATTTGAGATCAAGCCCCAGCATATTACTTTCGGATGGCAGCTCCTCAATCTGTGGCAACAGTAACTCACCGGAATAATTCACAGGGTATTCCGTGGCAATGAAGTCTTGTGGATTAATCCCGTTCTGTCTCAACAGGCTCTCAGTAATCTCCAGGGGAGTATAAGTCACCCCGCCTATATCATAATCCTTACCTGTACTCTGGAGGTAATGCAGGGGATTATAAATATACTCATACCCTGACTTGATATTCATATCATTGAAGCCTGTTTTTCCACCGTAGAAACTATACTGAAGAATATTTTTATTCCTTCCTGCCTTTCCTCCAACCATGAAGTTAAAGCTCATGTAATCATTTTGTCCCAGCGATATATCCCCGGCAGCAAACGTTCCCCTGTCTGCTTCCCTGGTAATGATATTTATAACACCCGATACAGCATCGGCACCATATATTGCAGCGGAGGGTCCGTATACTATTTCTATTCGTTCAGCCTGCCGTACAGGCAACTGGGACAAAACAGGCATACCATTAACAACTGATGGTTTCACCGGCATCCCGTTAACAAGTATCTTGGTATACATATTCCCTATTAAACCTCTCAGCTGGAATATTTCACCCAGTTCTCCTGATCCCGGCTGGGATACACGTAGACCAGGCAGTCGTTTAAGCACATCTGTTAACGATGTGTACTGGTTTTTCACTATCTCTTCCCTGTCTACCGTATATATAGTGATTGGCAATTCGTCAGGGTTTTTGTTGCTACGGCTGGCCGATACTACGTTGACATCTATTGTGTCCTCAGGGAACAACAGGTCATCTGTTCCCAGGTTATGCTTTACAAGAGCAGAACGAAGAAGGCTGTCGGGCTGTGCAAACAGGCAGGCGGTGTATATGATACCCAGCAGCAATATTATTAGCTTCTTGATCATAAATCATAAAACTTATTAAAAGTAAGAAATATTTCATGGAAAGATAAATTGAATTCTTTCCTGAAATGTTAATTCATATATTTAAACCTTAAAAAACGAGTTATTATGAAGTATATAATTACCAAATCAGTATTTCTTTCCCTTATTACCATAATTCTGCTATCATGCAACAGCAACTACAGGGGAAAAGATGAACCCGTGAACATTCAAAAAGAATGGGCGCTGGTAATACACGGGGGAGCAGGAGTGATAACACGCGACCTTATGACACCTGAACGCGACAGCGCATACCGAAAAGTACTTACGGAAGCTCTTGAAACCGGGGGAAATATACTCTCAGGAGGAGGTAGCGCAATTGATGCGGTGGAGAAAACAATCCAGGTGATGGAAAATTCACCTTTGTTTAATGCAGGCAGGGGGGCAGTATTCACAAACAAAGGAACAAATGAGATGGATGCCGCTATAATGGATGGTTCTGATTTGAATGCAGGATCTGTTGCGGGGATAACAGATATAAAAAATCCAATCAGTGCAGCCAGGGCGGTTATGGAAAAATCTGTCCATGTGATGCTATCAGGCAAAGGGGCCTCAGAATTTGCTGTTGAGCAGGGACTGGAACAGGTTGATCCGTCATATTTCTACACCGATCATCGCTACAGGCAGCTTACCGAAGCTATAAACCGTGAAAAGAACGGCACTGTAGGTTGCTGTGCTCTCGATAAGCAAGGTAACCTTGCAGCGGGTACATCTACCGGTGGTATGACCAATAAAAAATATAACCGCATTGGTGATGCCCCTGTTATAGGAGCCGGAACATATGCAAACAATTCTTCATGTGCCGTGTCTGCTACCGGTCATGGTGAATACTTTATTCGCTGGACCGTAGCCCACGATATATCGGCCCTGATGGAGTACAGCAATATGAGTCTTAATGAAGCAGCTGATCTTGTGATAAACGAAAAGCTGGTAAAAGCAGGTGGTACCGGTGGCATAGTCGCAGTAGACAAATACGGAAATATTGCCATACCATTTAATACGGAGGGTATGTTCAGGGGGTTTGTGGACTCTGAAGGGAAGCAGGCTGTTTATATTTACAGGGACGAATAAAGCAAGGTCATAGATCCATCTCAACAATTGTTATTCCCGAACCTCCTGCTTCAACATGTTCATCGTAGTAATCCCTTACAAGGTCAACGGTTGAAAGGTATTCGCGTATCACCTGTCTAAGGATACCATCACCCTTGCCATGCAGTATCCTTACTGTAGGATATTGCACTATTATTGCCTCATCAATAAATTCCCTGACAGTGTTAAGTGCCTCTTCTGCCCTCAGGCCCCTGACATCCCTGTCGGGACTGAACCTGTTACGGCGCCTGGTAATATCCCAGTTAAGATCTGCCGGAGATGAAGGTTTTATGCTGGCCGAAGCAATTTCCTCTCCTGTTGCCCTGCGAACTTTCGCATAATTAACAGAGGTTATTATATTACCAAATGCAATTGAAACCTTATTTTTATCGGTTGATATAACCTCTCCCACCCTGTCACTGCCTTCCATAACCACTTTATCGCCTGTTTTTAAGGGGCCCGCAACTTTATCCTGTCCGGGCTTGGACTTTGGTTTTGCCCTGTCTTCAATAACAGGTATCCTCACTTTCTTCTGCTTCTCCCTTAGCTTTTTCCTCTTATCCATAATTTTCTTATCCTCTCCTTCTGCAGAACGTTCAATTCCTTCCTTAAGCTTTTCAAGTTGTTTCCTTGACTCTTTTGTTCTTTCTTTTTCAGCCTGTGCTTCCCTTATCTCTTTTATTGTTTTTTCAACAGTTTTGTTGGCTTCCACCAGAATAGCTTCAGCTTCTTCCCTGGCTCTTTTTATTATCTCTTTCCTTTCAGATTTAAGTTCTGATATCTCTTTCTCATAGCTGTTGACCAGTTCTTCAAGTTTCTTACTCTCTATTCTTATACTCTGCCTTTTCCTGTCCCAGTATCTCTTATCCCTCAATACATCTTTCAGATGTTTATCAAAATTGATATGATCTTCCCCTGCTTTTTGGGAAGCTATTTCCAGTATCTGTTCCGGCAAGCCTATTCTCCTTGCTATCTCGAAAGCAAATGAACTCCCGGGCTCTCCTATATACAGCCTGAACAATGGTTCCATACGATGATTATCAAACATCATTGCTCCATTGACTATCCCTTCTTCGGCTGAAGCAAAATGCTTGAGGTTTGTGTAATGGGTTGTAATAATCCCGAATACTCTGTTCCTGTTCAGATCACCCAGTATAGATTCTGCTATGGCACCCCCAAGTACAGGCTCTGTACCCGTACCAAATTCATCTATAAGAATCAGAGTTTTTTCATCAGCATTTCTCAGGAAATACTTCATATTCATAAGGTGGGAACTGTAGGTACTCAGGTCATTCTCTATACTCTGTTCATCACCTATATTAATAAAAAGCTTTGAGAAGATCCCGAATTCAGAACCCTGCTTCACAGGTACCGTAAGTCCGCACTGCAGCATATACTGCAGTAGACCCACTGTAGTCAGGCATACAGATTTTCCCCCTGCGTTTGGTCCTGAGATTAATAATATCCGTGCCTCTTCACCAAGCTCAATATCCAGTGGCACCACTTCCCTGCCGGGCAGATCCTCAAAAGTAAGGAAAAGAAGGGGATGCACAGCTTCTGACCATTGTAAGACAGGGCTATCATGCAGCACAGGCTTGATTGAGCCGAGCCTGCGGCCTAATAAGGCCTTGGCTCTTACCAGGTCAATTTCCCCAAGGATATCATATGATACCAGCAGATCATCAATATAAGGCCTTATCCGGTTGGTAAAATCAATGAGGATCTTTATTATCTCCCTCTTCTCGGCATATTCAAGCTCTATGATCTGGTTATTCAGGTTCACTATCTCTGAGGGCTCTATATAAACAGTCTTCCCGCTTGCCGACTGGTCATGTACCAGTCCCTTTATTTTGTTTTTATCATAAACACTTACAGGTATTACGCCCCTGCCGTTCCTGACAGCCACTGTTGTTCCTTTCTCAACAATCCCATCATTCTGTGCCTGTTTGAGTATCGATTGCATACGTTTAGATACCAATGCGCCGGACTTCTTCAGTTCAGCCCTTATACCAGAAAGCTCAGGAGAAGCATTGTCCTTTATGGCACCCTCTTTGGACATTATCCTGTTAATTGACTCAATTACAAAAGGATAAGCTTTAATACCTCTGGTTAACCTGTGAAGTTCAGGATAGGCTTTTAAATGGTCTTCATTGCTGAAAAAGTTATAGATATTCTTTAATGTAACAAGTGACCTTTTAAGATCGAATACTTCATTTATTTCAGGACAGGATCCTTCAACCTTCATTTTTTGGAGACCCGGCCGGAGATCATAAAAATGATCAAGTGGGAATTCCTGTTCCATCTCCAGTATCTTTTGAAATTCAGCGGTCTGGCTGAGCTTTTCAGTTATATTTTCCTGATCGGTACTGAAAAAGATAGCAGCAGCCTTCTCACGGCCCTGCTGTGAAAGGCATAAATCGTATATTTTGTTTCTTATACGATCAAAACCCACTTTTGCCTCGAACTCATCAGGGTAAACCATTCCAGCTAATTAATCTTTGAATGAGACAAATGTAAAGTTAATAAATGTTAAATCATACCTTCTGCAGGTCCCGGGATATTTAAATTACTAAATTTGATATTAACATAAATAAAAATCTAATACCAGTAACAATGAAGGTAAAGTATTTATTATTAGCATCATTATTGCTATTTATCCTGCCGTATAAAATCTTTTCACAGGATGAACCTGTTGACCTGAATATGGTTTACAAAATCAAGCAGGAAGGATTCAAAAATTCTGATATAGAAGAGCTGTCATTCTGGATGACAGATTTCGCAGGTCCACGATTAACTGCTTCCCATGGCAAGAAGAAAGCTAATGAATGGGCCAGTAACAGGATGAAAGAATATGGTCTTGAAAATGTAAGAATAGAAGTAGCCAGACCTTTTGACCGTGGGGGCTGGGAAAACCAGAAAACATATGTGGCCATGACTGCTCCTTATTATGTAACTTTCACTGCCAACCCCAAGGCATGGACAGGCAGTACCAGGGGGCTTATAAAAGGCAGCCCTGTTTTACTGGAAATAAACGATGAAAGTGATTTTGAGAAATACAAGGGTGAGCTAAAGGGCAAGATCGTAATTATGCCCTCCACCTCCACTTATGAGGTAAGCTTTGAGCCTCTGGCTAAACGATACACCGCAGAGGACCTCGTAAATATTGAACAGGCTAACTATGCCGATCGCAGGGGCCGCCCTGGTGATTTCAACTTTGAAGACTACAGGAGAAGAATGATGCTACAGAGGCAGGCAACTGATTTTCTGAGGGATGAAGGGGTGGCTGTCATACTTACCTCAAGCGGCGAATTTAATGTCCCGCGTTCAAGCGGTGCAAGTTATACTGCCGGTGAGGATCAGCCGGTAGCAGAATTATACCTTCCGGTAGAAGCACATGGACGTATAGTTAGATTAATGCAACATGATGTTGATGTCGAGCTTGAGATGGAAGTTAAAAACAGCTTCTATGACAGTCCGGATGTAACAAATGTAATCGGTGAAATACCGGGTACTGACCCGTCCCTGAAAGATGAAATAGTATTGATAGGTGGTCACTATGATTCATGGCACGGCGGCACAGGTGCTGCAGATAATGCTTCAGGATGTATCGTTATGATGGAAGCCATGCGAATACTTAAATCGTTAGGCATTCAGCCCAGGAGAACAATACGGATAGCTTTATGGGGTGGTGAAGAACAGGGCTTGCATGGATCAAGGGGCTATGTTGAAAAATATATCAGGGACAGGGATGGTAATATTCTTGAAGGATTTGATAATTTTGCTGCTTACTTTAACATGGATAACGGAACAGGCAAATTCAGGGGTATATATGTCCAGGAAAACGATATGGTAATGCCAATATTTGAAGCCTGGTTCAAACCCTTTGAAGACATGGGTTGTTCTACCGTAACACTCAGGAATACAAGTGGTACCGACCACCTTTCATTCGATGCACTCGGACTGCCTGCTTTCCAGTTTATCCAGGATGAGATAGAATATGACCGCGGTTATCATACTATTATGGACACCTATGAAAGGCTGGTCATGGATGACCTGAAGCATAATGCCGTGGTTGTGGCATCGCTCGCTTATCATGCAGCCATGCGGGATGAAGTACTGCCCCGCAAGCCGCAGTTGGAAAGCCTAAGTAACCAGGAGCGCCGTCGGTTCTGAAATTTAAGATGAAGATAAGTATTAGGTAATAAAGTATTTCTGAAATTGAACATTGCATCTTAAGAATTGGTTAGTATTTTTGTTTAACCAAGATCTTATAAAAAATGAAATTTCTTACTATCCCTTTAATTATTTTCCTTCTGGGACTAACCGATGCATTTGCACAGGATATTATACCTGATTCTGTTCCTTTGACATATTCAAATATTGATTATGATGTAGAAGGCCGGTTGTTCATAAATATCGCAGGAAAGAAGATATATGAAAACATTTCTGAACCAGAAATATCAATAGAGAAGATCTCAGGAAACCCAACAGGTAATGATGTAGGCATTTTATTGGATTTCGGGGATATTAATTTCGAAGGTTCACTTTACTTTGGTTTCATACCCTATGGTGATTCCAGGCACCCGCACCCCGTATATTTCAACTCATCAGCGAGGATATTGGACGGAAAAGCTTTTATTGAAATTATCAAATCCTTGAGTGGGCGCTATGACATGATTGACTGGGAGGAAAATCAGAAAGGAACCATTGGATACAGGGTTGTTAATTCCAGAGGTGATTTCCTGTACGATGGGATTGTAACTTTTAAAGGGAATGGTCCATTTGAAATAGTACCTACTATCATTGAAGGACCTTTCATAAATCTGCTGACTCATGAAGGAGTTACAATTTCATTTACAACAAATATGGAAACAAGAGCTTCGATTGAGATAAATGGAAAGCAATATAGCGGAAAGAAAGGCAAGCAGCATGAAATAAAGATAAATGGTCTTGCTCCATCCACTGAATATAAATATCTGGTCAGGTATGGTGACAATTTTCAGGAATACAGTTTCAGGACTGCTCCAATTCCTGGATCAAGAACATCATTTACATTTGCATATGCATCAGACTCCCGTAGCGGTAACGGTGGTGGGGAAAGGAATATCTACGGTACTAATTTCTATATTATGAAAAAGATAATGGCTCTGGCCAAATATTGCAATGCGTCATTCGTTCAATTCACAGGCGACCTGGTTACTGGTTACCAGGAATATAAGCAGCAGATAGAGCTGGAATATGCTAATTGGAAAAGAGCGGTGCAGCCTTTTGGTGCTTATTTCCCAATATATGTAGGCATGGGCAATCATGAGGCTCTTATGAGGGTTTTTACTGTTGAAAACAGGTGGAATATATCAATTGATAGATTTCCATTCGATACCGAATCAGCTGAGTCAGTTTTTGCAGAGAACTTCGTAATGCCGGAAAATGGACCTGTTTCAGAAGACGGGGCTACCTATGATCCTTCGTCAAAGACAGTGGATTTTCCATCATACCTTGAAAATGTATTTTATTATACTTATGATAATGTGGCTGTTGTTGTTCTGAATTCTAATTATTTCTATGCCCCCAGTACAAATATGCTTCGATACAGCAGCGGTGGTTTGCATGGTTATATAATGGACCGCCAGATGGAATGGCTTGAAAATACCATAGCCACATTGGAGGCAGATTCAAATATAGACCATATATTTATTACCATTCACACGCCATTTTTTCCAAACGGTGGCCATGTTCAGGATGATATGTGGTATAACGGAAACAACGATTACCGCCCTTATGTTGCAGGAAAGATGCTTGAAAAAGGTATAATTGAACGCAGGGACCAATTACTTGACATAATTGTAAATAAGAGCGGTAAAGTAATCGCCATATTAACGGGAGATGAACATAATTATGCAAGAACTGAAATAAGCCCTCAGATGGAAAGATATCCCGAGGCTTATTTTGCTAAAAGAATAGACCTGAAAAGAACGATCTACCAGATTAATAACGGTGCGGCAGGAGCACCATATTATGCACAGGAAGAGACACCCTGGACACCATGGGTGAGCAATTTTACCACTCAGAATGCACTTGTTCTTTTTCATGTAACTGGTAAAGAAATTAAAATGGAAGTGCTAAATCCTGACACCCTCGAAGAGGTTGACCGAATGAAATTAAGATGATGCATAGTGTAAATTATATATATTTACATAACTTATTTATATACACCACCCTATCTAAAATCTATAAAAATGAAAATCCTGAGATTCATATGTTTTGTCTTTTTGTTTTTTAGCATTACAGCCACTGCATTTAGCCAGCAGAAAGGTTATTACAGATCACCTGCAATAAGTGGGAATGAGGTAGTTTTCACAGCTGAAGGTGATCTCTGGAAATACGACCTTATATCAAAAAAAACACAGCGACTAACAACTCACCACGGCATGGAGTCCCAGTCAGCTTTCTCACATGATGGTAAATACATTGCCTTTATAGGTGAATACGAAGGACCTTCTGAGGTATATATAATACCATCAACCGGTGGTAAACCCAGGAGATTGACCTGGGAAGAAAACAGTCCTCAGATAAGCCAGTGGACAGATGACGGGAACATATTGTATTCAACTAATTACTATTCCACCCTGCCAAATGCACAGCTTCTGAAGCTTGATCCGGAATCGGCCACTTCTACCCTTATTCCCCTGGCCCAGGCCGACCAGGGGACATACACAGATGAAGGTGAACTTGTTTTCACAAGGCTGAGAAAACAGTCAAGCCATACCAAGAGATATATAGGTGGCACAGCACAGTCAATATGGAAATTCGATGGTAAAAATGAAGCTGTACACCTTACTGCAGATTATGAAGGAACAAGCAAAGACCCCATGTATTATAACGGCAGGATTTATTTCCTGTCTGACAGGGACGGGACAATGAATATCTGGTCGATGAAAAGCTCTGGCGAAGATATACAGCAACACACATTTTCATCAGGATGGGACCTTTACGAAGCAGATATGGGAAATGGCCGAATAGTATGCCAGAAAGGGGCAGATATAATATTATACGATATCAATACAGGTAAAGAAGAAACACTCGATATAGATTTGTTTTCAGACTTCGACCAGAAACGAGTGCAGTGGATAAAAGACCCAGACTCTAAAATAACTTCTGTAAACATCTCGCATAACGGGGAGGATGTTGTGATAACATCGCGTGGCAGGGTATTCAATTTCCCTGTCAACGGTGAAAGATGGTCAGAGATAACAAGGAAATACGGGGTAAGATATAATGATGCCTCTTTCCCCAGTAAAAGTGATGATATTCTTATGCTCTCCGATGAGTCGGGAGAGTTCGAAATATGGAGAGCCGGTCACCTGGGACTGGATGAGCCAAAACAGGTGACTGACGGATCAACAAACCTGATTACAGGTTATTCTGTATCTCCTGACGAAAAATATATTGCTTTCGCTGAAAAGGATAACAGGCTTTTACTATTTGACAAAAATACTGGTAAATCATCCGTAATAGACGAAAATGATTTCTCAGGTTTTAGTGATCCTCTTTCATGGTCACACGATAGTAAATGGATTGCCTATGTAAACAGTTCTGAAAACAGGAATATACAAATTAAGGTATACAGCATTGAAAACAAAGAATCTTATGCACTAAGCACTGACCGACTCGACAGTTATAACCCCCGCTTCAGTCCAGATGGCAACTGGCTGTATTTTATATCTGACAGAACATTCAATAATTCAGTTGGGAGCCCCTGGGGCAGCAGGCAGCCTGAACCCTATTTCGAGAGAACTGCAAAAATATACGCACTGGCTCTTGATGATGAGGCTGAATTCCCCTTCATGGAGGAAAACGAGTTAAAGGAAAAGGAGGAAGAAAACAAGAAGGGAGAAGAAAACAAAAAGGAACAGGCAGTGAAAGTTGATTTTACAGGCCTGGAAGGAAGACTTTATGAAGTGCCCGCAGGCGCTGCAAATTATCGTGATTTCTATGTCACCGAATCCCATATAATATGGATGCAGAGCTCACCGGGATCCAGGGGTGGTACCGTTCAATCGCTTAAAATAAACAATGAACCTGATAATAAACCAAAAACCCTGGCAAACGGCATAAGCAGCTTCGCCGTATCCGGAAATGGTAAAAAAATATTACTAAGGAACAGGAGTGGCATATTTATCATGGAAACCACTGCTTCCAAACTCGATACATCAGAACATAAGCTGGAGATAAATAACTGGGCATTTAATATTGACCCTGTTGAAGACTGGAAGCAGATGTTCAAAGATGCATGGCGAATGGAGAGGGATTATTTCTATGATCCAAACATGCACGGACTGGACTGGGATGCTGTTTATGAAAAATACAGTGCATTACTTCCACGGGTGACAGACAGGTACGAGCTCGATGACCTGATGGCCCAGATGATATCTGAATTATCCACACTGCATATGTTTGTCAGGGGCGGAGATAAGCGAACACCACCTGATAATATATCAATGGGGCACCTGGGTGCCGACTTACATAAGGATGCTTCATCAGGATTGTTTATAATAGATCATATATATATGACTGATCCGGATTATCCCGGAGATATGTCACCACTGACCAGGCCCTGGCTTGATGTCAGGGAGGGTGATGCAATAGTAAATATTGACGGTATTGATGTAAAGACGGTATCCTCTGTAAATGAACTTCTGGCAAACAAGGCAGGTATGCAGGTTAGAATTGAATTCAGGAAGCCAGATGGTACTGTATACAAAGAAATAATCAAACCCCTGAGCTCACGGAATTTTTCAGATATAAGGTACAGTGAATGGGAATATACACGCAACCAGGAAGTTGATGAAAGGAGCGACAACAGGATAGGCTATGTTCACCTGAGGGCCATGGGAGGAAATAATTATACCGAGTGGATAAAAGGCTTCTATCCCAACTATCGCAAGGAAGGATTAATAATCGATGTAAGGCATAACCGCGGGGGCAATATCGACAGCTGGGTACTGGAAAAATTGCTGAGAAAAGCATGGTTTTTCTGGGCGCCCCGGGCCGGCAAGCCATACTGGAATATGCAATATGCTTTCAGGGGACATATGGTTGTACTTATTGATGAGAATACGGCTTCTGACGGTGAAGCATTTGCCGAGGGCTTCAGAAGGCTTGATATGGGTGATCTGATCGGTACAAGGACCTGGGGAGGTGAAATATGGCTTTCACAACGTAACAGGCTCGTAGATGAGGGGATAGCTACAGCAGCTGAAAATGGAGTATATTCACCAGAAGGAGAATGGTTAATAGAAGGATATGGAGTGGTACCAGACATAGAGGTTGATAACCTGCCCCACGAAACGTTCAAAGGCAGGGATGCTCAACTGGAGGCAGCAATTGAACATCTAATGCAACTGATGGAAAAAGAGCCGGTGATGATCCCTCCCATCCCGGAAAGACCTGATAAATCATTTGAGTATAAGTAATATATAACTTATATTCAGATAAATACAACAAAGCCGGGAACATAAATGTCCCGGTTTTGTTTTAGTATTAAATTATATCCGGAAATGACTATACCTGACAAAATAAAAGGATACGGATTTGCTTTCCTGGCAACTGTATCCATGGCCAATGTATATGTTTTCAGTAAAGCTGCTTTGAATGAACTCAGCCTGTACCAATTTGGTTTTTACTGGTTTGGATTGGCTATAGTCTGGAATATATTGTATGCGGTGTCAACAGGTAAATGGAAGATTATCAGGAGGCTGGGAAAGAAGGAATACCGTATACTCTTTGTGCTGGGAATGATTGAGCTATTTGGCACCATCCTGTTCTTCATGTCAATTGAGAAAGCAGATGATCCGGCTATTATGTCTTTTCTTCAGAACATGGTACCCCTGTTTGTAATTTTAATGGGTGTTACATTACTGGGTGAACGTTTTACTGTTCTCCAGTTCTCGGGTATGCTTATCACGCTAACAGGGGCCTTGGTAACCAGCTTTACCGGCAATATATCTGAGAAAGGTTTTTTTGTCCCGGGAACGGGTCTAATGCTGGCCTCAACCGTTTTCCAGGCCACCACTATAATCATATCAAAAAAATACATTAAAAATCTTAACCCCGGCTTACTGGCCACCAACAGGTCGGTTTACCTTTTTCTTACTGCCTTTATACTTATGCTCGTTAAAGGAGAATCCTTCCTGTTATCAGGTGCGGCCCTTTTTAATGTCAGTTTCGGTTCTCTGTTAGGACCATTCCTCACGGCAGTCTCGATGTATTCGGCACTCAAATTCATAGAGGCCTCCAAGTCAACAATCATCCAGAGTTCAAAAGGCATTTTCGTGATCATCGGAGCATGGATGTATTTCAGGACCATACCCGAGAGTTTCCAGGTTATAGGTGGCATCATAACCATCATAGGAGTAATAATCCTCATCACAGCGAGGGATTACAAGGTTAAGGTTCCTTCCTTAGCCAAAGCTTCGGAGGGTAGAAAAGGCTGAGGCTGAGGCTAAGGCTGAGTCTAGTTCATATGCTGGTGCGAATCTTACTCATCCTGCTGGCACGGATCTCCAGATCCGTGCCGCAGGGATTCGTCGAGCTCGTCACCTTCGCTTGCTTTCGCAACCTCAGGTTCCTCGGCTTCAGCTTTGACCTCCGAAGCTTTGCGAAGGAGGGACTCGTGCCAAAATATTGTTAACTGTTGAATCTATACCCTTGTTTTCAGGATAATTTCTTACCTTTATAATTGGAATAAATTTCTCACTGTAATAAACACATGTGCTGTATGAAAACAATCAAGCTCATAAGGCAAAACCATCATGGTAGAAATTGCATTTTTATTTACTGTGAAAACGATCCTGACTTTAACAGGATGATCAGGAATTATCCGGGAAGAAACTGGAGTCGTTCCAGTTCAGCCTGGTATGTGCCGGACTGCGAGGGATCAGTAAGAAATATTATCGCATATTTCAAGGAGAATTTCAGGATTGATGCTACAAACCTTCACAGATCTAAAAGGACTGTGGATAGCGGATTCCGCGAAAATCATGTTTCGCCTTCCGGTTATCTTGATCCGGTAAGAATGACTGTTGATACAACAAAGGGTAAGCTGGTAATCAAATTCATGGGCAGATACGACAAAAAATGGATATCTGAATTAAGGCAATACGGTAGGCCATATTATGATCCGGTTAAAAAAGAGTGGTATTTATCGGCAACCAGGGTAATTATTGACTCCTTATCTGACTATTTTAATAATGAGGGAGTGCAGCTTATTTTAAAGAAAGCTGTTAAACCAGCGGCTTTTAAAGAGACACGTAAAAATATTATTAACAAGATAAGACAGAGAGAGTTACCTGAGGATATAAATAAAAAGATAAAAGACTTTGGCTATTTTCTGCAGCAGCAAAGGTACAGCAGGCATACTTTGGATTCATATCTTTCACATTTAGAATTATTTTTCAAATATTTTCATAGCCTTAATCCGGAAGAACTAACTAATGAGAATATATCAGAGTTTATGGAATCGGTTATAATAAAGCAGGGATATTCTGCTTCATTTCAGAACCAGTTATTATCTGCCATAAAAGCCTATTATTATTACCATGGGCATGGCAGGTTAAATCTTGAAGAGATAAAGCGACCGAGGAAAAGCAAGCCATTGCCCCAGGTATTATCAAAAGAAGAAGTCACCAGGATACTGCAATCGACCAGGAATATCAAGCACAGGTTATTACTGTACATAATATATTCATGTGGGTTAAGGCGCAGTGAGGTAATAAATATCAAATTAAGCGACTTAAACAGGGACAGGAAGACATTGCATATCCGGTCAGGAAAAGGGAATGTTGACCGTGTTGTGCCTGTATCGGACAAGGTCTGGAGCAAGCTGGATGAATACATTGCTGCTTTTAAACCAGGTGAATATTTATTTGAGGGACAGAATGGAGGGAAATATTCAGCAGGGAGTGTGTATCATGTCTTCTGTCAGTCTGCAAAAAGGGCTGGTATAGACAAGGATTTGGGTGTCCACAGTTTGCGACACAGTTACGCGACTCATTTACACGAAGGGGGTGTTGACATCAGGTATATCCAGGAACTGCTTGGTCACAAGAGCAGCAGGACGACAGAGATATACACACATGTAAGCAGGCGTAACTTACTTAATATAAACAATCCCCTGGATGATCTGGAAGTACAGTAGAAAGCCGGTAATAATATATAATAAATAGTATGATTGTTCAGTCAATTATATTCAATTTTTATTATCATACACCCAGAAATTGAACAATATTTTATAACTTTCATAATCATAAAAACAAGTTGAACCTCATTCGGGAGACTGACAGCAAG
>CAZNYS010000030.1:0-40929 GCA_964577305.1 uncultured Rikenellaceae bacterium
CACCAAAAAGAAATTATGACTCGAAATTTGTGACTGCAATTGAAAACACTATTAAAAATATAGAACAATCACTGAATAAATTTAACTAAAATGAAATTATTCAGGAAAGCACTATAGTTCAATACCAGCAGCAGGAGAGAACTCATAAACATTACTCGTGAAGTTGAAACCGCTTTGGCTGAAAGTGGAGTACAAGAAGGTTTAGTGCTTATTAACGCGATGCGCATTTCAGCAAGTGTCTTCATAAATGAGGATGAATCAGGGCTGCACCAGGACTTCGAGAACTGGCTGGAAAAATTAACACCTGTGATTTGTGCTCTATGATCAGCCTTTAGATTTATCTGTGTAACATTTGTGATTCATTGATGGTCATGTAATAATTGATTAGTTAAATCATATCTCCCAGCTCTATTAAACAGCTAAATCGTTATTAATCAGCTTACTACATTTTTGTTTTAATTCTATACCCTTGATATGAAGCCATTTATAGCTATTCTAAGCCATTAGCCAAACCTGGGTAATGGTATATCATTAAAAAACACAAAAGTGCCTTAAACCGCTTAAAAACAGCATTATACGGGATTTTATAATATATCAGCATAAGGCAACTATTTGTATATCAGCAATATGACGAAATAGAGTGAAATGAGATGAAAGTCTGATTTGTTCCAGTTATGTGCCAGTAGTAGAAATAAATAAAGCCCCAATATTATTGTATATCAGGGCTTTATTCTTGTTTGCTGGTTGACCCGCCAGGGCTCGAACCTGGACTCTTCTGAACCAAAATCAGACGTGTTGCCAGTTACACTACGGGTCAATCATACCTCATAAAGTGCTGCAAAAATAGAAAAAAATAACCTAATTACCCAAACCTGAAATTTCGTGTACCTGTACAGTGTATTGCAATGCTCTTTAACATAAATATTTTTCTTAACCATAACAATAAATGGCATCACTTTTGCATAAATTACAACCGTAAAGTAATAACTAATCCGGTAACTTCTGGAGCACTAAAAAACTATGTCCGTGAACCTGGAGAGAAGCTTACTTTTTCTGATCTTCTTAATTCTTGCACTGAGTCCTGTTTTATCACAGGAACAGGAAGATCAAAGTGCAACGGAACTACTGTTGCTCTACTATGATAATATTTTCGGAGATGATGAAAGACTTATAAACGGGCACTTCTATTATGGCCCTGTCAAGGGTTCAATCCAGGGCCACCCCTATTATTTTGACGAATCATGGAAGAATGGTATTATTGAAACTGCCGACGCAAGGTTCGACGGTCTCCAGGTTAAATATGATATCTGCCTGAACCGTATTATCCTCAAATACACTTCAACAGACAATGCTTTTTACCAGATCGGTCTGAATTCAGGAAACATAATCAGGGTGAAAGTGGCAACCAGTGAATTTATACCTCTGCCCGGCACTAACGATTCTATTGATATCCCCTTTGCAGAGCTGATCAGTAATGGTCCCGTGCAATACCTTGTCACGAGAAATAAGTCTCTGCAAATTACAAACAGCTCAGGATCAACTGACTACGAATATAAGGAATATGTCAAACAATACCTGTTCTATAACGATATGCTTTTATCTTTCCGAAGTAAAAAAATGCTTTACAAAACATTTCCGGAGATAAAAAATCAGCTCAGAAGGTATGTCAGGAGAAACAATCTCTACCTCATCCGGAACAGGATTGATGATCGTGGAAAACTGATTGATTATTGTAATGCTTTACTCTCAGGCAATAATGAATAAAATTCTCATAATATTGCTTCTGCTGTTACTCTCCTCTGCTACCGGTTACGCATTGCAGCAGACCGGTCTGGTCACGGAGCATTCGCTGCAAACAATTACAAGCAACTCTTCACTCCCATATCCGTCAGCCCAACATGATGATCCGGTAATCTCAGGCAACTATAATAATACACCCTTTACCAATTTTGCAGCCGATCTGAAGATCAGGTACGGAATCATGATATACTCTCGCCCTGAATGGGTTGCCGGATTGTACGTAACAGCTTCCGGCGACTCCATAAATCTTACTTCACTTCTGAACGACCTGCTTTCACCGGCGAATCTTCATTTTGTCTACCGGGGCGGCGGTCAATACTTTATTACAGGGCACATCTCGATTACCGATGACTTAATGCCTGAAACTATTGATCGTGAGGAGCGAGGCGACATCAAAGACCCCGGCGACATTATTGGCCGGTTTTCCTATGAAAAGAAAATAAACCGCGTTACAGTAGGGTCTGCGGAAAATGCTGAAACAGGAATAGCCCTCCTTACCGGACGTATCACCTCAGCAACCTCAGGTGAACCTGTTCCTGGTGCTACAATTATTGTAGAAGGAACTAACAAAGGTGAGATCTCGAACGGTGACGGGTTTTACGCCATACAATTACAGGCAGGAGAGATATACAATCTTACCATCTCCTGCATGGGAATGGAAAAGGAGTCATATATCCTCGATCTCAACTCTACAGGTACCCTGAATATTGAGATGCAGGATCAACTGATTGATCTCCGGGAGGTTGTGGTAAAATCGGGTCGGCACGATAATGTCAGGGGGATGCAGATGGGGTTCCAGAGGATAGATATCAAGGAGATAAAGACGATCCCTGTTGTAATGGGCGAGCGCGATATTCTGAAAATAGCCCAGATGATGCCCGGTGTGCAAAACGTCGGCGAAGGGTCATCAGGGTTTAACGTACGGGGATCGGGCAGTGATCAGAATCTCTTCCTGATAAACGAGGTGCCGGTGCTTAATACGGGTCATCTCTTTGGTTTCTTTTCTGCTTTTAACCCGGATATGATCAGCGATTTTAATCTCTATAAGAATAATTTCCCGGTTGAGTATGGTGGTCGTCTGGCTTCCATATTTGAGATTTCAACCCGGAAAGGTAACAAAAAGAGGTTCGGAGCGAGAGGGGGGATCAGCCCCGTCACTGCCTCCCTCCTGGCAGAAACACCAATTGTCACCGACCGCTCATCCCTTGTCTTCGCAGGACGATCAACCTATTCAGACTGGATACTGGGAAGACTGCATGCCCCCGAACTGAAATCCAGCAGCGGCTCCTTTTACGACCTGATGACCTCCCTGCACATAATTCCATCTGAATCATCATCGATCCAGGTATTCGGATATTTCAGTAATGACAATTTCAGGCTTGCCGGTACTGACAGGTATATGTATGAAAACGCCGGTTCCTCAGTGGTATACGACCGTAAGCTAAATGAGAGATGGACAATGAGCAGTGCCGCCGTTTTCAGCCGGTATACCAATTACCACGCCAATACCGAAAATCCGTTTACATCCTGGCAGCACCGTTTCACAGTTGACCACCGCGAACTTAAGACCAAAGTCACCGGTTATAAGTGGCCTGATCATACCCCCACAGTGGGTACAGGTATTATTTCCTATGCCCTGAACCATGGCGCTTACGAGCCCTATGGTAACGATTCCGGGTTAGCTCCTTTACTGCTTGGCAGGGAACAGGGGCTCGAGCTGTCCCTCTTTGGTGCTGATGAGTACACCATAACCGACAGGCTCACCCTGTACGGCGGAATCAGGCTGAGCCTGTACAAATACCTTGGCCCGAATGATATCTATTCATATTCGGCATCACTGCCAAAAGAGCCTGAACATATTACAGATACCACATCATACGGAGTCCTGGAGACAATAGAAAACCGCGGAGGACCTGACTACCGTATTTCAGTTAACTACACATTTTCACCCACGGCATCGGTTAAGGCAAGCTTTAACAGGATGAGGCAGTACCTCTTTATGCTTTCCAACACCATAGCAATAGCCCCTACCGACAGGTGGAAGCTGGCTGATCCCCATATAGTGCCCCCCCTGGCCGACCAGGTAAGCCTGGGCTTTTATAAAAACATTCCCCGGAGAGCCCTTGAGATATCGGCGGAGCTATACTATAAAAAGACACGTAACCAGGTGGAGTACCGCGACGGGGCTGATCTTATCCTGAATCCCCTGTTTGAAACGGCCGTAGTACAGGGAGAACAAAAAGGATGGGGTGCAGAGGTACTGTTAAAGAGGAACGCGGGCCGGCTGACCGGATGGATGAGCTATACATACTCCAGATCAATTGTGCTGGTCAACGGGGACAATCCGTGGGAAAAGATCAACGGGGGAAAGGCGTTCCCGGCAAACCATGATAAACCTCATTCAGTCAATTTCGTTGGCACACTGAGAATATCACGCCGGTTCAGCTTATCAGGTAATGTTGTGTACAGTACAGGAAGACCGGTAACATACCCCACAGGTTTATTTCATGTCAGTGGTGAGACGGGGATTATTTACTCTGGAAGAAATGAGTACAGGATCCCGGACTATTTCCGGGCCGACATGTCTGTAAATATCGAAGGCAACCTGCTCAGGGAAAAGTTTGCTCATGGATCGTGGATGTTGTCGGTATATAATATCACCGGTCGAAGGAATGCATACTCAGTCTATTTCAAGAATGAAAACGGAAAGATAAACGGCTATAAGCTTTCTATCTACGGTACTCCCATATTTACTGTCACCTATAATTTCAAATTGGGTAACTATGCGGTTAAATAAATATATAATCTTCACCTTTATTATCGGATCAATGCTCAGTGGTTGTATAGATCCATATGACCCCGGTGATCTGAAATTTGAAAACATGCTTTTTATAGAAGCAAGGATTACAGATGACCCGGGTATTACACCTTATGTATCGTTCAAACATGCATACCCTTTTTCGGATTATAATATCTGGGACGAAACTATTGTGAACACCTCCGGAGCCACTATCTATATTGAAAACACCAAGGGCGAAAGGTGGTATTTTATCGATCAGTTTTATCCCTGGCTGGGCTCAATGCCAAGTTATTACTATTCTCTCACCGATACTAATTTTACACTTCAGGAAGGGGAAAGTTACAGGATTTATATTGAAACAACGGACGGATATATCTTTGAATCACAGTATGAAAAATACCTGGCCTCGCCACCGGTGGAAGAGATTACCTACAATTATGATACATGGGAGACAGATGAAACCGGTGAGTCGACAGATGGTTACCGTTTCTATATATCAAGTCGCTCAGAGGAGGAGGACCCGCTTTACCTGAGATGGATCCTTGATGCAACATACTACTATAGGGTGCCATATGACGCGTCTTATTACTGGACAGGAGACACAATGATCGACACCACGAGCCAGGCACTGAGGGTCTGTTACATGGATGAATATATAGACGGAATTTTTACCGGTACTTCGGAAGGACTGGCAATCAACAGGGTAGCTGATGCACCACTGCATGGTGTCTCACGTTATGGTGACCGTCTGCAGGTTAAGTACAGTCTTCACGTCAAACAGATTCGCATTCCCTCTTCCGCGTACCGCTTCTGGAATGACCTGAAGTCACTTCTTTATGAAACCGGCGGCCTCTATGAAACCATCCCATTCAGGTTAACGGGAAATATATCCTGCGTGTCACACGAGGACATAAGCGTAGCCGGCTTATTTGAGGTTGCCGGTGTATCTGAAACAAGAATATTTGTACCCAGGCCGGGCGAATTCAGGATTGTTACCGACCGATGTATACCGGATACTATAAGTTTAGGTGATTTTCGGCGGGGCAATATGCCTGCAGGATCATGGATAATGGAGTTGGAACCCGATTTATATATTACAGCCCCGGTAACATGTTTTGATTGTACTGCAAAAGGTGGATATACCCAGGAACCCCCTTTCTGGGAAAAATAAACTCAAGAAAATGATGCATCAGTTTAGCTGTAAATATATTAAGCCTTTTCTATCTGCTTTTATCCTGGTGACCCATTCCCTGTTTATGCCGGGCATTGCCATTGCACAACAGGATCAGACTACCGGACCACTGCCTGCCGAAACTGTTTTATTATCTACAGACCGTTCATTATATCTGGCCGGTGAAATGATCTATCTCTCTGCCACCATCCTTGAATCTGACAATCTTATGATCTCAGGCCTCAGCAAGGTAATCCGAATTGAGTTACTGAACAGTGACGGCAAAACAGGTATACGTGATATATTGTATTCAGAGAACGGCACTATGGCCGGCACCATAAAACTTCCGGGTAATCTCCCGACAGGATGGTATCGCCTGAGGGCATATACATCGTGGATGAGAAACCGCGGTCCATCACTATTCTCCTACAGGGATATACGGATTATCAATCCTGCTGATGCCGGCAGACTGAACGAATATACGCTGAATGATACTCTCATGGTATCTGTTATTGCCGGGAACGGGATAGCGCTTACCGGGGTACCAAACCATTGCGCGGTCAGAAGTGTAACCACGAAGGGAGAGCCCGCAGCAGTAAAAGGAGTACTCCTGTCATCACGTAACGACACGGTGACTTACTTCTCAACCGGTGAAACAGGATGGGGTACTCTTGACTGGATTCCGGAACCCGGCGCTGACTACCGTATGGTAATGGAATCAGATCCGGTGAATCGGGTGGTTACATCAGTCCCACAGCATTCAGATAATACTGTTTCTGTAAGTATTTCAGATCCGTTATCTGCCTTTGATGATCCCGGCAAAGACAGGAATCTTACCGTTACTCTCACCGGAAATGTTCCGGAAACAGTTATTAAACTCCTTGTTCACCGTGTAAGCAGCTGCTATTGGTTCAGTGAGGCCAGCCCCCATAACGGCAGGCTGAGTTTTGTCATTCCGACATCAGATCTGCCGGATGGTTTAATAACATTCTCTTTTTTGAGCAATGACAACAGCCTTTTGTCCTCAGCCCTGTGGCTTAAAGGCGATCCCTTTGCAGGTTCAGGATCTGTAACGACAAAGGCTGCTGCCGGTGAAAACAGCACAGACCTTCTGACCGAGTACAGGGCATATGCCGGTAGTGAAAAAGGATACTATACCCTCACCACCAGGAGGCGTGAGCCGGTAGAAATTTCCGACCTGTACATAGCTGTCGTTCCCGGATGGCATACTACCTGGGATATCCCGGCTGACAAGTCTGAAAGAGAAGGATGGCTGATAGCCAACAGATATGAAGGGTTTGTGGCAGAATCATTTTTTAAAGACGGCAAAAGCAATCCTTCCATACCATTGATTAACTTCCGTGATATTATAAATACCAGGGAGTCCATGGTAGAATTTATTCCTGAAACAAGGGGAATTAAGCTCAGCGGAACGGTAACCCTTGGCAATGGTACACCGGTCAGTGTTCACAAACTATCGCTTACCGGCCTTAACGATAATCTCTTTATTACAACCCGCACATTTTCTGACGGCAGGTTCCATTTTGCCATGCCCGGCAGAGAAGGATCAAAGGACCTGCTTCTTTCACATACCATCAGACCAACTAAAGAAATGAGTATTTCGGTAAGTCCTGAATTTGACCCGCGCCTTTCCGGACTTCCACCAGGAAATATCTATCTTAGAGATGCAGAAAAAATATACGTAAACGATCTGATTATTGACAGCCGGCTTGAGAATATCTATCGCGACACCTCTGTAAATATCGTTGTTGCCGGTGAACGAAAATCCACAGATAAGGGTATGTTCTACGGAAACCCTGACCACGTAATATATATTGATGACTATATCAAGCTACCGGATATGAGGGAGGTAATATTTGAAGTTGTGCCATTTGTTATGGTAAAAAGGGAGGGGGATGACTTTTCAATGAGAGTGATCAGTGATACTCCTTTCCCAAAAATTTATGACCCATTGATCCTTATCGATGGTATTCCTCTCCTCAGGTTCAGCCGGTTCCTGGAACTGCCTCCGGATCGTTTTAAAAGAATTGATATCATCAACTCAATCTATATTCATGGCAACCAAATTTTTGCCGGAGTGGTTAATTTTATCTCTGTAAATGGTGACATGGCAGGTCTTGACCTTCCGGAAGGGTCACGTATCCTGTCACTTGACATCCCCGGCCCTGCTCTTACCGGAGAACTTGTAACAAGCATACCCCCCTTTGCAGATATCCCATCACTGGAAAGGACCCTGTCATATATACCACTTTCAAAACCTGCAGATGGGACACTATCATATAACGGTAACCTGGCCTATGGAAGTTATATCACTGTTTTTACCGGCATTACCGGAGATGGCAAATGGGTTAATTCATCTTCTTTATTTGAGATCAGTGGATCTTATATCAGGTGAAAACAGATCCGGCTCGCTATCTTCCCACAGAGTAGGCATCTGGTCATTGAACCTCTGAACAATAGTCATCATAACAGTTTCACGCAGGAACCTCGACCTGTTCTTTACCCTGTACCGCTGACAATAAATATTCAAAGCCCTCATCTCACGGTTATTTAACATTATGGTGAGGCGATTGCTTCTCTTTAGTTTTTCCTCTTTTATCTTAAGTCGTCTCAATACGGGTTCTTATGATAAACCGTTATAAAATTATGATTTTAACGGCTTTAAGTCTCCGTAGCGGAGAATACTTATTAACAAAAACAAAACAGCCAGATCATAACAACCTGACTGTCTTTCAATTATATATTTATAACTTATAAGATGCCGGTAGCATTCAGGTCATCAAATGCTTCTTTCAGGCGCTCCACGAATGTCAGCTCGCCCTTTCTGAGCCATACCCTGGGATCATAGAATTTCTTATTTGGCTTATCTTCACCTTCAGGATTACCTATCTGCGACTGGAGGTAGTCTCTTTTTTCATCGGCATACTCTTTTACTCCAAGCCAGAATGCCCACTGCATATCGGTATCAATATTCATTTTTACCGCACCGTATTCTATCGCCTCCTTTATCAGGTGTTTTTCTGATCCCGAGCCTCCGTGGAAAACAAAATTCACAGGTTTATCACCTGTACCAAATTGTTTCTTTATATATTCCTGGCTGTTCTTCAGTATAATCGGTTTTAATTCAACATTCCCCGGCTTATATACACCATGCACATTGCCAAATGCCGCTGCTATCGTAAAGTTCTTACTTATTGCCGACAGTTCCTTATATGCATAGGCCACCTCTTCAGGTTGTGTGTAGAGGCGTGAACTGTCGATACCTGCATGATCAACACCATCTTCTTCACCACCAGTTACTCCCAGTTCTATTTCAAGGGTCATCCCAATCCTGTCCATTCGTTCAAGATACTCCTTGCAGGTAGCAATATTCTCCTCAATTGGTTCTTCTGACAGGTCAAGCATATGTGAACTGAACAGGGGTTTTTCATTCATCTCAAAAAATTCCTCACCTGCATCGAGCAGGGCATCTATCCATGGCAACAATTTTCTGGCAGCATGATCGGTGTGTAAAATAACGGGAACATCATAATATTCAGCTACATTATGTACGTGCAGTGCCCCTGATATAGCCCCGGCAATGGCTCCCATTTGTTCTTCCGAGCTAAGGCCTTTTCCTGCAAAGAAATGGGCACCTCCGTTTGAAAATTGTATTATAACCGGTGAATTTACATCACGGGCTGTCTCAAGCACGGCGTTCACCGAGTTGCTTCCCACTACATTAACAGCCGGCAGGGCAAAATTATTATCATTGGCGTAATCCAGTAATTTTTTTACTTCATCACCAAACATTACACCAGGATCAAGTTTTAATTTTTTTGTAGTCATATATCTGATTTTTTCGTACGAAGTACAAATATACGCAATTGAGAATTCAATATTTACATATCTCGTGGCAATTTATGTCCTTTAACAAATGAAAATGGAAAAATTATCCTGCAATTAAGTATAATAATTATCTTAGTGGCTTTAATCGCAAACCATTTACATTTTTGGAATGAGAAAAATTGCATTATTAATTCTAATTATTTCCGGTACCATTTTGAATCTTACCGGCCAGGATAGGTATTGGACGCTTGAAGAATGCATTAATCATGCAGTTGATAATAACATTATAATCAAGCAGCAGGAACTGCAAACAAAACTGCAGGAAAATACATTGGAGCAATCAAAGCTTGATCTGCTTCCTTCGCTTAACGGGACGGCTACCAATAACTGGTCGTTTGGGAGGGCACTTGACGAAACCACCTACCAGTTTACAGAAGAGGAAAATGTAAGATCAAACCAGTTTTATGCAAGCTCAGGTGTAACACTTTTCAGCGGACTGCAGAGCTATAACACCATTGTAAGAAACAGGTATAATGTTGATGCCAGTTTCCAGGACCTGCAAAATATTAAAGACGATATTTCCCTTAATGTTGCCCTTGCATACCTCCAGATACTGCTGAACAAGGAACTGGTAGCGGTTACAGGAAACCAGCTGCAAACGACAAGGGAACAGATAGAAAAAACACGTAAGATGGTTGAAGCAGGAAGTCTGCCCCGTGGTAACCTCCTTGAAATACAGGCACAGGCAGCCCTTGAAGAGCTACAGCTTATCAATATGGAAAACCAGCTTGACCTGTCATATCTCAATATTGTGCAGTTGCTTGAGCTGGATTCAGTTGCAGGCTTTGAGATTATTGTCCCTGAGATTGTTATCACTGAAACAGGAATAATTACAGAGAACGTAAATGATATTTATAATACGGCAAAGCAAATAAGACCCGAGGTTAAAAGTGCTGAATTAAGGCTTAAAAGTGCCGAGTACGACCTTAAGATAGCAAAAGGTGGTAGGAGTCCGCGCCTGAACCTTAATACCACTTTCAGCACAGGTTACTCTTCCATAAGGCAGAAAATCCTGGGTATTGACCCTGTGGAAGGCATACTGTACGGGGAATATCCTTTCGCCGACCAGTTAAATGACAATATTAACTATGGTATAGGCCTTACGCTCAGCATACCTGTTTTTAACGGATGGCAGGTAAATACAAGTATCAGTAATTCAAAAATAAGTATTCAGAACAGCCAGTACAGCCTTGAAAATACCAGGAAACAATTATACAAGAATATACAACAGGCATATGCCGATGCCCAGGCGAGTCTGAAGTCATATATTGCAAGTCAGAAAGCCGTAGAGTCGATGCAGGAATCATTCAGGTATACTGAACAGAGATTTAATGTGGGAATGGTTACTCCTGTGGAGTATAACACAGCTAAAGCCCAGTTACTGAATACCGAGTCAGAACTTGCACAATCGAAGTACGAATATATTTTTAAAATAAAGGTGCTCGACTTTTATAGAGGTTTACCGCTTAAGCTTAATTGAACCCTTTAATATTAAAATACTTTATAAAGAAAAACTTAACTCAGCATAATATGAAATCGAATAATCTTTTAAAGATACTGGCTATTGTAGTAGTATTGCTTATCGTCGTTGCCATTATAGGTAAGAAACAGGGATGGTTCGGTAAAGAACTAATGGTAAAAGTTGCCGTTGAAAAAGCAGAGAGAAGGACTATTGTTGAAATGATAACTGCCAATGGGAAAATACAACCTGAAAAAGAAGTTAAAATAAGTCCTGATGTTTCGGGTGAAATCGTCCTGCTCAATGTACAGGAAGGTGATTATGTGAAAAAGGGCGACCTGCTGTTCAAAATTAAACCCGACACTTATATCTCAATGAAAGACAGGACCCAGGCAGCACTTGAATCAGCAAAGGCAAGACTGTCGCAGGCCAAGGCACAGTTCATACAGGCAGAACTGGCCTTTGAAAGAAGCAAACAGCTTTACGAAGAAGCAACAATATCAGAATCCGAATATGAACAGGCAGAAGCATCATATAAAGTAGCCCAGGCCGAGGTGGACGCAGCAGAATTCTCAGTGAAGAGTGCAGATGCATCACTGAGCGAAGCCAATGAAGCACTCGTTAAAACCACCGTTTACGCTCCCATGTCAGGAACAATCTCATCACTGCTGGTGGAACAGGGAGAAAGAGTGGTAGGGACAGAAATGATGACCGGTACCGAGGTGCTGAGAATAGCTGATCTCACAAGGATGGAAGCCCAGGTGGAAGTGAATGAAAACGATATTATAAAAGTCAAGCTTAATGATACTGCATTAATTGAAGTTGATGCATACCTTGACCATACTTTTAAAGGCATTGTTACTGAAATTGCCAACTCGGCCAAAACAACGGGTGTATCAGCCGACCAGGTAACAACTTTTGATGTTAAGATATTTATTCTGCCCGCAAGCTACAGCAACCTGATGGGTCAGTCAGGCAATAACCCTTTCAGGCCGGGTATGTCAACCACGGTTGATATACAGACCGAAACAAAGCATGATATTATAACCGTTCCCATACAGTCTGTAACAACAAGAATTGACTCTACAGAGGTGGCTGTAACACTGGCTGATGAGGAGGAAAAGACTATTGTATTTGCATCAGACGGAACATATGCCCTGGCCAGGGAAGTAAAGACAGGTATACAGGATAATAATTATATAGAAATAGTATCGGGTATAGATGAAAATACAGACGTGATAAGCGCTCCTTACAGTGCAATAAGTAAGAAGCTTGCTGACAGCACGCTTATCGAGATACTTACCAGGGAGAAACTGTTTGAAATCGAAAAATGATCAACAGTATGATTCTCTGTATCGAAACGGCAACAAAAATCTGTTCAGTATCATTATGCCATAATTGTGATCTTATAGATAAGAAAGAAAGCTCTGAAGAAAAATCACATGCTTCGTTACTTACTGTATTTATTGAAGACATTCTCAAAAGGGCAGGGGTAAAAGCAGCAAGTCTGGATGCTGTGGCTGTGAGTAAAGGACCGGGATCATATACAGGACTCAGAATAGGCGTTTCAGCAGCCAAGGGAATAGCCTATGCCGCAGGAATACCACTGATAGCAGTGTCCACCACCAAGCTGATGTATCACGGGGGCAGGACAACTGGCGAATATGATTATTACTGCCCTATGATCGATGCCCGACGGATGGAAGTGTATACTGCCGTTTATGATAAGAAAGGTGATGAAATAGAAAGTATCAACGCTGAAATAATAACGAAAAACTCGTTTGCAAACCTCCTCGACAGGGGGACAATGCTCTTTTTTGGTGACGGCGCTTCAAAATGCAGGAATATAGTCAACCACCCTTCAGCCTTTTTTGACGAATCATTCCGCATATCATCTGAATATATGTGCAAACCTGTCCTCGAAGCTTTCAATAACAAGGATTTCGAGGATGTTGCATATTTCGAACCTTTTTACCTGAAAGACTTTATCGCAACAATACCAAGAAAGAACATACTGGGCAGTAATAAATAATTATAGCTCCTGCTGTTATCATTTCTTTAAGACTTAATTTCTAATTGATATATTTGTAAAGTAGTTTGATTGTCACAAATAAGTAGAGACCCGTATAATTCTTTTTCATACAGATAACAGTAATTTAATTATATATGGCAAGTACTGCGGATTTCAGGAATGGAATGGTTATTGAATTCAATAATGACCTTTTTACAATAGTACAGTTTCAACATGTGAAACCCGGTAAGGGGGCAGCATTCGTGAGAACAAAATTAAAAAGTGTTACCAGCGGCAAAGTTATTGAGAACACCTTCCCTGCCGGATCAAAGGTTAATGAAGCAAGGGTGGAAAGAAGACCATACCAGTATCTTTATAAAGACGAGCTGGGATTTGTTTTTATGCACACACAGACCTTTGAACAGATTACCGTTAACGAGAACATGATCGAAAACTCTGATCTTCTTAAGGGAGGACAGGAAGTGGAGGTTATTGTACATGCTGATACAGAAAATATACTCTCGGTTGAATTACCACAGTTCGTGGTAATGGAGATAACTTATACCGAGCCCGGGGTTAAAGGTGACACTGCTACCAACACCCTTAAGCCGGCAACAATTGAAACAGGCAGTACTGTTATGGTGCCGCTTTTTATCAACACAGGTGAAAAAATCAAAGTTGACACAAGGGATAAATCCTATGTGGAAAGAGTAAAAGAATAACACGTATTATGGCCCGTAAATCTTCCAGGAACAGACTGCAGATGTCCAGGTACAAGCTGGATTCCCTTCTGGATATTACCATGTCAATAAATGCAAACCTTTCGCCCGAGGAATTGCTGGGGAAGTATGAATCTATACTACGGGAGGAACTCAATATTGGTAAGATATTTATTCTTTTCAAGGAAAAGAACAAGTGGATATGCCTCCTGAATGCAGGCTTTCCTGAAAAAATGGAAGAAAATATTAATCCCGAAACACAACTTTCAGAAATCAAAGAAACAAAGAAAGTGTCGGTATCGGATGATTTTGGTATTCCAAATGTTGATATAATATTTCCCGTATTTAATAATAATAAACCAATTTCCTATGTGTTTATCGGGGATATTGAAGAAGAGGCTGAGGGGATGAGCCCTGTGCTCAAACACCTCCACTTTATGCAGACCATCTCAAATATCATAATTGTGGCCATTGAGAATATTAAGCTCTTCAAGGAGAGTCTCAGGCAGGAGGCGATAAAGAAAGAGCTTGAACTGGCAGCCCGCATGCAGACCCTGCTCATTCCTGATAATGATTCACTTCCACGTAATGATAAAATATATGTTTACGGATATTATCACCCTCACTTTGAAATAGGAGGTGATTATTATGACTGTATCAGGTTGACAGACAATATTACAGGATTATGTATAGCTGATGTCTCGGGCAAGGGTATCTCCGCAGCCCTCCTGATGTCAAATTTCCAGGCAACATTAAGGGCACTTTTCACTGCCGACATGGACCTTGTAAAACTGATCCGTAAATTGAATGAAGTAGTTGTAACCAATGCCTCCGGGGAAAAATTTATTACATTCTTTGTCGCTCGCTATAATCATGAGACAAAAGAAATAGAGTATATCAATGCTGCCCATAATGCTCCCGTTCTCTATGATACTGCCAACGGCTCAGTACAATACCTTATCTCCAGGAATGTAGGTATAGGTATGCTTGATGAAATGCCAGCTATCGAAAATACCATTATCAGTATAAAGCATCCTTCAAAGATTTTTTGCTTTACTGACGGCCTTTCAGAAATAAAAGATGATAAGGGTAAAGATATAGGAACAAAACCTATAGAAAAACATATAGCCAACAAGGATACAGTTGATAAAAACATCAGTGCACTAATTAAAGAACTGGGGATACCGGATGATAATCCCAACCTCTTTGATGATGTATCAATCCTGGCTGCTAATTTTTACTAGGGGCTCCTTCTCCAATAAGCGTGGATATGAAACCGAACAACCTGAGTCAATAACCGCAAAACAGATCTACACTACCCTTATTACAAAATAATTCTTCTTCCCTTTCTGGATCAATATATACTTATCATTGAGCAGGTAAGAATCATCTATCATTGCATCTGTATCACTGACCTTATCTTTGTTAACCGACAGTCCCCCACCCTGGATCAGCCTTTTCATCTCACCTTTCGAAGAAAATATTTTTGTATGCACAGTACACAGATCAACTATACTGATTTTCTTTCGTAATAAGTCACTATGCAGGTCAAAAGTAGGTACGCCACCAAAGACTGACAGGAATGTATTTTCATTCATCCTGTGCAATGTATCGGTAGTTCCCTTGCCAAACAATATCTCAGATGCTTCAAGTGAGGCATCCAGGTCTTCCTGTGAATGCACCATCACGGTCATTTCTGAAGCAAGCTTCCTCTGCAGCATTCTCACATGAGGAGCCTTATTATGTTCTTCAATAAGAGTCTCTATCTCCTCTTTCCCCAGTACTGTGAATATTTTAATATAGCTGGCGGCATCCTCATCTGAAACATTAAGCCAGAACTGGTAGAACTCGTAAGGTGAGGTTTTTTCCGGATCGAGCCATACATTGCCTGATTCTGTTTTACCAAACTTCGTTCCATCAGACTTGGTTATCAGAGGGCATGTTAGTGCAAAAGCCTCTCCCCCTTCTTTCCTCCTTATAAGTTCTGTACCGGTAACAATATTACCCCACTGGTCAGATCCGCCCATCTGGAGTTTACACCCATATTCCCTGTAAAGGTTCAGGAAATCATATCCCTGCACCAGCTGGTATGAAAATTCAGTGAATGACATACCTTGCTTTGAATCACTACCCAGCCGTTTTTTCACTGAGTCTTTAGACATCATGTAATTAACGGTTATATGCTTTCCTATATCCCTTATAAATCCGAGGAAAGTATAATCCTTCATCCAGTCGTAATTATTCACCATTATAGCCCTGTTGGGTATATCCGACTCAAAATCAAGAAATTTGGACAGCTGCTTTTTAAGAATTTCCTGGTATGCTCTCAGTGTTTCTTCGCTCATCAGATTGCGTTCCTGGTTTTTGCCCGATGGATCACCTATCATCCCTGTAGCGCCCCCCACAAGAGCTATCGGTGTATTACCTTCCCTCTGAAAATGCTTGAGAAGCATTACCTGAACAAGGTGTCCTATATGCAAGGAATCAGCTGTTGGGTCAAATCCGATATATCCTGCAATCCTGTCTTTTTTCAGGTATTCCTCAGTTCCGGGAGTAATATCATGCAGCATCCCCCTCCAGCGTAGCTCATCAACAAAATTCATTGAAAGGTTATTTATTTAATGAAAATGCAAAGATAATAAAAAATATAGTTGAGAATGAGTTGAGAATGAGTTGAGAATGAGTTGAGAATGAGTTGAGAAGATAATAATGGTTCAATAATTCGACAATTATATTATAGTCTTCTCCGGTTTTTTCTCATCACGTCGCTGCCTGAGATTTTCAAAGCTTTTTCTTAAATCGCCTCCTTCAATTATAGGGAAAAGCAGAGGTGCGAAATCAGCTATTGGGTTATATAACTTCGATTCTGCAATTTTTTCTTCCGGCAGGAACTTTGCTTTCTGGTTAATGGTATTAAGCACCACGAAAATTATACTGAGGATAAGTGCTGTTTTTAAAACTGCAAACACCATCCCCAGTATACGCACCACAAAACCAAGTGCAACAGCTTTCATCAGTTTATCCATGGCCCGGGCAAGGAAATGTATCAATACCACTATTACTATAAATGTAATTATAAAGGCTACCAGTCCAAGGTATTGTCCCTGCATATCGAAATATTCTACCAGCTTGTTCTGTGTGAACCAGGAAAACCTTATAGAACCCCATATGCCAAGGACGAGTGCAGCAATAGACGCCATTTCAACAAACAGTCCGTTTTTAAATCCCCTGAACAGGGCCCAGGCAACGACGGCAAGAATAATAATATCGATATAATTCATATTAATGTTGCTTTGTGCATCAAAAATAACTATTTCCTGATTGACGATATCTCTCTGACTGCTTCAATTGCTGATTTTATATGCTCTTCCGTATTAAAAGGCCCGATACTGAATCTCACCGATCCATGTATTTTATCTGTACCCAATTGTTCATGAACGAGTGGTGCACAATGCAAACCTGTCCTGCAGGCAATTCCGTAATCAACATCTAGCATGGTGCCCACATCCCCTGCTTCAAATCCTTCAACATTGAAACTTACGACGGGATTCCGGTTTTCATTTCCATCCTGGCAATACAGGATAACATTCTCTATTCCTGACAAACCATCGCGCAGCTTCCTGTATAGAGCCATTTCCCTGTTATGTATATTTTGCATTCCCTGCCCCTTCACCCATTCAACGCCTGCTTTCAGACCTGCTACCCCTACAAGGTTCAGGGTACCCGTCTCAAACCGGTATGGAAATTCAAATAAATGTGTTTTTACGGCAGATCTGACTCCCGTACCTCCATATCTTGTATGTTTTGGTTCTACCCCGGATCTTACATATGAACCACCTATGCCTGTAGGTCCAAGAAGACATTTATGCCCGGTAAACGCAAACGCATCAATAAACATAGCCTCTATATCAACAGGTACTGCACCTGCGCTCTGACTGCCATCAACAATAAACAGTATTCCTTCTTTCCTGCATAACTGTCCTATTTCCTTTAATGGCTGGATAGTGCCAATCACATTCGAACTATGATTAACGACCACAGCACCGGTATTTTTTCGTATTTCCTTTTTTATATCATCAGGATCTATATACCCGTTTTCATCAAATGGTACATGAGTCACTTCAGCAACACCTTCAATCATCAAATGATATAATGGCCTGAGAACTGAATTATGTTCCAGGTTGGTAGTAATAACATGATCGCCTTTGTTTATCAGTCCACACAGGATAAGGTTAAGTGAATCAGTAGCATTATAGCTGAATGTCAACCTGTTAGGATCTTCGCCATTGAACATTTCAGTCAGTAATTTACGGGTATTGAAAACCACCTCGCCGGTTTCAATTGCTGCATCAAAACCCGAGCGTCCGGGATTCACACCATGTTCACGGTAGAAATCACACATGAATTCATATACAATATCAGGTTTGGGGAAACTTGTTGCTGAATTATCAAGGTAGATTAATTTACTCATAAGGCTTAGAGTTAATTGGGTATAAGGTTTCAGAAAATTACTTATTACAATACCAGTGCATCTGCCACAATTTCTGCCAGGGTTTTTATTTTAACGTTCATTTTGTAAACCTGATTAAGCTGCATTAATTGATCGACGCAATTATGGCAGGGGGTTACCACTGTAACAGCCCCTGTATTTTTTATTTGTTTTACTTTCAGTTCACCCGCCTTCAGCCTTCGGTCACCATATTCACTCATTGCCAGCTGACCGCCACCTCCGCCACAGCAATAATTATCATAACCGTAAGGGTCCATTTCCACAAAGTCACTTACAGCATTCTCAAGGATGTACCGTTGTTCTTCAAATATTCCCCCGCTGCGCACAAGGTTACATGGATCATGAAGTGTTACACGTTCTTTGTTACGCAACTTATCCAGCCTGATCCTTCCTTCATGCAAATAGCGGCTGATGAGTTCAACCGATGTGATGGTTTCAAATGAATAACTGCTTTCAAGGTAATTAGGGCCTTCCCACCTGAACGACCTTGAACCATGCCCGCATTCTGCAAGCACACAGGTTCTTGCATTTAACTCAAACATTTCATCACGTAAACGCCGTGCAATCTCCCTTGCTTCATCAATATTGCCTGAATAATAGGCATAATTTGTAACATCGTACATTTTTGTAGATAATGTCCAGCTTTCACCTGCAGCATAAAATATTTTAGCCATGGCTGAAATAGAGAGGGGGAAGAATTTCGGCTCGCGCGGATTGAGAGTGTATAATATGCTGACATTTGATTTATTAACAGGTATAACGGCCGACAGATCACCCAGGTCATCCTGCAGGTCTTCCTCCAGCCATTCAAGGGTATCAACCAGTTCATCAACAGGTATACCCATATTATTACCGGTTTTGATAGCTGCATCGACGGTCGACTGTAAAGTTGAAGGCACCATCCCCATTTCCGCCAGCATTGACCTGCCAACGCTTACCAGGTATGATATATCCACACCAATTGAGCAGTGTGCGGTACATCTTCCGCACATTGTACATGCTCCGTATAGCAGATCCACCATCTCTGTGACCGTCGCCTCATCCAGTTCACGGGCTTTTACCAGACCCGGTATTAACTTCCCCGCAAGTGTATTATACCTTCTGTATACTGAAGATACAAGATCAACCTTTCGTGCCGGAATATATCTTTCTTCTCCTGTTGCCAGGTAGAATATGCAGCTGTCAGCACAAAGTCCGCATCTTACGCAGCTGTTCAGATGGGTCTTCAATTTCCCGTCTCCCCTGCTGAGTATAGCAAGTGCTTTTTGTTTATTCCCGTTTATCATCATCTGCATTAGTAATTTTTTGAAGGAGGCCATGAACCTCTCCACCCATAAAAATAACCCAGCTGATATCTTGCTGCGAAAAAATATATCAGGTGTCTCAGTTTACCAACAGGCACATAGATAAGTAATAATGTCACTGCAATATAATATGCAGCCTGGTAAATATCGCCAATCAATAAAAATACTGTCATAAACTGGAATATGGTGACCAGTATATTTGAAAAATAATCATCAGCACATGAAAGACTGCGTAGCTTTCTGATCAGAATCCGCTTGATCAGTATTCCTGTACCTGATGCTGCCGAAATTATTAACACAACAGAAAAAACATACTCCAGTGCAACCGGAAATTTAATCCCGCTCAACTGCAGGAAAAAAATAATTATCGCCAGGAAGGTTCCGGTGTGGTAAATTATTCCTGCACTGTAGGTGGGCAGGTGCAGGTATGCAGATTCTTTCTTCGAGGGTTTCATTGCCCCGGTAAACGAATATTTTATGGCTGTACCGGTATTCCCCAGCTTTTGAGAGAAATCTGTTGGGGCGCCATACCTTACAAGGCGAATAAAATGATATGAACACGCAACCAGGCAAATTACCAGTGCCACCAGGCTGAGAATACTATACCAGTGCATATTATTATTTTAATTAAACACAACCATCAGGTTTTGGCAGTCCGGCTACACGGCAGGCACCACGGGCAGGTCCCAGGGGGAATAATTCATACACCTCACGCAGTTTCACTCCTGCTTCCTTACATAATACCCTTATCATGGGTGCCATTCCCTTTTTCTCATAGTTCTGTCTGATAACCCTGATTACCGCCCAGTGCTTATCATTCAATTCTTCAATTCCATCGCTTTTTGCTATTAATCTTGCCACATCTTCATCCCATAAATCAGGTTGCTGGAGAAAACCATCTCCATCAACTTCAAATACCCTTCCTTCAATTTCAAGTGTAGCCATAATCTTATTTATTAGTTATTAATTAATTTCCTTATCAAACCTGTCTGTTATTTCATCAGCTGTCATTACAGTATCAGGTAATACAAAATCAGGACAAAAGTTAAGTTCTTCTTTTGCCCTGAATCTCGTGCAATCTGACCATGATCCCTCCCTGCAACAACAGTAATTATCAATGTAATACTTATAAATGTGCTCATCCAGAGCCAGTTTGTTATTGACTAAAGCACATTCCTTATAATTTGGACAAATGGTAGATTCCATAAATTTTAAAACCTGAAAAATAATATTTTTTTTACGATGATAAAACCTGATATAGAACATAAGTCATTTATTGATGGTTTCTTCCCCAGGAAGTCTGTAAATATTTTAAATACCACATTATATAACAGAAAATAGAATTATTAGACTACCTTTGCACCCCAATTTACATTTATGAACATATTTAATGAAACAGGTCTTAATAATGAATTATTAAGGGCTGTCACCAGACTGGGTTTTGAAAAACCCACTCCTATCCAGGAAAAAATAATACCGGCAATACTGAACTCATCCAGGGACATAATAGGCCTGGCCCAGACAGGAACAGGAAAAACGGCAGGTTTTGGCCTCCCACTGATTCAAAATATAAACATTGATGACAGATCAGTTCAGTCATTGATATTATGCCCTACCCGTGAGCTTTGCATGCAAATAACAGAAGACATAAACAGTTTTGCAAGCTTCACCAGGGGACTATCTGTCCTGGCAGTTTACGGAGGTGCAAATATTGCACCCCAGATACAATCCCTCAAAAAGGGTGCTCATATTGTCGTTGGAACACCAGGAAGGACACTTGACCTGATACGAAGACACATTTTAAAAATAAACAATATCTCATGGCTTATACTTGATGAAGCAGATGAGATGCTGAATATGGGTTTCAAGGAAGATCTTAATGCAATTCTTGAGTCCACGCCGGATGATAAACAAACACTTCTTTTTTCAGCCACCATGCCGGCTGATGTCAGGCGCATTGCTGAAAACTACATGAAGAAGCCTCTGGAAATAACTGCAGGGAAAAAGAATACTGGAGCTGAAAATGTTGAACATCACTATTATGTTGTTAAAGCTGCCGATCGTTATGCTGCTCTGAAAAGAATTGCTGATATCAATCCCAGGATATACGGGATAGTATTCTGCAGGACAAGGAATGAAACAAAAGATGTTGCTGACCAACTGATACAGGACGGGTATAATGCAGATGCCCTGCATGGTGAACTGTCGCAGGCACAGCGTGATCATGTCATGCAGCGTTTCCGGAACAAAACACTGCAACTGCTGATCGCCACTGACGTAGCAGCCAGGGGTATTGATATTAACGAGCTTACACATATAATAAACTACAATCTCCCCGATGATCCTGAAGTCTACCTGCACAGGAGCGGCCGAACAGGCCGGGCAGGGAAGTCAGGTATCTCAATCAGTATTACTCACTCACGTGAAGGAAGACGGATAAAAGAACTGGAAAATCTGATAGGAAAGAAATTCTTACATAAAATGATTCCCGGAGGCAGGGAAATATGTGAAAAACGCCTTTTTAACCTTATTGATAAGGTGGAAAACGTTGAAGTGGATGAATCCAAAATAGAGTCGTTTATGCCAGATATCTATAAAAAGCTTGAATGGCTCGAAAGGGAAGAACTGATCAAACATTTTGTCTCGGTTGAGTTTAACCGCTTCCTCGAGTATTACAAAGATGCCCCGGATTTGAATATCATACCGGAAAAAGGCCGTGACGAGAAGAAAAAGCGCAACGGGAAAACAAATTATACCAATATTTATATAAATATCGGTTCGAAAGGAGGCATGAATCCTTCTAACCTTATTGCACTGGTAAATGAGGCCATGAGAAAAAGGGACATTGCAATAGGAAAAATTGATGTACAACGCAATTTTTCATTTTTCGAAATCGACCGCGACTATGATCAAAAGCTGTTAAATGCATTCGACAGGGCAATTTATGAAGACCAGCCTGTTGTTGTGCAGATAAAGAATGGTAAACAAAAAAATTCCGGGGACAGTAAGAAAACCTCCGCCCCCGGCTATGGCAATTACCGATCAAAATCAAAAAGCAGGAACAGTAAAAAATGGTAGAGACACCCAATCAGGGCGTTTCTACCGATTATTTCATCAACTCATAACCGTCTTTTTTCCCTTTCTCTTTCTGTGAAATACCTTCCTTCATCCAGTACGGTATCGGTGCATCCTTAAGGTAATGATCAAAAAACTGCATTTTCCTTATTGACAGATCCTTCCTGTTTGGCCTTTCCCTGAGGTTATGCTCTTCTCCATTATAGCTCAGCATCCATGCCGGTTTCTCAAGCCTCCGGAGGCCTACAAAAAACTCTATACCCTGGTACCATGGCACGGCACCATCGTCATCATTATGCATTATCAGCACAGGAGTATTGATCTTGGGTACAAAGAATATCGGTGAATTTTCAATATAATGTATTGGTTTTTCCCATAATGTGCCTCCGATACGGCTCTGGGTCTGCTCATACTGGAACATCCTGCTCATCCCCGTACCCCAGCGTATACCACCATAGGCACTGGTCATATTGCTTACTGGTGCACCTGAAAAAGCACAGGCATACAGATCGGTCTGGGTTATAAGGTAAGCTATCTGGTAGCCACCCCAGCTCTGGCCGTCGAGTCCCAGTTTTGTCCTGTCAATAAAATCATACCTATCCAGCAGCGCATATGTACCACTGACAACTGCATTATAGCAACTCTGACCGGGATAACCTTCTACATACGGTATATCCGGCACAAACAATAAATATCCGTTACTCACAGCATAAATCCTGTTAATAGTGGAAGCACTGGGTGAAGGAGTATAATGCCTGTACAGACCGTCGGAACTGCGTTCATAGAAATATACTATCATCGGATATTTCTCTGAAGAATCGAAATTTTCCGGTTTATACAGTATCCCCTGTAATTTCTGACCATCAAATGAAGTCCATTCCACCAGCTCCGATGTACCCCAGATATACTCCTCTTTCTGGGGGTTTGTTTCTGAAATCTTTACCGGGTCTTCAAATTTCAGGTCACTTACATATAATTCAGGATATTCCTCGAAGGTTTCTCTCTGGAAGATAATAACATCACTTTCCTCCGCCTTTGTGAACGACCTGAAAGAACATGCTTGCATTATTATCTTCTCAGGATTATCAGTCCTATTAATCCTTGTTTTAAACAGGCCGTTATCCTTGTTTTTTTCATTAAAGGCAGTAAGGTATATAGTCTCCTTAGATTCGAGATATTCCTTATCATCATTACCCCTGCCAAAACCTCTGTATCCTCCCCTTGCTGTAAGGTCTGTATACCTGAAGTTGATATTATTCTTCCTTCCGTAACCATTGGTTATCATAACAGGCTTCCCTTCACCATTCACATCAAATTTCCATATATCATATCTATCGTAAACTAGCACGTACTTTTCACCTTCAATCCATTTATCTACTATTCCATAGGGTCTTGGTTCACTTGGAGTATCATGAAGTTCATCATGAAACATCACATCAAGATCTGCTGTAAGGTCAGTTACCTCACCGCCTTTTGTCTTCCTGGATTTCCAGCTCTTACTTTTAATACACCAGTACAGCATATTTTCACCGGAAGGTGAAAATTCAACAGATGATGGAGCACCTTCAAGTATGAGTTTACTTTCACCTGTATTGATATCAACAAGATAATAGTCGGTGTACCTGTTGGCATCCCATGAGGTAAGCTTACGGTACTTAAGGTTCGATATTCCTATTACACGGTCGCCATCCCTCTTTAAAAAGAACCTGACAGTTGGTATATCTTCTGTAGCCAGTTGAACCATTCCCCCGTGGTCAATATGATAAATTGCCTCATAAGTCCTGTTCTTTTCTGATTGTAATTGTTCTTTTTGCTGTGGCTGAAGCAGGGGATCGTGCCAGCTCCAGATATCCAGTTCATACTTTTCATCTGCCAGCAGGGTATCTTCAGGTTCTTCAACCGGTTTTTCAGCAGTTCCGAAAAACAGTCTTTCACCCGAATCCGAAAATGAAAGCCTGCCGTTTTCACTGACCGACCATCCTTCGGGCATTCCTTCAGTTTCAACATCCACGATTTTGGCACATTTAGTCCCATGCCAGAGGTAAAGATCATATACCTTTACTTCAGATGTGTCAGATGTATAAATGAAAGCCACAGTGCTTCCGTCTTTATAGGATGTCAGGCTTTTCAATTTACCATCCCCGTTGAATATTTCCTTGCTTTCTTCCGAACCGGTATCAAAAACCGATACAGTGTAGTTCTCCACCTTACTTGTATCAGTTTTTACCTGTACATATGAAATCACTGTTCCCGTACCGGAAACTGCATAATCAATAACATCATTAAAGCTATGCTCTATTCCCTTAACAGGATTCAGAATAACCAGCTCAGTTCCTTCAGCTCCGTTATTCCTTCCTCCGCGCCGGCTTCTTCCCGGAGCTTCTGGCTCTTCTTTCTCTTCCTCTTCTGCCTTTTCCTCATCTTTTTCTTTCTTTTCAGGTAAAGGCTTTTCTTTCAGATATGCCATCCAGTTCCCTTCATCCTCAGGCAGTTTAAAAGATTTTACCCTTTCAATCACCTTTGCTTCACCCTCACCGAGCATTTTGATCCCCAGGTCATTCTTTGGCATTTCATCAGGTTTTTTCTTATCCTTTTTTGCCTGCCTTGTCTCGCTGTATTTTGGTTTTATGAGATAAACAAAATAATTGTTTCCCGGAGAGAAGGAAGCACCGTTACCCCTCTCAAAAGATTCTTTGTCAGCGTTTTTCCTGTCGTACAGGTACAGCACACCATCACCCTGCTGTGGATTTATCTCATAACTGATATAGTTGCCTTCATCAGTTATCTGTGTACTGCTCAAATTTTTCCATTCGTCATACACCGAATGGTCGAGTGGCTTCTTCTGCCCGGCCAGAACTACCGGTAGCATCACAAATAAAACAAATAGGGTCTTTTTCATAACTGCCATGGTTTTATTATTTAAAAACAAACATATTAAAAGTAATTATGATGGATAGCTTTTCTTATATGTTCTACAAACAATAAATTAAAAATACATATTTCAGTTCATGTAAATTTAGTATATTACTTACTAAAGATCAATGAATGACGAGATTCCTGAGCATATCACTTAATTTCGACTACTGGCCTTTGCTGGTTGTTATTGCTCTTGCCTGGATTGTTCCCATGCTAATATCCTTACTCAGGTTAAGGAGAATTCCTTCGGTGGTACTGGAAATTATACTTGGTTATTTTGCAGGGAGATACATTCTCGTCAATGCTGACGATCTGAGCATAAAAATACTTGAGTTTCTTGCACTGACAGGTTTTATTTTTCTTATGTTCCTCAGTGGACTCGAAATTAATATGGATCATATTCTTGGATCCTTCCCTCGCAGAAAATTTAATCTGAAAATTCTCCTCAGGAATCCTCTTGTAATAGCCATAATATATTTCGGCCTTTGCCTGATAATATCATATGCAGGGTCAGAAAGCATGACCTCCCTGATCGGGATAAGCAATACATGGTATTTTGCCCTGATCATGGTAACAACGTCGGTAGGAATAATACTGCCGGTTTTGAAAAACAGGGGTGAAACATCAGGGTCGTACGGACAGATGATAATTACATCTGCTGCTATTGCAGATATCCTCAGTATTATCCTTTTCACTTTTACTGCATATGTCCTGAAAAACGGTTTCAGAATTGAAATACTTCTCATACTTGTGCTCTTTGCAGTATTTTATCTGATGTACAGTGTGGGCAATCGTTACAGGCATTTACGGCTTTTTAAGAAGATATCATTTCAGTTCTCACATGCAGCATCACAGCTCAGCATCAGGGGGACTGCCCTTTTGATATTTATCTTTGTTGTCATAAGTCAATTTATCAGCACTGAAGTAATCCTCCTTGGAGCCTTTCTGAGCGGTATACTTTTATCTACCTTTCTGCATAAAGAACGTTCACTGCTCCTTGTTAAGCTTGATGGAATGGGATATGGATTCTTTATCCCCATCTTCTTTATTATGGTAGGGGTCAAATTTGACCCTGATGCCCTTGGAGAATTTGAAGCTTCTCTTTTCCCGATCCTTGTATTCATATTATTACTTATGTACGCCATTAAAGTACTCCCTTCACTGCTCTGGTCACAACAATTCGGATTTAGAAAAGCCCTTTCCGGTGGAGTACTGCTTTCTACAAGGCTTAGTCTTATTATAGCTGCATCAGCCATAGGCCTTGAGCTTGGAGTTATTACTCCCGGTATTAATTCAATATTTATAATAATGGCTATTATCTCCTGCATTGCATCTCCACTTTTGTATAATTTTTTGAATAATAAAATTGAACCTCCTGCCGACAGGACAATAATCGTTGGCGGCAGCAGCAAAGGAGTGTTGCTTGCCCGGCGCCTGAACATGCATGAAAAGGTTTCAGTGATAATCGAGAAAGATAGAAGCAGGTATAAAGATCTCCTTTCAAAAGGATTTTCATCCGTACTTTCAGATGGCCTTGATCCCGGTTCATATAAAAATATTAAGATAGCCCCTTCAAACTGGGTATTTGTTGATACAGGTTCAGAAAATAGGAATATCCTGGTATGTAATATGCTAAGGAAAGAATTTAACCATGAAAGAATTATTTCAATGGCCAACAATCTGAGTATAGAAAAGAAGCTTAAGGAACTGGACATAGAAACAGTTGATGCAACCAGGGTAATAGCTATAACAATTGAAAACCTGATTATCAGGCCAACAACTTATCATTCACTGGTAGACAGCTTCGAAAATTTCACTATTGAAGAAATAATGATAACAAAACCTGAACTGGACGGCCGGCAATTAAGGGATATTGCATTCCATAAAGATGCCATACTTATAATGGTAAAAAGGGGGAATGACCTCTTTATCCCTCATGGTGAGGCCTACCTGAGAAAGGGTGATATATTGAATATCCTCGGAACCGGAACAGCCCTTGACCGTGCCAGGGAAACGTTTACCGTCTGACAGATTTTCCTTACCTTTTTACAACTTTTTAAACATATTCACGTCACTCAAGTGAAAGCTTATGGATAACACCGGGGACCATACAGGCAGGATAATCGAAAAGTGTATAGATGGCGATATTAAAGCCCAGTTTATACTTTATAAAATGTATTCTAAAGCGATGTATAATATTGCGATAAGGATATTGAATAATAAGATGGATACCGAGGATATACTTCAGGAATCATTCATAACCGCTTTCGGCAGGCTCAGTGAACTGAATAATGAGAAAGCACTGGGCAGCTGGCTGAAAAGAATAGTGATAAATAACTGTATCTCACATGTACGCGGTAACAGGATTAATTTTGAGGATATCGAGGACTACAAATTTGAAAGCGGCGATGATCATTTTGAACTGGATGACTCTGTTGATCCCACAATTGTCTATAAAGCGATAAAAGAACTGCCTGACGGATGCAGAACAGTGCTTGTACTGCATGCTCTTGAAAACTACAAGCACAGGGAGGTAGCTGAAATGCTGGGAATAAGCGAATCAACCAGCAAAACACAGTACAGGAGAGCCCTGATGCTGTTAAATAATAAGTTAAAACATAAAATATATGTCAACTGATCTGGAAAAATATCTGAAGGAGAACAGGAATAAACTCGATGTTGAGTCGCCTGATGATAACTCAATCTGGGAAGGGATACGCAGCGGCATACAGAATGAAAGAACCGGAAGTGAGAAACCCCGTGGGAAAATTATACTCATGCGCTTCAGGAATATTGCCGCAATAGTGCTTATCGCATTGCTTGCAGGTTATGTAATTAATGACATTATAGGGGATATAACTCTTGGCAGGAAAATCACCCTGGCCAGCATTGACAGTAAGCTGGGTCAGAAAGAAAAAGATTATAAAAAACTTATCAGGTATAAAAAACAGGAGATCGGCTCATTCGATGAAATAGATAATGTGATTATCCGTGAACTTATAGAAGAACTTAACAGGCTGGATACTATATACAATACAGTGATGGATGACCTTAATAAGAATGGCTATAATGAAAAGATCGTTAATACAATATTCGATACCTATGAGAAAAAAGTACAAATACTCGAATTAATAATAAGGGAAACCAATAAACAGGAAAATAATGAAAACAAAGAAAATATTGCTCTTTAGTCTGAGCCTGTGCTTAATTGCCATGGTTGGCCTGGAGACAGCAGATGGACAGGAAATTTATAAAACATATAAGTGGAACTATAAAGTAAATCCTGATACTCGGGTAGTCCTGGTTAACTATGATACTGACATGGAAATACATACGTGGGACAAGCCTGAAATAGAATTCCACATGACTATCGATGCTGAATTCAGAAACCAGGATGATGCATCAGATATTGACGCCTACCTAAGGGATCTTGAGTTTGAAAGTACTGCGGGTAAAACAGAGATAAACTCAAAGTTCTGGAAAAGCAGGACCAATATTATGGGATTCTCAACAATGGTGCTTGAAAAACTCAATACTGTCAGGTATAAAAAATTCAAGATGGAATGTGTTGCATGGATACCTGAGAATGCAAGCCTTGAACTGAACTCCAAATATTCGGAGATTAATATGGAGGATATTGGCGGGGAACTTAAGCTTGACCTGTATAATGATGATCTTTTTGCCGGATCTGTTGGGGGTAATGCCTCAATTACAGCCAAGTACAGTGAGATGAACTTTACAGGCATGAAAGATATTGTTGCCGATCTTTACAGCTGCGAAATTGGTACAGGTGATGCCGGTAATATAAACATAGTTACAAAATATTCCGATATTACTTCAGGAAACGTGGGAATACTGGATATTGACAGTTATGAAGATGACTTAACCTTTAATAATTGTGGTGACGTCAGATTCATAGCAAAATACAGTGATTTCAGTACCGGGCAGGCCGGTAAGCTTGTTGCCGACACCTATGAAGGCGAATTTACAGCAGCCAGAATAACCGATGCAAGGGTAAAGTCTAAATATACCGAGTATGATATTAACAATGCTGGCAATATTAATATAATATCATTCTATGAAGGTAGCCTGGAATCGGAAAAGATCATCTCCCTGAATATTGAAGAAACAAAATACGGTGATTTTATTATAGGAGAGCTCGGGAAGAAGCTTAATGTAAAGAGTGCTTACGAAGATGATATATCTGTTGAAAGGTTGGGCACCGAGCTTAAAGAACTTCGTATAGACGGTAAATACCTCGATATTGAGCTGGGTATTGCCTTCAACTTCGAATGCAGGCTTAAAGTCACAATCAAATATCCCGAACTTGATATTGACAAGGATATTTTTAAAACAAAAATCCATATAAAAGAGGGCAGTGACCTGGAATATGAAGGGATTAAAGGGACAGAAAAAGCAGCAATGACAGAGTTACTGATAACAGGTTACGAGGTTAACCTTAGTATCAGTGAGTATTAAGATTTGTTGAATCGTTGAACTGTTAAACTGTTGAAGTGGGTTTGTTGCAATATAAATACCCGATTCAACGATTACACAATTCAACAATTCAACAATTTATCATTCTATAATAAGCAGGTAACCTTTGCCTTTAAGTGTCTTGATCTGCACCGAGGGATCATCAGCCAGGTAATTACGAAGCTTGCGTATATATACATCAAGGTTACGTGAATTAAAATAAGAATCATCGCCCCATACAGCCATTAGCAGATCCTTTCTTTCCACAACAGTGTTTTTATTGCCTGCAAGAATTGAAAGAATCTCTGTATCACGGTTTGATAATTTTATTTCCCTGGACTTGGAATGCAATTCATATTTCTCGGGTAAGAAAGTATATATCCCCAGGTTAATTTCTGTCCCGGCCTCTTTCTTATCCCCATTGCCATTTAGAATGTGCAGCTGGTTCTCAATACGCGCGATTAGTTCTTCGAGACTAAAAGGCTTTTTTATATAATCGGTGCCGCCAGAGTTAAAACCTTTGATAACATCTTCCGTTTCACTTTTTGCTGTCAGAAAAATAAGTGGCATTGCCGGATATACTCCTTTAATATTCCTGGCAAGTGCATAACCGTCAACATTGGGTAACATTATGTCAACAACACATACGTCGGGCTTATATTCTTCAAGTATATGCATTACACCTGTCCCGTCTTTCAGCCAGTAAACATCATAACCTTCTTTCTCAAATGTATCCCTGACTATCTTACCGAGGAACTCTTCATCTTCAATATATAGTATCTTTTTTCTCAATCCTGCTTAAAAGGTATTTTTATAGTAAAAGTACAGCCTTTATCATTATTTCTTACATCAATACTACCCTCATGCATTTTTACTATCAGGTATGCAAAACTCAACCCCAGCCCATATCCCTTAACATTATGGATGTCTCTTTCAGGCACCCTGAAAAACTTATCGAATATCTTCTTCCTGTATTCATCAGGTATTCCCGGTCCGTTATCTGTGACATTTATCACAGCATACCTGTCGGTTGATGAAAGCAGGACACTGATCTCAGGACTCCCGTTACCATATTTCAGGCTGTTATCAAAAAGGTTTATAATAACTCCCTGCAGATACAAAGGATCCCCACTGACAATAAGTTCATCCGGATGATCGTAACTGATAATCGCTCCTGCTGTTTCAATCCTCGACTGTAATGATCTTATTGCATCATCGATAAGGCGTACAAGGTCAAGCTCCTCGAAACTTAAAATTCCTGCATCTTCTTCTATTATTGAATGATCCAGCACTTTTGATATAAGAAGTTCCAGCCTTTTTATCTCCTTGCCTGCCATTTCAAGATATTCCGCGGTATCCCAGGGTCCCCTTTTTTCTGCATCGTATTTTTTCAAAGCTTCTATGGCAACTTTCACCGTTGACACCGGTGTTTTTAGTTCATGTGATATATTACTGATAAAACTGTTCCGCATGTCATTCAGCCTTACCTGCTTTCTTATACTGTAATAAGCAAGCACAAAAGCAAAGCTGCTTACAAGTACCAGAATAAAGGAAAAAATGATCTGGGGTAATATCTTTCCTGCCAGGTATAAGCCCGGTTTATGTATTACAGCTGATGGCAGGGATCCTGTCCAGTCTTCCAGGACAATTGCCCTGCTGTTAACTGATGTGCTTTCCGGTTTGATCCAGACAGGATCAAAATTCAGATTATTCTGCTTGAGTCTTGCTTCATAATCGTTTATGAAAAAAACGGAATCAGGACCACTCCCTATCTTTGAAATAAAACTTTCTGTATATGTTGAACTGTCTGATGATTTATCAATTATCAGGCGGATACTCCTTAGAAGGACACTATCCGCTGAATTAATGAATTTATATTTTGCTTCCTTTTTTACAGAATCAAGCTGTCCGTTTATCTTCAGCCTCACTAAATTGTCTCCTTCTGTTCCAAGACTATCACTGTTTTGTATTGCAGTAAATAGTGTAACTGAATCCGTCCGCATTATCTTTCCTCTATTATTCCGGTTACTATACAAGACTTTGGTGTTGCCCAGGGCGGGCTCAATTATATAGTCAATTAATAATGAATCAACAGCAACATTATACGACTCCTTGTAATATCCGTAAAGACTGTTTGTAAGATTATCCCTTTCTTTTTGAAACTGACCGGCCAGCCAGTATACAGTGAATCCTGTGATCATTATCTCACTGATAATCATCAGAAGCACTATCCATTTATTTTTATCTCTTGATTTCATGCTGTTTACACTCGCAAAGATAAAAGGACCCACTATATGATCAACGGCTATTAACCTTTATTAACCTTAATTTACAGGATTTTAACATAATATTATGCTTCTTGTTAATACTTTTAGCCAGGATTTAAAAGCTGAACATTATGAAAAAAATTACACCTATAATAATACTTGCCCTTATAGTGGGGACAAATGTATTTTATGCCCAGGATCACCAATCCGGATCTGTAATTTATGAAGAGATAGTAAAATTAGAAATAAAGATCGAAGGTGAAATGGCAGCCATGATAAAAGACTTCCCCAAAGAAAGAAAGTCGGAAAAGATTCTCTGGTTCAGTCCCGGAGCAAGCCTTTATGATAGCCATAATGAAGAAGAAGCAATTGCCGGCAGTGAAGGTATGTGGCATGGCGAGGGAAATGTAAACATCGTAATGAAGACCCCCGAAAATAAGATCTACACCGATCTTATCAAGAAAGCAATCATCGAACAGAGGGAATTTATGACCCGCATGTTCCTCATAAATGGAGATATGCCGGAAAAGGACTGGAAAATAACCGGTCAACAGGAGATGATCCTTGATTATCCCTGTATTGAAGCAACACATACTGATACCAGTGGAATGGTAACACGTATCTGGTTCACACCGTCAATAAACATTCCTGCCGGGCCGGGCAATTACTGTAACCTCCCAGGGCTTGTGCTCAAAGTCGATATTAATGAAGGTCAGCGTGTCCTTGAAGCCAGAAGCATAAGCTTTGATGACCCAGGGAAAGATGTATTTGAAAAACCTGATAAGGGTAAAAAAGTCTCAAGGGATGAATTTGACACTATAGTCGCTGAAAAAATGAAGGAGATGGGCGCTGAAGGTAGTACAGGCGGTGGCGGGATTGTCATAATAAGAACAAGAAAATAAAATACATGCGGACAGTAATTGTATTAATACTTCTCATTATCCCTTCTTACATGCTTGGCCAGGTTAACAGTATAAAAGGTGAGATCCTTGATGAGAATGCTGTGCCCATGCCTTCTGCTACAGCTATCTTACTTAATCCATCAGATTCAACGCTCCAGTATTTCGGAGTAAGCAATGCCACAGGAAAATTTGAAATAATAAATATCAAACAGGGCAGGTACCTGCTGCAAATTGCTTATATAGGTTATCAAACCATCTATAAAAATATTGAAATCCCTTATAAAGATGCAGGTGATATGGGTACAGTAATAATGATACCCAAACCTGTATCGCTTGATGAAGTAACTGTTACCGGTGAGAGAGTCCCCCTGAAAATAAAAAATGATACTATCGAATATGATGCAAAGGCATTCAAAGTGGCACCGGATGGTGTGGTTGAGGATCTTCTAAAGAAATTGCCCGGCCTAGAGATTGACCGTGCCGGGAATATTAAGGCCATGGGTGAAAATATCAGGAACGTACTGGTAGATGGAAAAGAATTTTTTGGCAATGATCCCAAGGTAGCCACAAAAAACCTCCCCGCTGATGCAGTTGATAAGGTACAGCTCTATAATAAGAAAACTGAGGAGGCTGAATTCACCGGTATTGATGACGGAACCCGCAACCAGACACTTAACCTTATGCTTGACGAGGACAAAAAAGATGGTGTGTTTGGTGAACTTATGGCAGGGGGTGGTACTGGTAACCACTACCAGGCAAACGGGAAAGTGTACCGGTTTGATGACAGGACACAGATAGCTGCACTCGGAATGATCAATAATATAAACCAGTATGGGTTCTCTGTTGGAGATTATCTCAGTTTCACAGGTGGCATTTCCGGTTTTAGTGAAGGGAAGATAATGATTGGAGAAGGTGGGTTCCCGGTTAATTTCGGCGAAACAGTAACAGGATATTCAACATCAGGAGCTGCCGGCCTGAATTTCTCATATTCACCTCGAAAGGATCGACGTTTTTTTATCAGCTACCTTGGTAATGGCTCTAAAAGGGAGTTGACCGAAACAAGTAAGACAACTAACTACAGGAAAGATGGATCATACTTCCAGGACGAAAATACAGAACAGATCCAGAGGGATACCTCACATAGCGTAAATTTTGGCATACGATTCCTGTTTAATGAAACAAATAACCTTATCCTTAACGGGACAGTTTCATATAATACAGGATTTATTCCATTTTCTTCAACAACAGGCACATACCTTGATGAGGAACTGGTCAATGATCAGGTAAGGACAAGTGAAGACATTTCAGACAGGATATCAGGTAATGTAAGTACCACTTACCTTAAAAGAATTAATGAAGGAAATACGGTGATTAAAATATATGGCAACGGATCAATATCGAAGAGTGATTCCGAGACAGAATTTGAAAATAGTACAAATTATTATAATCCTGAATACACAGACATAATAAGCCAGTTCCAGGACAACAGTATTAAATCATCAAACTATTCAGCAGGAATGGCCTTCACTCAAAAAGTTACCGCCAGGTCCTATATCGATATATTATTTGCCGGAGGCTATAATGACCAGGACCTTAACAGAGAACAGGGTAATGCAGTCAATGGTTATTCGGTAATCGACAGCCTGAGCCCGGAATTTTCAAAGAATAGCCAGTTTATAAAACCTGGCTTATCTATAAGAAGAATTACAGATAAAACAAATCTTACACTTTCCTTTGAATACAATGCAGGTAAATACAGCACTTCTCTCTGGCAGGATGGTCCCCTGGAGAAAAAGTATAATATGTTACAGCCCAGGTTTTCGTTTGAATACAACTATGGCACAGGCAGACGACTGTTGGTCAATTACTCAAGCAGTATAAATACTCCTTCGGCTAACCAGATGCTTCCGGTAGTAAATAATTTTAACAGCCTGTCTTTGTTCTATGGCAACCGTGATCTCGACCCGGAATTTTCTCACAGGCTGAGTGCCCATTGGTGGATATTCGACCAGTTTTCTTTTACCAGCTTCCTGGCCGCTGCCAGTATAAATTACACTACTAACAAGATAAATTACTCACGTACAATAAATGATCAGCTCGTACAGGTTATAAGATTGGCAAATGTTGAATCCGATTTTACTGCAAATGCAAACATTGATTTTTCTACTCCGATAAGATTCCTGGGGATAAAATCAAACATTAACCTGGACGAAGCATATAACAGGGGGATCAATCTGGTAGATGGAATTGAAAATGACATAACCAGCTTCAATCACAGGATCTCACTTACCTTTGAGAACAGGAAGAAAGAGAAATGGGATATAAGTACAGGTACAGGCCTTTCTCTCACTGATGCCAGATATTCAATACAGGAATCTCTTAATAATATCTATTTTGATATATCATGGTTCGGTGAAATCAGATGGACTCCAAATGATGATTTTGATATTAACATTAGTGCTGATATCACTAATTACACTGCCAGGAGTTTTGAAGAATCCAGTGTAGTTCCACTTATTGGGGCACAGATCAGCTATTTCTTTATGAAGAATAACAGGGCTGCATTTACATTGTCGGGATTTGACCTTCTCAACCGTAATACAGGTATTGACAGAATAAGTGAACTGAACTACCTTCGTGAAACCAGGTCAAATATTATCGGCCGTTATATAATGCTATCATTCAAATACCGCCTTAATAAAATCGGCGGAGATACAGGAATTACCGTAGATATTAAAAAGAGGTAATTATCATCTTAAGTAGTCTCTCCTTTTTCAACTTGATCAATCTTGTGTTGAATAAACGCTTGGAATGTTGGAATAATGGAATACTGGAGGGTTGGGGTTTAGTGAAGGGATCCCTTTCCAAATTCATTATTCAACTATTCCATTATTCCAGTGTACCATTCAATAGCTATGAATCAATCTGGTAAATGGTGTGGCTACTCAGGATAACAGTGTTCCAAACTATATTATCTTTACTCCTATGAAAACACGCATACTGGGTTCTGCGGGAATTGAAGTATCGGCAATTGGCCTGGGTTGCTGGGGTATGTCAGGAGCATATGGCGCCAGCGACAGGAAAGAATCAATAGAAACAATCCATGAAGCCGTTGAACAGGGTATTAACTTCATTGATACGGCTGATATCTACGGTGATGGTCATAATGAAATGCTTGTAGGTGAAGCATTAAAAAATATCCGGCACAGGGTGGTGCTGGCAAGTAAATTTGGTTTTGTCGGAAAAGAAAATGGTAACTTAAGCGTAAATGGCAGGCCTGAATACGTAAAAAAGGCATGTGATGCAAGCCTGAAAAGACTGGGTATGGATTATATCGACCTTTATTACCTTCACAGGCTTGATAAGAACGTTCCAATTGAAGACACCATTGGTGCTATGTCGAGACTTGTTGAAAAAGGAAAGATCAGATTTATCGGATTATCAGAGATATCAGCCGGAATACTGGACAGGGCTGTAGAGGATCATCCTGTTGCTGCACTCCAGTCAGAATATTCTCTGAATACCAGGGATATAGAGGACAAGGTGATCCCGGCATGCAGAAAAAACAATATTGCTATAGTGCCTTTCAGCCCCCTGGGCAGGGCTCTTCTGACTCTTTCAATAAAAAAAGTTGAGCACCTTGCAGAAAACGATTTCAGGAAAAATATTCCAAGGTTCCAGGGCAATAATTTTAAGAAAAACCTTGAACTGCTGGCCCTGATGGAGGAAATAGCTGCACAGAAAAATATTACTCCTGCACAGCTTGCACTGGCCTGGCTTCTGCACCGGGGTGATGATATAATACCAAACCCGGGAATGAAGAGGAAGAAATATATAATAGAAAATATTGAGTCAGTTAATATTTCTTTATATCCGGATGAAATTGAAAGACTGGATACCATCTTTACTAAAATCTCAGGTGACAGGTACAGCGGAAAAAGCAGTAAATTTATTGAATAAGTAATTAGCTTTTAGTTACCTTTAATGTTTGATTAATTATTCCTCAATTAAAACAACATTATCATGAATATCAGGTCACTCCTCGCCATCCTGCCAATATGCCTGTTCCTGCTAATCAATAGCTGCTCTGTGCATGATCAGGATAATATTACCATTGAGTACACCGTAACAATGGATAAACCAAATACACATTATTTCCATGTCAGAATGGCAATCAATGATCTACCCGGAGCTTATTCCGAGTTTAAGTTACCAAACTGGACCCCCGGTTATTACTGGATAATGGACTATGCAAAAAACATCACATCCTTTGAGGCTTCCGGGGTAGATGGCAATTCCCTTGAATGGGAAAAAACAAACAAGAATACCTGGAAAGTTCATAAACCGGGAATGAATGATATTGTAATTGAATACGATGTGTATGCATACAATGTATCTGTTGCCGATCCATACCTTGACTATGGAAGGGCATTTATTCCACCTGCCGGTGTTTTTATGTATCCTTCAGAACGGCTTGGCCTGCCATCAATAGTTGAGATTATCCCGTACTACGAATGGGAATCTGTTTGTACAGGTCTTGAAATGGTTGAAGGTTCAAGAAATACGTTTCATGCTGGAAATTATGATGTCCTGTTCGATAGTCCCATACTGGCAGGTAATATGAAGATTATTAATTTCGAAATAGACAATATTCCATATACAATTGCAGTAGAGAAACCCGGCAATACTAACCTTCCTCAGTTTACCAACGATCTTAAGAAAGTCATACCAGCAGCCACGGAACTTATTGGTGATATCCCATATAAGCACTACACTTTCCTGATAATGGATCGCGGTATGGGAGGCCTTGAGCATGCTAACTCAATGGCTGTTTATGCAAGAGGGGATTTCTATGCTGGTGAAGACAGTGACAGGAATGCCGGATGGATGAATTTTATCACCCACGAATTTTTTCACCTTTATAATGTTAAATCAATAAGGCCTGCCGGATTATGGCCAATTGATTACGATAAGGAAAACTACACTGATATGCTCTGGGTGTCGGAAGGCTTTACGGTATATTATGAATATATCATCATGAACAGGGCTGGCTTTTTGTCCCGCGATGATGTATTAAACTACCTGGGTAATACAATAAGAACTTATGAGAGTATTCCGGGCAGTGAATACCAGTCGGCTACTGAATCAAGTTTTGACACGTGGATCAACTTCTTCAGCAGAAGCAGCAATGCCCTCAATGCAACAATATCATATTATGACAAAGGTTGTGCTCTGGGAATGATCCTGGACCTGGCAATCAGGCAGGAGACCGGCAATGAAAAATCACTCGATGACGTAATGAGAAAATTGTATTATAAATATTACAAAGATCTGCAACGTGGGTTTACGGAAGATGAATTCAGAGCAGAATGCGAATCGATAGCCGGCACATCCCTGGATGATATTTTCAATGTTTATGTTTCAACAACAGGTGATGTAGATTATAATAAATACCTTGGTTACGCTGGTTTGCATATTGACTTAGATGAGGAAGTACTTGATGGAAGCTATATTGGTGCTGAAACAAGGAACGTAAATGGTGAAATAATGATAACAACTATAGTACGCGATTCACCAGCCTGGGATTCTGGTTTAAGTGTGAACGATATTATCCTGGAGATTAATAACAAGCCTCTTGCTGACAGAACATTAAATGATATTTTAAAATCTACAGCGCCACTTGATACTATAAGTCTCAAAGTTATCCACCGATACCTTGAACGCGATATCAGTGTGATCACCGACACTCTTAAATCAGTAAGTTATAAAATCTCAGCTTTACCTGATCCCGACTCTTCACAAATGAAAATACTTAATACCTGGCTACAATAATTCAAGTTATTTCGCATCTCATAACTCATAACTCATAATTCATAACTGAAAGCTACCTTCGACGATCCCGCTCCTGATTCTCGCCATCTGGTTCGTCTTCCAGGAAGTATCCTTCCCTTGACAGCAGGTGATCAAGGTTTGCCAGGCTATAAACTACTATTGCAGTAACAACAGCTGTATGTTCCTGGTACTCGGGTATGCTTTTATTGTAAAGGTCACGTTCTGTATGCCATATTTCCCTGTAATCAAAATCATAGCCTTTGGGATCAGCTGTTCCAAAAGAAATAGTCGGAACCCCGTTCATTGCAAAATAAGCATGATCGGAGCCTCCTGCCCTTTCAGGCTTCCTTCTTGGTTCACTCTTGCTGAGGGTGAAAGGAAAATCAGGGTTTATATCATTAAGGGGTTCACATACTTTTTCAAAGTCAGCATACATTGCTTCCGGCACACTCAGACTATTGGCAACGGTAGGTCCACCGTCGCGGTTGAAATAATTTGAGATCCTGTCAAGTTTATCCTTATTCTCTTCAACCCAGCTTTTTGAGCCCAGCAGTCCAAATTCTTCCGCTGCCCACAGGGCAACGATAATAGTCCTTTTGGGCTTGCCCCCGGCCTTCATTATAAGCCTTGCTGCTTCTATGGCAGGAGTAGCACCCGATCCATCATCAACACCTCCTGTAGCAACATCAAAAGCATCAAGATGGCCTCCCATGATAACATATTCATCCGGATACTTGGTCCCGGGAATAATACCAATCACATTATGGTACTTCACAGGTCCCATTTTAAAGTGATTCCTTATATCAAACTCAAGCTGGAAATATCTTCGTTCTTTTACCATTTGTTCAATGACCTTGTACTGGTGTTCATCGAGCTTGATATCCGGCACCTCTGGCAGGTTATCGAAAGTAAGGGTTTCGCTGTTTATATTCCTCCTGTCATAGAGTGCCCTTATAGGAACCGGTGATGCCTGTATTATTCCCAGTATGCCTGCTTCAACCATTTCTTTGTAGAAGAGTGCGGGCTCGTCCTTATAAGGCAACATTTCCTCCTGTTCACCTTCCTCCATTTCACGATTAGCCCTTCTTATTTCACGGTTCTTTTCAGCTATCTCTTCATTTTCAGCAATAACGCTTGCCCTTATTGAATCTCCTGTTTCTGAATAGTCAATGGGCCATCCGTCATTCATGCCTGATATGAGTACCCACGCACCATTTAATTTCCCTTTCATCCTTTCAAATTCAGCACGGGTTTTTGGTTCAATCAACACATGGCCTCTCTCCACACCTTTAGTTCCAACTGTATATGAAGGAGTTGCAAAATGAAGTATCATACCGTCTTCACCCAGCAGCCTGCCAAACCAGGGACCACGGTTAAAACCAACCGGCACTTCACCGGCTTCATCCATTTCAACCTGCATACCCCATTCACGAAATTTTGAAGCACACCATTCGGCCGCATTTTCATAGGCATCAGAACCTACAAGACGTCCGCCAAAACGGTTACATATTATATCCAGGTGATCCATTGCCTGGTTGTCAGTGGTCCCAATTTCTATGATCTTATCAATAACTTTCCTGTCCTGTGCATAGGAAACAGAAGATAATACCACAAGTGGTATTAATAGAATAAGGAGGGCAATTCGTTTCATTTTATCCGTTTTTTATTAATTACTCTATTTATTATTTGCAGGCAAGTTATACAAAACAAAAATAGGATTTATCTAAGTATAATATGTTTAAAAATAGATCAGAAAAACTAACTAAGCAATTATGACA
>CAZNYS010000031.1:0-40783 GCA_964577305.1 uncultured Rikenellaceae bacterium
AGGTCGAGGAGGGGGTGGTTAGAGGACTTATGAGACAGCCCCGATTTTCCAGGGAATTCAGAAACTCTACCGCCTTAACCATATCCTCCTCGTTCCTTACTTTCAGACCATTGTCATTAATGAAATCCTTTAATGCTTTTTCATTATCCCCTGCTATATCCATCAGATTTCGCTTATTCTTAATAAATACGGGCTGATTATCACCGTAGGCAATATAGAATAAAGGGTCCCTTTCCTGGAACATTGCAGGTTTGGCGTCCTGGTAAGGTTGTGCAGGTTCAGCCTTCTTAAATACTACCTGGTATTGCTTATACAGGGTGTACATGCCTTCTGTAATAAGTTCCAGGTAACCTTCTCCTTCACCGGATTGGTAATTATATGTCATGTATAGAAAGTTATGACCTGATAATGTTACTTTCGATACTATACCGCCACGTTTGAGGTTATAAACACCTTCCTCCATCTGTACCTCAAAAAGGTCATAATAAACATTATACCTTACAGGGACTTTCTCAAATACCTGGTTTTCTGATGATATTACTGTTGCTTCACTGAATTCCTCATCCATGTAAGGGGATCCCTCGTATCTTTCAACTTCTCCCTTGGCGGCATTCCTGATAATAAGCTCGTCATAGAACTTCTGTCCTTCTGCACCGAGCCACAGGTTCTGTGCAGTTAATGATATGGTACAAGCCATTAAGAATAAACTGAGGTATATTGTTTTCATAATTGATGATATTACTATTTGTTACAAAGTTAATGAATTGAAAGGGGAAAGGCGTGGATATAATCCCCACGCCCTTTTATATCTGTGTAATCTGCGGAAATCAGTGCAATCTGAGTTACTCCTCTTCCTGTTCTGCTGCATATGCTTTGATAACAGCATCCTGGACATCAGAAGGAACCTGTACATATTCAGCAAACTTCATTGTGTACATTGCACGTCCGCCTGTAATAGAGCTTAGTGCAGTTGAGTATTTATTCATTTCAGCCAGGGGTACTTTTGCTTTTACCACTTCGAATCCTTTTTCACTGCTCATCCCAATTACCATGCCACGGCGTCCCTGCAGGTCACTTATTACATCACCCATTCTGTCGGAGGGCACCATAATCTCAACATCATAAACAGGTTCAAGGATTTTCGGGTTGGCGGTTTTGAAGGCAGTGCTGAAGGCATTACGGCCGGCGAGTCTAAATGATATATCGTTTGAATCTACCGGGTGCATCTTCCCGTCATACACATATACCCTTATATCACGGGCATATGATCCGGTAAGTGGACCTTCTTCCATTTTTTCCATTATCCCTTTGAGTATGGCAGGCATGAACCTGGCATCAATGGAGCCTCCTACAATACAATTTACATATTCCAGGATTCCTCCCCAGGAGAGTTTATGTTCTTCCTTATCCCTTATTGACAGTTTGTATTCCTTACCGTTGATCTTCATTGCAGGGTTTGGAGATGAACCTTCTTCGTAAGGTTCAATAATTATATGCACCTCACCAAACTGGCCTGCACCTCCTGATTGTTTTTTATGCCTGTAATCAGCCTGGGCTGCTCTGGTAATAGTCTCACGGTAAGGTATCTTCGGGGCATAAAAGTCTGTTTCGATCTTAAAAATATTATCAAGATGCCATTTAAGTATGTTTAAATGATATTCGCCCTGTCCGTATAATATTATCTGCTTAAGCTCTTTTGAATATTCTACCAGTATTGTCGGGTCTTCCTGGTGCATTCGGCTGAGTGCTTCACCAAGTTTTTCTTCATCCCCCTCACTTTTGGGTTTGACGGCTGTGCGGTATTTTGGTTCCGGGAATTCAATTGCTGGAAATTTGTGGCTGCCCTGGCTATTAAGAGTATGATTTGTCTTGGTGTTTTTAAGCTTCACTACAGCACCAATGTCGCTGGCTATAAGTTCTGATACTTTGGTCCTGTTTTTGCCCGTACTGATATATAATTGTGATAACCTTTCCTTGGTACTGTTATTGACATTAACAACATCAAGGTTTTCAGTTATTTTGCCGGATATTACCTTGAAATAATTTATTTCCCCGATATGTTCTTCCATTGAAGATTTAAAAACAAATAATGAGGCAGGACCATCAGCATCACATTTAATTGTTTTACCGTCTTCAGTTATCCATTCGGGCATATCTGCAGCTGCAGGTGCAACATTGCAGATAAATTCAGTAAGCCTGTCAACCCCGATATTGTTTTTTGCCGAAGAGCAGAATACAGGAAAAATACCTCTTTGTATCAGGCCTATTTTAATACCGCTCTTCATCTCCTTTTCGGTAAGGGTATCATTTTCAAAGAAAATTTCCATTAATGACTCATCATTTTCAGCAGCTTTCTCTATAAGCTCCGATTGTAATTCTGCTGCCCTGTCGGCATGTTCAGAAGGTATATCCACTTCTTCATACTTTCCACCTCCTTTGGGATATCTGAGCATCTTCATTTTTATGACATCAATTACAGAATCAAAATCGTGCCCTTCGTTTACGGGATATTGTATCAGTGTGATATTTCCCCCGAAACGGTCCCTGAGCATTTCTATCGATTTATCGAAATTTGTTTTCTCATGGTCAAGGCCGTTAATACATATTATTACAGGCTTGTGCAGCTTATCAGCATGACGAAAATGTATCTCGGTGCCCACTTCAACACCGTTTTGAACATTGATCAATAATACAGACGAATCGGCAACATACAATGATGATATAACTCCGCCTGCAAAATCATCAAGTCCGGGTGTGTCAAGGATATTGATCTTGTGGTCGTCATAATCGGTATAAAGTACTGATGAGAAAATAGAGTTTTCATTCTCATGCTCTATCGGTCGGTAGTCAGATACGGTATTCTTGTGTTCAACGGAGCCTCTTCTCTCAATAATTCCACCGTTATAAAGCATTGCTTCAGCAAAAGTGGTTTTACCTGAGCCCGAATTACCAAGAAGTGCTATTGACCTGATCTGTCCGGCTTGATATTTTTTCATCCTTTAAAATTTATTATTTGTTATACAATATTATATACCCATTTTGAGCGCACAAAGATAATAAAAATTGGAATAATGGAAGAATGGAATAATGGAATAATGTGGAGAAATCCTTTAGACCCAGCATTATTCCTGAATACATCAATACATCAATCCATTATTCCATGAATATTCCCACAAAAATTTGTGCATTACAAAAATTTTGTGTTTCTTTGCGCCGGTTTTTGAGACCCAGGAGTACCGGTGGTTTCCTCCTCAGAGTAAGTGAATAAAAAATGTACCCAGGGAAACAATCGGGAAGGAACCTGTAAATAACTTACGTTTTTCAGGTAAATAAAGAGAGCGAAAACCATTTTAGCTGCATTAAGTTGCAGGCGGGGAATTTTACCCCGTAATGATGATGAATATTTTGATTTACAGTTTAATATAAACAATTGTATTTATGCCAACAATACAACAATTAGTAAGAAAGGGCAGAAAAAGACTTGTTGATAAAAGCAAGGCTCCTGCTTTGGATTCATGCCCTCAGCGAAGGGGAGTATGTGTACGTGTATACACAACCACGCCCAAGAAGCCAAACTCAGCCATGCGTAAAGTGGCAAGGGTAAGGCTTACAAATGGCAAGGAAGTTAATGCTTACATCCCGGGAGAAGGACATAATCTCCAGGAACACTCAATCGTATTGATTAGAGGAGGAAGGGTTAAAGACCTTCCGGGAGTACGATATCACCTTATACGGGGAGCACTAGATACATCAGGTGTTGAGGGCCGTACACAAAGACGTTCAAAATATGGGGCCAAAAGGCCAAAGAATTAGTTGTTAACAATGTAAGGAGTTAGATAATGAGAAAATCAAGACCAAAGAAGAGGATCATTCTTCCTGATCCTAAATTTAATGACCCTTATGTAACCAGGTTTGTTAATAACCTGATGTTGAGCGGCAAAAAGAATCTTGCATTCAAGATATTTTATGATTCTCTTGACATTGTTGAAGGGAAAATGAAGGACGAGGAAAAGAGTGCTCTTGAGATATGGAAGCAGGCACTCGAAAATGTTACCCCACAGGTTGAGGTGAAAAGCCGCAGGGTAGGTGGTGCCACATTTCAGGTGCCCATGGAAGTGAGAGGTGACAGGAAAGTTAGCATTAGCATGAAGAACCTTATCTTCTTCGCCCGCAAAAGATCCGGCAGAAACATGGCCGAAAGACTGGCCGCCGAGGTTATTGCAGCTTATAATGGTGAAGGAGGGGCATTTAAAAGAAAAGAGGACACCCACCGGATGGCGGAGGCAAACAAAGCATTTGCCCATTTCCGGTTCTAGATAGCATTAAGAGTAATATGAGTAATAGCCTCGAATATACACGTAATATTGGCATCATGGCACACATCGATGCAGGGAAGACCACTACTACAGAAAGGATTCTGTTTTATACTGGTCGTACACATCGCCTGGGTGAAGTGCATGATGGTAATGCTCAGATGGACTGGATGATCCAGGAACAGGAGAGAGGCATTACTATTACTTCAGCAGCTACCACCACTTTCTGGAAGTACAGGGATAATGATTATAAGATCAATATTATCGACACACCGGGCCATGTTGATTTTACCGTGGAGGTTGAACGCTCACTGAGAGTACTTGATGGAGCAATTGCTGTATTTTGCGCCGTAGGAGGGGTAGAACCACAGTCAGAGACAGTATGGAGGCAAGCCGACAGGTATGGAGTGCCAAAAATAGCTTTTGTGAACAAAATGGACCGTGTAGGTGCTGATTTTTTGAGCGTCGTTGACCAAATCAGGAACAAGCTGGGTGCAAATGCAGTACCTGTGCAAATACCAATGGGGTCAGGTGAAGATTTTACAGGTGTTATTGACCTGATAGAAAATAAGGCTGTAGTATGGTTCAGCGATGAGACCCTTGGTACCAGGTATGAGTTGCATGATATTCCGGAAGAACTGAAAGAGGAAGCAGAAGAATGGAGAGGAAAGCTTGTAGAAGCAGTTGCCGAAGCTGATGATACTTTACTTGAGAGATATTTTGAAAATCCCGATTCAATAACAAGGGAGGATATGCTGTCAGTAATGCGAAAGTCAGCAATTGAAGGTCTTGCTGTGCCGGTACTGTGCGGATCAGCATTTAAAAACAAGGGCATACAAAGACTGCTCGATGCTATTGTTGCCTATTTACCTTCACCACTTGAGGTGGGAGGTGTAAAAGGTATAAATCCCAAGAATAATGAGGTAACTGTTCGTATGCCTGATGAAAACGAGCCACTGGCTGCGCTGGCGTTTAAAATAGCCACAGATCCTTTCGTGGGGCGATTGGCTTTCCTTCGTGTATATTCAGGTATGCTGAAAACCGGCGACATGGTGCTTAACATGCGTACCGGGAAAAGAGAAAGAATAAACCGCCTGTTCCAGATGCATGCAAATAAACAAAATCCAAAGCAGAGCATATCAGCAGGCGATATCTGTGCCGCCGTAGGTTTGAAAGACCTTAAAACAGGCGATACATTATGCGCGATCCACAAGCCAATATGGCTTGAGTCTATGGAATTCCCCGACCCGGTTATAGGAGTTGCTGTTGAACCCAAAACACAGGCTGATGTAGATAAACTGGGTATAGCACTCAATAAACTGGCCGAGGAAGATCCTACCTTCCAGGTTAAAACCGATCCCGATAGCGGGCAAACCATTATCAGTGGAATGGGTGAATTACACCTGGAAATACTTATTGACCGTCTGAAAAGAGAGTTCAAGGTTGAATGTAACCAGGGTAAACCACAGGTTGCATATAAAGAAGCACTTACAACCCCTGTTGAACACCGTGAAGTGTTTAAAAAGCAGACAGGAGGAAAGGGTAAATTTGCTGATATAGAGGTTGAAATAATGCCTGCTGAGGAAGGATTTGCCGGGCTTCAGTTTATCGATCAGGTCAAAGGAGGTAATATACCGCGTGAATTTATTCCTTCAGTGGAGAAGGGATTCAGAATAGGCATGGAAAATGGCCCTCTCGCAGGATTCCCCCTCTATAACCTGAAAGTTGTACTCAAGGACGGTTCATACCATCCGGTTGACTCGGATTCACTGTCTTTCGAAATAGCCGCACGGCATGCCCTGAGGAATTCAGCCCATAAATGCAAGCCTGTGCTGCTCGAGCCAATTATGAAAGCAGAGGTGGTCACCCCTGAAGAGTTTGTTGGTGATGTGGTAAGCGATTTCAACAGGAGAAGAGGGAAAGTGGAAGGTATGGAATCGAAAGCAGGTTCAAGGCTTATCAAAGCAAAAGTGCCGCTGGCAGAAAACTTCGGTTATGTTACTGTACTCAGAACCCTTACTTCCGGCAGGGCTACTTCAACAATGGAGTATTCCCACTACGAGGAAGTGCCTGAAGAAATTTCAAAAAAAATTATAGAACAAATTAAAGGTAAATTATATTAGAGATGAGTCAGAAAATTCGTATTAAACTGAAATCTTATGATCATAACCTGGTGGATAAATCCGCAGAAAAGATCGTTAAGACGGTAAAATCTACTGGTGCTGTCGTTAGTGGCCCTATTCCACTCCCGACTCATAAAAGGGTGTTTACTATACTCAGGTCAACATTCGTAAATAAAAAGTCGAGAGAACAATTCCAGTTGTCAAATTATAAAAGGTTGCTCGATATTTACAGCTCAACACCAAAGACAATTGATGCTTTAATGAAACTTGAGCTGCCCAGTGGTGTAGAAGTAGAAATCAAAGTGTGAAACCAGTAAAGACTAACAAAAATGCAGGGATTAATTGGCAAAAAAGTAGGAATGACTTCTGTTTTCGATGAAAGCGGAAAGAATATTCCTTGTTCAGTAATCGAAGCCGGCCCTTGTGTTGTTACCCAGGTCAAGACAGAAGAAAATGACGGTTACAATGCACTGCAGCTGGGCTTTGGCGACAAGAAAGAAAAAAATAGTACAAAAGCTGAGATAGGTCACTTTAAGAAAGCTAATACAGGTCCTAAAAGAATGATCATCGAATTTACAGGTTTCCCAAAGGGAAAATATAAAACCGGTGATGTTCTCGATGTGAACCTTTTTGATGATGATACCTGGCTGGACGTCAGGGGATGGTCAAAAGGCAAAGGATTCCAGGGTGTGGTAAAACGCCATGGATTCAGAGGCGTAGGTGATAAAACTCACGGACAGCATAACAGGCAAAGAGCACCCGGATCACTTAGTGCATCTTCTGATCCATCAAAAGTATTTAAAGGAATGAGAATGGCCGGACGTATGGGACATAATAAGATAATGGCTATCAGCCTCAGGGTTATTAAGCTCATTCCCGACAGTAATTTGTTGATAGTTAAAGGATCGGTTCCAGGTCCTAAAGGTGGTTACTTAATAATTACAAAGTAATGAAAATAGCAGTATTTGATATAGAAGGTAAAGATACCGGAAGGAAAATTAGCCTCGATGATTCAATATTTGGTATTGAACCAAATGACCATGCTATATACCTGGATACAAAACAGTATATGGCCAACAACAGGCAGGGAACACACAGTACCAAAGAAAGAGGGGATATAGTAGGGAGTACCCGTAAGATAAAAAGACAAAAAGGAACAGGTACTGCCCGTTTCGGTGATATTAAAAACCCTATTTTCAGGGGAGGAGGACGTACATTTGGCCCAAGACCAAGGTACTATGGCTTCAAGCTTAATAAGAAAATAAAGCAACTGGCCAGAAAATCTGCACTTACGTACAAGGCAAAATCAAATAGTATTATAGTTCTCGAGGACTTCAATTTTGAAGAGCCTAAAACAAGGGAACTCACAAGACTGGAGGCTAACCTTAATGTGGCGGGTAAAAAATCCCTGATAGTTTTTCCGGAACAAAATAAAAATGTATATTTGTCATCTCGAAATTTGAAGGGTATCGAAGTTGTAACTAGCGATGAGTTAAACACTTACATTATTACGAAAGCTTCGGTTCTGATACTTGTCGAGAGTGCAGTTGACGTTTTGCATTCAACATTTAAAAATTAGAAAATTTTTAGTAATGGATATTTTACTTAAACCGATTGTAACAGAAAAAATGACTAACCAGAGCGATAAATTTAATCGTTATGGTTTCATAGTTGCAAAGGATGCAAATAAGATACAAATAAAAAGAGCCGTTGAAGAAATGTACGGTGTTACCGTGGAATCGGTTAAGACTATGATTTATAGTGGCAAAACCAAAATGCGCTATACAAAATCAGGTATAATGTCCGGAAGAACCCCTGTTTATAAAAAGGCCATCATAACAGTGGCCGAAGGAGATACAATTGATTTCTATAGCAATATATAACAGATTATGGCAGTTAGAAAGATAAAACCTGTAACACCAGGTCAGAGACATAAAATAATCAGCGCCCGCGATAATATAACGGGTGTTGAACCTGAAAAATCGCTTCTGCGCCCGCTGAAAAAAAGCGGGGGAAGGAACAATAGCGGACGTATGACGATGAGGTACATGGGTGGCGGTCATAAAAGAAGATACCGTGCAATAGACTTTATACGTAATAAGGATGCAGTAAAGGCTACAGTTAAGTCAATAGAATATGATCCCAACCGTTCTTCCAGGATTGCTCTACTGTTTTACGAAGACGGTGATAAAAGGTATATAATTGCACCCCAGGGCTTACAGGCTGGACAGACTGTTGTATCAGGTAAAGGAGTTGCTCCCGAGATAGGCAATGCATTACCACTTTCAGATATTCCACTTGGTACTATTATTCATAATATTGAAATCAAACCAGGTAAGGGAGGAGCAATGGCAAGAAGTGCCGGTTCATATGCGCAGCTTGTTGCAAGGGAGGGTAAATATGCCACTGTAAAACTGCCTTCGGGTGAGATAAGAATGATACTGGTACAGTGCAGGGCTACAATAGGAACAGTGTCCAATCCTGATCATATACTGGAAATATCAGGTAAGGCAGGTCGCAGCAGGTGGCTTGGACGCCGTCCAAGAACCAGGGGTGTAGCCATGAACCCGGTCGACCACCCTATGGGTGGGGGCGAAGGACGTGCCTCGGGCGGACACCCAAGATCACGTAAAGGGCTGCCGGCAAAAGGTTACCAGACAAGGAGCAAAAAGAAATATTCCAATAAGTATATTATTGAAAAAAGGAAAAAATAATTGATTTAATATGAGCAGATCTATTAAAAAAGGCCCGTTTATCGACTTTAAACTTGAAAAAAGAGTACTGGAGATGAACGACTCAGGGAAAAAGGCAGTAATTAAAACATGGTCGCGACGGTCAGTGATATCACCGGATTTCGTCGGTCATACCATTGCTGTTCACAATGGAAATAAATTCATCCCTGTGTATATAACTGAAAATATGGTAGGCCATAAATTAGGTGAATTTGCTCCTACACGTATTTTCAGGGGGCACGGAGGAAAACAGAGATAACAATTTTTTGATAAGATAAAAACCTGACAAATGGGTGCAAGAAAAAGAATTTCAGCTGAAAAGCGTAAAGAGGAGAAGCTTAAAACTTATCAGGCAGTGCTGAGAAACTGCCCTACCTCACCACGTAAAATGAGGCTGGTAACCGATATGATCAAAGGTATGGAAGTTAATAAAGCCCTTGATGTTTTGAAATACAGCTCGAAGGAGGCTTCACGTAATGTTGAAAAACTTCTTCTTTCTGCAATAGCCAACTGGCAGGCAAAGAACGAGGGAGTTCGTATTGAAGAAAGTAACCTTTATGTTAAGGAAGCTTTTGTTAATCAGGGGCGTACACTGAAGAGGCTGCAGACAGCCCCTCAGGGTCGTGCATACAGGATAAGAAAAAGATCCAATCATGTAACCCTTATTCTTGATAGTTTAAATAAGGAAGAAATAGAAAATACATCAAACTGAAATAGATGGGACAAAAAGTTAATCCGATAGGTAATAGGCTGGGTATAATAAAAGGCTGGGACTCAAACTGGTATGGCGGCAAGGATTTCTCCGGAAAACTGGTTGAAGATACCAGGATCAGGGAATACCTTAATGCCAGGCTGGCAAAGGCCAGTATATCAAAGATAATTATTGAAAGAACCCTTAAGCTTATTACTGTTACTGTCAATACTGCACGCCCGGGGATTATTATAGGTAAAGGCGGCCAGGAAGTAGATAAGCTGAAAGAAGAATTGAAGAAGATAACCAAGAAGGAAGTACAGATAAATATTTTTGAGGTTAAACGTCCTGAACTTGATGCTACTATTGTCGCAAATAATATTGCACGCCAGGTTGAAGGAAAGATATCCTACCGCCGGGCCATAAAAATGTCTATAGCCTCTACAATGAGGATGGGTGCTGAAGGTATAAAAGTGCTTGTTTCAGGCCGCCTGGGTGGCGCTGAAATGGCAAGAAGTGAGACTTACAAGGAAGGACGTATCCCTCTGCATACTTTCAGGGCAGACATCGACTATGCACTTGCCGAAGCACTTACAAAAGTCGGATTAATAGGTATAAAAGTGTGGATATGCAATGGAGAAGTGTATGGTAAGCGTGATCTCTCTCCGGATATTGCAATAAAGAGTCAGAAGGCAGGAAGGGGATCCGGAATGAGAAAAAGGAAAAGGTAAAGAACCTAGATATCAGGATTTTAAGATAGTTAGAAATGTTACAACCTAAAAAGACAAAATACAGAAGGCGTCAGAAAGGAAGGATGAAAGGGAATGCCCAGAGAGGTAACCAGCTTGCTTTCGGATCCTTTGGTATTAAGGCACTAGAGCCTGCCTGGATCACCGGAAGACAGATCGAGGCAGCACGTCAGGCTGTTACACGTCATATGAAACGTGAAGGACAGCTGTGGATACGCATCTTCCCGGATAAACCCATATCTAAAAAACCGGCCGAGGTAAGAATGGGTAAAGGTAAAGGTGCTCCTGAGGGATTTGTAGCACCAGTTACTCCCGGAAGGATAATAATGGAATGTGAAGGAGTACCCTTCAATGTGGCAAGGGAAGCTTTGAACCTGGGTGCACAAAAACTGCCTATTACTACCAAATTCATAGTTAGGAATGATTATGTTCAAGAATAAAGAGTTGTGACATGAAGACTTCAGAAATAAGGGAATTGACAACCCAGGAGATCCTGGAAAGAATCGATAACGAGAAAACATCGCTCGTGCGCATGAAACTTAACCATGCAATTACGCCGCTTGATAATCCTAATAAAATAAAGGAGACAAGAGGTAATATAGCAAGATTACTTTCTGAATTGCACCAGAGAGAGTTGAATGAAAAACAAAATAGCTAGTGTCAGCAATGGAAAGAAATTTAAGAAAAGAACGTACAGGTATTGTTGTCAGTAATAAGATGGACAAATCAATTACCGTGGCCGTAAAAAGAAAGGTTAAACATCCTGTTTACGGTAAGTTTGTGAATAAAACCAAAAAGCTTATTGCACATGATGAGGAGAATACCTGCAACATTGGTGATACTGTGCGCATAATGGAAACCAGGCCACTGAGTAAAAGAAAGTCCTGGAGATTGGTTGAAGTAATTGAAAGAGTCAAGTAATTATGGTACAACAGGAAAGTAGACTAGCTGTAGCTGATAATACCGGGGCCAAGGAGGTACTGGTGATCAGGGTGCTCGGTGGAAGCAGAAAAAGGTATGCATCTATCGGCGATAAAATAGTAATAACAGTGAAAAGTGCCATCCCCTCAGGAGAAGTAAAAAAAGGAATGGTGTCCAAAGCCGTGGTTGTGAGAACAAAAAAGGAAATACGAAGGGCCGATGGCTCTTATATACGTTTCGATGACAATGCAGTTGTACTGCTGAATAACCTGGATGAGGTGCGCGGTACCCGTATTTTCGGACCTGTGGCCAGGGAATTAAGGGAAAAATATATGAAGATTGTATCACTGGCACCTGAAGTGTTATAACAAAAGTAAAGCAATGCAAGAAAAACTACATATCAAAAAAGGAGATACTGTTGTAGTGATAACAGGTGAATCAAAAGGACAACGAGGTCGTATCCTGGAAGTGGACAGAAAGAAGAAAAGGGCAATAGTTGAAGGTGTGAATATGGTTTCAAAGCATTCCAAACCAAATGCCCAGAACCCCCAGGGTGGTATAGTAAGAAAAGAAGCTACTATACATATTTCAAATCTGATGTTAGTTGATCCTGCTTCAGGTGATGGTACACGCGTGGGCAGGAAATTAAATAAGAAAGATAAACTTGTCCGGTATTCTAAAAAATCAGGAGAGGAGATCAAATAATGTATACGCCTACTTTACAAAAGAAATACAGGGAAGAAATTGTTCCTGCTCTAATGAAAGAATTTGGTTATAAAACCATTATGCAGGTTCCACGTCTTGAGAAAATAGTTATAAACCAGGGTGTAGGTCAGGCTATCGCCGATAAAAGACTTATTGAGGTTGGTACAGAGGAAATAACTGCCATCTCAGGACAAAAGGCTGTTCAGACTCTTTCATCAAAGGATATATCAAACTTCAAACTGAGAAGGAATATGCCTATTGGTGTAATGACAACACTCAGGAGAGAAAAAATGTACGAATTCCTTGAAAGGCTTGTAAGGGTTGCATTACCTCGTATACGCGACTTTAAAGGGATAAGCAGTAAGCTCGACGGACACGGAAATTATACCCTGGGAATAACCGAACAGATTATCTTCCCGGAAATAGATATTGATAAGGTGGTAAAAATAATGGGATTGCAGATCACATTTGTTACTTCAGCTAATAACGATGAAGAAGGATTTGCATTACTGCGTCATTATGGTTTACCATTTAAAACAAACAAAAACTGATAAATTATGGCTAAAGAATCAATGAAAGCCCGCGAGGTAAAACGTGCCAGGCTTGTTCAAAAGTACGAAGCCAAAAGAGCAAGGCTTAAAGCTGAAGGCGATTATGTGGGACTTAGCCGTTTGCCACGCAATTCAAACCCTGTACGATTGCATAACCGTTGCAGGATTACAGGGCGTCCGCGAGGATATATGAGACAGTTCGGGATTAGCCGTATTACCTTCAGGGAAATGGCTTCGGCAGGGCTTATACCTGGCGTTAAAAAAGCCAGCTGGTAATTATTAATATTTAAAACGAGAAAGAATGACTGATCCAATTGCAGATTTTCTTACAAGAATAAGGAATGCTATTACCTCCAAACATAAGGTGGTGGAAATTCCTGCATCAAATCTGAAGAAGGATATTACAAAAATATTATATGACAAGGGATATATCCTTAGTTATAAATATGAAGATGATGGTGCTCAGGGCATTATCAAAATCGCCCTTAAATACCATCCTCAGAGTAAGATTTCAGCTATTAAATCGCTGGAGCGAATAAGTCGCCCCGGACTGAGGAAATATGCAAGTGTGAATGAATTACCACGTGTACTTAACGGGCTGGGTGTAGCTATCCTGTCAACATCACAGGGTGTTATGACCGATAAGGAAGCAAGAAAACTGAAAGTTGGTGGTGAGGTATTGTGTTATGTTTACTAAAAAGAGGATTATTTTAAAATGTCACGAATAGGAAATCTACCGGTAAGTCTTCCATCAGGAGTAACAGTAGATGTTACTGATGATAATACAGTGAACCTTAAAGGACCACTGGGTGAACTGTCAGTTAACGTTGATAAAGAGATAAAGGTGGAAGTAGAAGACAATACAGTGAATGTAAAACGTCCTTCTGAATCAAAAAAGCATAAATCATTGCATGGTTTGTACAGGGCACTCATAAACAATGCAGTGGTGGGTGTGTCTGAAGGATATACAAAACAACTTGAACTGGTTGGTGTCGGATACCGTGCTGAGGCAAAAGGTCAGAGACTGGAGCTCAGCGTCGGCCTGTCACATGATATAGTGATTGAGTTACCCGATGAAATAAAGGTTGAAGCAAAAACCGAAAGAAGGAGTAACCCCGTGATTACTCTTACCAGTGTCGATAAACAGCTGATAGGACATGTTGCTGCAAAGATAAGATCACTCCGGCCGCCTGAGCCATATAAAGGCAAAGGGATCAAGTTCGTCGGAGAACATATCAGAAGGAAAGCCGGTAAATCTGCAAGTGTATAATATTTAAAAATTGAGTGATGAGCTTATCTAAAACAGAAAGAAGAAAGAGGATAAAACTGAGGATACGCAAAAATGTGCATGGTACTTCAGAAAGGCCAAGAGTAGCAGTTTTCAGAAGTAATAAGCAGATTTATGCCCAGGTGATTGATGATGAAAACGGGAAAACATTGCTGTCAGCTTCATCAAGGGAAAAAGATATTGCCTCTGCTGATAAAGGAAACAAGACGGAACAGGCAGCAATGGTTGGTAAATTGCTGGCAAGTAAGTGCAGGGAAGCTGGTATCGTAAGTATAGTATTCGACAGGGGTGGTTATAAGTATCATGGCAGGGTAAAATCATTGGCTGAAGCAGCCCGTGAAGGGGGCTTAAAATTCTAAATGTATATGAATAAAGAAATTAAAAGAGTTAAAACCATTGATCTCGAGTTAAAAGATAGGCTCGTGAGTATCCAGAGGGTTACCAAGGTAACCAAGGGAGGTCGTACCTTTAGCTTTTCTGCTATTGTAGTGGTTGGTAATGAAGATGGTGTTGCCGGGCACGGACTGGGCAAAGCCAATGAAGTGACCACGGCTATCGCAAAGGGAGTTGAAGATGCAAAGAAAAACCTAATAAGGGTGCCGGTAATTAACGGTACCATACCGCATGTTCAGTATGCAAAGTATGGAGGGGCATTCGTCTTCCTTAAGCCCGCTTCCGAAGGTACCGGTGTTAAGGCAGGTGGTGCTATGCGTGCTGTGCTTGAAAGTGTGGGAGTGAAAAATGTGCTCGCCAAATCAAAGGGCTCATCAAACCCCCACAACCTGGTAAAAGCTACCTTTGAAGCATTGACGGAACTCAGGGATGCTTATACGGTTGCAAGCCAAAGATCAACATCACTGGATAAAGTATTTAACGGATAGAAAGATATCGTTATGTCAAAGATACGGGTAACACAAATAAAATCTAAGATTGGCAGGCCTGAGCGCCAGAAAAGAACACTGGCTGCACTGGGACTGAAAAAGATGCACCAGAGTATTGAACATGAAGCCACACCACAAATACTGGGTATGGTAAATGCTGTTAAGCACCTGGTGAAAGTTGAGGAAATTTAAAGAATCTTAAAATATCTGATTGAAATGGACTTAAGAAATCTAAAACCGGCTGAAGGACTTGTCAAAAAAGACAGGCGCCTGGGACGTGGACAGGGTACAGGAAGAGGAGGAACAGCCACCAAGGGCCACAAAGGACAGAAATCAAGATCAGGATACTCAAAGAAAGTTGGGTTTGAAGGTGGTCAGATGCCCCTGCAAAGGAGGGTTCCAAAGTTCGGTTTTACAAACCTGAACCGTATTGAGTATAAAGGAATAAATATAAGTACTCTTCAAGAACTGGCTGAAAAGCAAAAACTTAATATTGTAAAACCGGAAACACTGGTTGAGGCAGGTCTGGTTTCCAAGAAAGCAAGAGTGAAGATCCTGGCTAAAGGATCGCTTGAGAAAAAACTTGAAGTACATGCCCATGCTTTCTCAAAAGCAGCAGCAGCAGCCATCGAAGCAAAACAGGGAAAAGTAGTAAAAATAGATTAGGATGAGATTATTTCAGACAATACGAAACATATTCAAGATAGAAGACCTCCGGGCCAGGATCATCTATACCCTCGGAATAATTCTGCTGTACAGGTTCGGTAAATATGTTACCCTTCCGGGTATTGATCCTGCACAGCTTGATGCTTTGAGAAACCAGACAGCATCGGGTATCATGGGTCTGCTTGATATGTTCTCGGGAGGTGCTTTCTCCCAGGCTTCAGTATTTGCACTTGGTATAATGCCCTATATTTCAGCCTCAATTGTAATACAGCTGCTGGGAATAGTATTCCCCTATTTCCAGAAACTGCAGCGTGAAGGTGAAAGTGGAAGAAGAAAAATGAACCAGTATACAAGGTACCTTACTGTTGCTATTCTCCTGCTCCAGGCACCCACTTACCTGGCAAACCTGACTGCACAGCTCCCGTCTAGTGCTTTTATACTGAGCGGAGCCCTGTTTAAAGTATCATCTGTAATTATACTTACGGCAGGTACAATGTTTATAATGTGGCTGGGTGAAAAGATAACCGACAAGGGAATAGGAAACGGTATATCACTTATCATTATGATAGGTATAATTGCCCGGCTGCCACAGGCCTTCGTATTTGAACTGGGAGTACGCCTCGACGGCTCGGGCGGGCTGGTAGGACTTCTGCTTGAAATGGTATTACTGTTTGCCGTTATTCTGGGTACTATACTGCTCGTACAGGGTACACGAAGAATACCGGTACAGTATGCCAGACGAATAGTTGGTAATAAACAATACGGAGGTGTCAGGCAATATATACCTCTGAAAGTAAATGCCGCAGGTGTTATGCCCATTATTTTTGCACAGGCAATAATGATGTTGCCTATAATAGTAGCAGGATATGCCAGCGCTGATCAAATGTCTGGTTTTGTTGCTGCTTTTTCAAATATGTATGGCTTCTGGTATAATATTGTTACTGCTTTACTGATTATTGCTTTTACCTATTTTTATACGGCAGTTACCATAAATCCTGTGCAGATGGCAGAGGATATGAAAAAGAACGGTGGATTTATCCCCGGGGTGAAGCCCGGAAGGAAGACTGTTGAGTTCCTTGACCAGGTAATGTCAAGAATAACGCTTCCGGGATCTATCTTCCTGGCTATTATTGCTATATTACCCTCTATTGCCGTGAAATTTGGTGTTAGTTCGCCTTTTGCACAGTTTTATGGGGGGACATCATTACTGATCCTGGTGGGTGTTGTGCTGGATACCCTTCAGCAGATAGAGAGTCACCTGTTGATGCGCCATTACGACGGCTTGATGAAATCGGGTAGGATAAAAGGCAGGGCCGGTGCTGTCTCAGCAATGTAAAAACGTTCTTTGATGTTACATCTTAAAACAGCGGAGCAGATTGAATTGCTCAGATCGAGTAACCAGCTGGTATCAAGAACACTGGCCGAAATGGCAAAAATCATCAGGCCGGGGATAACGACCCTTGAGCTTGACAGGGTTGCCGAAGAGTTTATTCGCGATCATAAGGCTGTTCCGGGGTTTAAGGGATATAATAATTTCCCCAACACCCTATGCACCTCTGTAAATGATGAAGTTGTCCATGGCATCCCTTCAGATTATATCCTGCAGGAAGGTGATATTATATCTATTGACTGCGGAGTAATAATTGAGGGATTTTACGGCGATAGTGCTTTTACCTTCCCTGTAGGTGAGATAAATAATGAAAAAAGACGATTGCTGGAATATACCAGGGAATCACTTGAAGAAGGAGTTAAGCAGGCTGTTGCAGGTAAAAGGGTAGGGGATATATCATGGGCTGTACAGAATAAAGCCGAGAGCGGTGGATATTCAGTAGTGCGTGAACTGGTTGGTCACGGGCTGGGTAAAAACCTGCATGAGTTGCCTGAAGTCCCGAATTATGGGAATAGGGGCAGGGGACCTAAACTGAAAAAAGGACTGGTTATCTGTATAGAACCAATGATAAATATGGGAGGCAGAGGTGTAAGGCAAATGAAGGATGGATGGACTGTAAGAACAGCCGATGGTAAACCCTCAGCACATTTTGAATATGCTGTTGCAGTAGCTAAGAATGAGGCTGATATATTAACGACATTTAAATTTATTGACGAAGAATTGAATAAAATTAAATAATATGGCAAAGCAACCTTCTATAGTACAGGATGGAACAATAATTGAAGCTCTCTCCAACGCTATGTTCAGGGTCGAGCTTGAAAATGGTCACGTTATTACAGCTCATATCTCAGGAAAAATGAGGATGAACTATATAAAGATATTACCAGGTGACAGGGTAAAGGTTGAAATGTCGCCATATGATTTAACAAAGGGAAGAATAACATTCAGATACAAATAAACATTGTAGTAATGAAAGTAAGAGCATCTGTAAAAAAGCGTAGTGCTGACTGTAAAATTGTCAGGAGAAAAGGACGCTTGTACGTGATAAATAAGAAAAATCCCAAGTTTAAACAGAGACAGGGATAATTTATTTAACTTTGCACACATTTTAATAAAAGTATATGGCACGAATAGTTGGTGTAGACTTACCAAAAAACAAAAGGGGAGAAATAGCCCTTACATATATTTACGGCATCGGGCGTAGTAATGCACGTAAAGTGCTGACTAAAGCCAAGATTGACTGGGATAAGAAGGTTAAGGATTGGAATGACGATGAATTAACAAAGATCCGCCGGATCCTTAATGATGAATACAAGCTTGAGGGTGAACTCAGGTCTGATGTGCAACTTGGTATTAAGCGATTAATGGATATAGGCTGTTATCGTGGTATAAGGCACAGAACCGGTATGCCGGTAAGAGGTCAGAGTACTAAAAATAATGCCCGTACACGCAAGGGAAGGAAGAAAACTGTAGCTAATAAGAAGAAAGCTGTTAAATAATCAGATTATGGCAAAGAAATCCGGAGCATCCAGAAGAAGAGTAGTGAAGATTGAACCTGTTGGACAGGCTCATATTCACTCTTCATTTAATAACATAATTATTTCTCTGACCAATAATTCAGGTCAGGTTATAACCTGGGCTTCAGCAGGCAAGATGGGGTTTAAAGGATCAAAAAAGAATACCCCGTATGCTGCACAGATGGCAGCTGAAGATTGTGCCAGGGTTGCTTATGACCTCGGCCTCCGTAAGGTTAAAGTATTCGTTAAAGGTCCCGGCTCAGGAAGGGAATCAGCAATACGGTCAATCCATAACAATGGTATTGAAGTAACAGAAATAGTCGACGTTACACCAATGCCGCATAACGGTTGCCGCCCGCCGAACAGGAGAAGAGTATAAGCAAAAAGAATAATAAGCAGAATAAAAACTATTTTTTCAATGGCAAGATACAGAGGACCAAAATCAAAAATAGCCAGGAAATTCGGGGATCCCATATTCGGTACTGATAAACATCTGGAAAGAAAAAATTATCCCCCCGGACAGCACGGTAATATGAAAAGGAGAAAGAAAACTTCCGAATATGGAATCCAATTGAGGGAAAAACAAAAAGCCAAATATACTTACGGAGTGCTTGAGAAGCAGTTCAGAAACCTGTTCGAGCGTGCATCACGTAGCAAAGGTGTAACAGGTGAAGTATTGCTCCAGTTACTCGAATCGAGACTCGATAACGTTGTTTATCGCCTTGGTATTGCCCCTACTAGAGCAGCAGCCAGGCAAATGGTATCGCATCGACATATAACAGTTAATGGCGAGGTGGTTAATATACCATCATCCCTTGTTAGAGCCGGAGATATAATTGGTGTGAGAGAAAAATCAAAATCGCTCGAGGCAATAATGGATTCACTCGCCGGTAAAAGACAGCTCAGCTACTCATGGCTCGAATGGGATGACACCCAGATGGTGGGTAAGTTCATGAACACTCCTGAACGTGAAGATATACCTGAAGATATAAAAGAACAACTTATAGTTGAATTATACTCGAAGTAATAAAATTTAAGATTATATATATGGCTATTTTAGCATTCCAGAAGCCCGATAAAGTTATAATGGTTGAAGCAGACAACTATTATGGCAAATTTGAATTCCGCCCCCTTGAACCGGGATATGGGATTACTGTTGGTAACGCCCTGAGAAGAATACTGCTTTCATCACTCGAAGGCTTTGCTATTGCAACAGTCAAAATCGAGGGTGTCGACCATGAATTCTCAACAATACCTGGGGTTACTGAAGATGTAACCGATATTGTCCTGAACATTAAACAGGTGAGGTTTAAACAAATGACAGAAGGGATAGACAGCGAGAAAATAATTGTTACTATCAATGGTCAGAATGAATTCAAGGCAGGTGACATGAATAATTACCTCAGCAGCTTTGAAGTATTAAATCCCGATCACCGTATATGCTCTATGGAGTCTGATGTAAAACTGCAGATGGAAATATCTATAACAAAGGGCAGGGGTTATATACCGGCTGAGGAAAATCAACCGGTCGATTCCGAGTTTGGTCTTATAGCTGTAGATTCAATCTTTACACCAATAAAAAATGTAAAGTACGCGGTTGAAAATTACAGGGTTGAACAGAAAACTGACTATGAAAAACTTGTGCTTGAAATAGAGACAGATGGTTCAATACATCCGAAAGATGCTCTTAAAGAAGCAGCTAAAATACTTATATACCACTTTATGCTCTTCTCTGATGATAAGATTACTATCGATTCAGAAGATAAACTGGCACATGAGGAATTTGATGAGGAAGTGCTGCATATGAGGCAACTGCTCAAAACAAAACTGGTCGACCTGGATCTGTCTGTAAGAGCATTGAACTGTCTTAAAGCTGCTGAAGTTGATACACTGGGTGACCTGGTTAAGTTTAATAAGAACGATCTGCTTAAGTTCAGGAATTTCGGGAAGAAATCACTAACAGAGCTCGATGAGCTCCTTGAATCAATGAATCTTTCATTCGGAATGGATGTTAGCAGGTACAAGCTGGAAAAGGATTAATTGTAAACCGCTTAGGAGAAAGAGAAATGCGACATAGAAAAGGTTTTAACCATTTAGGAAGAACAAGTGCTCACAGGAAAGCAATGCTGTCAAATATGGCATCATCGCTCATCCTGCATAAAAGAATAACGACTACAACAGCAAAAGCAAAAGCTTTGCGTTCATATATTGAGCCTCTTATAACAAAGTCAAAGGATGATACAACACATTCAAGACGTGTTGTGTTCAGTTACCTTAAAAATAAATATGCTGTTTCGGAACTCTTCAGGGAAGTGTCGCCGAAAATCATGGAACGCCCCGGTGGATATACAAGGATATTAAAAACAGGTAGCCGCCTGGGTGATAATGCAGAAATGTGTATTATCGAGCTGGTTGATTATAATGAGAATATGCTCGAAGATACAGCAAGAAAGGCCAAATCAGCCAGGAGAAGAAGAGGCTCTGGTAAGAAGAAAGCTGAAGCAGAAGTGACAGAGGTTTCAGCCTCCGCCGAGGCTAAGGCTGAGGTTGAAAGGGCTACCGAGGTAGAAGAAGAAATTCTGGAAAAGGAAGAGAAGGCCGAAGCTAAAGCTGATAAAGTTGCTGAAGAAAAAGCTCCGGAAAAAGAAGAAGAAATAGATGCCAAAGCTTCAACCGATGGTGAGGATATGCAATCCGAACCTGAAGGACAGGCTGAAGGCACTGATAAAGAGGATGATAAGAAAGAGTAGTTCAATACTGGAATGATTAATAAGGGATAGGGAAATTATAATTCTTTATCCCTTTTTTGTATCTTGCATTTTTGTCTAATTAAATATATGAATTAAGGTTATGAGTCAAATAGTAAGTGTACACGCACGCGAAATTCTTGATTCCAGGGGGAATCCGACAATTGAAGTAGAAGTTATTACCTCCAGTGGCTTTATGGGAAGAGCTGCCGTACCCTCCGGTGCTTCAACAGGAGAAAATGAAGCCCTTGAACTCAGGGACGGTGATAAAGACAGGTACCTCGGTAAAGGTGTCCTGCAGGCGGTTCATAATGTGAATAATGTTATTGCAGAAGAAATAGCAGGCCTGGATGTTACCGACCAGGCAGGCCTTGATATGAAAATGATAGAGCTTGATGGTACACCTAATAAGAGTAACCTTGGTGCAAATGCCATACTGGGAGTGTCCCTCGCAGCAGCAAAGGCAGCAGCAGCATACCATGGCCTGCCACTCTACAGGTATATAGGTGGAGTAAACTCGGTGGTACTCCCGGTTCCAATGATGAATATTATTAACGGTGGATCACATTCGGATGCACCTATTGCTTTCCAGGAATTTATGATCAGACCTATAGGTGCCAGCTCATTCAGGGAAGGACTGAGGATGGGTTCCGAAGTATTTCATGCACTTAAGAAAGTGCTGAAAGAAAGAAATTTAAGTACTGCCGTAGGTGATGAAGGTGGATTCGCTCCTGACTTGAAAGGAACTGAAGATGCGCTTGAATCAATACTTAAAGCCATAGATAATGCAGGGTATAAAGCAGGAATAGATATTACAATAGCACTCGACTGTGCAGCTTCCGAATTCTATGTCGATGGTGTGTATGACTACTCAAAATTTGAAGGGCCTAAAGGAAAGAAAAGAACAAGCCAGGAACAGGCTGAATATATTGACGAGCTGATTTCAAAATATCCTATTGATTCCGTTGAAGATGGCATGGCAGAAGACGACTGGGATGGTTGGGTAATACATACAAGACTTTCAGGCGAAAAGATACAGCTCGTGGGAGATGATAACTTCGTGACAAATGTGGAATACCTTAAGAAAGGCATTGAAATGGGTTGCGCCAATTCGATACTCATAAAGGTAAACCAGATAGGTACACTTACCGAAACAATGAGAACAATAGAAATGGCTCACAGGGCAGGCTATACAACTGTCACATCCCATCGTTCAGGTGAAACAGAGGATTCAACAATTGCTGATATAGCAGTTGCAACCTGTTCAGGCCAGATAAAGACAGGCTCACTCAGCCGGTCCGACCGTATGGCCAAATACAACCAGCTTCTGAGGATAGAAGAGGAGCTCGGTGGTACAGCTGTTTATGGCTTCTGACAATAAAGATGGTGGGGGATAACGTTGGTGTGGGGCTCTGACCCACGCAAGGCGTAGATCTGTAGATAAACGTCAGCGAAACAAAGCATACACACACCCTGGGGATATGAAAGGTTATTAACAATTGTTAATAACCCGTGTTTATACTACGTTAATATATACAGTTAAAAAAATTTGTCCAGGCTTAGAGACTGATATATATTTGTTATTACCAGGTGAGCGATAAAAGGCCGCTCCCGAACGAAGGAAATGTGTTGTTTTACTTAATTGCGATTCAGTACATTTCGCACAGGCTTCAGGGCCTGCTTCCGGAAGGAGCCACAGACCGGAAACAAGGTTCGCCAAATTTCCGGGAAATCGCTAAAGCCGCCTAGCGTTCTTTAGATGATTTTGTCAGAAATGACTCTGTGCCCTGGAAGGTTACTTCCGGGTAATTGAAAGGGCAGCCCGAAGGTAGTACTGTAACAGGTATTATCCAAGGGTTCAGGGTTGTTATAATGGCTTCGGCCGCTATGCAGCCAGTCATAATAACAGTAGCCTGGCACTGAAGATTACTTCGGTAGCCTTCAGTGAAATGGGAATTATTCTTCGTGAATGATTCCCATTTTTGTTTTATAGACGCTGATTACACAGATTGTCGCTGATTACACAGATTTATTAATCCAATAATCCATTATTGCTCGCTCCCACCAGCCACAATCACTGTCCGTCCCGAAAAGCGCTTGCTTTTCGAGGATCCTCGAATCAAAGATTCGGGACTCGCGAGCTCGTCACCTTCGCTTGCTTCGCAAATTGGCTTCGCCGAGCTCCGCTTCGCTCCGGTTCAGGTTCCTCGGTTCCATTAATCCATCATTCAGGTAGAATAGGTATATTTGTACCAAATTTCGCACATATGGCATTTAAAAGTCTGAGGGAATTCAAGAAGCGACTTCAGGAAAAGGACGACCTGGTCACAATAAATGATTTTGTTGATCCGGTACTCGAAATAGCCGAAATGGCCGACAGGTTTGTTAAATCTTCAGGGAAAGCACTTTACTTCAAAAACACAGGAACTCCATTCCCTTTAATAATAAACATGTTTGCATCAGATGAGCGAATGAGCATGGCTATAGGTCGTGATAACCTTGACGATGCAGGTAATGAGATTGAGAAAATATTCAGACAATTCAGCAGACCCGCAGATGGTTTCTTTGAAAAGCTGAAAATGATTCCCGGCCTGTCAAAGCTGGCATCATATATGCCTGCAAAGATCCGCAGAAAGGGCTCCTGTCAACAAAATATTATTACTGATCCGGACCTTGGTATATTGCCTGCACTTAAATGCTGGCCCCATGACGGGGGTCGGTTCATAACCCTTCCGATAGTGCATACCAGGCATCCTGACACTGCAGAGGTGAATGCCGGTATGTACAGGATGCAGATCATGGATAAGAAAACCACAGGAATGCACTGGCACAGGCATAAAACGGGAGCAAACCATTTTGAGGCATGGAAGAAAAAAGGAGAAAAAATGCCCGTCTCGGTGGTCCTTGGTGGCGACCCTGTCTATTCTTATGCTGCAACTGCTCCACTGCCAGAAGGAGTTGATGAATATATACTTGCAGGTTTCCTGAGAAAGAAAAAAGTCAAAATGGTAAAATGTATCAGTAATGATTTATATGTTCCTGAAGATGCTGATATAGTTATTGAAGGATACGTTGATCCTTCTGAAGATCCCGTCTGGGAAGGCCCTTTCGGTGATCATACGGGGTTCTACTCTCTGGCTGACTGGTACCCGGCATTTCATGTAACATGCATTACGCATAGGCTGGATGCAATATACCCTGCTACTATTGTAGGTGTACCTCCCATGGAAGATGCCTGGATCGGAAAGGCTACGGAAAGACTGTTCCTTGCACCAATAAAACTAACATTACAGTCCGAAATAACAGATCTGCACATGCCTGCAGAAGGTGTTGCCCATAACCTTGTGCTGGTTAAGATCAAAAAAAGTTACCCGGGGCAGGGAATGAAAGTGATAAGTTCACTCTTTGGCGCCGGACAGATGATGTTCAGCAAATTCATTGTGGTGGTAAGTGATGATGTTGATTTAAGGGATTATACAGCCATTGCCAAACAGGTATTCTCCAATACCGATATTAATAATGATATAATAATCACTAAAGGCCCCCTCGATATTCTTGACCATTCATCTGACAGCTTTTCGTTTGGTGGTAAGATGGGCATAGATGCAACTGTAAAATACAGGGAGGAGGGTGATAACAGGTTAAGTACCAACTTCAGGACTGAAGCATTATTGCCTGTTTTTAAACCCGTTAAGAACAAAGTTCGTCTAAAAATGCCTTCCGCTGACATACCACTTGTTTTTGCCGGTATATCAAAAGAATCAACCAGGTTCAGTGATCTGCTGGAACTGAATTATGATATTACAGGGCTTGTTTTAATTGCGGTTGATAATACAATTGATCTTGAAGATAACCGCATCCTTTTATGGCAGGTTTTGTCAAACACTGATCCTTACCGAGACCTGAAGCAGATTAAAGGGAATATTATTATTGATTCAACATCCAAGGCACATCCTTCGGATAATTTCAGGCGTAAATGGCCTAATATTGTTATGTCTGATGGCGATACAATAACAAGAGTAGATAATATTCTGAATCTGATAAACCATGGGGAAATCATTCCATCTCCTTCAGCCAGGTTGAAGAAAATGGACTTCGGGGGCGAGGCTTCTGTCAAACAAGATAATGCTTAAGGATGCTATGATCCCGTAATATACTTTCTTAGCATGTCCAGCAGTTTCTGTGGTTGAAAAGGTTTGCTCAGGTAATCGTCCATTCCTGCCGAAAGGCATTTTTCCTTATCCCCTATCATTGCATTGGCAGTAAGTGCAATTATTGGGGTATGCTTGCTCGTACTTGCTTCAATCTCCCTGATCTTTTTGCTAACCATTAAACCATCCATTACCGGAAGTCTGATATCCATCAGGATAATATCATAATTTGAGGTACCGTACCTGTCGAGGGCCTCCTTTCCATTCACAGCAGTGTCAATACTTTTCACCTTTGATTCCAGTGAGATAGTCACAATCCTTTGGTTGCTAATATTGTCCTCAACAAGAAGTACCCTGGTATCTGATAATTTCTTTTTTTGCCGTATAACAGTATCCAGCTTTATTATTTTCTCATCAACTGCAGTGACAATCTCTTTCTCATTCACAGTATCCAGTGGCAGTGTAAAGCTGAACAATGTATGTTTTCCCAGTGTTTTAAATAAATATTTTCCTCCCATCAGGTTAATAATTTTACTGGAGAGACTTTTATCAACCATCTCTTGATCTGTCTTTATATATGTATTACCAGATAAAATTTCGGTTTCGATTATGAACTCGATCACATCAGTTTTTTCGCTCCGCGATTTTGACTTAACATAAATATTCATACGCACCTTTTCTGATTCAGGCATTGATGACCACATACTGAATATGTCAATAAGAATTTGCTTGATTGCTATGGGGTCACCTGAATATTCCTTTTTGATTCTATTATCCCAGGAGATGTCGAGTATTATATTGTCTGCATCTACAATATTCAGTAATTCAATAGTATTGTCAATGGTTTTTTCTAGATCGAACCATATATTTTTACGTGGTTTAATGGATACTTCACCTGCCGACCGTATCGAGAGCTCATTAAGGGCAGAAATCATATTATTTGTTGATGAAATAAGTGTATCCAGCAGTTCTTTTTGCTCATCATGCACGTTCAACTCACTTAATAAATCATTAATGAGGGGCAGATTATTTAAGGGAGTTCTAATCCTGTATGAAAAGTCTGATATATAATTGTCCTTCTTTTCTATCAGATCTTGCAGTTCTTTTATCTCAGTACGGGCCTGGTTAATATTGCGTTTTATGCTTAACCAGGTATATACAATTACTATTAAGCTTATAATTATTAACAGTAAGCTTATAATCCATAATTTGAGAATAATTGTTAAGGCTGAAGCACCTAAAAGTGACAGTATAAAGACCCGGTAAATGAAATTATCTTTATCCCCATTATTTAAAAGTGAGAGCAGATTTACTTTTACCGGCTTATTATCTTTGACAGATTTGATTACCATCTTGCAGAGTGGAATTACTTTGATAAGCGCAAAGATATGAAAATTCTTTTTTACCTTTCTTTTAAAAGCTTAATTTTGTTTATACGGTATGAAATTTGAAGGGTAAAATGGTAAAAAACTACAGGTCATGAGGAGAGGAATATTCATAATACTTGTTACATTTTTAACAATTAGCCTGACTGGACAGGATACAGAAAGAGAAATGGTTGAATTCACACCAGACTTCAGGTTTAATGATGGTATCTTTCTGACCTTTGAACAGGTCAAAGCCAATAATCCAATATCAAAAGCTAAAATATTAACCTCTGCAGATTATAATGCACGAGACTTCTTCAAGCAGGTTTTTGAAAATGATAAAATATATTTCTATGATGCAATGGGGATAAGGCAGGAAATAAGCACGGAAGATATCTGGGGCTATTCACGAAATGGTATTTTATATGTACAGATACAGGGAGGTTTTAACAGGATAACCTATGTGGGCAATATTTGTCATTTCGTTGCAGATATAACGACATATGACAGAAGGTATTACGGTTCACCTTATAATTATTATGATCCTTATTATTCTCCATATTCATATAATTATTACAGTCCGTACTACAGCCCCTATTATATGCCATACAGACCAACTACGGTTTCAAGAAATGAGCTTATACAATACACGATTGAGTTTGAAACAGGAAAGGTTATTGAGTATGATTTAAAAAACGTGGAGCTGTTGTTAATGAAAGACCCTGAATTATATGATGAGTTCATGCAGTTGAGCCGTAAGAAAAAGAAGCAGATGATGTTCCTTTACCTGAGAAAGTATAATGAAAAGCATCCTTTATATTTACCTAAATAATATTATGATGAACAGGCTAATAATCCTCTTTGCTTTTATATTTTACGGAAGTATATTGTATTCACAGGCACCTTTCCCGGAACCTGAAGAAGTAAACAGGTTCTACAACACGAAAACACTTGTTGTGCTTGAAGATGATATGTTCTCGGAGTATAATGTCTTTATAAAAGAGGCTGTTAATAAATACTGGGAGATTACTGATTATGATTTTATCAGTTCTGACAGTTTTGACGGGATGAGAAAAGATCCGGCATATTCCTTTATTGTTCTTACAGCGACAAGGTTTGACAGGGATAAATCAGGAGCATTTTTCAATTTTATCAACCTGTTGTTGGGCAAGGATGTTGAAAGGATAGAAGAAATGCCCGAGTTCTGCGCTGTCCCTCTCTCGATCCAGGGAGCTGATGATACCGAATATTACCATAAGCTGGGTATGGTAATAAGGTTTATGCAGGCTCATGTTGACCATATAAAGGAAGATCCTTCCCTCAAAGGCAAAAAATACCTGAAATATTATAATAAGTTTGTCCCTGAAGCACAGTATAAAACGATTCTTGTTTCTGAGGAAGACCTGGTTCCGGAACTCAGGAGCGAAGATGCAATTAATGAGTATTATCCTCATAACCTGAAAGTTGTAAGTGATGAAGAGGTTGATGAGGCTATTGAAAACAGGGCTGAAAATACACTTGTTCTGCATAAAGTAGGACCGGTGAAAGCTGAAAAAGGCGGCTTATGCTTTAAAATGCTCCTGGGAACCGATGATGCAAGAATGTATTTCTATGGAGAACACAGGATCTCAGAGCGAAATCCTAATGGCTTGCTGGTAAATGATCTGAAACGTATCGGCAGGTTCTGAAAATGCAGCAAAACCTTATATTTACCGTCTTTAAATAAAACTAGTGATATGAATGAAATCAGAGTTTTGTCAGAGTCAGAAAGAAACTGGGCCATGTTTTGCCACCTGAGCACTTTCTCCAGCTTAATAATTCCTTTTGGTGGGATAATCGGACCTCTCATCTGCTGGTCAGCCAAAAAAAATGAATCAGTATTCGTAGATAAAAACGGGAAAGCTTCACTTAACTTTCAGTTATCAATGCTGCTTTATACAATTGTCTGTATTCCATTAATGTTTATAATTATAGGTTTTGTTTTTTTTGCAGCACTGTTGATTATTGAGCTGGTATGTGTTATAATTGCTAGCATAAAGTCAGCACAGGGAGAAGACTATAATTATCCTATTTCAATACCGTTTATACAATAAGAGTAACTTGCTCACTACGTTCGAGTAACTGATCACGTTCCGCTGGTGCGGTTCTCCAGAACCGTGCCACGGGGGTTCGCGAGCTCGCCCCGAAATCTTGGGGCTCGGTTCCAGTATTCCATTGTTTTTTCTTAATTTTACCCATTAATCAAATTATTGGCATTAATGGCAAAAGGCCCCGGTATTCCTAAAGGAACAAGAGATTTCGGACCTGTTGAAATGATCAGGCGGAATTATATTTTTAATACTATACGTTCTGTTTTTCGCCTGTATGGATATCAGCCACTTGAAACTCCGGCATTAGAAAACCTGTCTACCCTGATGGGTAAATATGGTGAAGAAGGTGACAGGTTACTGTTCAAGATACTTAATTCCGGTAATTTCAGATCGAAGATAAGTGATAATGATCTTATTAACTCCAAGTTGGCTGATCTTTCAGCAATGATAGCAGAAAAAGGATTAAGGTATGATCTTACAGTTCCTTTTGCACGTTACGTGGTGCAACATCGTAATGATATTAACTTCCCTTTTAAAAGATACCAGATCCAGCCTGTGTGGAGGGCAGATAAACCACAAAGAGGCAGGTACAGGGAGTTTTACCAATGTGATGTTGATGTGATCGGGGACGATTCACTTTTTAACGAGTATGAGCTGATCAAGATTATCGATGATATCTTTTCCCGCCTGTCGGTCCCAAACAGGATCGAATTGAACAACAGGAAACTGCTGAATGGTATAGCTGAAAAAATAGGTGAGAAGGAAAAGATAGGTGACATTACTGTTACTATAGATAAGCTGGCTAAAACAGGAATTGAAAATGTGAACCGTGAATTGGCAACAAAAGGTTTATCTGCAGGCGCCATTGAGAGGCTGCAGCCTATATTATTTTTGGAAGGTTCAGTTGAAAGTAAGCTCACTGACCTGGGTGAAATACTTGCAGGTTCTGAGGATGGAATGGCAGGAGTAAGGGAAATGAGAACTCTATTTGACTATCTTGGCGATGATACTCTTACTTCAGATTGCGTTTTCGATCTTACTCTTGCACGTGGACTGGATTATTACACAGGTACTATTATCGAAGTTAAAGCTCTTGATGTTGAGATAGGAAGCATTTGTGGTGGTGGCAGATATGATGACCTTACCGGTATATTCGGCCTGGCCGGTGTATCGGGCGTGGGTGTCTCATTCGGTGCCGACAGGATATATGATGTAATGAGCCAGCTTGATCTGTTTCCCAAACATTCTGAACAGGATACCAAGGTTCTTTTCATAAATTTCGGGGAGAAGGAGGAAAAATATTCCATTCCTGTTCTGAGTAGTCTCCGGAAAGCAGGTATCGCATCTGAATTATTTCCGTCAGCCCTGAAGATAAAAAAGCAAATGGCATATGCTAATTCCAGGAATATCCCATGGGTTATCATTGCGGGGGATAATGAAATCAGGAGTGAAAAGATAACTGTGAAAAATATGATATCAGGAGAACAATATATGATCAATAAAGATGAACTTCTTAATTTCCTCAAGGAGAAAAAATAAAATCTTAACATGGCTAAATCATTCGAAATCAGTCCTAAACCCTTTGAAGAAAAAATAATTAATGATATCCTTGATAATAATTACACCCTTAAACTGTCTGATGAATCTGCAAGCCTCATAAATTCATGCAGGAAATACCTGGATGACATGATAAACCACAGTGATACCCCTGTGTACGGTGTTACAACTGGTTTCGGCGCTTTGCATGACCATATTATAAGTAAAGACCAGCTGAGACAATTACAGAAAAACCTGGTGATGTCTCATGCCTGTGGAACAGGCAGGGAGGTAAGGGATGATATTATCAAGCTGATGTTGCTTTTTAAGATCCATGCTTTAAGCTATGGTAAATCAGGTGTACAGCTTAAAACAGTGGAGAGGCTGAAGGACATGTATAATGCTGGTGTATATCCGGTTGTGTTTGAACAGGGCTCCCTGGGTGCTTCCGGCGACCTGGCACCTCTTGCACACCTTGTTTTGCCACTGATAGGAATGGGAGAGGTAAGGTATAAGGGGAAAAAATACAGTTCGGCTGAGATAAATGCAAAAATGGCATGGCCTGTTGTTGAGTTACAGTCGAAAGAGGGCCTTGCATTATTAAATGGCACACAGTTTATGAGTGCCTATGGCTTTTATGTATTAAGTAAAGCCAGGCACCTGCTTAAAGCTGCTGATGTTGTTGCAGCAATATCACTGGAAGCATTTGATGGCCGGTATGAACCTTTCCTTAAAAGCCTGCATAATATCAGGCCACACAAAGGACAGCAACATGTGGCATCCTTTATGCGCAGGGTCCTTGAAGGAAGCGAGATAATAAACCGACCGAAAAATCATGTTCAGGATCCATACTCCTTCAGGTGTATTCCCCAGGTACATGGGGCAAGTTATGAAGCGGTAGAGCATGCAGGTTACACTATAATGACAGAGATTAATTCTGTTACTGATAACCCTACAATATTTCCCGATGAAGGCATGGTAATCTCTGGAGGTAATTTTCACGGTCAACCGCTTGCCCTTGTGTTTGACTACATGGCAATAGCCCTCGCTGAATTGGGGAGTATCTCGGAACGAAGGGTATACAGGCTTATATCAGGACAGAGAAACCTGCCTGAGTTCCTGATTGCAAATCCCGGTCTTAACAGTGGTTTCATGCTTCCCCAGTATACAGCCGCTTCCATTGTCAGTCAGAACAAGCAGCTGGCAACACCGGCATCTGTCGATTCAATACCTTCATCAAATGAGCAGGAGGACCATGTGAGTATGGGTGCCAATGCCGCCACTAAATTATTGACAGTAGTAGAAAACCTGGAAAAAATTCTAGCTATTGAATTACTGAGTGCCAGCCAGGCACTTGAATTCAGACGACCACTCAGGTCTTCTGATTTTATTGAAAAAATAATGACTGAACTGAGGAAGGAAATCCCCTTTGTGGAGAATGATCGTGTTCTCTATACCGAGATAGAGAAATCAGTTAAATTTATCCGTAATTACGATTTTCAGGGTTAAGAATAATCTCCCAATCTTCTTCTTTCATTATTGGCAGTGTTTTCTCTCCTGCTTCGCAACTGGTTAAGAAGATAATTCATAAACCTGTTTTCAGCATGGTAGAGCAACACGACTTTTGAAGGAGGAAGCACCTTTTTGAATTTTTCATGATATCCGGCTTTCAAATCGGCCTCCTTGAGGTTCAGGTTGATTAGCTTATCTCCTGCTTCTTCCAGTTCCCTGTCTGACATACTCCTGAAATTCTGACCCACATTTTGGGTAATCTCGTTCTTTTCTTCAACAATCTCATCTCTTTTGTCACTGTATTCATTATAGAGGGGCCAGAACAGCTCTGCTTCTTCTGAGGTCAGGCTTAGAATTCTTGTGAAAAATGCAACCTTTTCTGCAGCAATTACTTCTCTCCTGTTGACCTGTGCAAAAACAGAGGAAATGCAGAAAACAAATAATAAGATTAAATAGTACTTTTTCATATTTCTTAATTTAAAAATTCCATTATTGATGTATATTCTATATCATGGTCAAGCAGGTAATCAATTATTTCGTCCGGTTCTGCTGATTGTATGTCATCATCAGGCTCTTGTTCCGTCAGTTTATCAATCAATTCAACCTCATCAAACTGGTACAATAATTCAGTAAAGTTTTCCTCATCTGTCTCACCATATTCCGGGAAAAGAAGTCTTAATCCCGTATATGAAATTATTGCAAATGCCATCATGGCCGCTGCAAGCATCAGTGCTGGTTTAACCAGGCCAATGACCCGGTTTTTGCTTTTTAGCCTGCCGGGAGCTTCAGTCCTTTCATAAATCTTCCTGCTGACTTCACTGAAGTAGTTGTCAGGTACCCTGAAGGGATTCTTGTCTTTTATTTTGCTCCTGTCTGTCATCAGAATATTTGATAATAATTACATCTAAAGGTTTAATTGTTAGTTAAATAATCTTTTATTTTTTTTACAGCATGATGATATGATGCTTTCAGTGCACCAACCGAAGTATTCAGTACCCTGCTCATATCATCGTATCTCATATCTTCGTAATATTTCAAGTTGAAAACCAGTTTTTGTTTATCTGGCAATTTAAGAATTGCATTTCTCAGTTTCTGTTCCGCTTCATCTCCATCAAACCACTTGTCTCCTTCTTCAGATGTGTTGAAATATTCGGACAGGTCGTCAAGGAGCAGCCCCGTTTCACGCTTTCTTTTATTTACCATGGCAATAGCTTCATTTGATGCAATACGATAGAACCAGGTGTAAAGTGAACTTTCCCTTCTGAACTTATCAAGGTTTTTCCATATTTTCATAAATGTATTCTGAAGAGCATCATCAGCATCCTCGTGGAGGATAACAATACGTCTTATATGAAAGTAAATCCTCTCATGGTATTTATCAAACAGGAGCCTGAAGCCGTAATGCCTGTTTTTATTAAATTCCTCCAGGATAATTTGGTCTGAGATATCTTCCCTCAATTTAAACGCTTTTTATTATTTGAATCGAGAATATCATACAGGTTTAATGAGTATGTCAGAAAATGCGTAAAGATGATGATCTTCCTGATTCTATCCTGAACTTTCTTTCCATGGTATAATGTGTTGCTTTTGCATACATTGCGCGGTAAATAATACGGTATGCGCCAGGTAATAAAACCAGAGGTATCGATTCTTCGCTTGTATCTATTGTATAAATCCATTTCAGGTCACCATCTTTCTCCTGGAAAAGTTCACAAATACCTGGATTATCAACCAGGATAGTTATTACACCGGGTTGTGGTATTGTGACAGCAGTAAGTTCACCGGGCTTTATTTCAACATCATGTATTTCTGTAACCGGTATAGTAGGTATTTCAATATCATATTTATCGGCAATATACTTTTTATTATCATTCATTTTCTGCCGGCAGAGGGTCTTCATTTTCCCACTTTGCCGCACTACATACTTCAGGTCTTTATACTGATTCCCTTTTTCCTGGTCTATCTTCAGGGTTCCCTGGGGGGCATCAATGGCCACTGTATTATGCTTGCCCGGTGCAAGCTGAAGATTTTCGAGCGTTACGGGGGGCATTGTGTGTACTATTATGCTATAATCAAGGAGAGGATCTATCTTCAGGGTGTCAGGTACGCCCCTTTGATTCATTGTATGAACAAAATTATATTTAAGTTTTCCTGTTTTTAAATTATAGAATGACATTGGCACATCAGTTTCTGAAGGAAAGCCAAAACCATCGATGAGGTTTACCTGCAGGGATGTTTCGTTAATGGCATGGATTATTACTATATCGAGCACTTCTTTGAAACGTTCTTCAGTATATGCATTATAAACATTACCAAGGCAGTGGAATGTTTCTTCTAATTCAGGATCAAGACCTATACCAATAATAAAAGGTTTGAGTATTATTCCCTGTTTCTGTAATTCAAGAGATACTGCGCAGGGGTCACCATCACAGGCCTCAATGCCATCTGTAATAAGAATTATAACATTTCTGCAACCTTCACATTTACTGAAGTCATTTATGGATGCAGCCAGTGAATTTGCTATCGGAGTGGTTCCTTTTGGCGACAGACTGAGCATCTTCCTTTTAATCCGGTAAGCGTTATCAGCAGCAAACGGTACTTCAAGCCTTGTATCATTGCAATCCTGGGGAGGAACAACACTCTGATGGCCATATACGCGAAGAGCCATTTCAACATTATCAAAGGTGCTGAGACTATCAACAGTTCTTGATAGAAACATGCGGGCGATGTCTATTTTTTTGTCTTCTTCCCATCTTCCTGACATGCTCTGGGAACAATCCAGAATAAAAAGTATCCTTGTCCTGGTTGTATTCTCATTTGCCTGCTGGGCATTGACAACATAAGGTATTATGCTCAGTAATGCCACGACAAAAATGATGTTTGTTTTATGCAACTTTATGTTCATAAAGTGTTGTCTATGTAAGGAATTAATCAAATTTATATAAATAATAAACGTAAGTATAAAGATAATTATATAAGTCTTACATGTCTTTTTGATAAATTTACCTTTTCAAACATTAATATTTCATGTTTATGTCACTTCAGTGCGGTATTATAGGGATTACGAATGTAGGAAAGACAACAATCTTTAATTGTGTATCAGACAACAAGGTTGAAACAAATGCTTATGCCTTCAGTGCAACCCGGTCCAATATAGGCTCAATAAAAGTACCGGATTACAGGCTTGAAGGACTTGAGAAATTGCAGCCAACAGAAAAGGTTATACCTACAAGCGTGGAATTTGTGGATATTCCGGGACTGGCCAGGGGGTCCAGCAGGGGAGAGGGTGTTGGAAATAAATTCCTCGGTGATATAAGGAATACCGATGCCCTGATCCATGTACTCAGGTGCTTTGAAGATGATAGTCTGCCTCATATTGATGGTTCAGTTGACCCCCTGCGTGACCTTGGAAATATTGATTTCGAATTGCAGGTAAAAGATATTGAATCAGTACAAAAAAAGATCGACCGGTTGGAAAAGATAGCCAAATCGGGCGATGCTGATGCAAAAAAAGGCATCGAAGTATTAAAAAGACTGTATGATCATATTGAAGGATTGCATAACGCACGCGATTTTGAGATAAGACCGGGAGAGAATAAATATATCGACGATATGTTCCTGCTTACTATAAAACCTGTTATCTATGTATGTAATGTAGATGACAGATCAGCTGTTAACGGTAATATATTTGTTGAGAAGGTTAAAGAGCAGCTTTCGGGCAGCAATGCTGAAATACTAGTTATTGCAGGTGCCCTTGAGGCGGAAATATCAGAATTGGATAATAATGAAGACAGGCTGGAATTTCTTAATGATATTGGCCTATCAGAGCCCGGGGTGAACAAGCTCGTCAGGAGTGCATATAAAATGCTGAACCTCCAGACCTTCTTCACCATGGGTCCGAAGGAAATTAGGGCATGGACAATTAAGAAAGGCATGACTGCACCTCAGGCAGCAGGAGTTATACACTCTGATATGGAAAGAGGATTTATCAGGGCTGAAGTAATGAAGTATGATGATTTGGTTAGTCTTGGCTCTGAACAGGCATGCAAAGAAGCGGGTAAGTTTTGCGTCGAAGGCAAAAATTATATTGTTAATGATGGGGACATATTGTATATCAGGTTCAATGTTTAAATATGCAAATGCTCGGTAATAAATACATACTGGTTATTTTTATCCTTGGCATTGCTGAACTGGCAAATGCCCAGGAGAAAGGTTACGATGAACAATTATTTAAACAGATTAGTAAATACGGCCAGGCTGAAGTCACCTTTGAATATCCCGGATTTAATGAATTAACTGAAATTGGCAAATTTGTATCAGTCTCAAAGATTGAAGACAGCCTGGTGCACTGTGTGCTGTCAGGAAGGGATATCGAGACATTCCTGTCATTGAACCTGCATTATAAGGTTATACCTCGGGATGAGAGTAAAGCTGTTGAATCAGCACTATCAGTTGAGGAGGCAATGAACTGGGACCTGTATCCCACCTATCCGCAATATGATACAATAGTGCATAAACTCGCAGCAGATTATCCTTTTTTATGCAGGGTTGATACCATAGGAGAAAGTATTGAAGGCAGGCTTATACTGGCGCTGAAAATATCAGATAATGTTCATGAGGATGAAGATGAACCGGAAGTATTTTACAGTTCGAATATTCATGGTGATGAACTGCAGGGCTTTGTCCTGATGCTCCGCCTGGCGGAACACCTGCTTGTGAATGCTGGCAGTGGGGGACTCGAACAGGCACTGGTCGATAGCCTGGAGATATGGATAAACCCATTGTCCAATCCTGACGGTACTTATCACGGAGGTGATACAATAACTTTTCCGACAAGAGCCAATGCAAATGGTATTGATCTGAACAGAAATTTTCCCGACCCGTTTGATCCTGGAGATGTGCCTGACCCTGAGAATGAAGCAATGATTGATTTTATGAGGGTGAGGAATTTTGTTATTTCCGCTAATTTTCATTCAGGAGCTGAAATCTTTAATTTCCCATGGGACAGGTGGCTCTCAAAAATTCCGGCCGACAGTGTTTGGTTTTATTATACTGGCAGAAGGTATGCTGACACAGTACATAACTACTCGGTACCTTCGTATATGAATGGTTATAGTAACGGTGTGGTAAGGGGGGCTGTATGGTATATTATATATGGGGGCAGGCAGGATTTCGTAACATACGAGCTCCAGGGAAGGGAGGTTACTATTGAACTGGATATTACAAAGGAGACACCCGCTGCTCAGTTGCCTTTACTCTGGGATTATAATTACAGGTCATTCCTGGGCTACCTCGAGAATGCCCTATACGGAATACATGGTAAGGTAATAGATAATGATACAGATCAACCTGTTGAAGCCAAAATTTATATTGCCGGCTATGATAAGGATAGTTCACATGTTTATTCTGACTCCTTAAACGGTAGTTTTGTGAGGATGCTCAGTCCCGGTACATGGGACCTTACCATTTCAGCCGAAGGTTATGAAACAGAAATGGTAAGCGATATTGCCCTTGATGAAATGGAACAGAAATACATTACGGTAAAACTAATGGGTTCCTCGGGTATAGATCACCCACATGAATCTGATATCAGGATATGGCCGGTACCTGCCGGAGATCACCTGTTTATAAGCACAGATAGATTTATTGGCAATAAAATAAAGATACGCATATCTAATCAGTCAGGCATGCCTGTATACGATATTGAGGATGTATTTATTGATGAGGATCAACTGGTGATTGATATTTCACACCTGCCTCCCGGCTTTTATATAATATCTTTATTCGATACCACTGGTCGCAATTATAATAGAAGCTTTATCAGGTATTGATTCGTATCTAAAATCATGATAACAGGTGCTTGATCTTGCATGTGATTTTAAAACATTTAATTTTGCGAATTAATTCCTTTGCAATGTTATTAGTGATAAGTATGGGCTATAGCTTATGAATAAAATAAAACAAATTACAGGCCTTTTTATTTTGCTGTTTATTTTTCAGCAGGCAAATCCCCAGGTGGCATATATACCACCGGATAAACCAAAACTCGTAATCGGGATTGTTATCGAGCAGTTTCGTTATGATTTTATTGATAAATACTGGGATATGTTTTCCGAAGGCGGATTTAAAAAACTGATCAATGAAGGTACTTTCTGCAAAAATGCATCGTATGACTTTTTTCTTACCCAGTCGGCACCGGCTCATGCAACACTGTCTACCGGAACTGTCCCCAGACACCATGGTATTGTTGCCGATAACTGGTATGTGCCGTTAAAAGAAGAGATAATTTATTGTACATCAGACAATAATGTTAACCCTGTGGGAGGCAGCTTTGAGAGGGGTTTACACTCCCCCGTTCACCTGCTCCCAAGCACTTTTGGTGATGAACTCAAGCTGGCTACCGGGGGCAGGGCAAAGGTGTTTGGCCTTGGTTTCAGGGAGCACAGTGCTATACTGGCCTCGGGCCATTCGGCTGATGCAGCTTACTGGTACGACAATGTTACAGGTACATGGATGTCAAGTACTCATTACCTCGATTCATTGCCCGGCTGGCTTAATGATTTTAACAGTATGCAACTGGCCGATACTTACCTTGATGGTACATGGAATACACTTCTTGATATTGAAGAATATGCAATATGCCTTCCCGATACAAATAAATATGAGTCAGGCATTGAAGGCAGGTCTGTTTTTCCATACAACCTGAGGAAGATGAGTACTGGTTCAGGCCCTGGCATTTCTAAAAAGAAAAGAAACTACTCATTCCTGGAAAAAGTACCGGCATCGGATACCTATACTGCCGACCTGGCTATCAGGCTTATAGAGGAAGAAAACCTGGGAGGGGATGAGGTTACTGATTTTCTTAGCCTGACATTCTCTGCAACAGATAATATAGGACACAATTTCGGACCCAGCTCGGTTGAAATGGCTGATGCAATAATAAGGCTTGACAGGGACCTGGAGCATTTCCTGGCTTATGTAAATGATAAACTGGGGAAAAAGAACGTACTGATTTACCTTACATCAGCTCATGGTCTTGGTGAAATACCTGCTGTCCTGACAGATAATAAGATTCCTGCCGGCTACTTCAGACATAACCAGGCTCTTACTTTGTTAAAGAGTTATCTCAACGTGATTTACGGCCACGGCAACTGGATTAAGGGATATTATGAGAAACAGCTTTACCTGAATCATACACTGATAGAGGATTCAGGCCTGGAACTATCAGATATCCAGCTCACTGTTGCAAGGTTCCTTACTCAGTTCACAGGCGTTTCAACAGCAGTATCAGGAACAGTGCTGACTAATAACGAGTTTACCAGGGGCCATTTTGCAAAGATGCGTAACAGTTTTGATCCTTTACGCAGTGGTGATGTAATCATAAACCTGAAACCAGCCTGGGTTGAAAATGATATAAGGGTGACAAACCATAACTCAGTATATGAGTATGATTCTCATGTTCCTCTTATATGGTATGGATGGACAGTGAACAGGTCAAGTATAACGAGAAAGGTAAGTATGAATGATCTGGCTGCTACCCTGTCGGCTCTTTGCCGGGTACCTTTCCCAAATGCCTGTACAGGAGAACCTATGACTGAACTTTTCAGGTAATGGTATACTTTTTGAATGTTTAATATATAATGCACAGTGAAAAAATTTTTTGTGTTTTATTCATTTTTTTATCTTTGCATGAATTTTTAAAACGTAACTTAAATAAAATCAAATACTATGAGAGTGTTATTAAGGAAAAGTCTAAAAGCATTGTTTCTACTTGTATTTTTAGGCATTACACCGATTATTTATGGACAGACAAATATCAATGATGTAAAATCATCATTTAACCAGGCTGTTCAGATGGAAAAGATCAATCCTGAAACAGCAATCAGTTCCTATGAGAAAGTTATTGAACTGGCAGATGAAGTAGGAGGTGAAGAGGCTGATCAGATTAAAGGGCAGGCTTTGAGCCGTATTCCGAAAATGTATTATGAAGCAGCAAAAAAGCATGCAGGAGAAAAAGACTATGAAAATTCTGTCAAAATGCTGGATGCTTCAATAGAAGGATTTAAGGTTGTAGGTGACGACAGGAGCGCATCAAGGTCGCTTGGTACTATCTTAAGCATCAGGAATGTACAGGGTGCAACTGCACTCAATGAGGGTAATTATACCGAAGCACTGGGTTTTTATGATGATGCCCTGCAGAGAGATCCTAATTATACAAAAGGATATCTTGGTAAACTTCTGATTTACGATAAGATGGAAGATGGGGAAAAGATGGAGGAAATTGCCATGACGGGTATCCAGATTTGCGATCAGGAACATGATAACAGGACTTCAGGTGACATAAAGAAGGTAATGCGTACACATTTTTTCAACAATGCACAAAAGGCAATGGCCGATCAGGATTATGCAAGAGCTGAAAGTAACCTGAAGAGCACCATCAAATATGGCAATAATAATGTTATTGTCCATTATCAGATGGGTCTGGCGCAGAAAGGTCAGGAAAAATGGTCTGATGCAGTTGTCTCATTCAATGAAGCTATTGAACTGGAAGCGGGAGGTGCCGAAGAAAAAGCTAAAATATACTTTGAACTGGGAAGTGCTTACCAGGCCCTTGGCCAGAACGCACAGGCATGTGAAGCTTATAAAAATGCATTGTATGGTGAGTTTGAGGAAGCTGCCCGTTACCAGATTCATAACGTCCTTGAATGTGACAAATAAGAATGTAATCCTGAGGGAACGAAGTGACCGAAGGATCTGAAGATACAGATGGCGTGGAATTACATCCGCGCCATTTTTTTTGTAATACTGGAACCGAGCCCCGAGATTTCGGGGTTAGCTCGACGAACCCCGAAT
>CAZNYS010000032.1:0-40702 GCA_964577305.1 uncultured Rikenellaceae bacterium
CTGATAGTGGTTGATTTAAAATAGTCCCTTTTAAGAGGGGACTCATTAATGGAATGGTGGATTAATGGAATGGTGGATTAATGGGGTGAATTATGATGACAGTTCCATACGGATGATTTTAATCCAATAATCCAGTATTCCACTATTCCAATCTACCAACAGGATTAACTTTCCGATGCCATCAGGAAAAATGGTTTCATCTCGAAACTATGGTAGTATGGCCTGAGACGTTCCGTATTATAATAATCTTTCACATTAACAATCTTCTTTTTGGCAACAACCACATCAATAGGCACATTATCGTACCTGCCGTTTTTAAGTACAACAAGCCGGCCATGAATACCTTTCAGTATTAGATCAAGAGCAAGGTTGCCGTATGCCATTGGAACAATGGAATCAAGTGCATCGGGATCGCCGCCCCTTACCATATAACCAAGTTTCTGATTTATCACATTAATGGTTTTCCCTTTATTAAAGTTTGCCGACAGATTCTTCAGTTCATTTGAAACCAGGTCACCTATACCCCCCAGCTTAGCATGTCCATACGCATCTTTTTCATTGTTTGAAAAGATCATCTCCCCACCTTCATACATTGCTCCTTCACTGATAAGTAAAACAGCGTATTTACTCGTATTTGAATTCCTGTCCTCAACAAGCAGCTTGGCCAGGTGGTCAATTTTGAATTTATACTCAGGTATTACACAACGGTTGGCTGAACCGGCCATAGTAGGAAGCATGGCAGTAAACCCGGCATAGCGTCCAAATACTTCAAGGACCATAATCCTTTCATGTGAACCTGCCGATGTTCTCAGGCTGTTTGTCATTTGTATTGTGCGTGTAACACAAGTACTGAAACCTATACAGTAATCCGTACCCGGAACATCATTATCCATTGTCTTGGGAATAGCTACAACCTTAACTCCATGCTTATACAGATGAACACCATAACTCAGGGTATCGTCACCGCCAATCGGGATAAGATAGTCAACGCCCAGCCACCCGAGGTTTTGTATGACCTCCGGTGTGAGGTCATTCACATCATCATTATACGTTTCTTTTAAATGATCCGGTAAATCTGATTTTAGAACATGACTCGGCCTTGTTCTTGAAGTATGAAGAAAAGTTCCACCCGTTCGACCTGCCTTATTTACAATATCATCTGTAAGTACCTGGTAACAATTGCTGTTATCAGCTTTCTTGTCTCTTATTAATTCAATGATACCGGCCCATCCCCTCCTGAGCCCTATTACCCTGTAACCCTCACGGTTTGCTCTGATGGTTACTGCCCTGATAGCCGGGTTCAGGCCCGGAACATCACCACCACCGGTAAGAATAGCGATAACGCCCTTTATCGTTTTCTGATTAGCCATAGTTTTAATGTTTTTAATTTACCCTTTTGCTCAACAGCCGGTAAAAATAAGTTATTTGTAATTAGTACCAAAATTAAATAATCTATATAGGAATCCATGGATAATTGATAATATTATTAATTTAGGCAGCTGTAGATAAAACACCTTAAAGTTTTACTTTCCGGGCAAAGAGGTCGTTACCTTTTTTGCATTGAAAAAGTTGAGACGATGAAGAAACAATCAACAGTATTAATAACCGGGGGGACAGGGATGGTAGGCAGGGTTTTAATCCCCCGCCTTCTTGATTCAGGCTACAGTGTACAAATACTTACACGCAGTAAAAAGAGTATTGATAATACTAAATCATTTAGATGGGATATTAATGCCGGCACTCTAGAACAGGGTGCTGTTGAAGGTGTTGATCACATAATACACCTGGCAGGTGAAAATATTGGCAAGGGCCGCTGGACAAAATCCAGGAAAGAAGCAATTTTTGATAGCCGCGTTCGTTCGGCAAGGCTCCTCTTCGATACCGTAGAAAAAAGGAATCCTGAATTAAAATCATTCACCAGCGCTTCAGCTACAGGCTATTATGGTGCTGTCACCTCGGATTATATTTTTAGCGAAAAAGATCCTCCAGCAGTTGATTTTGCAGCAAAAGTTTGTACTCAATGGGAAGAAGAAGCCGGCCTGTTCCGTTCTGGTGGCTACAGGACAACGATAGTCAGAACAGGTATTGTGCTTTCAGGGGAAGGAGGAATTCTCGCAAGGGTGCTGCCAACAATAAATATGCGTTTTTCACCACTTATAGGCAAAGGGAAGCATTACCTGCCATGGATACATATTTATGACCTCTGTGGTATCTACCTTAGAATACTTGATGATAATAGTATGGATGGTGTTTATAATGCTGTCGCACCATGTCCTGTGAACTATAAGAATTTTATCAGGACCCTGTCATCCGTTAAAAAACAGAAGATACTGATAACTCCTACGCCTTCATTCCCCTGGAAAATAATTTTCGGGGAAAAAGCTTCCATGCTTCTTGAAGGGAGCAGGGTATCGGCAGGAAAAATTAGGGATGCAGGTTATGAATTCATCTATCCTGACCTGAACACTGCCCTTGAGGACCTTTTAAGAAAGAGTTAAGACTCATCGCTTTGTCTGCAGAATACTTGCACGGATCAAGAACCGAGCAGTGTGAATTTGCGCCAGCAAAGTGAGTCAGATCCGCGCCAGCAGAGCGATAACATTCACTATTATTTCATATAATTAAGCACCGGCCAGAGCCATCTTTCCAAAACGACACTTTTCTTAGATATTGTTTCTTCGTTGTAAGTAAGGGAAATCTCATATGTACCCGGGTTAGCCCTGCCTGTTTCCCAGTATACTCTTTTCAATCCTTTTTCTGCATCAATTTCACGTTTATATACTTCTTCCCCGTCCATATCTTTTACAACAAGTTTCGCTTTACCCTTTCCGTCGTTTTTAAAATAATACCATATTTCAAGTCCGTTTTCTTCATTTGGCGTCTTAAGATGGTTGCTTCCCATCATACCATAATTACCCCATCTGGCCTGTTGTGAATAATTCAGCTGCGGCTTGGGTTCGATATCAAACAGATGGAATTCTTTTTCCTGCACTTCTGTTGTGAACTGCTGCAGCGGGCTTATATCACCTACCCACACAGCACGGCCATATGTGCCTATTACCAGATCATTCTCACGAGGATGAACAAGAAGGTCTCTCACCACAACTGGAGGGATATTAGCCTTTAGCTGAGTCCATGACCTGGCACCATCAAGTGTATAGAAGACCCCGTTGTCATTTCCAACAAACAAAAGAGCCGGATTCTTCGCTTCTTCATATACAACATTTATGGGATAGTCAGGTAAATTGGATGAGATATCAACCCATGTTTTACCATAATCAGTGGTCTTATACAGGTACGGTTTAAAATCATCATTACGATAGCCGGTATATGCAAGATATGCCGTTGCTTTATCATATTTTGAAGCTATTATCCTTGCCACCCATCTTTCATGTGGTACGCCCGCCTTTTCAACATTCTCTGTTAACTCTTCCCAGTCGGCACCATGATTCTTTGTAATATGTACCTTACCATCATCCGTTCCAACCCATATGAGGCCCGGTTTCAGTGTTGATTCATCCATTGAAGTAATAGTACAGTACATAACATGACCCTTACCGGCAATTTTCTTCATGTCATTTGTTGTAAGATCAGGAGATATTTCTTCCCAGGTTTTTCCCCTGTCCAGTGATCTGAGAAGCTTTTGTGCTCCTGCGTATATTATACTGCTGTTATGTGGAGAAAGCATTATAGGAGTGTTCCATGTATACCTGTAAGGATCGCTTCCTTCTGGTGGGACAGGATCAATTCTTTCACGTTCACCAATAGCTTGATTCCCCCTTTGGTGAGAACCAAACTGGCTGGTATGATATATCCACCTGTTATCTTCAGGATCAATTCTCGTATACATTCCATCTGAGTATCCTGTAATTACAACATCTTCTACTCCAATACGTCCTGACCAGCTATTTGAGGGAGCTTTCCATGATTCATGGTCCTGCAGTCCGAAATATATGTTATATGGCTCCTGATTATCAACCTCAACCATGTACACTTCTCCAAGTGGAATATGGTAATAATGGTTTGTTGTTTTTCCAGCATCCCATGTCTGATAGCAACCTCCATCAGAACCAAGAAACATATGCCTGCCATCACGCGGATCGATCCACAGGCTGCGATTATCACCAAAGTTAGAAGTGAACCTGCGTTCGGAATCACCCCTGCCGAGCCAGTTCTTCCCTCCATCAAGGGTTACATACATACCTGATCCTATGATATAGATCTTATCCGGATCTTTTGGATCAATGCAGATCTTATTAAAACTGTAACCTGCTTTACCGCTAACATCTACTTCTTCAGGATCATTTATCCTTGTCCATGTCTCGCCCCCGTCAAACGACCGGTAACATTCTCCTCCGATAAGGTTATCCATGGATCTGTCCGGCCACGGATAAGACTTAAGCCATTCATCAGGATCTTTCCCGGGTTTCGGATTAAGATTTTGTACCACTGCTACAACAACATCCGGATTTTCATACTGAACATCAATTCCTATCCTTCCAAGAGGGCCGTCAGGTAATCCGCCCCCTGTGATCATCTCCCAGTTATCACCTCCATCGATTGTTTTATAGATACGGCTCTTTTCACCACCCGGTTCAAGTGTCCATGGTGTACGCACTTTTTCATAGGCACTGGCATAAAGAACATCAGGGTCTTTTGAGCTGATCGCGATATCAATTATACCCGTGGCCTTGTCAATATATAAAACCTTTTTCCACGTTTCCCCTCCATCTTTTGTCCTGAATACTCCTCTTTCTTCGTTCTCTGAATAAAGGTGCCCCATTGCGGCAACCCAGACTATATCAGGATTTTCAGGGTGTATGATTATTTCTGCTATATGATGTGAGTCCTTTAATCCCATATGCTCCCATGTCTCGCCGGCATCTGTTGATTTCCAGATTCCGTTACCATAGTAAGACGAACGGGCAGTGAAGTCTTCGCCGGTACCTATCCACACAATCTCAGGATCAGAAGGAGCAACTTCAACATCACCTATTGCATTTACCCCGAGTTCATCTGAGATACATTCAAATGTGGTACCGTTATTGACTGTTTTCCATACACCACCGTTCCGTGCAGCTGCATACCAGGTGTACTTGTGCTTCTCTCCCGGGTTCAGCGGTACTGCAAACTCGCCCACCCAGGCACTGATCCTGAAAGCTCCCAGGTTCCTGAATTCAAAACCCCTGGGCTCTGATTCCCTCATCCACCGCTGGCCCTCAGCGGGCATAAATGACAATACCAGTATTGCCATAAGTGTAATTTTCACAATTATTTTCATACTTCTATTCGTTTATATAATTATTTAACTATTCAGTAATCCCCTTCGATGCTTTTAGACAGCTATATTCCAATTCCGCAGAGCCCCAACTTATAAGTCATCTCTCACATCTCATCTCTCACATCTCATCTCTCATAACTCATCTCTCATAACTCATCTCTACCTTCCCCCTATCTGCATTTCCCTGACCCTGAAAGTAGGTGATGCAAAGGTATCATTCATATCAATATCTGTGCCCATCATATCTATATCATTCAGGATATCCGATGCCCTGCCGGCAATGGTAATACCTTTCACCGGGTGTACTATTTTACCGTTCTCGATCCAGAAACCACTTGCTCCACCACTGAAGTTACCATTAACAGAATTAATGCCATAACCCGTCAGGCCTTTAAGTAAAAGGCCCTTTTCTGTTGAAGCAATTATTTCATTCCTGGTATGTTTTCCCTGTTGCAGGTAAACATTATGTGTTCCGATGTCGGGCAATGATGTAAATCCTCTTCGTGAAGCATTTCCCGTGCTTTTTGTACCGGCACGCTTTGCGGCATAAGTATTATAGATAAAGGTTTTCAGCACACCTTCTTCTATCAGTGTGTTTTTGCCGGTAGGTACACCTTCGCCGTCGAATGGTGCACTTGCCATACCTTTTTCTTTTGTACCGTCATCAATAATTGTAAGCAGTTCGGATGCTATTTGCTTATCAATGGAATCTTTCAGGAAGCTGGCGCCCTGCAATACCCTTTCGCCATTAAGTGCTCCTATCACACCTCCCAGCAATGAACGGCCTACGTCGGGATCAAAAATAACTGTAGCTTTCTGTGTCCTGACCATTTCAGGGTCGAGCATCTCATATGCATCTTTTGAGGCTTTAGCAGCCACTTCTTCGAGCGTTTTAAGATCACTGAACTGACGTCTCGAACAATATTCTCCTCCTGTATTTTTCTGATCTCCTTTTTCTGCAACCACACTCACCCCGATGCCACATCCACCTGATTTATAAGACTTTGCCAATCCACGTGAATTAGCAATAAAAACCTCTGTTTCTGATTCGCTGAAACCGGAACCTGAGCTTTTGGTTATTCTGTGGTCGCTCATAGCTAGTTTTTCAAGCCTCAATGCCATATTAATTTTTTCTTCCATGGTTATACCGGCTATACTGGGATCATATAATCCTTCTATTGTTGTTATGCCTTTATCATCAGGCAATATATTGTTTTCATCCGGGCTGGTAAGTTTAGCAAAAGCGATAGCCCTTTTTATTGTACCTTCCAGTGCTTTATTGCTGAAATCATTACAATGGCTGAAGCCCATTTTATTGTCAACAAACACCCTGAATCCGACACCATGAGATGAAGCTTCCTCTATTGTTTCTATCTCGTTATTCAGTACCTGTATGCTAAGGTTACGGTTTGACTGAAGGTACACCTCGGCCTCATCAGCTCCATATTTCAGGCATTTATCAACCAGTTGTACTGTAAGTTCCTTATAATTCATTTCTTTGGTTTTTTAGTAGTTAATAAAACTGAAAATGTTTATCAGGCTTTTGAGCCTCCTACATTAATACCGCGTATCCTTACTGTAGGTTGTCCTGCATCTACTTCAGCTGCCTGGCCTTTACCGCAGATACCAGGTCCGAAATCAAGATCATTTCCCACGGCATCAATATTTGATATTACATCAAGACATGATCCAACAAGAGTAGCACCTTTTACAGGTTTTGTCTTTATACCGTTTTCAATTAAGTAAGCTTCCCGGCAGGTGAAATTAAAAACACCTGTAACTGGATTTACACTTCCACCGCTGAGGCTTTGAACGTAAATTCCTGTTTTTGTTGATGATAATATGTCAGCAGGTTCTGAATCACCATTATCAATAAAGGTGTTTGTCATTCGTGGTATTGGAATATATCTGAATGATTCCCTTCGTCCGTTACCTGATCTTTTCATTCCCAGTTGTTTTGCACTCAGTATATCTGTCATATAACCCTTCAGCACTCCATTTTCTATCAGCACATTTCTCTGAGCCTGTGAACCTTCATCATCAAAATTTATTGTGCCCCTTGCATTGGGTATTGTCCCGTCATCTACCATTGTGAATACATCGCTTGCCACTTTTTGTCCGAGTTTACCGGTAAATGCTCCAACACCTTTAGCTATATTATCTGCTTCGAGTGGATGTCCAACGGCTTCATGCACAAGTACTCCGCCCCATCCATTTTGCATTACCACATCCATCATCCCTGCAGGGGCTTCTTCTGCATCAAGCATGTCTATTGCCTCCCGGGCTGCCCTTCTTGACACTTCTTCAGGGCTGACCTCGTCAAACATTTCAAATCCACTATGGCGGCTTAGCCTTTCCCTTGACAGGTGTCTTGCTTTTCCATTATCACTCATTGTTTGTACAATAAAGAAAAGCAATGGCAACTCATCACGAAGGTATGTACCTTCGCTGTTTGCAATAACCCTTCCTCTTATTTCGTCATAATAACTTATCATTGCCATCTTAATTCTCTCATCATAATCCATTGCAGCCTGGTCAGCCCGTTGCATTATTTCTATTCTCTTCGGATCACTTATATTTTCAAGGGGCTGCTGTATTGTCACAAAACTATCCCTGGTCTGTACACTAACATTAACAGGTGTAACAGATCCTCCTTCCCTGGCAACATTAGATGCTACTTGTGCAGCCCTGAGAAGATTTTCCATGTTGATATCATCCGTAAAAGCATAGCCTGTTTTATTGCCGGAAATAACCCTCACACCTGCACCCTGGCTTATACCATATAAACCGCTCTTAAATTTCGATTCTTCCATAACTATATTCCTTGAAGTACGGTTTTCCAGGTATACCTCTGCAAAATCACCTCCTTTACTGAGGGCTTCTGCTAACACCTTATTCAGAGTCTCCTTATCAAGATCGAGCCCTATCCCTGATAAGCCTTGCTGTTTGCAGGAAATAAGTTGCGAAAGTAATGCCGGAGTAGCTGCAACAATAAGTCCACCTTTCATACTTAATTCCAGGAATTTCCGTCTCGGAATATCCCTGACAAAGTATTTCTTTTCATTCATAATTATTGATTTTTAAGTTTATTGCCATTAGTCAGTTGTTATTGTGGCATGTAAATTATTCAAAATTTATCAGAATGTCGACTGCTTCAAAATATTTAACATTAATTAGCTTTATTCTCGCTCATTGCTTCAAACCTTGATATTATTACAGCACCACAACTGTCACTGAATACATTGGCTGTTGTTCTGAACATATCGAGTATCCTGTCAACTGCCAGTATTATGGCAACCCCTTCAAGGGGCAGGCCCACTGCAGTAAGTATTATTGACATCATGACCATTCCGCTCATTGGAATGCTCGCAGCTCCTATGGATGCCAGTACAGCCGTTACGGCTACTGTCACTTGTGCGGTGAAGCTAAGATCAAATCCATAAACCTGGGCAATAAAAATGGTTGCCACACATTCATAAAGGGCTGTACCATCCATATTCATTGTTGCGCCAATAGGAAGAACAAAACCCGCTGCTCTTTTTGAGGCACCTGATTCTTCCGTTGTTGCTCTCATTGTAAGTGGCAGGGTTACTATTGAAGAGCATGTTGAAAAAGCAGTAAAAAGAGCAGGCAGCATGCCCCGGTAATGCTTTACGGGGTTTAACTTTCCGAGCGTTCGTAACAGCAAGGGTAAAGTGATAAACATATGTATTGCCAGTCCGGCAAGCACTATCAGGAAATAGAAACCAAGTGATTTAAAAGCTGAGAAACCTGTCTCTGCAACAATCTTTGTTATTATTCCAAAAACGCCCAGTGGAGCCGACCAGATAATAAACGTTGTCATTTTCAGCATAGCTTCAAAAACAGCATCAAACACATTCTTGAGAAGATCACGCTGATCAGCTTTAAGCCTGGTAATAAAGTACCCGAAAAGGATGGAAAAAAATATAACCGGTAAAACATCACCTGATGCCATAGCCCTAATAGGATTTTCAGGAATAATATTCAAGAGTATATCACCCAGCCCCTGCTCAACAGCTTTAATACTTGTGGGATCAGCTTCAAGACCTATTTCAGCGCCTTGGCCGGGCTTGAAAATATTCACCAGGGTCTGACCTGTAATAATTGCCAGGAGGCTTGTCATTATATAATAACCCAGTGTTCTCAGGCCTATCCTTCCCAGTCCGTATGCCGTACCAACCTGTGCCACAGCACTAATAATTGATGTAATTACAAGGGGTATAATAGCCATTCTAAGTAGCCTGAGAAATATATTGGCTAATGGCTCAACAAAAGGTATTACCGGCTCTCCTACCACCGCTCCTGTAATGATACCAAGGATAAAACCCCCGAATATCCAGAATGTCAGTGTGTATTTTCCTGTTTTTGACATACTACAATTTAGTTGAAGTTGTCTCATAAGTCCACCACCTCCCCCTGACGCTCCTTTGCTTCGACAAGCTCAGCACAAGTCAGTCGGTCAGGGTACTCCTCCTCTAAAGAAGAGGAGAAAGTTATAGGCCTGATAATCAGTATTTTTTCCCTCCTTTTTAAAGGGGGGGTGTCCCGACTGTCAGGTCGAGGACGGGGTGGTTTTGTGGCTTATGAGACAGCACCAGACAGAGGCTTGGGTCATGAGACCCACACCAGCATGTTACCTCACCACAAATTCTTTTTCTTTCAAAATACCACCCCTGGTTGAGGAAACAGTGGCTTTGCCGTTTATTTCGTTATCCTTATATACCCTTATAGTAAAAGCCCGGCTGTTTATACTCTCACCCCCGGCATAGCCAGCGTCAAGAGTAACTGATGATTGGGCCCCGCCTCTTCTATCCATTCTATAATATCCTCTTCTTCCTCCCTGTTCCTCACTGATTATTTTCATAACCGGCTCATCGCCATCTACAAGTGCTTTGTCAAAGCTTAATGTTACCTGGTCTTCCCTTACAATTTTTACCAGGTGTGCCTGTTTAAGTGCTGTTGGCAATTTCCCTGTATTCCTGTATTTTACTGTTATCCTGTAATCGGTTGAATCTTTTTTATATGATTTTTCTTTTTTTATTTCAATATCCTCCCATTCCAGCATTGGCAGGTGTTTGACCATCTCAAGATTAAAAAGAGCCTGATTACGGGCCCATGGCAGCAGATGTTTTGCCGGTGGGTTCTGGGAAAAGAATTTTGGATTGAAGCCACCTATTTCAACCATTCCATAATAAGGATGCTTAGCCTCGGTCCATTCTATAAAACCCTCGCCATCATTTTCCTCATCATCCCATCTTAAAAGATCAATATCATCAATATCACCGTCATCATCATAATCCTTGTATCTTGCTCCGTTCCATAATTCGTCCCCATACCATATTGCACCATAATACCAGTAGCCGAAATCGGGGCCGTGTCCGAAGAGTGGATTCCCCCTCCCATAATCCTGGTATACATCCCCGGCCCTTTCATATCCTGTTATCTGTTTACCCAGTTCATCAAAATACTTATACCATTCAAGATCTTCTTTATACATTCTTTCATCTGAAGGAGATGTTGAAGGAGGTCTGAGGTGCATCGGCACCCTGGTATCCATTGAATTTACAATATAAACATTAGGATGAGAAAGGAGGAATGTGACAACAGACCTTGTTTCTGGTTCGCTTAACGGGTATTCGCCTGCTCCATTTTGAGAGAACCCTCTTCCTGTGGCTTCAACACCCCTTTCCGGCCGCCAGTTCTCAGGATAGTTCCTGTGCAAATCCAGACCACCAATACCGTCTTCATTTATACCACCGTCTCTGTCATTATCTATGCCCTCTGATTCAGTCATATATTCTCCTTCACCCGGAGTGACTCTTTTCATGATTCTCCCGGTAGGATCATCAGGGTCAGGGATCATATTCCCATTTTCACTATCCCTCCATCTCATTGTAAGTATTATACCATCACCGTTAATATCATCAGGTGAATCCTCATCCAGTAATCCATCATTATCATTATCGGCTGGTCTCACTGTACTGCGGTTACTCTGGGCAGTATGTATATAGAGGTTATGGCCGTCGGGATTATTAAGAGGTCTCAGGTAAAAAGTAAAATTATCAACCAGCCTGGTTATTTCATCATCCTCACCATAAGAACTCAGAAGGTGATCAGCAAGCCACATTACCGACTCAGCGCTTGTTATTTCACCACTATGCCTGTTGCCTTCAAAAAATGCTGCCGGTTTATCAGTGTGTTTGCCGGTGTTTTTGTTTGTTATGGTCATTTGCAAAATTGGCCTTCCTTCGTAACTTTTGGCTACCTGGTAAAGGTCAACAAGTGCAGGGAATTCTTTTGACCACCTAACCATCCATTCATTCATCACATCTGCTGAATGGAATATATTAAAAGTCAATGCCTCACCAGCGATGTATTCCACATCATTATGTTTAACCTGAGGGAAAAAACTTAATCCATGCCTGTAACCGGCGACCGTATAAATGGTATCATTGGCATCTGATTCAGGCCAGACTGTCTTATGCAATGGTTTGTAGTCCTGGCTAAATATATTATTCGCCATCAATAGCAGGGAAATTAAAAACAGTACCTTTTTCATAAGTGCAGATATTATGGGTTAAAAATTTAAATACCTAAAAGTATCAATTTCCGTATAACAGAATTTATTTGATTGAATGTTATTGAACAGTCATGATTTTACTTTCACCCCTTTGAAGATATCATTTCAAGCTTTTTAATATCAACTATTTCAACCGTCTTGCCATGCAGGGTTATTATTCCTTCCTTTCTGAAATCCGAAAGGGTCCTGATGACGTTTGCGGTACTCATACTAATATAATCGGCAATCTCCTTGCGCGAAACCGGTAGGTTAAAGATTATAGATTTATATATATCCCTGGCAAAATATAAAAGAATATAAGCCACTCTTCCCGCAAGATTCCTGTTTCTTATATCGAGTGTCTGTAAAATGATCTTATCGGTTATCTGGGAAAGTCTGGTCATCAGTTCAAGGGCAAAATTACCATGACTGAGTACCAGGGAACGTATATAATCCAGCTTGATGCTGCAGATCACGGATTCCTCGATTGCTGAAACGGAGTATTTATATCTCTCTTCAGAGAAAATACTGATATTGCTGACAAATTCAAATGGCTTTGTTATAGCTATTATCTGTTCATTTCCTGAATGTGATTCCCTGTATACCTTTACAAGTCCGCTTTTTAAGTATTTAAACTCCTGGATAGGATCCCCTTCCTTATGGATAATCCCTCCCCTGCCAAATGAATATTCCTTGCGGTAATCACAAAGTGTTGTTATTTCTGAATCCCCCAGTGTCGAAAATGCCACATTACGGAACTGGCAGTCGGAACACTGGCATTTGCTTATGTCTATCATGCCGGATAATCAATTTAGATACAAAGTAATCGATTTTAATAAATTCCCGGACAATTTTGTTCAGTTTTTATATTATTGTGTATTTTCTGACTATCTTGACAGGTTTTATGGTTCATGTCAAAAATGGTTAATTATTAAGAAAAGCTCATTAAACAGGATATTACTTCCCAGTCTATGATTTATAAGACTGATTATCATATACACACGTATTACAGCGACGGAATAGGATGGCCTGAAGATTATATTGGCAGGGCCATGGAAATAGGTCTTTCAGAGATAGGCTTTTCCGACCACCTTACACTTACTGATGAACAGCAGGACTGGAGCATTAAGCTATCCATGCTGGGGGAATATATTGATCTGATAAATAAACTCAAAGAATCTGTTACCGGGATAAAGGTCAGACTGGGTCTTGAAGTTGATTATTTCCCTGACAAAGAAGATGAGATATATAAGCTTATATCATTCCTGCCCCTTGATTATGTCATTGGCTCTGTTCATTATATGGGTGAAGGTACGGTTTACCTTGGACCTGAATATTATGAGGATAAAGATATAGACAAACTTTTTGAATCATACTTCAAACTAATAGCACAGGCAGCTTCTTCAGGCTTATTTGATTTCATGGCACATCCCGACCTTGTGAGGATCTTCAGGTATTACCCATCTGTTAACGCAGAACCAATGTACCGCCTCCTCGCAGGTGAATTAAGCAGGTCTGATGTGGCTTTTGAGATAAATACAAATGGGATGAACAAACCTCTTAAGGATTTCTATCCAGACCGCCGTTATCTCCATATTTTCAGGGAAGAAGGAGTTCCGGTATGTGTAAATTCAGATGCACATAAGCCGGCCAGGCTGGGACAATATTTTGATGATGCTTACCGGCTTGTCAGGAAGGCAGGATTTTCCGAAATGGCTATTTTCTGCAGTAGAAAGAGAGAGATGAGGCAATTGCCATGATACTTATCAGGCCAGTACAGTATGCTCAAGCAGGATTTTCACACCAATGGCAATTAACAACAGACCCCCTATTATTTCAACCCTGAATCCAAGCCTGGGCCCAGCAAACTTACCTATCCTGATTGCTGTCATTGAAGCCAGAAAAGTAATTGCCCCTATTATTAATGCCGCGAACCATATCCTTTCGTAAATTAAGGCAAAGCTTATTCCCACGGCCAGGGCATCAATGCTGGTACCCACGGCCATGGTAACAATTGTATAATTCGTCAGGATACCCTTCTTCTTCTGATACGGTTCTTCACGATAACCTTCAATAATCATCCTCGTTCCTATGAAACCAAGCAGTCCAAATGCTATCCAGTGATCAACTGATTCAACATATTCACGGACAAAATATCCAATGTAAAAACCAAATACCGGAAACAGGCCCTGGAACAAAGCCAGCATTACTGCAACCTTTATCGCCCGTTTAAAGGAAATATCCGACTGCAGGGCCCCGCATCCCAGGGACACCGCGAATGAATCGAACGAAAGACCGATTGCTATGATAAAAACCGTAATTAATTCCATTATTCCCGGAAAATGAGTACAAAAGTATCATTCAGGGAATAAAAAACATAATTTCCCGGGTATAAATCGCCCTATTATGCTCTGAGATATTTAGTATCTTTGACCATTTATTATGAAGCTATGAGAGCAGTAATCCAAAGAGTAAGCAGGGCATCGGTTAGCATTGAAGGATCGGTTAAATCAGAAATAGGGAAAGGCCTTCTCGTACTACTGGGTATTGAAGAGGCAGATAATGAAGAAGATATTAAATGGCTTGCCAATAAGATATACCAGCTCAGGGTATTCGACGACAGGGAAGGAATAATGAATCTGTCTCTGGGTGATGTTGAGGGTGAAATTATTGTTGTCAGCCAGTTTACACTGCACGCAAAAACAAAAAAGGGAAACAGGCCTTCCTATATCAAAGCAGCAAAACCCGATCAGGCTATACCAATGTACAATAGTTTTATTGACTATTTCCATGAATTATCAGGCAGTAAACCCGGAACGGGTGAATTTGGGGCAATGATGGAGGTAAGCCTGGTAAACGACGGACCGGTAACGATTATAATTGACACTAAGAATAAAGAATGAATAACAGGGAGCTAAAAAGATCCGTACTTTTTATTGCTGCCTTCTCAGCCTATATAACACCTTTCATGGGTGCAGCAATAAATCTTGCACTTCCATCTATCGGTTCTGAACTTGGAGCAAGTGCCAAACAGCTTAACTGGGTGGTCACTGCATATCTCCTGGGAACAGCTGTCTTTATGCTTCCTTTTGGCAGATTGGGCGATATTCTGGGCAGGAAGAAGATGTTTATGTCTGGTCTGATTTTTTTTACGCTTACAACCACCTGCGTGGTTTTTGCAGGTAATATTCGTTCCTTTCTTATCTTCAGAGTACTGCAGGGAATCTCGAGTGCCATGATATTTGGCACAAGTATGGCAATTATTACTTCTGTCTTCCCTCCCGGGGAGAGGGGTAGAGCTATGGGAATAAACATAACGGCTACGTATGCCGGTCTTTCAACTGGTCCATTCCTGGGCGGACTGCTTACAGAATATTTTGGCTGGCGCAGCATCTTTGCTTTTATTATACCGATATCAGCTGCAGCAGCCTACCTTACGTACAGGAAGATCAGGACAGAATGGTCCGAAGCTAAGGGTGAACGTCTTGATATACCTGGTTCAGTATTGCTGGGAGGTGGTCTTGTACTTAGTATCCTGGGGTTTTCAAGGATACCGGGAATTGCAGGATTAATACTTATTGCTGCAGGACTGGTGATGATTTTGTCATTCTTTATTTACGAAAATAGAGCCAGGTTCCCCCTGCTTGATATAAACCTCCTGCGTTCCAACAAGGTATTCAGCTTTTCCAACCTTGCTGCCATGATCCATTATGCAGCTACCTCCGGCATCGGGTTCTTTATGAGCCTGTACCTCCAGTACATAAAGGGACTTGATGCAAGAACGGCAGGTTTCATTATAATGACCCAGCCGGTTATCATGGCCCTCTTTTCCGTTCCTGCAGGAAAACTGTCGGATAAAAGAAATCCCGGACATATAGCTTCGGCGGGAATTGGTATGACCTCCATTGGAATATTTGCCCTCACTTTTATTCAGCAATCAACATCATTGGTATATATCATATGCATCCTCGCTTTTAACGGGCTTGGATATGCCCTTTTCAGCTCACCAAACTCAAATGCAATAATGAGCAGCGTAGAAAAAAAACACCTGGGTGTTGCCAGCGGCATGGTTGGCACCATGAGAGTGATAGGACAGACAACAAGCCTGGGTATAGCCATGATGCTTATCTCCCTTAACCTGGGTGATCAAACTATTAATCCCGAAAACTATGACCAGCTACTTAAAACAATAAGAACGGGTCTTAGTATATTTGCAATAATTTGTATTCCGGCAATATTTGCTTCACTGGCAAGAAACAAAAAACTAAACAGCAGGAAATTATGAGTAATACATTTCAGGGTAAAAGCAAAGAAGATATACAGATACTCATTTCAAGGCTCGAAGCAAACCTTAATCCGATCAATACCAGGAGGATATTAGGTCTGTTAGATTTTACCAGCCTGAATGTAACCGACAATTCATCCACCATGGAAAGCATCTGTGAAAAGGTCAATAATTATTTGTATGTTTTCCCTGACCTGCCTGTTTTTGCGGCCATCTGTGTCTACCCCCGATTTGTGCCTGTGTTAAAAAAAAACCTTGATGTACCTTCGGTGAAGATTGCTTCCGTAGCAGGAGGATTCCCTTCATCACAAACCACTACAGCCATAAAGATCGCAGAGGTAAAAGAAGCATTGGAAGAAGGTGCTGACGAAATCGATATGGTGATGCCTGTAGGTGAATTCATACAGGGTAACAGGAACTACATAAAGGATGAAATAGCTTCAATTAAAGGAATTATGGGTGATAAATATCTGAAAGTCATTATTGAAAGTGGTGTACTGTCAGATCCTGCATTAATATATGATGCTTCAATACTTGCCATGGAATGCGGGGCCGATTTTATCAAAACATCTACAGGAAAAGAAAAGGTGTCGGCATCTCTTGAGGCTGTATATGTTATGTGCAATGCCATAAAAAATTTCCATCATGCCAGCAGCAAAATGATTGGTATAAAACCGGCCGGTGGTATTGCAAGCACTGAAGACGCTGTTAGTTATTACTCACTTGTTGAAATGGTGCTGGGCAAACAATGGCTGTTACCTGAAACTTTCAGGATAGGTGCAAGCCGTCTGGCAAATATTCTTTTAAGTGAAGTCGAAGGTAGAAAGGTGGATTATTTTTGATAATGAAATGATAAGTCAAAATCCGGGTGTAGCCCTTGCCGAAGATATACTAAGATCAGAATGGGTGTTTGTACTTCTGATCTTTCCCATATTGATTTACTTATTTGTCTCACTCAAAGAAAAATATTCACTTATAAGGATAATTAAGATCGTCTTTAACAATAAATTTGCACACACTGCTTACCGTAATATAACTCCAGGTATCCAAATCTTTCAACTGATGCTGGGTATTTTAAGCCTCATCAGTATTGCAACATTCATCCTGTTCGCAGAAATGCATTTTGATATTATATTCTATAACCTGAAACCACGAATTCTATGGCTTTTTAACTTACTCCTGATATCACTTGCTGTAGGATTCAAGTATATTTTGAACTTAGCTGTCGGTTCGTTGTCCCGTACAGGAGATACATTCAGGGAATATTCTTTCAATATCTCACGCAACTATAAACTTATAGGAATAGTTCTGATGATATTGAATTTCTTTATTTCATACCTTGTAAGTGTTCCTGATAAATACATCATATTTTTTTCATTCTTAATTATATCTGTTATTTTCTTATTCAGAATTATACGACTGGTGTATATTTTTCTGATACGGAGGCTTTTATTATTTTATTTGATTTTGTATCTTTGCGCACTGGAAATTTTTCCTGCTCTTATATTCATAAAATATCTGAGCGGCCAGGAACATTAAAGAGGGCTAGTTGTTGTACACTTAAAATTAAAGTGTTTTGAAGATAAAAAGTATACTGGTATCGCAACCGGAACCACAGAATCCAAAATCCCCTTATTTCGAGCTTGCCAAAAATCATGGACTAAAGATAGATTTCAGGCCGTTTATAGAGGTGGTGGGCATTACTGCAAAAGAGTTCAGGCAGCAAAAGATTAATATTCTTGACCATTCTGCTGTACTTTTCACAAGTAAAACAGCTATCGATCATTTTTTCAGGATATGCGATGAACTACGTATTGCTGTGCCTGACACAATGAAATATTTTTGCATTACTGAAAATGTTGCATTTTACCTGCAGAAATATATTGTGTACAGAAAGAGAAAGATATTCTATGGAAACTCAAAGTTCCCCGATCTCTGCACAATAATATCCAAGCACAAGGATGAAAAGTATTTCGTTCCATTATCCGTACCACATAAGAACGAGATACCTGAACTGCTCGACAGTCATAAAATAAAATACACCATAGGAAACCTGTACAGGACAATAAGTGCAGACCTTTCTGACCTGGCTGATGTATATTATGACATACTCGTCTTTTATAGCCCGTCAGGTCCTAAATCTCTGCTTGAAAATTTTCCTGATTTCAAACAGAATGACACTAAAATAGCAGCTTTCGGACCTACTACTGCCGAGGCACTGAGTAAATTGGGACTGAGGCTGGATATCCATGCCCCAAACCCAAAGGCCCCATCAATGACTATGGCACTGGACCAGTTCTTACACGAACAGAAGAAGAATAAATAATAAGTACACCCTTACGAGATATACCGCAATTGCGTTGCCCGGGAAGTCCGCAACAGGATCTTTGTCATGTACAGTAATAAATTCACCTACAGCAAGAAGGAAAAGCTATGCAGCCGCAAAGTTATTTCCAGATTATTTGAGAATGGTAACTCATTCTACTCTGAACCTTTCAGACTACTCTGGTTGAAGAGTGAGGATATAAATCCCTACCCGGCACATGCAGGCGTGAGTGTAGGAAAAAGATCTTTCCCGAGGGCTGTCGATCGCAACCGCTTAAAGAGACTCATAAGGGAGGCCTGGCGCATAAATAAACATCAGCTGTACAGTCAGCTTGAAAAGCTGAATTTACAAATCTTTATTATGATAATATACGCAAGTGATAAAATGCCTGTATACAGGGAGCTTGAGGCACAGATGAGAGATCTTGTCGGAAAATTTTCATTACATATAAGCGTTATTTCAGAAAATAAGAAACCATAATAATGAAGTTTGGCAGTTATTTTGCATCATTACATCAGGACTCAGGTCTTTCATTTAATAACAGAAACATTTCAGATAAATGAATAAAAACAGAAACAGAACAATTTTAATAACATTTGCCGTACTAATTATATCTGTCTTTACAACGGCGTATATCTTCAGGAATGAATCGAAAGATTTCAAATTGCAGAAAAACCTGGATGTCTTTTACTCGCTCATCAGGGAATTAAATGCCTTCTATGTGGATGAATTAAAACCCGATGAGTTGTTTAAGGAAAGTATAGACGAGATGCTCAATGAGTTGGATCCCTATACAACGTATTATCCTGAATCAGAAAGTGATGATTTTGCATTCATGACCACGGGGAAATACGGCGGTATTGGATCCCTGATAAGAAAAAGTGGTGATTATACTGTACTTACTCAGATATATAAAGGATTTCCCGCTGATCTATCGGGCCTTAAGGCCGGTGATATATTAAAAAAGATAAACAGTGAATCTTTAAAAGGTCTGGCTGCGGATGGAGTGAGCGAAAAACTCAAGGGGGAACCAAATACCGAAATAACCCTCCTCATTGAAAGGCAGGGTGAAGAAATAGAAAAGACTTTAATACGTAAACGGATTACTATCCTGCCAGTACCATATTTCGGTATGATCGATAACGAAACAGGTTATATAAGATTTACCAATTTTACCCAGGACTGCAGTGCTGATGTCAGGAATGCCCTGTTATCACTTCTTGAAAAACATGATGCGAAAAAGATAATCCTCGATGTCAGGTCAAACCCTGGCGGGCTGCTGACTGAAGCTGTCGAGATAGTAAACTTTTTCGTTGGCCCGGGTCATGAAGTAGTAAGCACCAACGGGAGAGTGGAAAAATATGACCATACCTATAAAACCACCAGGCAGGCTATCGATGAGAATGTCCCCCTGGTTGTTTTGATAAACCGGAGTACTGCATCCGCTGCTGAGATACTCGCAGGAGCCATTCAGGACCTCGACAGGGGTGTGGTTGTCGGTCAAAGATCATATGGCAAGGGGCTGGTGCAGATAAGCCGCCCCCTTAGTTATAATGCAACACTGAAAGTAACCACTGCCAAATATTATATTCCCTCGGGAAGATGCATACAGGCTCTTGATTTCTCAAACCGTAATGAAGATGGTAGTGTCGGGCATATACCCGATTCACTGACATCCGAATTTAAAACCCTGAACGGCAGGATAGTAAGGGACGGCGGTGGTATATCTCCTGACTACATGGTTGAAGCCGATCAACTGAGCCAGTTTTCAACAGAGCTGTATGTAAGGTCGTTGATATTTGATTTTGCAACCGACTTTTACTGGGATAACCCCGAAATAGATGAACCCGGCCGTTTTAAAATAAGTGACGATACCTACCATGAATTTGAGAATTTTCTTGATGAAAGGGATTTCTCTTACGAGTCAGCAACAGAAAGTGCCCTTGAGAGACTGAATACAGTGGCAAAAAGTGAAAAATTTTATGAAAACAATGAAGCACTTTTCGAGGAGCTGAAAATGAGTTTGGACCATAACCTTCATGATGATCTTAAACTCTTCCGGGATGAAATAACCCGCCTGCTGGAAGACGAAATAATTGGAAGATATTATTATGAAGAAGGCATAATAAAAAATTCCCTGAAGCTGGATAAGCAGCTTGGCAAAGCTCTTGAAGTAATAAATGATGAAAACCTTTATGCTTCAACACTTAAAGGGACATCCGGCATGCTGTCACGAAAATAAAACATGAAGATGAAGAAACATACTCTGGTTCCTGGCCCTATAAAAAGTTCACTGATAGTCGAGTATATTAACAACCTATCTGATGATAAATCTGCCGGAGCCCATTCAATCTTCCTGGGGCAGGTACGAAATGATAAAATCAACGAGCGTACTGTTAAAGCTATAGAATATTCAGCCTATGATGAAATGGCTGAAAAAGAAGCCCTGAAAATTAAAGATATAATAATGTCTGCCTACAGTGATGTCAATGATGTTGTTATTACACATTCCACAGGTATTGTAAAGGCAGGGGAACTGTCCCTGTTTGTAATGGTAACTGCCGGTCACCGCGATCAGGCAACAAGGGCATGCAGGCATACTGTGGAGATGATTAAGGAAAACTATCCCGTCTGGAAAAAGGAATTGTTTGATGACGATTCGCATCGCTGGCAATTATAATTTTCAGGCTGAGGCTGAGGCTAAGGAAGTCGTGGATTTGCAATCCACGACTTCTTTGTTCACTGAGTTCGCAGCACTCGCTTGCTATCGCAAATTAGCTTCGCCGTATTCCGCTTCGCTCCGGTTCGCGATGCTCGGTTCATAATTACTCGCTCCCGCCAGTCACAATCACTGCCCGCTCGTGAGCTCGCCCCGGATTCCCGGGGTTCGGTTCATAATTCATAAATCATCTTTTCTTTATCCTCCGGCGAATGGAGGCAGCAGGGCTACCACATCCCCTTCTTTAAGTCTCTTGTCTTTGTTTACCAGCACCTGGTTCACCGCCACACGGAATTTATAATCTGCGAAAGAGGGATATCTGCCTGTTAAATTTTTCGTCAATTCATTAATACTATTGATTTTTTCTACCTCTATCTCCTCAAGTCCGGCCTTTTCGGCCAGTATTCCAAATAATAATACCTTTATCTTCATTGCTTATTCTTTGCTAATGTGCTTCAAGCCAATTTTTTCCAAAACCATGTTCAACAACCAGTGGAACATCAAGCGTACATGCATTTTCCATTTCCTTAACAACAAGATCCCTCACTGCTTCTTTGTATGATTCAGCAACTTCAAAAATCAGTTCGTCATGCACCTGCAGTATCATGCTTGCCTTAAGATCGGATTCCTTCAGTTTGTTATGTATACTGATCATTGCAATTTTAATAATATCCGCAGCTGCCCCCTGTATCGGCGCATTTATGGCATTTCGCTCGGCATTGCTTCTCAGGAGTGAATTACGTGATTGTATATTCCTCAGGTACCTCTTACGCCCAAAAATGGTGGTTACATATCCGTCTTTGCGTCCTTTCTCAATACTCTTTTCCATATATTTTTTTACACCTGGATATGATTCAAAATAACCATCAATAAGCTCTTTTGCCTCGGTGCGGCTTATATTCAGCCTCTGCGATAAGCCAAAGGCAGAAATACCGTATATAATACCAAAATTCGCTGTCTTGGCTTTCGCTCTCATTTCTCTCTTGACATCCTCAGGCTTAACACCAAAAATCTTTGCCGCAGTGGCTGAATGTATATCCTGGCCTCCAAGGAAGTCCTCCTTCATCCCCTTATCATTACTCAGGTGAGCCATCAGTCTAAGCTCGATCTGTGAATAATCAGCTGACAGAAACACATTTCCCTTACCGGGAATAAAAGCTTTACGTATTTCCCTGCCGCTTTCATCCCTGATAGGTATATTCTGGAGATTAGGATTATTTGAACTGAGCCGGCCTGTGGCAGCAATAGCCTGGTTATACGATGTATGTATCCTTCCCGTACGGCTGTTTATCAACGACGGTAAAGCTTCTACATATGTCGAAAGAAGTTTTCTTAATCCACGGTAATCAAGAACCTTGGCTATGACAGGATGCTTATAACCGAGGCGCTGCAATACTTCTTCATTGGTAACAAACTGATTTGTTTTTGTTTTTTTAGCCTTATCATCCAGCTTAAGCCTGACAAAAAGTATTTCGCCGAGCTGCTTCGGAGAATCAATATTAAACTCTGTGCCGGCAAGATCATATATTTCTTTTTCAAGCTCAATGATCTGTTCCCTTAATACTCCTGCATATTCCTTGAGTGCTTTTTTATTCAATATCACTCCCTTTCTTTCCATATCAGCCAGCACCGGGATAAGCGGCATCTCTATTTCTTGAGCCAGCTTATATAAACCTTCTTCCTTCAGCCTGTCATAAAACAATTGCTTTAATTGATAGGTTATATCAGCATCTTCAACAGCGTATTCAGTTAACTTATCTAAATCAACCGACCGCATGCTTTTTTGTCCTTTCCCTTTTTCTCCTATCAATGATTCAATAACTACGGGTTTATATTTCAGGTATGTTTCGGCCAGGTAGTCCATATTATGTCTCATATCCGGTTCAAGGAGATAGTGAGCGATCATGGTATCAAATAGTTCACCTTTTACCTCTATTCCGTAATTACCGATAACCTGGATATCGAATTTAAGATTCTGGCCTATCTTTCTGATGCCTTTATTTTCAAATACAGGTTTAAGGATATATAGTTTTTCTTCAGCTGATTTATTATTACTGAAATACACAAGATAACCCTTATTCTTCTCCCATGAGAATGATATAGCTATCAGTTCGGATTCGAGCGGGTTTAATGAACTTGTTTCTGTATCAAAACAAAATTCATCCAGGCTTTTCAGTTTATTTGCCAGGTCTTTTATCTCATCCTTCTTCTCCAGCCTGATATAGTCATGTTTCCTGTCATTCAGTGTTTCAAAGTCACCTGTAACACTGCCTGACATAGAATCATTTTCAAACAACGATCCCTGGAATGAGCTATTATTCATCCCTGTACTTACGTCTACAGCAGCCTGTTTTCCTGTACCGCTACCCAGTTTCTCGGCCAGACCTCTAAATTCAAGTTCAGAAAACAATTCTTTAAGCCTGCTTTTATTCATTTCCTTCCTGATCATTTCTTCCTCGCTGAGATCAAAGGGTACATTTGTTTTAATTGTTACAAGCTTTTTTGAGAACAGTATTGCTTCACTGTTATTTTCAATTATTTCTTTTTGCTTGCCTATGAGCTTTTCGCTATTATTTATCAGGTTTTCAACGCTTCCATACTCTGATATCAGCCTTTTTGCTGTTTTCGGTCCTATACCCGGAGCCCCGGGTATATTATCGGCTGTATCGCCCATAAGTGCCAGTATGTCGATAATCTGTTTCGGGTCATTAATACCATACTCCTCACATACTTCATCAGGACCCATTATTACTGCTGCGCCTCCCCTGGTTGCAGGTTTATACATCCTCACCATATTATTGACCAGCTGGGTAAAATCTTTATCGGGGGTCATCATATATGTACTGAATCCCAGATCAGAAGCCTGCCTTGACATAGTACCTATCAGGTCATCCGCCTCATAGCCTTCAACTTCATAAACAGGTATTCCATAAGCTTCAAGTATATCCTTGATATAAGGTACTGCTTTCTTAATATCTTCAGGTGTTGCATCCCTGTTTGCCTTATAGTCCTTATACATTTCATGCCTGAAAGTGGGTCCGGGAGGGTCAAATACTACGGCTATATGTGTGGGATTCTGATTTTGCAGTATCTCGTCAAGAGTAAGTATAAATCCGAAAATAGCAGAAGTATTAAAGCCTTTGGAATTTATCCTCGGATTGCGGATAAAAGCATAATACGACCTGAAGATAAGTGCATAAGCATCGAGGAGGAAAAGTTTTCTGTCTGAAGAATCTGACATAATTTTTATTTATTATCGTCTGCAAACCACTCGGCATATGATGTAGCTGTTTCATAAAGTCTCAGGCTGTGCAAGCATGTGTTATCAGGAAGAAAGGGTTTAATCCGGCTGGCAATATCTGTTACAAGGTTTTCACATGTTGGCTGATAATCGACCACCAGCACGTTTCCAAACATTTTATTCAGGGCATCGAGCTTTTCTTTTTTAACCATATTGCTTATAACGACAGCATGATCGAATACTTCCACAACGTTCTTACTGACTATTTTTTTAAGATCACCGAAATCAATAACCATACCGTTCTTTGGGTTTTGAGGATCATTGACCGGCTCGCCCGATAAAGTAACAAAGAGCTTATAAGAATGCCCATGGACGTTCCGGCAGGGGCCGTCATAGTTCCATAATGCATGTGCCGTTTCAAAGGCAAATTCCTTTGTAACTCTTATTATATTCATGATCTGAATAAATGAATTTTATACAAAAGTAACCAATAATAGTAAGATTTGTTAATGAGGTCTCTAAATCAGATAAGGTTAAGCTTATTTCTTATATATGAGCTTACCAGTAACCATAATTTGGAGGCATTGCTTACACTCATCCTGTGTGTCATAAGTGTCTCAACATCTTTTCTGCTTATTATCCTGAACAACATGTAGTAATACTGGTAAGCCAGGTACACTCCGAAGCGTGCTTCCTTCTTCAATACTCTTATCCCCTCCCTTGAGTCAAGGAAAGCCTGTCTGATATCTTTTTCAATACTCTTTTTTATCTCCAAAGTAAAGTTTTCCGGTTTAAGCTCCGGGAAGTAAACCCTTTCTCTTTCTGTTAAATCGTCATTTATATCCCTGAGGAAATTAACTTTCTGGAATGCCTCTCCCAGTTTACATGCATACTTCTTTAATTCCTCAAATTGCTCCGGTTCATCCTTATAAAATATTTGCAGGCACATTAGCCCTACCACCTCGGCAGATCCGAATATGTATTGTTTGTAAGTCCTGGTATTATGCTTTGTTGGTTCCAGGTCCATCAGCATACTGTCAAAAAAGGCCTTTATCAGGTCCTTTCCTATTCCATATTCATTTACTGCCCACTGAAATGAATGCAAGACAGGATTTGTGCCAAGTCTTCTTTCAATTGAATCATATGTTTCCTGTATATATGACTTAAGCAGTATTTCTTTTTCATGATCATGGAAAGTATCTACTATTTCATCGGCTATACGTACGAAACCATAAACCGCGTAAACGGGGTCACGGTACTTTTTACCAAGCATACTGATTCCTTTTGAAAACGAAGTACTGTATTTATTGGTAAATACCTTGCTGGTTTTAATGCAGGTCTGTAAGTACAAGTCCATATTTCTTTTGTATTCTTTCGGTTACAAGTTTTGAACTGATAACAGCCATGGGTATACCTGTGCCCGGCAGGGTTGATGATCCTGTATAAAACATGTTTTCAAATTTCTCATCCTTATTGGAGGGCCTCAGGTAACCCATTTGCATCATATTATGTCCCAGGCCCAGGCCGCTGCCCCAGGGCAGGTTAAATTTATCCCTCCATTCTACAGGAGAGATTATTGTTTTGCTTATTATTTTATCGTTTATGTTATAACCTGTCCTGCGCGAGAGGTCTGTTATAATGGCATCTGCTATTTTCTCTTTATCTGACCAGTCAGATTTATACCTGAGGTCAGGCACGGGACATAGTATATACAGGCTCTCCCTTCCTTCCGGTGCAGCCTCCACATTAAGCCTCGATACTACGTTTACATAATAATAAGCCTGTTCGAGCGAGGCCTGGTTCTTATATATCTTATCGGAGTATTCCTTGAAATTACCTCTCAGGAAATAGTTATGCATTTTCAATTCAGGCAGTTTCTGATTTATTCCCAGGTATATTGAAAATGGTGCCATTGTCCACCTTTTCCTGTCCAGTTTTTCTTCAGAATATTTACCTCGATTCAGTATCCTGCCCCTGAAAAGTGCTGCATCAGAATTTATTACATAAATATCGGATGACCATTTCTTTTTATTCTGATCCACCAGTGACTGTAATGCAGATCCATTTGATTCGATATCAATTATCTCGGTATTATAATGTATTTTAACCCCGTTTGATTCAAGCATTCTTACAAAACCTTCAATGATCTTATACATACCTCCATTCACATTATAATACCCATCATGCACAAACTCGGTAAACGAGAGCATAGTAAAAACCGAAGGCGTGTCGAATGGAGTGCCACCAAGGAAGAATGAAACCAGTGATATTATTTCACGTACTTCATCCGAGTCAAAATACCGTGAGACCTCTTTCCAGAATGTCCTGAATAATTTGGGCAGGTGTACCATCGGTACCCTGACCACTGTGGAAGCATAATCCATCAGTGAGTCAAAATTATTCTTTATAATCAGGCTTTCAGTATCATAATACAGCCTGCCTGTTGATTTAAGATAGGCTTCCATTTTCTCCCTGAATCCCGGTTCCACCTTATTAAACTCACTGGCCAGCTTCTCAATATCCTTGTATATAGTATATCTCTTCCCCGGCTCATCATACCATACTGTGTAGAGAGGGTCAAGCTCCCTGAGCTCAAAGGGCAGTTCTTTTTTAATATCATCAGCCAGCTCTGCAAATTCGTAACTCATACTGAAAAAGGTAGGTCCCGTATCAAATTTAAATCCATCTTTTTCTATGAGGTTCATCCGTCCACCAGCCATACTGTTCTTTTCCACTATCTCCACTTCATATCCTCGCCTGATAAGCCTCAGGGCTGTTGATAAACCCGCAATACCTGATCCTACCACGAGCACTTTCCTGGCTTCCATCTAATTGTTTTTTGCTATATTCGGTTCTTAAATATACTATAAAATACCCTTATTAATAACCCAAGTTACATGTCAGTCATTAATATAAAAACAAATATAATAGGTTCAGGGTTAGGAGGTCTTGCTGTTGCTATAAGACTTGCCCGACAGGGACATAAAGTCAGGGTTTTTGAAAAAAACCCGGGACCTGGTGGCAAGCTTAATTCAATAGATAACGGGAAATACAGGTTTGATACCGGCCCATCACTCCTCACCCTGCCCGAACTGGTTGATGAACTACTGTCTGATGCCCCTGAAAATATAAAATCCCTTTTTAAACCCCTGAAACTTGACAAAATATGTAAATACTACTTTCCCGACGGTTCGGTGTTGGATGCTCCCTCTGACCCGGATGAATTCAGTAAAGTATTTTCCGGGCTTACAGGTGAGCATAAAAGAAACATCGATACATACCTTAAAAAAGTATGGGAATTATATGAGCTGACTGCCCCCGTCTTTATCTTTGGTAATTTTCACAGGCGAAAGGAGTTGTTTCAACTGAAGAACCTCAAAGTCCTTTTTAACCTTTCCAGGCTTAATCCCCTTGCCACCATGCACGGGTATAACAGGCGCAGGTTCAGTCACCCGAATATCATTCAGCTTTTCGACAGGTATGCCACCTATAACGGCTCCTCTCCCTATGAAGCACCTGCAACACTGAATGTTATCGCACATCTCGAACATAATAAGGGCGCTTTCTTCCCGGAAAACGGGATGTTCAGCATAACACTTGCCCTGCATGAATATGCCCAGCACCTGGGTGTTGAGTTCATATTTAATACTTATGTCAGCAAAATAATGCTCAATGGCAAGAAAGTTACCGGACTTATTGCCGGTGGAAAGGAATACAAGTCGGATATAGTGGTAAGCGACTGCGATGTATTTCATCTCTATGAATACCTTTTACCAGGAATAAAAGCACCGTCCGGCAGCATAAAAAAGAACTTATCATCTTCAGCTGTTATATATTACTTGGGCATGAATATCGATCATCCTGATCTTGATTTACATAATATATTTTTTACAGCTGACTACAGGGAAGAGTTCAACTGCCTGTTCAAAAAAATGACCATACATGATGATCCTACGGTATATATTTTTATCAGCTCTAAAGCCGCAAAGAGAGATGCACCCGAGGGTAAGAGTAACTGGTTTGTAATGGTTAATGCTCCCTATGATAATGGACAGGACTGGGGCGAATTAATTGCACAAACTAAAAAGAACATAATTAAAAAGCTTGAATCAAGGCTTGGCTTTTCAATACAGGATAAAATTGAGCAGGAGTTCGTTATTGCTCCCCCAGGGCTGGAAAAGAATACTCTCTCAACATCGGGGGCCCTTTACGGTAACAGTTCCAATTCTGCCACTTCAGCCTTTTACCGGCATCCGAATTTCAGCAGAAAGATAAGAGGACTATACTTTACAGGTGGCAGTGTACATCCGGGTGGCGGCATCCCTTTATGCCTTGCTTCTGCAGCAATTGTTGAAAGGGAAGTGATAAGAGAATATGAAACAGTGAAATAAAATGCCAGTAAAACTAAATATTCCGGACCAGGATAAGATAAAGTCGTTCCTTATATCCTATTATATAATCGGCTTTGCCGGCTTTACTATTAACTATACATACGACCTTTTCCGGCTGCTCATATCCTTCTCAATTCTTTTATCCCTTGCACTGCTGCTGCTATACCATAAGAACTGGAGCAGGAAGTTTATAATAACCGGGATTATCATCTTTGCAGGTGGATGGTTGATAGAGTTAATAGGAACCAAAACCGGCTTCCCTTTTGGTGAATATGAATACTACACCCTGCTCCGCCCTCAAATTGCAGGAGTTCCTCTTATCCTTGGTTTGAACTGGCTATTTCTTGTTTATTGCAGCTTTATAATAACATCCTTTATACCTGTAGCTAAAACCTTGCGTGCCCTGGCAGGTGCATTACTTATGACCGGTTACGACCTACTGCTTGAACCTTTCGCAATACATACCGGCATGTGGACCTGGAAAGGAGATAAGGTGCCACTCTTAAATTATATTGCCTGGTTTGTAATATCATTTATTTTCATCAGGTTAATGTATATTAATTCAGCTGAAAAGGATAATAAGCTGGGGATATTCCTGTTTGTTTATCAAACCGGCCTCTTTGCAGCCCTGGTATTAACTTGGAAATTACTGAGCTTATGATATATGCGCGTCATACCAGGTTCCACTCTGCCTTCTTCAGGTTTTATTCCAGGTATTTGATGAGGAATAATTTCAGGTCTGTCATTTTTGTCGATGATCCCGGTCCAACTTATGAACCATTGCTTATAATAGGCAACCACTTCAGCTGGTATGATGGGTTTTTCATGAACTATTACAATAACGAGGTGCTTAAGAAGAAATTTCATGTTATGATGCTCGAGGAACAGCTGCAGGGACGTATGTTCCTGAATAAATCCGGTGCTTTCTCCATAAATCCCGGCACAAGGGATATTGTTGAATCGCTCCATTACAGTGCCAGGATACTAGCCGATCCGGGTAATATGCTCCTCATGTACCCTACAGGAGAAATACAATCAAGCTACATCAGTTCATTCAGGTTCATGAAAGGACTCGATAAAATATTATCCGGTAATAATGCTGAAATACGTTTTTATTGCTGTATGATTGACTATTTCTCTGAAAGGAGACCTTCAGCATGGATATATTTTCATATTGCTGACAGTCAGTACAGAAGTACTCCTCAGCTGGAAAAAGGATATAACGCTTTTTACCATTCCTGCATCCTCAGGCAAAATGAAAACCGTAAATGATACGCACTATCAGCATATTAGCACTGGGTTTTGCAGGCCTCCGCTTAATTGTCGCACTGACAAACTTTTTGTTCTCAATCATGAGGACAAGAAAAGAACTTGATGAAGAAGCCCTGGTATCGGTATTGATACCGGCAAGAAATGAAGAGAAGAATATTGGCAATCTGCTTGATAAACTGTATGAGCAGAATTATCAAAACCTTGAAATCATAGTCCTTGACGATAATTCAGAAGACAGAACTGCTGCAATTACCAGGGGAAAAATGAAAAGGGATGAAAGGATACATCTCATAGGTAATGATCATGTCCCGGTCGGCTGGTCGGGGAAAAACAATGCCTGCCATCTTCTGTCTCAGAATGCAAGTGGCAGTTATTTTCTTTTTCTTGATGCTGATATAAGCATTAAAGAAAATATAATATCCGAAATGGTTCAGTACATGAAGCTCAAAAACCTGGTGCTTGTCTCCATATTTCCAAGGCAATTGATGAAATCATTCGGTGAAAGGGTTACTGTACCCAACATGAACTGGATACTTCTCAGCCTGTTACCCCTGTGCATGGTACAATTAAGTAAGCGTCCTTCACTGGCCGCGGCAAACGGGCAGTTCATGCTGTTTGATGCTGAAATATACCGGAAGATAAAACCACATGAAATGGTCAAGTCCTCACTTGTTGAGGATATTGAGATGATGCGAAAAATAAAGAAGCTAAGGCCCGAAGAAAACAGGAGAAGGTCCCTGAAAAACAGGTACCGAACGGCTGTACTGACAGGCGACAGGCGAATTGAATGTAAAATGTATAATGGTTTTAGTGAAGCTGTCCACGGTTTCAGCAAGAACGCACTTCACTACTTTGGCAACAGCCTAATCTGGACATTCATATTTATTTTTCTTACCGGGCCGGTAATAATATTTACACTTCTTTATTCATTGAAATTAACCCTGGTATATCTTATTGCAGGTATCCTGATAAGGATTTTAATTTCCCTTACCAGCAAACAGAACATGATATATAATATTCTTCTTGCACCCCTTCAGCAACTTTCTTTTTATTTAATGGTTTATAAAGCAGTAAAGATTAAATTTGCGGGTTCATATACATGGAAAGGTCGCAGGGTAGAAACATGAAAAATTTTAAATCAATAGCAGGATATTTCATCATTTCCCAGGTAATTTTGTTACTGTCATTGCCAGGAGCTGAAGGTCAGAACATATCTGAATTCAGATCAATGGTTTATAACTCATATGTTAAAGGGGAAATGAGCGACTGGAAAACTGCCCTAAAAGAGATGGAGCAGATTTATGAACAGTCGGGCAGTGAGGAATTCCTTTATGAGTTGCTTATGGCACAGTATGGATATATTGGTTTCTGCCTTAAGGAGGAATATAAAAAAGAAGCTTCTCACCTTCTTGATAAGGCAAGAAATAACCTTGGAATACTCCAACGGAGAGATCCCGGCAATGCCGAATTTCTTGCCCTTGAAGGAGCTTTTCTGGGTTACGAGATGGGCCTGCATAAGCTGAAAGCTATGGTGCTGGGACCAAAAGCCAGGCAGAAGATTGATGAAGCAGTGGAAAGAGACCCCGGACTTGTAAGGACTTTGATTGAAAAAGCAAACCAGCTTTATTTCTCTCCTAAAATTGTAGGTGGTGATACTGGGGAAGCAATAGAATATTATAAAAAAGCAATCAATAAGATCGAATCAGATCCTGTGTCTTTGAAACACAACTGGATATATGTAAATACCCTGCTTGTTCTTGCCCAGGCCTATGAAAAAATGGGTAATTATACCTATGCCTGTGCTATCTATGAAAAGATAATGGAATACGACCCTGATATTAAATGGGTTAGAAACAATCTCTATTCAGGCTGTGCAGGTAAAACCTGACCGGGCCAGTAATTTCTTAACATAATATAGAATGGTATAAAACACATAATTATGCCGAAAATGACTACTTTTGCACAGTTTTTTAGTTTAGGGTAAAAAGGGAAAGGATGAAAAAATACACAAACCAGACATTTCAGTCAATAATAAAGGAATCAGCTGCTAAATATTCAGATAAGCATGCTTTTTCTTTCGTTGGTGAAAAAGGATATACTTACGGAGCTGTATTAAACAGGATAGAAGCACTTATGTCTTTCCTCGAGCAGCTGGGAATTGAAAATAAGGATAAAGTAGCCCTCATTGGCCCGAATTCACCGGAATGGGTTATCAGCTACCTGACTATTACATACATGGGAGCAACTATTATCCCGGTATTACATGATTTTTCCTGCGAGGAGGTATACAGCATACTTGAACATTCAGAGGCAAAGGCAATCATAGTGGATAAAAAGACTGATTCAGATATTGATACTTATCCCCGCGAACTGCAGAATATCATCAGCCTGGAAGACTTTTCATTGTTACGGACTGAAAACAAAAAGAGAGTGTTTTCGAAAGCAGACAGGCCGGTTCACGAATACCCCGTAAATCCTGACGACCTGGCAGCTATAATCTATACTTCAGGCACTACTGGCAATTCAAAAGGTGTTATGCTCAGTCACAGGAACATAATTTCCAATGCTTTTATGGGTATGCGTCTCAAGCATGTTTGTGAAAGCGACAGGTTTCTGTCAGTGTTGCCACTGGCACATACCTTCGAGAATACGGTTGGTATGGTAATACCTTTTATCAGCGGTGCTTCAATATATTACCTTCGTAAACCTCCAACGGCGTCTGTACTCATCCCGGCCCTGAAAAAGATAAGGCCGACAATTATGCTGTCTGTTCCACTGATCATAGAAAAAATATACTTCAGTAAAATAAAGCCTGCTTTTACAAAGAATTTACTTATCAGAACACTCTATAAACTTACGCCTTTGAGAAAGTTACTTAACCGCGCTGCAGGCAAAAAGTTAATGGAAACCTTCGGAGGTGAAATGACTTTTTTTGGTATTGGTGGTGCAAAAGTCAACCAGGAGGTAGAGCGTTTTATGTACGAAGCTAAATTCCCGTACGCAATAGGTTACGGTCTTACTGAATCATCTCCTTTGCTGGCAGGTATGGTGCATCCCCACAATAAGGTTGAATCAACCGGGCCTGCTGTAGAGGGAGTAGAGTTAATGCTGAAAAACCCCGATCCTGCCACAGGTGAAGGTGAAGTATGGGCAAGGGGCAGCAATATCATGCAGGGTTACTTCAAGAACCCTGAAAAAACAAGAGAAGTACTGACAGATGACGGCTGGCTCAAAACAGGCGACCTGGCAGTGACTGATAAGGACGGATATCTTTTCATAAAAGGCCGCCTGAAGACCGTTATAATAGGATCCAGCGGTGAGAATATTTATCCTGAAGAAATAGAATCGGTGATCAATACCTTTAAGCATGTTGTTGAATCGCTTGTTATCGAAAAAGGAGGCAAGCTGGTGGCAATGGTACACATCAACAGGGAAGAGCTTGAAGAGAAATACAGGCACCTAAAGGAAGAAATGACACGCGTTGTTGAAGAAAAAATGCAGGAGATCATTTCCGAACTAAATCACCAGGTTAACCAGAAGCTTAACAAGTTTTCCCGTATACACCGTTTCGTTCTGCAACCCGTCCCTTTCCAGAAAACACCCACACGGAAGATTAAGAGATATCTATATTATTAATCCGCTAGGCTAAGGCTGAGGCTAAGGCTAAGGAAGTTAATTGATGACTATTTACCACCTCAGGCGGTATGTGGTGGTAATAAACCCCACGGAGTGTGTTAATAATAATAACCCGGGTTTTACCCCCGGATGAAACAGCGAATACAACTCATATACACCACCGGCAGGTGGTGAATAGTAATAGCCCGGGTTACACCCCGGGTGGATACATACAATATTACAACCCACCACCCCTTGAGGGGGTGAATAGTTTTTTGCAATATACTGTACTATTGGCATTACGTTAACTTCATTATCTTAGTATCTTCATAAACCCTGTATTGTATAACGGAATATCAGCATATATGTATGTTCAGTAAAGCCATACTCAGGAAACCCGGGAAAAATATGATTAATGGCTTGAGATCCTCTGATCTGGGCCTGCCCGATTATGATCTTGCGCTGAAGCAGCATGATAGTTATGTTGAAGCTCTACGGTTATGCGGCCTGGAAACAATTTTACTGGATGCCGATGAAAGGTACCCTGACTCCGTATTTGTGGAGGATACAGCCTTGCTTACTCCTTCATGTGCTATTATTACCAGGCCCGGGGCGGAGTCAAGAAGGGGCGAAGTGGAGGAAATGAAGGAAATACTCGCGGGATATTACGATAATATCCATGAAGTTGTGGAACCAGGGACAGTCGAAGCCGGAGATATAATGATGGCTGGATCACATTTCTATATCGGTATTTCTGGAAGAACAAACCAGGAAGGGGCAGAACAGGTTATTTCATTACTTGAAAAATATGGTATGACATCTTCTGTTATAAAGCTGGAAAAAGTATTGCACCTGAAGACAGGCGTGTCATACCTGGAAAATAACAACCTGCTGGCCTGCGATGAGTTCCTGGAGAAGAAAGAATTTCAAAGCTTTAACAAACTCGCAATAAACGATTATGAAAGCTATGCGGCAAATTGCATCTGGGTGAATAACAATGTATTAATGCCAGCAGGTTATCCGAATACACGAGAAACCATCCTTGATGCCGGTTATAACATCATTGAGATTAATGTATCCGAATTCCGGAAGCTCTATGGCGGGCTGAGCTGCCTATCACTAAGATTCTAAAACCATAGAAGGGGCTGTCTCATAAGTCACTAAACCACCCCGTCCTCGACCTGACGGTCGGGACGCCCCTCCTTTAAAAAGGAGGGGAAATAGTTGATTTACAATACTATAACTTTCTCCTCCTCTTTAGAGGAGGAGTACCCTGACCGACTGACTTGTGCTGAGCTTGTCGAAGCAAAGGAGCGTCAGGGGGAGGTGGTGGACTTATGAGACACCCCCTAATGATATAAGATTTAAGAAGGTTATATTATCCCAAACCCGGAACGCGGCACCAGGACACAGAGCGTAGAATTTAAGACTAAGAGACGAAGAGACCCAGTGACTTAGAGACAAAAATGGGGTTGAAAAAGTTGAATAAAGTTGAGAAGGAGTTGAGAATGACTTTATAATAATACCGGCTATATAATTATTGGTTTCAATAACCTGAAACTTGAAACTTGAAATCCTACAGTCCCAGGAACAATATTCCTGCGCCACAAAGCATGATGGCAAAACCTGCAATGACATGCTGGTATTTCTCCAGTGAGCTGAGCTTAACAAGTGTGAAACCCTTAAGCAGAATCATTACGCTTATAAGCATTGTCCCTATGGTGGCTATCGCAAACACCAGCGCTACAAGTCCCACTGCAGCGTAATTATGTTCGGCCGCCGGGTACATAATTATAGGTATAAGAGGCTCGCACGGACCAAAAAGGAATATCAGGAAGATTATCCAAACTGTGAGTTGCCTGTTTCTGCTTTTATCTTCCAGGTGCCTGTGCACATGACTCTTCCTGCGTATCAGCCTGAATACCGCCCATGCTGTGTAGGCAACCCCGAAAGAAAAAAGCAGCCATGCAGCTATATTACCCCTGAAGCCTTCAAACAATTCCAGTTTCGACAGGCCTATACCTGCACCTATCCCTATAAAGCCTATTACTACTGAGCTCAGCACATGGGCGAGACCACTTATTATCACAATATTAATCGTTCTAACTTTGCTCCAGTCGCGTGATTTTGAAAGAGCAACAAAGGGCAGGTAATGATCAGGTCCTGCTATAGTATGTACCACACCGATGGTTAATGCTGTTAAAAGAAGAGCTGTATAATTTTCCATTTTGACCCTGTTTATTTAATCAACCCTGCTCATTGATAATTTACCATGTTGTATACCTCTAATTGCTATAAGCTTGTCCGCCAGTTCAGTAAGCTCTTTAGCCTTACCTTTTACTGCAATTATCTCAAGGCAGTTGTCATTATCAAGATGAAAGTGCTGTGATGATAATATTGATTTATGATATTCATGCTGTACGTTAGTGATAATCCCCGGTATATCGCTTTTCTGGTGATTATATACAAGGGTCACTGAACCAGCAACAATATTATTGCACTTCCACTTTTGTATTGTCAGGTTATTTGATATTAGCTGTCTTATGGCCTGCGACCTGTTTGAGAAACTGTTTTCCTTCACAAAGTCATCCAGTGCTCCCAGCAGTTCTCTTTCTATTGAAACCCCGAAACGTATTACCGACATGGTGTTACTGTTTTAGTGAAAAGTGTTACGCCAAAGATAAGTATTTCCGGCAAAAGACAAACGACGAACGACAAAAGGCTCCCTCCCACAGAGACGGAGGGCGGTGATGGCTGCCTGTTCCGCTGGCGCAGGTCTCCTGACCTGTGCCTTATGCAAGTTATTGAGTTGTTTACTCTATCTTTTCGTCAGCAAATCGAAAAGGGGTTGATTGATATAATAATTTCCCGTGCCGAGTTTCTTTTTAATCAAAATCCTGTCATCAGCCAGTTGGTTGAGATAATTGGCGGCTGTAATCCTTGATACGCTTAAATCGTGCTGAATGAATTCAATCTTGGTATAAGGGTATTTAAACAGGTTGTTTAGTAAATCCTGGCTGTAGAACTTATAATTCTCTCTCAATTTATTTTTAAAACTCATCATTAATTTCTGAATATCAAGAATCAAGTCTGTTGTTTCCCTGGAGGTTTGTTCAATTCCTTTAATCATAAAAAGCAGCCATTCTTCCCAGTTATTGTTTTCCCTTACCTCCTGGATTAACCTGTAATAATCCGGCTTATTCTTAATTATATAACTACTCAGGTAGAGGATGGGCAGGCTTTGTAACTTCTCAAGTATCAGGTATAGTATGTTTATTATTCTTCCTGTCCTGCCATTGCCGTCATAAAACGGGTGTATACTTTCAAACTGATAATGTATGACAGCCATTTTGACGATAGGATCAAAGTCGCATAAACTCTTATCATTTATGAACTTTCCCAGATTGTCCATCAGTGCTTTTATCTCTTCAGGATCCTGTGGTGGGGTATATATTACCTGTCCGCTTGCAGCGTTTGTCAGATGAGTACCGGGTAATTTCCGAAATCCAGCATTGTTTTCCTCAAGAATTTTCTGAATGTGTAAAATGACATTGTTGGTTAAAATTCCTGATTCTGAAATCATATCAAACCCCATTTTTGTAGCCGCAACATAATTCCGTACTTCCTTTGCGCCAGGTGACTTAAAAGTATTGAAATCCAGTTCTGCTTTGTACAGATCATCATTTGTGGTGATAATGTTTTCTATTGCTGAACTGTCCCTGGCTTCCTGAAGTCCAAGTGTATTTATCAGGATAGCCTGGTTGGGTATTGTGCTGGCGATACCTTTTAATTCCGCCAGGGCAGCATGAGCAGGTGATAGACTTTTCAGGACTCGTTTCGTCTCAATATCGAATTTTAACGGTAATTGATCCAGATTTGCTTTCATTATGTAAAAAAAATGCTATTTTCTTTACAAAGAAAACTCCTTTTGTATAGAAAAACAAATTTTCTTTACATACAATGCCTGAACTGATAAGAAATTATGCCATTATAATGCAAATTCATCTTAGCTAATGGGAAAAAGATGAATTATAAGATGCGAAAAGCGAAATCGCAAGCCAGATACCTTTATTGACCTTGAATTATTACGAGATGAAATTGTTGCCGTTTTGCTTGTTCCAACCGTTCGGTGATGGTGATATTGATTGCGTGTGCACTTCCGCAACCTGTGAGGGCGCGGCTTGCACCGGTGCGGGTTGCACGTGGACGTGTTCAGCGATAGACATCGAGTTCTGTGGGAACAACGTTGATGATGACGGTGATGGTTTTGTTGATTGTGATGATAGTGGCTGCCAGCTTTTGGGCAGCATCACGCAGGCTGAGGCGGAAGGCGTGTATAATTGTTTGGGCACGAGCAAGACCGGGGAGTTTGTTTATCCTCCCGGGGATTATTATTGCGGCGAGCCTGAGGCCGCGGTGGGGGTGGGGTTGTGCTGCCCGGTGGGTCAGAAGCCTGAATATAACGCGTTTTTATCAACATGGAGTTGCGTAGACTCAGATCCTTGTCAAGTTCCCTTTGGCTTTTGTGATTATGATTATACTGCGGGCACATTCGGTGAGTGGTTGGGCGACCTTGGTTGTCTGGATCCCATCGCTCCCTTGGCTTGCTGCGAGATTGTCAAATTCGGCGAATTCGATTATTATGATGATAATGGGAACATCAAGGTGTATTGAATCTCAATTACAAAGAATTATTATTCGTTCTTCGGTGCCTTGCCGCCGACATAGGTCATGTTGACGACGAGGTCATCCTCTCTCGCAAAATAAGGATTATTTCCGTTTTCGTCATGCCCTACAAGGTCACCACTACCCCCATTATAGTCAGACACCCAATCTGCTGCATGCAAAACTTCTGCTGAGAACTGTCCAAGGAAGAAAGGTATACCTTGCGAGACAAATCCAATGCCGTGGTCGTACGTGTCGTCTCTTGTGGTACTAATTTGATAATGCGTGTTTCCGGGCTGCGGTTCTGTCCTGTCATAGAAGATGTTGATGCTTCCTGCTGAGGTGTTGTAGTTCGGTGTTTCTGTGTGGTTGACGTCGAGGATGACGAGCCCTGTCGCCCTGTTCCAGAAGTCCTGGTCGAAGAGTTCCATCCTGTCCCTGATGGCTTGCATCTCTTCTGGTGTGAGGTCGTCCGCGTAGGTGCCCTGCGAGAGGTCGAGCGATCGGGTGATTCCGTTGATGTTCATCGTGCGGTCGCCGCTTTCTGAGTAGTTCCATTCCTTGCCGCCGTTGACATGTGTTCTGAATGATTCGTCGTTGTACATGCTGGTCTGGAGGAGGAGGTCGTAGTTGAGCCCGTTGTCGAGCGCTCCGATCGTTGTTGTCAGGGTGTCTGTTCTTGTCCCGTTGCTTGCAATGGGTTGTTCTCTGCTCCTGATGATGGTGTGGATGAGGTTCTCGTCGATGATGTAGCCGATGAGGGTGACGATGCCGGAGCTGTTGGTGGTGCCGCTCTTGTTCTGGCTGGTGGTGACGAGCGCGCCGGCGATGTCGGTGCCGTCATCCTGGTCGGTGACGTGGTATTGTGCGTCTCCTGTCCAGTCGTTGGCGGTGAGCACCCTGTTTTCTGTGACGGGCGTGGTGCCGACGTTGATGGTTTTTGGTCCGACGTCTTGGTGCCCGTTGCCGTTGACGTTGATGTCGTACGTCACGCTCTCGTTCTCCTCCTCGCTGCCCCATTCGAGCGTGGCGGTCTGTCCTTGCGTGGTGAGGGTGTATTCGACGTGGATGTCGTGGTCTTTCCCTGGCATGACGAGGGGCAGGTCCAGGTCCTTGTTCACGGTCACGGCTGCGTTCACTGCTTCGTGTCCTTTGTTTTCTTTGCCTGCAGTTCCTTGTATGCGCTCTCCTTCTTCCGCGTGGATCTTGATGGCTGCTTCTTCGTTACGCATGGTTTTGAAGAGCGTGTCCGTCCTTCCTTGCTCGACGAAGTAGGCGGTGGTGCCGTCTTCGATGGTTTTTCCTATGTTGCTTTTTCCTTTAATGTATAAGATATATTCTTCTTCCGGCTTCCCGGGCTCGGGTTTACAGCCTGAGTTCAGTATTATAATAAAGAATACAATCAATATTGTTAAGTTGTAACTATGTAAGAATTTGCGCGCCTTAAGAATTTGACAGGTAAGCATTGAATAATGCAATCTGCACCGTTCCAGCAATGGTTTTATATCAATAAATTCTTCAGACAGGTTCATGCTTTCAAGACTTACAAACTAAAATACCTGTGCAGTATACATCGAAATTGTATGTAATTTACTGATAAATAGATATTCAAACAAGGTTGATATGAAATAATTTGATAGAAGGCCATTTTTGACCGATCAATGGTGGTTCTTCATTGGTCGTTCGTCGTTTAAAATCCGAAACGCGAAACGCTGCACCAGGACACAGAGCGTAGAATTTAAGACTAAGAGACGAAGAGACTCAGTGACTTAGAGACAAAAATTGGGTTGAGAAAGTTGAATAAAGTTGAATAAAGTTGAGAAGAGTTGAGAATGATTTTATAATAATACCTGCTATATAATTATTGGTTTCAATAACTGTCCTTTCATAATATAGGTTGACGCTAAGTTTATTTGAAAACAATTAAATTTAGAGACATGAAACAACAAAACAAGCATCGACGTTTTAGCGAAACTTTTAAGCGAGAAAAGGTTAATCTGATAGATGAAAGGAAGTTATCAGTCAGGGATGTTAGCAATATTTATGAAGTAAGTACCACGGCTGTATATAAGTGGGTGAGAAAATATTCTGCCCTATCGAAAGGAGAGCGAGTAGTGGTAGAGAAAATATCAGAATCTCAGAAGACCCGGGAACTCCATAAGCGGGTTAGGGATCTGGAACAGGCATTAGGCAGGAAACAAATGGAGTTGGACTATTATAAGGAAGTAGTCAAACTATCAAGTGAAGAAAAGGGAGAAGACATTAAAAAAAAGGTAACTAATCAGTATCCCCCCAAAATAGGTAGATATTAACAATAAGACAAGGGT
>CAZNYS010000033.1:0-39565 GCA_964577305.1 uncultured Rikenellaceae bacterium
CATTATTCCATTATTCCATATCTTTGCATCTAATATGGCGGCGTTTAAGAAAATACTCGTATACATACTACTTATTCCACTTTATCTTTACAGGTGGTTCATTTCTCCACTTACAGGGCCGTCGTGCAGGCACGTACCCACCTGTTCGAAATATGCTATTGAAGCACTTAAGCTACATGGACCATTAAGGGGTTTCTGCCTGGCAGCAAATCGTTTCACAAGGTGCCGACCGGGGGGCACACATGGTTATGATCCGGTCCCCAGAATTTGGGTTAAAAGGTACAGGCCGTGGATGTCATATACCGGTAACTGGGTAAGGTCAAACAGGTTAAAGCGATGATATTAGAAACTGATCCTTTCCTTAAGCTTCTTATAGCCCGAGCGGCTTACAGGCAAGCGTTCACCATCTTTCATAATAGCAATATATGTGTCTTTACCATATGGTTCAACCCTTCCTATATGTTCAATTGATACTAAATATGATCTGTGGATACGTATAAATTCATTCACGGGAAGGTTGCTTTCATAGTATTTCATCGTTTGCAGTTTGAGTGCTTTCCCGTTTACATGGTATATCATGACATAATCATCTTCAGCCTGCATATACCGTATGTTCTTAACGGGGATAAAGCTTATGGCATTGCCTTTTCTTACAACTATCCTGTTCAGGGGGGCAGATCTTTCAAATCCTCCGGCAGTTAGTTTCCGGATATAGCCGGATGGATCCGCACCTGTTTTGATCCTGGTTATTGCTTTTTCAACCGCATCATCAAAGCGTTTCTCTGAAAACGGTTTGAGAAGGTAGTCTACCGCATTCATATCGAAAGCTTTTATTGCATATTCATCAAATGCAGTGGTAAATATGATTTCGGGCTTTTCTTCCAGTACTTCCAGCAATTCGAAACCTGTAAGTTTGGGCATCTGAATATCAAGGAAGATAAGGTCAGGATTCAGGTCCTTTATAGACATAAGTCCGCAATAGCCATCAGCACATTCACCTACAATCTTAACTGACTCGTGTTTACCAAGGTAATGTTTGATTATACTTCTTGCCGGTTCTTCATCTTCGATTATCAGAGCCGTTATTTGATCTTTTTCATTCATATCTTTATATCTGCTTGTTCGGGTATATATAATTCTGCAGTAAACACGCTATCCTCTTTTGTCGTCTTCAGCCATGCCCTGTTGCCATAATACAGTTCAAGTCTCCGCCTGACATTATTTAAACCGGTACCTGTGCCGCCTGGAGGTATGCTTTCAGGATCAAAATCATTACTTATACTAATGTTTATTGCTCCATTTACCCTTATTGCACTGAGTTTTATGTTTACAACATCTGCGCTTTCATAGACACCATGCTTAATAGCGTTTTCGTATAGGGGTTGTAATATCATATTAGGGACCCTTACGACCAGGCACTCATCCTGCACATTTTCTTCGAGTACCAGCCTTTCTCCGAAACGTATTTTCTCAATATCCAGGTATAGTCTCAGGTTCTCGAGTTCAGTTTGCAGAATGACTGTACGGTCATCTTTTCGAGAAAGGGCATATCTCATGAAATCTGAGAGTTTGATTACCATTTCCCTGGCCCTTTCAGCATCTGATATTGTAAGTGAGCTGATTGAATTCAGGCTATTGAAAAGGAAGTGAGGATTTATTTGAGATCGCAACATCATAAGCTCTGTTTCTTTGAGCATATTTTCGAGTTTGGCTTCTCTTATATTTTTCTCTGCAATATTATCAATGCTTATCATCAGGTAATAAGTTAATATTACCACTGCATACATAAATGCCCCGGCACCCAGGCGGTAATAAATGGAATTTTCCCAGAATGACTTGTAGGCTACATTATCCTGTAAGAAGGTCAGCACCAGGAATTTAGTCAGGAACACCCATATCCCAAGAGCAATAATTGCCATAATCAGATGATTAAGGATAGCTATCAGTAAACTGTTCCGGCTGGTGTTAAACTGGTTAACAGGGAACCACAGGGCTACTGCAATAATTGCAAATATCACAGCTGAGAAAAAGCCATCACTGAATGATGCAGAAACACTTATATCTGATGAAAAGGTGATCAGCAATGACTGACCCAGCCCTATTATGAGCCAGATCAGCCAGTAAACAAGTAACCTGTTGCGTTTGCTAAGGAAGGGATGTATCATTATCAGTAACCTTTTATTTCACCTCCACCAAAAACAGTAGCTCCTTTAATAACAAGTGTTCTGGACATGTCGATAGTTGATGAAAGACCTTTTCGTGAATCTGAAAATCCACCCACCACGGGTGTTACATCAATAATAATATTCCAGTCAGGTGGTACTATAAGCGATATTCCACCGAAGACACATGAAATTTCAAGTTCGTTGGTACCTTCAGCCAGTTTTGCCCTGGTGAGGTCAATCTCAGCACCGCCGAACACACAGGATATTTTACCTCCCTGGAAATTCTGGCTCATCAGTCGCCTCTCGCCTCCGCCAAAAATGTTTACCATATCAATAATATCACTTGATGTACTCGATTTGGCTGTCCAGTTCTCCTTCCTGAACCACCTGGCATTCGACAGTACTATCACACCTATGATTATAAGCACTGCAGGCCAGAACAGGCGGTAGGTCCTGAAAGGGATATCAAAAACTTCAGGGAGTATAAAGAATCCTCCAACAGCCATCACTATAAGTCCGGGTGCTTTATTACCGGTACCCAGTATCATTATAAAACCTATAGCGATTAGCAACATTTGCCAGCTGAATATTATGTCCTGAAAATAGTCTGGCATAAGTCCGGTATTTCTTATTACAAGCATAAAGCCGACCAGGATTAGCACCAGACCTATTGCGATCTTGCTTGTGGCTGAATAACTACGATGAGGTCTGTGATCAAAATTCGAATGATGTTTCATATTGTTCATTTTTCTTGGTTTTTGTATAATTAATAATTTAATTTTTCCGGTACCGTCTGATAATACCTGACACTATCATTGCCAGCCCGGCCAGTATGACGGCTGCCGGCCAGTAAAGCTTCTCATAGATTATAGGTAATTCAAAATCTATTCGGGGAAGGAAGAAATACCCTCCTACAGCTACGAGGATAATACCTGCTGCAGCATTACTGCTGAAAAAGGCAACTACCCCGACAAATATTACCAGCATAGGCCATACAAAATACTCCCGGAAGCTTCCCAGGTTAAGTACGTCAATCATGGCACCCCCAAGGAATAAACCCAGTATAATAAGAAATATTCCTATACTCTGGCCAGGATTATGTTTTTTATCTTTCATGATATACAGATTTGGTTCATGATTCAAAAATAACTATTAACAACCTTGCTATGCTATGCTTAATCGGCAAAAAGCGGTTTTTCATCGGTAAATGGCTCCTTATTGGATATTTTCCTACTTTTTTGCTTATTATCTTTAATAATTGGATAAGCTTTTATATTTTTGCAGACCAATTTTAGATCATCATGCAGGGTATATACAGCATACCGTTAACGGGACTGAAAGAGGGTAATCATCTGTATGATTTTAAAATCGATAGCAAATTTTTTGCTTCTTTTGAAAAATCTGAGATACATGAGGCAGAATTGGAGGCTGTTGTCAGTCTTATTAAACGTTCATCTCACATGGAAGTCAGAATAAAGATTACCGGGACAGTCATTCTTATTTGTGACAGGTGTCTTGAACTGTATACCCAGGAGCTCAGTACTGAAGACAGGATACTGATAAAGTTTGGGGAGCAATGGGAAGAGGTTGATGACGAGATAATAATGATACCCTTTGGTGAGAGTGAATTTAAATTAGACCAGCTTATTTATGAATTTGCACACCTGGGTTTACCTCTCAAAAAAATGCATCCTGATGATGAACATGGCAACAGCACATGTAACCCGGAGATGCTTAGAAAACTTGAGCAGCACCTGGTTCATGGAGAGGGCAAGGGTGACCCACGATGGAAAGAACTGCAGAAGTTAAGAAATATTAATAATTAGAAATACAGAAGAGATGGCACATCCTAAACGAAAAACATCAAAGACAAGAAGGGATAAACGCAGAACTCATTATAAAGCCACAACACCTGCATTGTCAACCTGTTCAAACTGCGGTGCAGCAGTAAGGTTTCACAGGGTATGTCCTGAATGCGGTCATTACAGGGGCAAGCTGGCTGTAGAGAAGGAAGTATCTGCTAAATAAATATAACGTATGAAGATAGGGCTCGATGTAATGGGCGGAGATTATGCACCCGGAGCAATCCTCGAAGGTGCATTTGATGCTTTAGAGTCCCTTTTGCCGGGGGAGAAAATTGTACTGATAGGTGATGAGAAAGCAATAAGGGATGGGGTAAAAAAGGAAGGTATGGATCTTTCTGCATTTGATCTGGTACCATCTACCGAAGTTATTGAAATGGGAGAGCATCCTGCCCGTGCATATTCACAGAAAAAAGACTCCAGTATCGCAGTAGGGTACAGGCTCCTGAAAGAAGGCAGTATTCATGGTTTTGCCAGCGCAGGAAATACAGGTGCAATGCTTATCGGTGCCAGTTACACTGTGAATGTTATACCGGGAGTATTCCGTCCGGCACTGGTGATAGCCATACCTACATCAAGCGGAGGTCAGTCGGTTTTGCTCGATGTAGGGCTGAATCCTGACTGTAAGCCCGATGTACTTCTGCAATATGCAAAACTGGGCAGCCTTTACGCAAAGTATGTCCTGGAGATAGATAATCCTACCGTGGGACTTTTAAACATCGGGGAAGAAGAAACAAAAGGATCAGTTGCCGTTAGAGGTGCCTATGAATTACTGAAAGATAATCCTACAGTGAATTTTGTTGGCAATGTTGAGGGGAACGTACTTTTTACAGGTGACATGACGGATGTGGTGGTATGCGATGGTTTTGTGGGTAATATAATAATTAAACAGGGTGAGGCTTTTTACTCGATATATAAAGAAAGGAATCTGAAAGACGAATTTTTTGAACACCTGAATTTTGAGAATTTTGGTGGTACACCCGTTGTTGGGATAAATGCCAATGTTGTAATCGGGCATGGCATATCCCGCCGAAGGGCTGTTATGAATATGATTCTGCAAACAAGAGATGTGATAAATGCAGATCTTGCAAAAAAAATTATTGAAGAAATTTGATATGGAAAAACTTAGAGCAGCAATAACAGGAGTAAACGCCTGGTTCCCAGAGTATATATTAACAAACGACGAACTGGCAACCATGGTTGATACCTCTGATGAATGGATTATGCAGAGGGTGGGAATAAAGGAAAGAAGAATACTGAAGGGCGAGAACCAGGGGACATCTGTCCTGGGTGTTGAAGCTGTCAAAGGGTTACTCGAAAAAACAGGAACCAGACCCGATGAAATTGACATCCTGATTTGTGCAACCGTTACCCCGGATATGTTCTTCCCTGCCACAGCGAACATAATATCCGATAAGGTGGGAATAAAGAATGCATTTAGTTTTGATATTAATGCTGCATGTTCAGGTTTTATTTTTGCTTTACAAACTGCAGCAGAATTCGTTCAGTCAGGGCGATATAAAAAAGTAATACTGGTTGGTGCCGATAAGATGTCATCAATAACTGACTATACTGACAGGACAACATGTCCCCTCTTTGGAGATGCCGCAGGAGCAGTGCTGCTTGAACCAACAACAGATGATATTGGAATAATAGACCACATTTTACACACAGACGGGTCAGGAAGGCATTATCTTTATATGAAAGCCGGAGGATCAGAAAAACCAGCAAGCTATAAAACTATTGATGCAAAAGAACATTTTATATTCCAGGAAGGGCAAACAGTTTTCAAGTTTGCGGTATCACATATGGCAGATGTGGCAGTGGAAGTAATGAAGAGAAATAATCTCACATCTGAAGATGTTGCATGGCTGGTACCACACCAGGCTAACCTGAGGATAATTGATGCAACAGGAAGAAGAATGGGACTTGATCCGTCACAAATAATGATTAATATTGAAAGGTATGGTAACACCACTGCCGCAACAATACCATTATGCCTGTGGGAATATGAAAACAGAATGAAGAAAGGTGATAATATTATACTTGCAGCTTTTGGAGGGGGATTTACCTGGGGATCAATATACCTGAAATGGGCGTATGATACTAAAAAATAAATAAATACTTAATTATTGATACAATACTTATTAACTTTGAGAGTTATCTTTTTAAATTAATTATCTAAGTCATGGCAAAGGTTTATGAAACGGAAAATTCAACTATCAACCTGATAAGTAACGGTACAGAAATTACAGGTGACATTAAATCAGAGGGCGATATCAGGATAGATGGCGTACTGATTGGAAACCTTTCAACAAAGGGGAAAGTTGTTATAGGGAACACAGGGAAAGTAAAAGGTGAAGTACTGTGCAAAAACTCGGAAGTATGCGGGGAAGTAGATGGTAAGATAAATGTAACCCAGTTACTAACGCTTAAGATATCATCGCGTATTAAAGGAGATATTATTACTGATAAATTATCAATAGAGCCTGGAGCCAGGTTTACCGGCAATTGTAATATGACTGATGATAATGAGCAGGAAGAAACAACAATCCCAACAAAACAACCAGTCACAAGAAAAGAAATCCCAGAAGAAGCAGAATGATGATCTGAAAACCTATGCCCAGTATACGGGTATGGCCTTTCAGATGATCATCATTATTGGGATAATGGCTTTTGTGGGTGTTAAACTGGATGAGCGCAGGGGTGGCGAAAGACCTATATTTACTGCTATATTGTCCCTGCTCGGCGTCTTAGCAGCATTATATATCGCGCTGAAGGATTTCATCCGGAAAAAATGACCTGATGAAAACGGCTGCGAATAAATTCATTAACCTTGTTATTTATTCCCTGGTAGTATTTGCTGTTATGGCGATGGTCATACTTGTATTCCCGATACAAATAACTCTGACTGACCTCTTGCTCCCCGGATCCATATTCCTGGTTATTACTGCCTCATCATTGCTTGTATTTCTTATTGGTACCGTTAAAAGTCCAGAAAGCCAGCCATTATATACAATGGGTGCACTGGGTCTTAAGTTTTTCCTGTCTATGATATTCGCACTTATATATTTTATTGTCCTGAAAAATACCACACCAGGCTATATCATATTATTCTTTTTATTATATTTAGCGTTCACCATTTACCTTCTTTGGGGTATTGTTAAAATCTTGAAAATTAAATCTTTAAAATAAGTTCAGGCTTGAAGTTAAAGAACATTCTTATAATATATTCTCTTTTTTTCAGTCTTGCAGTTTATTCGTCTGACCTGTCTGCCCATCCGCAAGATCATCCCGGGGATAATTCAGTATTTAATATTGAAGATCAGCATAATGAAGAAGAAGGGGAGGTTAAAGAAGAGTTTAATCCCAGGGAGTTTATCTTCGACCACATAGGTGATTCTCATGAGTGGCATCTTTTTACAACACCCGGCGGGCATCATGTAAGTATATACCTTCCTGTTATAATATACAGTAAAACAAAAGGTCTGAATGTTTTTTCTTCAAAGCACCTTGCTCATGGGCACCAGTACAGGGGTTTCATAATAATGACCGAGGGTGAGCTTGAAGGTAAAATAGTGGAAGTTGATGACGAAGGGCATGTGAATGAAGAAAACTTACCCCTTGACCTGTCAGTAACGAAAAATGTAGCTTCCATGTTTGTGGTATCAATACTACTGCTCTGGCTCTTTATATCACTGGCAAGGTCGTATCGTAAAACAGGAATTAGTGAACCAAAGGGGATACAGGGTTTTCTGGAACCCGTGGTGCTCTTTGTAAGAGATGATATTGCCATACCGAATCTGGGAGAGGACAAATATTCCAGGTATATGCCTTACCTGCTGACCGTATTTTTCTTTATCCTCATAAATAACCTTATGGGTCTAATACCTTTTTTCCCCGGCGGAGCAAATGTAACGGGGAATATTGCTGTTACTTTTACCCTGGCTGCATTTACCATGGTAATAATTAATTTCAACGGGAACAAAAGTTACTGGCAACATATCTTCAACACACCGGGGGTACCATGGTGGTTGAAGGTGCCTTTACCATTAATGCCTATAGTTGAACTGATAGGGGTAATTGCAAAACCTTTTGCACTGATGATCCGTCTCTTTGCCAATATTACGGCTGGACATATCATTGTGCTGAGCCTGGTCAGCCTGATATTTATTTTTAAGTCGATGGCATTTGCACCCATTTCAATCGTAATGGTTTTGTTTATGGATTGTATTGAAATTCTTGTGGCATTTTTGCAGGCATATATATTTACATTATTGTCGGCCCTGTTTATTGGGCTGGCTGTACAGGAACATCATTAAACCAAATATTGTCTAACTAAAATTAAAGATTATGACAGGTACTTTAGCAGCGATAGGAGCAGCACTGGCAGTAATAGGAGCCGGACTGGGTATAGGCAGGATTGGAGGACAGGCTATGGAAGCAATTGCACGCCAGCCTGAAGCAGCATCAAAGATCCAGACAGCCATGATTATTTCTGCTGCACTTATTGAAGGGGTTGCCCTTTTTGCAGTAGTTGTAGCTCTTATTGCACAGTAAAATTAATGGCAGCCTGTGACGGTTGGTCACAGAGCTGCCTTTTTATCAGAAAATTTACAGAACAATGATATTAGCTAGTAGTCTTACAACACCCGAACTGGGGACCATAGTATGGACAACATTAATTTTCATGCTACTCCTGGCACTGTTGAGAGTATTTGCATGGAAGCCAATAATGCAGGCTATTAAAGCAAGAGAGGACAGTATAAAGGGATCACTCGAATCAGCTGAGGATGCCCGCAAAGAGATGGAACGCCTGAAAGCCGATAATGAAGCAATAATGGAAGAAGCACGTAACGAAAGGGATGAACTTCTAAAGGAAGCGCGCGATGCCAGGGATAAAATGATTGCCGAAGCAAAAAAACAGGCAAAAACCGAAGCAGATAAAATGGTACAAAGAGCCCGTACAGGTATCGAGAGAGAGAAAACAATGGCTATTAATGATATAAGGAATCAGATAGCCACCCTTTCAGTTGAAATTGCTGAAAAAATCCTCGATGAAAAACTTCAGGACAGCAAGGAGCAAAATAAACTTATAGAGAAACTCCTCGATGATATGGATCTGAAAGAAAATTAGAGGTTAAGGTAATGAATGAAAGCAAAATAGCAGTAAGATATTCAAAAGCACTCTTTTTGTCAGCAAAGGATAAGGGACAGATTAAAGAGGTGAGGGATGATATGCTCTTTGTTTTAAAGCTCTCAGCCATGGATGATTTCAGGGATGTCATACAGAGCCCCGTTATAACAAATGAAAAGAAAAAACAGATTATGACTGCCCTTTTCAAAGACAATGTCAGTGATATAAGCTTCAGCCTTATAACTCTTACTGTAAACAATAACAGGGAATCATTCCTGCCCGGTATAGCAAGGTGTTATATTGACCGGGCCGACGAACATAAAGGGATAACAAAAGTGACACTTAAAACCCCCATAGCTATAAGTGAAAAAAACAGGAACAGCTTCATTAAGATAATAGAAAGGGATCTGAATACAAAAGCTGATCTCGAGGAGATAGTGGATGAAGAGATAGCCGGTGGCTATATACTGAAGGTGGAGGACCTGTATGTTGATGCAAGCTTAAAGACACAGCTGCGAAAAATACGTAAAGAATTGATAAAGGAATAATAAATAGTGGTTAATACCGCAGTAAAATATTTTATTTAAACTATGGCAAGTATAAAACCAGCAGAGGTATCAAAAATACTCAAGCAACAACTTGAAGGAATACAGACCGGTGCTGCCCTTGATGAAGTGGGGACTGTTCTGGAGGTTGGTGACGGTATTGCCAGACTGTACGGGCTTTCAAATGTACAGGCAAATGAGCTTATTGAATTTGAGAATGGTGTAGAGGCAATTGTTCTAAACCTTGAGGAAGATAATGTCGGTGCTGTTCTCCTTGGCCCGTCTGAGGGTATTACAGAGGGTGATATTGCCAAGCGAACCAGGCGCATTGCTTCAATAATGGCCGGTGAAGGCTTGCTTGGAAGGGTTATAAAACCAACCGGACAACCAATTGATGGTAAAGGCCCCATAGAAGGGAAATTGTATGAAATGCCTTTTGAACGTAAAGCCCCGGGTGTGATATTCCGCCAGCCGGTTAAGCAGCCTCTGCAAACAGGACTCAAAGCCATTGATGCCATGATCCCTATCGGCAGGGGACAGAGGGAACTTATTATTGGTGACCGCCAGACAGGTAAAACAGCCATAGCAATAGATACAATAATTAATCAGAAAAGTAATTACGACAGGGGGAAACCTGTTTATTGCATATATGTGTCAATAGGACAAAAAGGTTCTACTGTTGCAAATATAGCATCAGTGCTCGAGGAACAAGGGGCAATGGATTATACCGTAATCATTTGCGCAACCGCTGCTGACCCTGCAGCCTCCCAGTTCTACGCTCCTTTTGCCGGAGCCGCTGTCGGGGAATTTTTCAGAGACACAGGAAGAGATGCGTTGATCATTTACGACGATCTTTCCAAACAGGCTGTTTCATACCGTGAAGTGTCATTGCTGCTACGCCGCCCTCCAGGAAGGGAGGCATATCCGGGTGATGTTTTCTACCTGCACTCCAGGCTGCTTGAAAGGGCTGCCAAGATCATTGAATCTGATGAGGTTGCCCTAAAAATGAATGACCTGCCCGAATCACTGGAGGGAATGATCAAAGGGGGCGGCTCTCTTACTGCACTGCCTATAATTGAAACACAGGCAGGTGACGTCTCAGCATATATACCGACAAACGTGATATCTATTACCGACGGACAAATCTTCCTTGAAGGCGACCTGTTTAATGCAGGAGTGAGGCCGGCAATTAATGTCGGTATATCGGTATCCCGTGTTGGAGGTAATGCCCAGATAAAATCAATGAAGGATATTGCCGGTACACTTAAAGTCGACCAGGCACAGTACAGAGAAATGGAAGCTTTTGCCAAGTTCGGTTCTGACCTCGATGCTTCTACACAAGCAATGATTGATAAGGGATCGAAGAATGTCGAAATATTGAAGCAAAAACAGTATGCACCAATGAAAGTGGGAAACCAGGTTGCTATTATATACTGTGGCACAAAGGGTCTGCTAAAGGAAGTTCCCGTGGATAAAGTGAAACAATTTGAAAAAGAATACCTGGAGTATCTTGAGCTGAACCATGCTGATATACTTGATAAACTGGGTGAAGGAACGATAAATAATGAAATAACAGCTGTCCTTGAAAAGGTAGCTGCAGATATAAGTTCAAAATTCGAAAAGAAATAACCTCAAGTCAGGAAGAAATAGCCTATGACCAGCTTAAAGGAAATAAGAAGGCGGATATCTTCTGTTAAGTCAACAAGACAGATCACTTCAGCAATGAAAATGGTTGCCGCAGCCCGCCTGCGTAAAGCACAGGATAAAATAGTAAAACTCAGGCCCTATGCTGCCAAACTGCATGAACTGCTTGTCGGGATAAGCATGAAAATCGAAGAATCGGAAAATGAACAAGTATACAGTCGCAGTTCAGAAGATGAAAAAGTATTACTCATTGTGGTTACCTCAAACAGGGGTCTGTGCGGGTCATTCAATATGAACGTGATAAAGGAAACAATGAGGATAACAGATGAGAAATACAATAAACAGTATTACAATAATACATTGTGGCTGATGACAATAGGAAAGAAAGCATGGGATTTCTTCAGGAAGACGGATTACCAGATATACGAAAATCACAGTGACCTGTTTGATAATCTTACTTTCGAAAACTGTTCAGCTATAGCCGATAAAATAATGGACGCATTCCTGAAAGAAGAATTCGAGCGGGTTGAATTCGTTTATAATAAATTCAGAAATGCTGCTGTACAAGACCTCAGCTTTGAAACTTTCCTCCCCGTTGAGACAGAAGAAGAAGAGGATGATATTCAAAGTGGGGAGTATATCTTTGAACCATCTAAGGAAGAAATAATAAACGAGTTAGTCCCTAAAATACTTAAGATACAATTTTACAGGACAGTACTTGATTCATACGTTGCCGAACATGGTGCCAGGATGACCGCAATGCATAAAGCAACTGATAACGCAACAGATTTGATCAGGGATCTTAATCTCGAATACAATAAAGCCCGCCAGGCTAGCATAACAAACCAGATACTGGAAGTTGTTAATGGTGCACAAGCATTCGGCGGCCATTAAAATTGCACCTGATTCCATATCATTATGTATAAATACGAAGAACTTCAGGATATCGTAAACAGGGCTATCAATAATATGTCATATGATTATGAAGCCGAAAAACTGTTTGAACCCGTTAAGTATCTGATGTCAATGGGAGGTAAAAGAATACGTCCGGTAATGACACTGATGGCATGTGATCTATTTAATGGTAAAGTTGAACAGGCCATATTGCCAGCCGTGGGAATAGAGGTGTTTCACAATTTCACACTCGTGCATGATGACATTATGGACCGATCAGAAATACGCAGGGGCTCAGCTACCGTTCATAAGAAATGGGATGTTAACCAGGCAATAATATCAGGTGATGTGATGGCTTTTATTGCAAATGAGTGTATCCTGAGTGCTCCTGCGCCTGTGCTTATGCAGGTAATGAAAATATACAATGATACAGCCATAGATGTATGCAGCGGACAGCAAATGGACATGGATTTTGAGCAAACCAGCTTTGTTTCACATACCGATTACCTGCGTATGATTGAATTAAAAACGGCCGTTCTGCTTGCTGCCTCATTGAAAATAGGCGCTGTTATAGGTAATGCTGAACCTGAAGAGGCTGAAAAGATGTACAGCTTCGGCAGGAACCTTGGCCTTGCTTTCCAGATACAGGATGACCTGCTTGATACCTACGGTGATCTGCAGATATTCGGGAAAAAAATAGGAACCGACATAGTATCGAATAAAAAAACAATATTACTTATTAAAGCCCTCGAACTGGCTTCAGGTGATCAGCTCAATACTCTTAATCATCAGTTGCAGCTGGAACAGTTTGATAATGACGAGAAAATAGCTGTAATAAAGAATATATTTAACGAATTAAATATAAGGTCTGCAGTTGAAGATATAGTCAGACAATACACTGATCTTGCCTATTCATCTCTTGAAGATGTAAAGGTTGAAAAAGAGAGAAAGGAAGAATTAATGCAACTGACGGCTGACCTGCTTAAACGCACAAAATAAACTATAGCTCACTTTCTTCATGCTTCTTCATCCAGTCGATGTTGAGAAGAATCCCTGCTGTCACCACTCCCTGGATCTGATTTCCCAGGATAGCCTTTAACTCTACGAAAAGATCAAATTCATCCTTTATCTTTATATATGATCCTGCTCCCAGGTTAAGACCAAGGGCATTATTACTGCTTGTTAATATATCAGTTTCGCCTTGAAAATCGTATTTATACTTCATCCTTACATAGAGTATATTTAAGCCGGCAAGCCCGTAAAATTCAAACCTGTCGAGGTAATTGAAGACGTAATGAGCATCTAAATCAAGAGAAAAGGCTGATATTACCCTTTTTTCGGGAATATTTAAATCTTCGAACTTACTGATTTTAGGTATGAATACATTTAATGAAGGCCTTAAATGTAAAGGGAGAGAAATTTCATAAATACCTGTGGCTGATATAACAGGATTGCCCGTTTTGTGGTCACTGAAATTTTCAGTATTGAAATAGAAACCGGTATTATAGGATAATCCGCCTCCTATTTTGGTCAATTGACCATAGGATGAGACGGTGAAACAAGTTACAATGCAAACAATACATGCAATTTTTTTCATTTCTGGTTATTTATGGTTCATTCACAACCAAAGTAAAATGAAATAACTAAAAATACAAGTCAAATATTCCAGGCAACATTAGTAAAAGTACCATAAAATGATCACCTAATCTTATGCTATTTGATAAATTTGTTAAATTTGTAGTTCAATCAAAAAACAACTATCACATGTCAAAAAACATAGGCGTGGTAAGCCAGGTTATAGGCCCTGTTGTTGATGTGGCTTTTGACAGGGAAGGATCAGATTTACCCAATATTTACGATGCTCTGGAGATAAAAAAAGATGACGGATCAACACTGGTGATTGAGTGCCAGCAGGACATTGGAGAGAATACAGTGCGTGCAATTGCAATGGACTCAACTGATGGCCTCAGGCGGGGAATGGAAGTTGTTGCAACAGGTAAACCTATTGTTATACCTATCGGCGACCAGATCAAGGGGCGCCTGATGAATGTTACAGGTGACGCTATAGATGGGATGGCAGAGCTGACAAAAGAAAAGGGTTATCCCATTCATCGTAAGCCGCCTTTGTTTGAAAACCTTTCAACAGAAAAGGAAGTCCTCCATACAGGCATCAAGGTTATCGACCTTATAGAACCCTATTCCAAAGGAGGTAAGATAGGTCTCTTTGGTGGAGCAGGGGTTGGTAAAACCGTGGTAATACTTGAGCTGATGAATAATATTGCCAAATCTTATGCAGGGCTGTCTGTTTTTGCAGGCGTGGGAGAGAGAACACGTGAAGGTAATGACCTCCTGAGGGAGATGCTTGAAGTGGGCGTTATTGATTACGGGAAAGAATTTCTTAAGGACATGGAAAAGGGAGGATGGGATCTGTCAAAGGTAGATTATGAGGCTTTGAAAGACTCAAAACTGGCCCTTGTTTTCGGGCAGATGAATGAGCCTCCCGGAGCACGCGCCAGGGTTGCTCTCTCAGGTCTTTCCGTGGCTGAATATTTTCGTGATGGTGATATTAAGGGAGAAGGAAGGGATATACTCTTCTTTATGGATAATGTATTCCGTTTTACCCAGGCCGGATCGGAGGTAAGTGCCCTGCTGGGGAGGATGCCCTCGGCAGTTGGTTACCAGCCAACACTGGCAACGGAAATGGGGATTATGCAGGAGAGGATTACCTCAACAACTCATGGGTCTATCACATCGGTACAGGCAGTATATGTGCCTGCTGACGACCTCACTGACCCTGCACCCGCCACAACATTCTCACACCTCGATGCAACAACTGTATTAAGCAGGAAGATTGCAGAGCTTGGGATCTATCCGGCAGTTGACCCGCTGGACTCATCATCCAGGATACTGTCAGCTGACATTGTGGGCGATGAACACTATGATTGTGCACAAAAAGTAATTGAGATATTACAGAGATATAATGAACTGCAGGATATAATAGCCATTCTCGGTATGGATGAATTATCCGAGGAGGATAAACTGATAGTACGAAGGGCCCGCAGAGTGCAGAGATTCCTTTCGCAGCCATTCCATGTGGCCGAACAGTTTACGGGTATCCCCGGTAAACTGGTTACGATTGAAGATACTATAAAGGGCTTCAATATGATTATTGAAGGAGAGGTTGATAAATATCCCGAAGCATCATTTATGCTCGTAGGTACCATTGAGGAAGCAATAGAAAAAGGAGAAAAACTCCTCTCTGAATCGTAGAAAAACCAACGGTAGTGAAAATAGAGATCATCACACCAGAAAAAACAGTATACCAGGGAGATATACGTTCAATGAAAGTCCCGGGTAAGAAAGGTGCTTTCCAGGTGCTTAAAGATCATGCTGCCATAGTATCAACACTTGTTGAAGGGAAAGTGACTGTTACTGATATGAATGGCAGGGACTCAGAATTTGAGATCGAGGGAGGCGTTGTTGAAGTCCGGCAGAACACGATAATTCTCCTTGCCGAGAGCGCAAGCTGATAAGAGAATATTATCCCTTGTACGGGATATCATCATACACCTTTCTTAAATCCTTCGATAATATGACAAATGATGAATTCATAAAAAGGGCTCATGAATTAGTTGATTGGATAGGTTATTACCTTGAGAATTTAGAGGAATACCCGGTAAAATCACAGGTGAAACCAGGAGAGATTTATTCATCCCTGCCACAGATGCCACCGCTGGAAGGTGAAAATTTCACAGATATATTCAAAGATTTCAATGAAATAATCATGCCTGGTATAACCCACTGGCAGAGTCCAAATTTTTTCGCATATTTCCCCGCAAACAGCTCAGCACCGTCAGTACTGGCAGAAATGCTTATTGCAGCCCTGGGAGCGCAGTGTATGATATGGGAAACATCCCCCGCTGCTGCAGAGCTGGAAGAACGGGTAATGAACTGGCTCAAGGATATTATAGGCTTGCCGGAGAATTTCGAAGGAGTAATACAGGATACAGCTTCAACAGCCGCACTGGCAGCTCTGGTGACTTCAAGGGAAAGAATAAGTGATTTCAGGATAAACGAAAAAGGATTCAATGGAGAACCGGTATATCGTATATATAGCTCAACACAAACCCATTCATCTATTGAAAAGGCAGTTAAAATAGCCGGGTTCGGGCGCAGTAACCTTGTTAAGGTGGGAGTACGCGATGATCTTTCTCTCGATCCTGATAAGCTGACTGAAGCCGTTGAAAAGGATATGGCAAAAGGGTATATTCCCTGTTGTGTTGTCGCTACCGTTGGCACGACAGGCACAGTAGCCATAGACCCGGTTAAAGCAATAGGAGAAATATGCAGCAAATATAATATCTGGTTGCATGTAGATGCAGCATTGGCGGGCACGGCCCTGATTCTGCCAGAGTACAGCTGGCTAATTGAAGGTAAAGAATATATCGACAGTTTTGTCTTCAATCCTCATAAATGGATGTTTACCAATTTCGACTGCTCGGCATATTTCGTGAAAAATGCCGCTATACTGATTCAAACATTCGAAATATTGCCTGAATATCTTAAAACAAGAACAAGGGGACAGGTAAATGATTACCGTGACTGGGGTATACCACTCGGAAGACGCTTCAGGGCCCTCAAATTGTGGTTTGTAATAAGATCTTTTGGACTGGAAGGATTAAGAAAGAAGGTGAGGAACCATATTTCCTATGCTGCCTGGCTGGCCGAAAAGATCAGGGAGCATCCATCTTTTGAAATGACAGCCCCCCTGAGCCTAAATACGGTTTGTTTCAGGTACAGGCCTGCGAACAGGGATGAAAAGTCACTGAACGATATTAATGAGAAGCTCAATCATAAACTAAACGATACAGGAAAGATTTACCTGACGCACACTAAGATAAACGGTAAGTATTCACTCAGGATGGTCACTTCCCAGACCAACGTTGAATTGAAGAATATAAAACGAGCATGGGCTCTTGTTACCGAAACAGCCACTTCAATTCAATAAGATCTGTCTCTACCCAGGACAAAGCCAAAAACATCCATATTAAGCAAAAACTCAAAATGTGATGATCTTTCAAATGGCAAATATGCAACCTGCAAACCTGCCGAAAGCCTTACAGGTATCCTCAGAAGATAGAAATCAGCCAGCAGTTCAATCCCTGTTGAGGAAAAATAATCCTTTCCCTCCACCTGTTCCTGTTCCTCGATATCATACAGGTCACGACTGATAGCATAATCATAAAAGACCGTATTCCTTATGCGGTTGACATACAAAAAGTTACCAAGATGAAAATCGGGGTAGGCCACCGGGAATGCATAGTCGAAGCTGAAGCTGTTAAGATTTTCTGATGTTATATGTCTGTAACCCCTGGGCAGGGATATCCTGTTTTGAATGAGCAATCGCCTGAAATCCTGCTTTTCATACTGGTACCTGAACCTGATACCATGATTCCTGAAGATCCCTGGGAAATAAAATGCTGTTCTTACAGTGGATATAGGGCCATACAGATCGTTGTCAAGAAGAGAAGTTGTAAAGTAAAGATCAAGTACCTGTCCGTACCTGGGCCATATATCCCGGTACGACATCTTATAGAAATTGGAGAAATATAAACGGGAGTTAATTAATGTTTGTCCGTAATCAAACATTTCCTTATCCTCGTCAAGCACATACTTGTTGGAATAATTTATATTAAGGGAAGGCCAGAATGTCTGGATAAACCTGCCACGGTTAAAATGCAGCGGTATGTATACAGTGGTTTTAGTTGACAGGCGGTTATAGATTATTGATGGAGTAACAGTTGTGTCATTGCTATTATAGATCACCGGTTCGCCGCCATAACTCAGATTAAAATCAACTGCCGGGTACCAGCCTTTCCAGCTAATGTTTGAATGAATAAGGTGTTCCTTATTGGTGTATTCATATCCGATAGTGCTGATAAGAGAGCTGAGATTATTCTGGGTCATGACCATGGCACCAAGGCTTACAGGGATCTCATCAAAGGAAATATTATTTATATCGGCATAAAAAGGCATCCAGCTGTGGAACCTGAAAAGATTGGTAACTTTATTGTATTTCTCCTTCTTATAGTGTGAAGGCAGGGAATAATCACCCGTCCATACCAGCTTGTCCTCCCTGTTGAGCTTATCAATAAAGCGATCGCTTATTATTGTCTCTCCCCTCTTTCTGTCAGATACCTGGTCAATGCTGGCAACTGCAATATTATTACCACTGGCAGAATAGTCAGAGAAAAGAATATTACCAGCAATAAATGAGATATCCGATATACCAAATCGTGCAGATGTAATTTGATAAATCTCACCGTTGTTATCCATCGTGTAAGCATTATCAATTCCGGAAGCCGAGCTTACAAAGAATATTAATGAACCCTCTTTCCTTACAGATTGCAGGTCATCTCTACCTTCTTCAATATAGGTTTTCCATTCACCTGTTTCAGGATAGAAAGACATTATTCCTTCACCGTTTTCATTGGATGAGATAAACACAATCTCTTTCATATCTTCAGACCATGAAGGGTAAGAGATAAACCTGTTGCCGGGGCTTTCATGCCTGCTAATAATATTTCCTGACATTGCATCAAGTATGACCAGGCTGTTTTTATATTCAACCGTACTTTCAGTGGCAGCTATTAATTTTAAATCGGGGGATATATCAGGACCAAATAGCCTGCTTTTTGTTGTTAATGTACGGGAACTGCCAGTCTGTATATTAAAGGTCTTAATTACTGAATATTCACGGTTTGCCCATCTCGGGTCGTTGAAATTTTCAGCCCACACAATCGTATTCCCTTCATAATTTATTTTATACGGCCATATATTGCCTGGTGTATAAAGTTTAGTTTCTGTCCCTTTGTCTGTATTAATAAGGACGAAATGAGGAATTCGGTAAAGGGATGTTTTTATGGCAATAATGCTGTCCTTTCCTGCTGCAACGGGCGAATGATAGTTTATATAGTCTTTATTTTTTGGGGGATTAAGGATATTGTATGTCTCACGGTAATCCTTTTCTTCTTCATTTTTCCATTTGTCCCTAAGATAGACCATAGTTTCAAAATATATATCCTCCTTGCTGTGGCTGGTATATTTGCGCAGGGCTGCATTTAATGGATTCAGTGTGTAAGGCCTCAGGGCAACGTAATCCATTGGTTCCTGCCATACCCTGTCTCCAAACTTTGTCCTGGCCCATGCACTCATCTGGTAACCAAACTGGTAATGATCGGGTGTATAATCTTTATAAGAGCCAAAAAGCATTTTATCGTAGCTGTATATTTTATCTTTCTCCAGCAATACGGCTTTTAGCTTTTTTTCAAATGAAGGAACTCGTCCCCTGCCTGAGTATGACCATGCACTTTCTGCAATTACTGCTTCTCCTTCAAGAAACCAATAAGGCGTAAAAATGCCGAGTGCACCGGTATACTGTTCTCCGAAAATATATGATATGGTTTTTGATATACCTCTCCTGAAACTGTGCATCTGCAATACATGCGTAAGTTCATGAAGAGCCAGTTGCTCAAGATGGTCCATTGGAATATTATCCTGGCCAGGGAGAGGGTATAGTTCAATTCTTTTTGGTGCCCAGGCCACATACCCGTTTGACTCTGTTGTATGGTTATGTATAATTACAGGAATCTTATCCAGTATGGGTTCATTGTATGAGCCCTTAAGAAGGTAATAGGCATTTTCGAAACAGAAGACTACCCTGTCTATACGGTTAGAATAGGATTCAGGATAGATAAACCTGAAGTGATATGAGTCCAGTTCTTCCCATTTTAGTGATGCTGGCTCCTGGCCAGTCTCGTAATACTGACCTTTAATACTAAGGCTTACCATTACCAGGCTGAGTACTATTACAATCTTCCTTCTCATATGTTTTGGAAACCTAAAAATATAAAAGTTTAATCAAATTGATTAAATTCGTCAACTGTAAATTTACTCTTTTAAAATATTATAACTATTATTAAAGTATATGAAACAGTACAGGTTGGTGAATATATCGCTTGGATGGATATCCTTCCTAGTGGCTGCAATTACCTATATATTAACTGTTGAACCAACACTTAGTTTATGGGATTGTGGTGAGTTCATAGCTACTTCATATAAGCTTGAGGTTGGTCATCCTCCCGGTGCTCCCATGTTCATGATAATAGCAAGGTTTTTTGCCCTTTTTGCTTCTGATGTCAGCAGGGTTGCCCTTTCTGTAAATATTATGTCAGCCCTTGCAAGCGCTTTTACAATCATGTTCCTGTTCTGGACCATAACACACCTGGCAAAGAAATTACTTGCAGGTGGAGATAAAGAACTGAGCACAGGACGTATGATTGCAGTTATGGGAGCCGGGCTGACGGGTGCTCTCGCCTATGCTTTTTCAGATACTTTCTGGTTTTCAGCAGTTGAAGGAGAGGTTTATGGCACCTCATCACTGATGACCGCACTTGTTTTCTGGGCTATATTAAAATGGGAAAATGAAGCTGATAAACCTAATGCAAACAGGTGGATTATCCTTATTGCATACGTGGTGGGCCTGTCGATAGGGGTACATTTGCTTAACCTGCTGGCCATTCCGGCTATTGTTTTTGTATATTATTTCAGGAAATATGAATTTTCCTGGAAAGGATTTACATATGCAATTATATTATCAGTTGCATTTGTTGCAATTATTATGTGGGGCCTGTTACCAGGCTTTATAATACTTGCCAGCAAGTTCGAACTGTTCCTGGTTAACAATATAGGACTGCCGTACAACAGTGGGTTATACCTGTTAGTGATACTGTTTATTGTATCTATAATCTTCGCCATAAGATCAAGTCTTGAAGGAACGAATAAACAGAAGATAATAGCTTTCAGCCTTGCTACAGTATTGTTCAGCGGCATGTGGCTTATGACAGAAAGCACATTTTTTAATATTCTCTTGCTGGTTTTCCTTGTATTCCTGGTATGGCGTTTCTCAGACAGGGGAGTGGTAGCTTTGAATACAGCACTGACAGTAGTGCTTGTCATCATGATAGGGTACTCGTCATTTGCCACAATTTATATTCGTGCACATGCTAATCCTCCAATGGATGAGAATAATCCGGAGAACGTTTTCAGTTTCCTGTATTACGTGAACCGTGAGCAATATGGCGAAAGGCCACTTGTAAAAGGACCTTATTTCAATGCCCCTGTTGTTTCCTATGAAAGGGGAAAACCAACATACAACCCTATTGACGGTAAATACAAGATTACCAACCGTGACCTTGTGCCGGAGTATGATGAAAGATTTGTAACCCTTTTCCCAAGAATGTATAGCCCGCAGGAAGATCATGTAGAGGTATATAAACAATGGAATAATTTCAGGGGGAAACCTGTCCAGGTTACTGACCAGTCAGGAGAGAGAAGAATAGAGCGTAAACCAACATTCGGTGAAAACCTGAAATTTATGTTCTCATACCAGTTAGGGTATATGTACTTCAGGTATTTTATGTGGAACTTTGCCGGCAGGCAAAATGATACACAAGGTTATGGTGGCCCTTTTAACGGCAATTGGATATCGGGGATTAAGGCACTGGATGAATCACGACTGGGACCACAGGACAACATGCCTGATCATATGAAGAATCATCCCTCAAGGAATGCATATTATTTATTACCTCTGCTCTTTGGACTGGCTGGCTTCTATTATCAGCTGAACAAAAACAAGAAGGATCTCTGGGTGGTCTTACTGCTGTTTATAATGACAGGGATAGCCATAGTGGTTTATCTCAATCAATATCCCAACCAGCCCCGCGAAAGGGATTATGCTTACGCCGGCTCGTTTTATGCATTTACAATATGGATTGGTATGGGAGTCCTTTTCCTTTACGAGATATTCACAAAACTTGCAGGCGAAAAAGTTACGGCAATAGTCGTGGGTATCCTTTCCCTGGTGGCAGTACCGGTACTGATGGCATCACAAAACTGGGATGACCACGACCGGTCAGGGAGGCATACTGCAACTGCAGTGGCAACGAATTACCTCAAGTCAGTAGCCCCCAATGCAGTATTATTTACCAATGGCGACAATGATACTTTCCCGTTGTGGTATGCACAGGAGGTGGAAGGTGTCGGGACCGATGTCAGGGTTTGTAACCTCATGTTGCTAAATACCGATTGGTATATTGACCAGATGAAGCTGAAAACCTATGAATCGGAACCTATGAAGCTCACAATGCCAAAATCAAAATATTATGACGGGGTTAATAACCAGGTATTTATCATTGAAAATCCACGGCTGACGGGGTTTGTTGATATTAGCAGGGCTGTGGAGTTTATAAGGAGCGATAACCAGGGCACAAAATACAGGTTCCCTGATGGTGAGGAGCATGACTACCTGCCAACACGAAAAATACGTCTGCCTGTCGATCGTGAAAAAGTACTGGCATCAGGTACTGTAAAGTCCGAAGATGCAGACCTTATAGTACCTTATATCGATATTACACTTGGGGGTAACTATATACTGAAGAGCCAGATGATGGTGCTTGACTTCCTGGCCCAGAACGACTGGGAAAGACCCGTATATTTTGTTACAGGATATCATAATGATGCACTGGGACTGGAAGAGTATTTTCAGCTTGAAGGCAATGCATACAGGCTTGTCCCTATTAAATCCCGGAATTATAACTGGCTTGATTACGGAAGGATAGACACAGACATACTGTATGATAACCTGATGAATAAATTTACCTGGGGAAATGCAAATGATCCGGATGTGTACCTGGATAATAATCATCGTCATACCCTGTTGGTTGTAAGGGCCCGGCTTAATTATGCCAAACTGGCAAAAGCTCTTGTCCTTGAGGGAGATAATGAAAGAGCGGTGGAAGTGCTTGATCATATTATGGAGGAATTACCCCTTGATGATTTACCATGGGATAATTATATGCCTGATATAATTGATGCTTACCTGCTGGCCGGTGACCATGAAACAGCACTTGAACTGATAGGGGAAATGAAAGAATATTACGCTTCAAACCTGGATTATTACACTTCCCTGCCGGCCTATTATATGCGCAATGGGGAGATGGAGATTCAATTATCATTTGGGTTCCTTCAGAGAGTAGCATCATCATGCAGGCGTAACGGGTTGGAAGAAACGGCAAAAGAAATTGATGCTATGCTTCAGAAATACATGGCAGTGTTTTACAGTAATGTGCAGTGATAAATACTAGTACGCGTATTCTTTACTTGTAAGGTATTTCTCGAGTATGCTTAGTACTTTCTCCGGTATTACGGGTTTAAGTACATATTCATTGATGCCTGCCAGTATTGATTCTTCTCTTGATTCCCTGGTATAATATGCCGTAATCATTATTACAGGAACATGGCTGTTATACTTGCGAAATGATTTTACACATTCGATGCCATTTACATAAGGGATCAAATAATCCATCATCACAAGGTCAAATTTCTTGGGATTGTCCTTTACTGCATTAAGGAAATCAGTACCATTTAGGAAGGTGGAAACTTCAGCAGAAGTTGTTTTGAGAAGTATCTCAAAATAGCGTATTGTTGCCAGGTCATCATCAACAACAGCTACGGTTTTCCCTGTTAGATCTAAGTTGTGTTGGTCAGAATGCATTTACTCTTTTTCTTTACTAAAGCAAAAATACGATATCAATATATATAAAATCTCTTAAATAATCAGAATTGTCAACAAGATATTCACAAAAAAATAACAGAACCCCAATAGTTGCAAATGCAGATATTTATTTTGAAATTAGAGAATCCAAATATACCTTTCCTCCAATGAATAAAAAAATTTTAATCCTGTTTGCAGCGTTTGTGGTTTGCTTTGTTGGCTCATATTCCCAGGAGGGCTTTGATAACAGAACAAGAGCTCCTTATATATTTGATATTGCACGCTTTGTAGATTATGGTGATGCTCTGGATACTATGGCTTTGTTTAAAGTGGGGGTACTGTCAAAAGATAATGAATTATATTTTGATATGGCTAACCTGGCAAAAACCAGGAAAGAGATACAGGGAAAACCTCTCGTTGTTGTGGTATTCAGGGATGAAAGCAGGCTTGAATATACTAATGTGTTGTATGTTTCAAAAGATGAAAACTTTAATCTGGATAAGGTTAAGAGAATGATAGAAGGTAAGAAAACACTTTTAATAACAGAGGGCTATGAGTTCGGACAGTCAATGTTCAATTTTATCGTAGTAAATAAACAGCCAAAATTTGAGATTAATCAGGTGGAATTAGAGAAAGCCGGGCTTGCTATTCCTGTTGGACTACTGGCGCAGGCTGTAAAAACAAGGGAGGACTGGGAGAAGCTATATGATATAACAAATGAGGAACTTGAGCGCCAGCTTGAGGTGGTACGGCAACAGCAAGAAACCATACGGCAACAGAAGGAAGAAATTGAAAGACAACAAGCCCTGCTTGACAGCCTCGATAAGGAAATATCAGCAAAGGAAATTACCCTTGCGGCAAAACAAAAAGAACTGGAAACACAGGCAGGACAGATCAGGAGACAATCAGGGGAGATACGTTCACAACAGGCATTGATTATAGAACAACAGACCGAGGTTCAGGCGCAAAAGGACACCCTGGCACTGCAAAGAGCTGATATCGACAAACAGCTGGCCCAGATAGATGAACAGCTTAAGCTTATAAACCAGCAGGAAGAGAAGATCAAAATACAGATCGAATCAATTGAGAAGCAGAAATTAATGCTGTATGCATCAATATTTGTCCTTGTATTATTGAGCTTTCTCGCTTATTATATCTACAGGGGGTACAGGATAAAGAAAGAAGCAAACATTAAACTCGAGGATAAAAACAGGACAATACTTGCGCAGAAAGACGAAATTGAAAAACAGCGTGATATTGCCGAAACACAACGGGACCAGATAGCATATCAGAAAAAACATATAACCGACAGCATAATGTATGCAAAACGCATACAAACTGCACTCTTGCCTTCACTTGAACTGTTCAGTGATGAGTTTGAACATTTCGTGCTGTATAAGCCACTGGATATAGTCAGTGGTGATTTTTACTGGGTGAGCAAAAAGGACGACCTGCAAATAATTATTGCAGCCGACTGTACCGGACATGGAGTACCAGGGGCATTTATGAGCATGCTTGGTGTGACAATGCTTAATGAAATAGTTAACGGTAAAGGTATTACCCGGCCCGATGAAATAATAAATATCCTGAGGGATGAAATTATCGATTCGCTTAAACAGTCAATCGAAGAGGACAGGGTGAAGGACGGGATGGATATGACTGTATCGGTAATTAATTTCAAAAATGATAAATTGCAGTTTGCAGGTGCCAATAATCCGCTCTGTATTGTTCGCGATAACAAACTTCTTACTTTCAAGGCTGACAAAATGCCGGTAGCTATCCATTATAATATGAAACCCTTCAGCATGGAGGAAACCGACCTGAAGAAGGGAGACTGCCTTTATATGTTTTCAGATGGCTTTGGCGACCAGTTTGGTGGGCCGAAAGGGAAGAAATTCATGGTGAAAAACCTGAAAGAGAAATTCGTAGAATTATCACACCTGCCAATGCTTAAACAGGGAGAGAAACTCAGTGAAATATTCGAAGAATGGAAAGGGAGTACACCCCAGGTCGATGATGTAACAGTAATTGGTATCAGGTATTAACAATACTCAATCACATTCCCACTTGGTAGTTATAGCACCATCAGTCTGAGGGGGTGTATTCTGGATTGTTATCAACTCTGCCCCACAGTATTCTGCTTCCTGCAATGAATTAATCAGGAATCCGTTTTCGTAGACATTAAGCCGGCATATCCTGCAATTGTCAAATAAATCTTCACACGAAGTTAATCCCGCTGCGAATAGTAACAAAAGAAATACAATTTTTTTCATTTTAAAACAGAATTATTCATTAATCACATTCAAATTTGGTAACTGTTTCATGAGCAGTGCCCTCTCCTATAATTACGTCAGGAGCAGACTTTCTTGCAACTAAATCTGAACCACAATACTCTGCTTCAAGTTCAGAATAGGAAAATACACCATTAATATATACATTATACCTGCATATTTCGCAGTTCTCCAAAATCTTTTCGCAGGAAGTGATCCCTGCAGCAATTACCAAGAAGGCAGCAAAAAACAAAACTTTCTTTTTCATCCTGGTTTGATTTTATGGAATAATACTACTAGTTTAATGAAATTATTGGTTATTTTGATTACAGTGAAGCTCATAAAATTATTTTACCGTATACCAAAATTATTAAATTTACCATATAACGGTCTTTATTAATATATATTCTTTTATACAGACTAATTATAAACTAAAATAGTTGCCTATGGACCGCAGGAAATTTTTGGAAAAAGCCTCGCTTTATGCAGGAGGTTCAATCCTTGCCGCCTCAATACCCCTTGAGGGATTAAGTGTCTCGCTCAGTACCGGAGAGGATTTACGAAACAAAAAAATACTTTTTGTATGGGGAGGATGGGAAGGTCATGAACCGGGGAAATGCCGTGATATATTTGTACCCTGGATGAGGGACTCAGGTGCTGATGTTATTGTATCTGACAGCCTTGACTCCTATCTGGATGAAGAAATGATAAATACAAGGGACCTGATAATACAGGTTTGGACCATGGGAACAATAAGTGGTGAACAGTCGCAGGGATTACTGAATGCAGTTAAGAGCGGTGTTGGCCTTGCCGGATGGCATGGAGGACTGGGCGATTCATTCCGGAATAATACTGAATACCAGTTTATGGTAGGAGGGCAATGGGTTGCTCATCCAGGGGGAGTTATTGATTATGAAGTTAATATTACAGACAGGGAGGATCCTGTAACCCGGGGTTTAAGTAATTTTAAGATGCATTCAGAACAGTATTACATGCATGTCGATCCGAATGTAAAAGTACTGGCTGCTACCACATTCAACGGCAGCAATGCCGAGTGGATAGACGGCTGTGTCGTGCCTGTGGCATGGAAGAAATATTACGGCAAAGGAAGAGTTTTTTATTCTTCACTTGGCCATGTTGCCGCAGATTTTGAGGTGCATGAAGCACTTGAGATAATGAAAAGAGGAATATTATGGGCCTCGGAAAGCAAATATGGTGTGAAGGAGAAGTGGATAAAACCTGTGTATTAACATTAGGATTTTAGAAAATTTATAACTTGCAGGAAAAACTAATCAGCATGGAAAAAGTAAAAAATATGAAAAAGCATGTAACCGTTGTGGGTGCATTGCATATTGGCTTCGCAATACTCGGACTGGTAGGAGCACTGGTAGTATTTCTGTCAATTAATTTTGCCCAGTCCTTTGTTGAAGGAGAAGAGATTCCTGTCAGAGTGCTGGCAGCTGTTAAGATCTTTGTACCTGCCATGATAGGAGTGATATCACTGCTGAGTATTATAGGCGGTATTGGCCTTTTCAGCTACAGGCAGTGGGCAAGAATACTGATCATAGTAATGTCGGCAATAAACTGCCTGAATGTGCCTATTGGTACTGCCAAAGGGGTATATTCAATATGGGCACTTCTCCAGGATGAGACAATTAAAATGTTCAGGGGAGAAGATCCGTATGAAGCAGGACAAACAGAGGAAACAAAACGCACTAATTAGAAATAAAGAGGGATCTGTTAATTTTTAAGAGTTTGAACATCTGCCTGTCGGCAGACTGGTTTGAATGTTTGAATGTTTGAGATAAGCTTAATCCTCATCTCTCATAACTCATAACTCATCGCTTTTTATTATTCTTATCCCGTATACCGGTCCTGCAACATCATATTCATCTTTTGACCTGAACTTAACTGTTACATTGAACTTACCAACTGTTATTTCTCTTGGTATCGGATATTTTACGCTGATAAATTCCTCCTCATTACTGGATATTGTTTCTGTAGCAATGACCTTATCATTTACCAGTATATCAAAATTGGTTCTCCTTCTTTCCTGACTCCAGTAATCGACTACAAGAATTACGGGTGAATCGGCAAGTACTTTCATGTCAAATGAAAACCATCCTCCTCTTGTTTGTCTTCCGGCTCTTCCGCGGAAACGTGTAGGACTACTATCCTGGTCCCTGAAGTTGTGATCCCTCTCAGGTTGCATTTCACCGGGCTGGACAAAATCAACAGTAAGCTGTTCAAGCAGTTTTTTCTCTTCTTCTTTTTGCCTGTATTCCTCCTGTTTATTTTCCCATTCTTCAAGGGTGAAGATATCCCAGAAAATAGTATACCGCCTGTCGTGTGTATCAAAAAATGGTATGAGCTTAACATCCCGGGGTTGCCCGACATCATTCATCATGAATGCGTTTGGTTCCCCTTCAACGGGTTCAAGCCATTCTGACGGAGGCCTGTTTTCAGTTATCAGTACCGGTACATACATTGGATCATATGCTTCAGGATCCCTTACGGGCCCAAGATCACCTGCAAGAACAACAGGGCCATACATTATTGCCACTCTGTTGGGATTATCGGGCATGGTTTCCAGCCTTAACGTGAAAGGAATTGTAATCTCTATTTCGTCTCCTGCTTTCCATTCTCCTTTCACCGGGATAAATGATCCCGGATCCTGTCTTACGGATTTCTTCCTGCCATTAACTTTTATCCCTATACCTTTTTCGGCCCATGAGGGATACCTGATCTGTATTATCATTTCAACGGGTTCCTCGTTCTTAAAGCTGACAGTTACACCCTGCTCATCAGGATATTCGGTTTCCATAACCAGGTCAAGCCCCTTTTCTTCCCAGTTGAGCTCTGAAGCTATATACTGGCTGACGAATAATTCCTTATCGTTATGAAAGAATATATTCCCTGCATACTTGGCATGGTTTTCCATACCCGTACCTACACAGCATGTGAAATACCCCGGGTCCTGGTATCTTTTAAAACCCCCCATCTCGAGTGAAAGATTATAAATAACACGGCCTGATTCAGGATGCTGTGATGAGTGAATATGATTGAAAAAAGCCCTTTCATAAAAGTCGGCTACCTCCGCTGAAGCTTCCCAGGTAAAAAGATGCCTCGAAAGCTTAAGCATATTATATACATTACATGTTTCGGTGGTTCCCTCGCCCAGCCGGTCGCTCAGCTCGTCGGGCTGGCCAAAATATTCGTTAAAACCATGTCCGCCTGTAACATATGAATGATGATTAACTACTCTGTCCCAGAAAAACTCTGCTGTTTCCATGTCCTGATTATTCCCCGTGAGCTCATAAAGCCTGGCAAGACCAATGATCTTGGGTATTTGTGTATTGCCATGCTTGCCTGGAAGGACATCCACCTGATTGGCCAGGGAATCAAGTATCGCTTTATGATAGAATATTCTTGCTGTTTCCAGGTATTTTTCTTCCCCTGTGATGGCATACAGCTCGGCAAAGGATTCATTGATCCCGCCATGCTCGCATTGAAGCATCTTTTGAACCTGTTCATCATTGAGTGGTTTAACTATATCGCTTATCCAGTCGGCAAAGTTAAGTGATATTTGAAGTGCCTTTTCATTGCCGCACAGGAGGTAAGCATCATTCAAACCCGCAAGTATTTTATGCATTATATAAAAAGGTGCCCAGTAACCATTCAGATCAAATCCTGCTGACCTTATATCACCTTTCGCCACTTCCTCCTCGAAAATTTTTTTTGCTCCAGGGAGGGCTCCAATGTAACCGTCGCCATCGGCCTGCTGGCAAATCTCCAGTTCATCAACAATATAATTAAGCCTGTCAAGGAACTCCTGTTCTCCGGTAGTTTTGAACATCATCGCAAGGGCGCTCATATAATGACCCAGGCTGTGGCCATTAAGATTACGCCTTGGGTAATCTTCCCATCCCCCGTAATGTTCAGCCTTTGGTTCAAGGCCTGCCTCCATCCTGAATGTTGCAAGAAAACGGTCAGGTTCGTAGTCAAGCAAAATCTTCTTGTTAAGTTCAGTTGCATGTTTAAACCTTCCCTCCAGGAGTTTTACCTGTGCAAGATTAAAGGGGAGTACCCTGAAATCAACCTTTTCAGGTCCATCTGTTTCTATTCTGTATTCTTCACTTGCCGTATTACATGATGATAACATGATGACAATACTGATTAACAGGAATAAATGTGTTTTCATAACTATATTAAATGTATTATTTACACTTTATTATTATAGCAAATATAGATTATAATTAAGTGATTTCAAAAATTCTTTTTATTCCGCTGGCGCGGATCTGCAATGTTGTTGGTGTGTTTTTGTGACCCACGCCGGGCACGTGTCTTGAAACCCGCGCCAGTGAAGCAAATAAGCCCCACACCATTAAAAACATTGTATTAATACATTTTTATTAAATTTAAAGGTCAAATCAACCCGAACCATCATGGAAAAGTTCTTAGACCTTGACAGGATTGCGATTAATGTTAAAGCTCATCGCATACTTAAACAACTGCTGAAAGAAAATCTGGTACTGGAGGAGATAATGAGGAATGCGAGGAATGAGACTGAAGCCTTAATTGGTGTTAAAGACTGGATAACAGGAATACTGGAAAGCCGGCCCGATGCTTATAAATTCTACAGAGGAGAGGCTAATGGGAGGGAGGCATTCGAAAGGCTGGAATGGAAGGATTATGCCGCCATAAGGATACTGGATTATATTGATCATGCAGGTCGCTCCTATGAAGATCTTAACCTCAGGGGGGAGAAGGCGATAAGTAATCCCATAAAAATGATATGGATGGCCGTAACATATGGCACTGGAGGAGCTAAGCCTGCTTTTTTTGATGACATGCTGTACCTGTTCAGGCAGCTGGCAGGAACCTATGTCTGCAAGATGCCTGATAAGAAACAGATCAGGTCATGGATGGAGCGTTTCCCTTCAGGGCTTGACCCCAGGATAGTGAAGCTCAGGGAGGAAAACAGGGACAGGATAATAAACATATTTATTGATAAGATTGATGCAGGACTGATAAATGATAAAAAATATTATTTCGAAGAAGGTTTATCTAGAGAGCAGAAATTCCTTGAGATGCTTAAATGGTGGAAGGAGCCTTTATTCCACCTCAGGTTTGCTGTCAGGTCGCCCGACTTATTGAACGAGATGCTTGGCAATTCACTGGACCCTGATATGATGAAGATACTGAAACAGGCCGAGGCAAAAGGGATACCTTTTTTTGTAAATCCCTATTATCTTTCGCTGCTGCATGTCAGGGTTCCGTATTTTGCAATAGGAGCCGACCTTGCAATAAGGTATTATGTTCTTTACAGCCAGCAGCTGGTTGATGAATTCGGTCACATTGTGGCATGGGAGAAAGAAGACCTTGTTGAACCGGGTAAACCAAATGCTGCCGGCTGGATACTACCAACGTATCATAATGTACACAGGCGATATCCTGAGGTTGCCATACTGATACCAGATACCATGGGAAGGGCCTGTGGAGGGCTTTGCTCATCATGCCAGCGTATGTATGATTTCCAGAGTGGTCACCTTAACTTTAACCTTGATAAGCTGAAACCTAAAAAATCATGGGATGAAAAGCTGGAAGAGATAATGTTGTATTTTGAAAAGGATACCCAGATAAGGGATATCCTTATTACAGGTGGTGATGCCCTAATGAGTACTGATAAATCCCTGGAAAAAATATTGAATGCAGTTTATGAAATGGCCCTGAGGAAAAAGAAAGCAAATAAGAAGTTGAAAAACGGGGAGAAGCATGCCGAGATACAGAGGGTCAGGCTTGGCACAAGGTTACCGGCATACCTGCCACAGAGATTAGGCCCTGAGCTGGCTTCTGTATTGAGTGAGTTTAAGAAAAGGGCTTCTGAAATAGGGATAAAACAATTCCTTATTCAAACACATATTGAATCCCCAATGGAAGTAACACCCGAGGTCAGGGATAGTATAAGACATTTGATAAGTGCAGGGTGGACTGTTACAAATCAGCTGGTATTTACAACAGCAGCATCGAGGAGAGGTCATACATCAAAACTGAGAAAAGTACTCAATGATGTCGGGGTGCTTACATACTATACCTTTACAGTAAAAGGATACATGGAGAATAACTTTAATTTTTGCCCGAACGCAAGGGCCGTACAGGAGCAGATTGAAGAGAAAGTACTTGGTTTTATTCCTGAAGAGTATTATGATGAAATAAAGGAATTCCCGGTTGACGCCGAAAATATGCAGGAAAACATCAATGCATTAAGACAGAAAGCCAACATCCCCTTCCTTTCAACTGACAGGAATGTCATTAACCTTCCCGGAGTGGGCAAGAGCCTGACATACCGTGTAATAGGGATAACAAGGTATGGAAGGAGAATACTTGAATTTGATCATGATCCTACCAGGGTGCACAGTCCTATTATTCATAAAATGGGTAAAGTAATCATTATAGAATCAAAAGCGATAAGTGAATATCTTAACCAGCTTGCAGAACTGGGAGAAAACCCCGGGGAATATGAAAGTATATGGGGATATTCAATGGGCGAGACAGAACCAAGGATACCCGTTTATGAATACCCGGAATATGGGTTTGAAATAACAGACGAACTTTCAAACCTGGAGATTTAATTGGAATAATGGAATACTGGAATGATGGTGGTGGGCTTTCTTTGCCCGCCGTAGCCTGAAAGGCGAAGGTGGGGCCCCACGCCAGACTATGGAAAATAAAGAAAGCTAAGTAATGAATTTCGAATAATGAATATCGAATTACGAATGAAGAAGTACCTTCGACATTCGATATTCATCATTCAAATCCCTGCCCCCTGCTCCCTGCTCCCTGCATTTCCATAGTCGACAACATCCCACATGCAGCCATTATATCCTCACCGCGGGAAGCACGTATTGTTGTGGTAATGCCCCTGGCAGTTAATTTATCCCTGAACCCCATGATGGTTTCATCACTGCTGCTTTCATAAGGCATGCCAGGAACAGAATGAAAACGGATAAGATTAATACGGCAGCGCAACCCGCCAAGTATCCTGGTAAGTTCATTTATATGACGGTCGCTGTCATTTATACCCCTGAACATTATATACTCAAAGGATATCCTTCTTTGCCTGCCCCAGTCATAGTCTTTTATTACTTTCATTATCTCCTCAAGCGGGTATTTATTTTCAGCGGGCATCATCTTCCTGCGCTCATCGCTGAAAGGTGTATGCATGCTTACAGCCAGGTGCGCACCGGTTTCTGAGAGGAATTTCTTCATGCCCGGAATAATACCTATGGTCGATACGGTAATTCGTTTCGGCGACATGGCAAATCCCCATTCTGCAGTTAGAATTATAACAGAGCTGATAACGTTTTCCGTATTATCAAAAGGCTCACCCATACCCATATATACCAGGTTCGTGATATTATCGGCTTCAGGTATACTTATTGCCTGGTTCAGTATTTCCCCTGTAGTGAGGTTTCCCTGTAAACCCTGTAGGCCTGTCATACAAAAACTGCATCCCATCCTGCATCCGGCCTGGCATGATATACAAAGAGTATTCCTGTTTTTCTCAGGTATATACGCTGACTCAATAAATTTTTTCTCACCGGCCGGGAAAAGGTATTTCTTTGTTCCGTCAGCTGATTCCATAATATTGACAGGCGCTGTATGACCAATGGTATATTTTTCTTTAAAACCTTCCCGTGCCCGTTTTGACAGGTTTGTCATATCATCAATATCATCAACCCTGTGTTTATAGAGCCATTCTGCTATCTGGCGTACTGTAAATGCCGGCAGGCCTGCTTCTTTTACTATTTGAATTAACTCATCTATGCTTTTCCCGAATAAAGTATCCCTCATATAAAACTGGTTATTACTGATGGTAAGTATTACAAATATTTTTATAACTATTGTCAAACAATGCACATGGTTTGACAAAAATAGCCTGTTTAGCTTATTTTCTTGCCAATATTTTATAATTTCCCGGCCAGAATATTTTTAAATCCTGAAAATCATATTTATGAGAGCACTTGTAATTCAACTTATTATCGTAATTTCCCTGTTTTCACTATTTTCCTGTAAGAGGCAAAAAAGTGACACCAGAGAAATTGTACTGCTGCCAAAGCCTGTGATGATGGAAGAACGAAGTGGTGTTTTTAAGCTTGAAAATATTGTCGTAATTCATGTCACGGACAACCCCCTATTAAATGAAACTGCAAAACTTTTTGCAGAAATGATTGAAGTACCTACGGGGTATACACTGGTTATTGACAATGATACTAATTCATCAAAAGGTATTATTCTTGAGCTGGCAGATACTGCTATGCACGATGATGAGGCCTATAGTCTTGATATTAACAGGAAAAGGATACATATCAGGGCATCCTCCCCTGCAGGTATTTTTTATGGCATACAGACTGTCAGGCAGCTTTTTCCTCCTGAATTCGAGTCGGGGGAGGTAATCAGTAACATATCATGGGAGCTCCCCTGCATATATATTGAAGATTATCCCAGGTTTTCGTGGCGGGGTATGCATCTTGATGTAAGCAGGCATTTCTTCCCGGTGGAATTTGTAAAACGATATATAGATCTTATTGCCATGCATAAGATGAATGTTTTTCACTGGCACCTGGTCGACGACCAGGGATGGAGGATAGAGATAAAGAAATATCCCAGGCTGACAGGAGTTGGTGCCTGGCGTGCCAACCGTGAAGACCAGCCCTGGAACGCAAGGGAACCGCAAAAATCAGGTGAGGTTGCCACATATGGAGGGTTTTATACCCAGGAGGAGATCAGGGATATAGTAAAATATGCACAGGAAAGATACGTTAAAGTTGTTCCTGAAATAGAAATGCCTGCCCATGTTACTTCGGCACTGGCGGCTTACCCTGAATATTCATGTACCGGCGGACCTTTCACCGTTCCCACGGGTGGATTGTGGCCAATAAGCGATATTTATTGTGCAGGGAAAGATGCAACCTTTGAGTTCCTTGAAGACATTTTAACTGAAGTGATGGATCTCTTCCCTTCTGAATATATACATATTGGTGGTGATGAGGCAGACAAAACGGAATGGGAGAGATGCCCCGACTGTCAGGCAAGGATAAGGGAAGAAGGACTTAAAGATGAAGCTGAACTGCAAAGTTATTTTATTAAAAGAATAGAAAAATTCCTTTCTGCAAACGGGAGGAAGCTCATAGGCTGGGACGAAATACTGGAAGGTGGTCTCGCTCCGGGGGCAGCTGTAATGTCATGGAGAGGAATGTCAGGGGGCATAGAGGCAGCACATAGCGGGCATTATGTAGTTATGAGCCCCGGCACCCATTGCTATTTTGATCACTACCAGGCTGATCCTGCAACTGAACCCAGGGCAATAGGAGGATATACAACACTTAAAAAAGTATATTCATTTGATCCTGTCCCTGATGCCCTCTCTGAAGATGAAGAAAAGTATATAATGGGAGCCCAGGCTAACCTGTGGACCGAGGATATTCCCAATGGCGACAATGCTGAATATATGGTTCTGCCACGTATGACAGCCCTTGCCGAAGTATTGTGGCTGCCTGAAGAAAAACTTGACTGGAAAGACTTCATCCGCAGGATCAACAGTTTCTTTAAAAGGTTTGATATTATGGGCCTTAATTATTCAAGAGGGTCATATAGTGTTGATATGGAAGCAGTATATGATGAACAGCAGGGGGCTGTTAAAGTCAGCATGGAGGCAGAATTGCCGGATGCTGAAATACATTATACAATTGATGGATCTGAACCCGGTTTCGATTCGGAAATATACACAGAGCCACTTATACTTGAATCGACAACCAGCATCAAAGCAGCAGTTTTCACTGATGGCTCATCCGCAGGAAAAACAACTGAGGAAACAGTTTATATACACAAAGCAACAGGACATAATGTTAATTACGCCGTGAAATATAGCGATCAGTATAAGGCATTTGAAGAACTCACACTGGTTAACGGAATAAAGGGGTCTATGAATTTTGCCGATGGCCAATGGCAGGGATTTGAAGGCAAAGACCTTGATATAACTCTCGATCTCAATGAAATAACAGATGTGTCATCTGTCTCGGTAAGTTTTTTAAGCAGCGTGGGAAGCTGGGTATTCCTCCCGGAATATGTACTGTACCAGGTCTCTGAGGATGGCAATACATTTACTGACTTTGCCAGGATAGATAATGATCTGGTACCGCGCGACCAGGACAGGGAAATAAAAGAATTTGCTTTTGCAGGAGATCCCAGGCAGGCAAGATATGTACGCGTGCTGGGCAAAAGTATAATTGAATGTCCACAATGGCATGCAGGCGCAGGAGATAAGGCATGGATTTTTGCTGACGAAGTAATTATCAGGTGAGATATTGATTAAAAGAAAAAAAGATGAAAATATTTATTACAGGAGCTGATGGGGTACTGGGTAATAACCTGGTGAGAATACTCCTTGACCGGGCATATGATGTAAAAGTATTCATTGAAACAGGAAAAGAAGCCCGGTATCTTGAAGGATTGGACATAGGAAAATCATGGGGCAGCATACTCAATTATGAGGAGCTGAAAGATGCAATGAAAGGATATGATGTTGTTATTCATGCCGCTGCAAAAACCGATACCTGGCCTACCAGGCACGAAAGCTACTGGAAGATTAATTTTGAAGGAACAAAAAATGTCATAGCAGCTGTTAAAGAGATGGGAGTCCCAAGGATGATACATATAGGAACAGCAAATTCTTTCGGGCCAGAAGATGATTCTGAACCTGGAAATGAAAGTAAACCATATGCTGCAGGGAAGTATAAACTGGATTATGTATCCACCAAGTATGCAGCACAACAAGAGGTATTAAAGGCAGTAAAGGAAGAGGGCCTTAATGCTGTTGTGCTGAACCCCACATTTATGATTGGACCCTATGATTCAAAACCCAGTTCAGGTACTATGATACTGGCGGTAAACCAGGGGAAGATACCCGGGTACCCGGGTGGTGGCAGGAACTTCGTATACGTAAGGGATGTGGCAGTTGCAATAGTCAATGCAATAGAGAAAGGCAAGACAGGGGAATGTTATATCCTCGGGCATGAGAACCTGACTTATAAACAGGCTTTTGGGAAAATGGCAGATGCCCTGAATGTTAAAGCCCCGAGTTTGAAGATGCCCAGGTTACTAACCCTGGCATATGGAGGCATTATGTCAGTGGCCGCTGCAATATTCAGGTTCACGCCATCGGTTTCATATCCCATGGCGCTTATATCTACAGAAAACCATTTCTATTCAAGTGAAAAAGCCGTGAAGGAACTGGGAATGCCTCAGACACCTGTCAATGATGCGCTCAGGGAGGCTGTTAAATGGTTCAGGGATAATGATTATATAAGAAAAGACAATGAAGGAATACTTTAAGGATAAGGTTGTTTGTGTTACAGGATCAAGCAAGGGAATAGGGAAAGCAACTGCCTTGCTTTTCGGTAATTACGGGGCAAAGGTATGCATCAACGGAAGGAACATTGATTCCCTTGAAGAAACATACAGTGAACTTGAGACGAAGAATATTACCTGTTTAAAACTGCCCGGGGATGTATCTGACAGCAACCGGTGCCGGGATATGATAGACAGGATAATAAATGAATACGGGAGACTGGATGTACTTGTTAATAATGCAGGGATAGCAAACCATGGTAAGTTCAGTGAACTGACAATCGATACCTGGGACAGTGTTGTGGGAATCAACCTGATGGGTTCAGTATATATGAGTAAGTATGCCCTGCCACACCTTGTTAAATCAAAGGGCAGTATTATTTTTATCTCTTCCCTTTCAGGCAAACTGGGGATGCCGGGCCATTCGGCATACAGCGTTTCAAAAATGGGCCTCAGTGCACTGGCTGAGGCTATGCAGATAGAGCTTAAAAAGACAGGGCTCCATACAGGGATAATTTACGTAGGCTTCACTGAGAATGAAGAAAATAAACAAATATTATATCCCGACGGAACCTACAGAAAACTTCCTGAACGTAATCAGAAAAAAACCAGAAGAGAGGATGTTGCGAAAGCAATAGCCAGGATTGTGTACAAAAAGAAAAAATCTGTAACCCTGAGTACAGTAGGCAAGTTACAAACCTTTGCCCTCAGGTTCTTCCCTTTCATAGTTAAGATAATACTCAGGAAAGCCAACAAAGATTATGAGAACATGTATTATCAGTAATTAATTATCAACCCGAAGCATCATGGAAAAGAATCCAAGCATCGCTACCGGTACTATTTATAAAATTCTTAATGTTTTTGTGGAACATGATCTCCTTAAGAAAGTAAATACTGATAAGGATATTATGAGGTATGATATTATTACTTCACAGCATCATCACCTGTACTCAGTTGATTCGGACAGGATAGAAGATTATTATGATGAGCAGTTAAACAGGATACTGAACGAATATTTTAAAAAACGGCGGATTCCTGGTTTCAGGATTGAGGATATGCAATTGCAGATAAAAGGAAATTTTTTTGACAAATAATAATTACTAACACTTAAAATCAATTACAATGGAAGAAATAAAAGAGAAAGAAATTGTGGCAATGCCAAGGATAGGTGACAAAGCACCTTCGTTCACAGCTAAGACTACACAGGGAGTAATAAACTTCCCGGAAGAGTACAAGGGACACTGGACTATTTTATTCAGTCACCCAGCTGACTTTACGCCTGTGTGTACTTCTGAGTTCATGACATTTGGGAAAATGGCAGCGCAGTTTGAAGAGGCTAATTGCAAGCTTATTGGTCTTTCTGTTGATGGCCTGTACAGTCATATTGCATGGTTAAGGACCATCAAGGAAAAGATTGAATATAAAGGCATGAAGAACATTGAGGTGAAATTTCCTCTTATTGACGATGTCAGTATGAATGTAGCTAACAAGTATGGTATGATACAGCCGGGAGAAGCTACCACACAGGCTGTAAGGGCAGTATTTTACATCGATCCTGATGGAATCATCCGTACGATCATTTATTATCCGTTGAGTATAGGCCGTAATTTTGATGAGCTTTACAGGGTACTGATAGCTCTCAAGACTACTGATGCTTTCTCATGTGCTGCACCGGCCGACTGGCGTCCGGGTGATGAGGTGATAGTACCTCCTGCCGGGTCATGCGGTGTTGCCGAAGAGAGGATGAGTAAGAGTGATCCTGGTGTTACCTGCCATGACTGGTTCTTCTGCACCAAAAAACTCAGCAAGGAAGAAGTTCTGAAGAAAGTACTTAAGAAGTAATATAGAAAAGGCTGAGGCTAAGGATTTAACCACCCCGCCCTTGATCCTCACATGCCCGTCGGCATGTTCGGATAAGGGCACCCCTCCTTGAATTTTCTGTGAAAATTTAAGGAGGGGAGATTACTGATTATCAGATCTATAACTTTCTCCTCCTCTTTAGAGGAGGAGTACCCCCGAGTACTC
>CAZNYS010000034.1:0-36186 GCA_964577305.1 uncultured Rikenellaceae bacterium
CATGTTATTAACCACCTCAATGGTAAGGAGATGGATGAAAAACGTAATGTCCTGATCGAAGCAGCCCGTATAGCAAGGGGCAAAATTAAACCTCTTACTGAATACAGGGCAGAAGATTATGATGCCCTTTTACTTCCGGGTGGATTTGGGGTTGCAAAGAACCTGTGCACATATGCTTTTGACGGCACTGATTTCTCGGTAGACAAAATAGTAGAGAAAGTGTTAAAATCTACCCATGCAGCAGGTAAACCTATAGGAGCATTATGTATCTCACCTGTTCTCCTGGCCGGTGTATTTGACGGTATTGATGTCACGATCGGCAAAGATAAAGACACAGTGGCTGATATTGAAAAGCTTGGCGCTGTACACATTGAGTCAGGACCGGGCGAAATAGTTGTGGACAATGCAAACAGGATAGTTACTACTCCCGCATATATGCTTGACTCGAACATTGCAGATATATACGATGGGGCAGAGAATGTTGTGAAAGCAATCATCGAGATGGTTAACTAGTTAGAGTTGCCCGTTTTCAATCTCATAAACAACTTTCTCTATCAGGTAGTCCTCTCCGTAAGGATCGTATTCAGCCTTCAGGTTTGAGCCGAAGAGTCTGGCAATACCCTGCCAGAAAATAGCTGAGACGGCTCCCCTGTAATCATGAATAAGCTTATACGACGTGTTCTGTGTTTCCCTGTCAATGAGCTTAATAAGTATTTTGCCCTGGCTTAATGTCATATGCTTGATATCGTCCTCATACTGGCCAAAAAGATCGGCTTCAAAATCCTTCAGGAACTGTTTTCTTTCTCTTTCGCCCTCCATCTGCTGAAGAGTATCATTTATTTCTGTAAATTTTCCCCTCACAACAAGTGAATAAGGGTATACCTTTTTAACATTCTGCACCAGTCTCCTGTATTTCCACCACTGGAAACGCTGGATGAAACCAACCTTCTTCACGACGTTTACCTCATCAATTTCAATCTCAGGCATAGTCACCCCGTCACGAGTAACATTTTCCAGTATATAGAACCTGCCCGGAAGGGAATCCCTGGCCTGTTTTAATGTATCCTGCCCATTCAGAGGCATAATCACTGTAAACACTACTGCAATATTTAAAATCCATCTCAACATCTCAACCACAAAATTAATTAATTAAGGTACATATTGTTATTATTAGTCAGTATAAATACTTTTGTATTACCATGAGTAAAAAGGTTGACGATATTGTAAAAAATGACCGGTTCCGGCACCTGTTTACTTTATCCTATGATGATATCGTTCCCTTTGTCTTTGAATATATCAAAAAGCATACCTTTCCAATGATATCAGCCTGGTCGTTTCTCCTGGCCATAGTGATATTGATGGCAGATGCCCGTTTTGCCCTTGCAGGGGAATACAGATTCCTGACTATACTTATGCACAGCAGCATTGGACTGATAATATTTCCTTTGATACTTGTTATACCCCATGAATTCCTTCATATCATCCCTTATTTCCTGGGTGGAGCCAGGAATATTCGCGTTGGTGCCGACTGGAAGCAATACTATTTTTATGTCACTTCCCACCTTTCCCCCGTTGGTCCTTTTATATATATCAGTGTTGCCCTTACCCCCTTCCTGCTGATAAGTGCGGCCCTCATATACCTTGTGTTTATTTTACAGTCGCCACTCTGGAGCTGGAGCCTGTTATGCACACTTTTTATGCATACCACCATGTGTGCCGGCGATTTTGCCCTTATCAATTTTTACTGGATCAACCGTGATAAGAGGATCATCACCTGGGATGATGCCGACAGGAAAGAAGCATATTTTTATAAGGACACAAAAAAGTAATTATGAATTATTAATTATTAATTATGAACCGAGCAGCGCGAGTTTGCAGTAGGCAAGTGAGTGCTGTGAGCTCACGAGCGAACAATGATTTTTGACCGTGGGAGCGAGTAGATGCGAGAGATGAGTTGTGAACCGGGTGGCTAGGGCAGGGACCTGAAATCAACTTTATCAATCCCGAATCTTTGATTCGAGGATCCTTGAAAAAGCCATGCTTTTTCTGGACTTTATCAACTTTCTTTTATATTTACTGTTCCTTTCTAAAACTATAGCAACATGAGCAAGCTAGGCGAAGTACTGAAAAAATTCCCACGTGTTTTCTGGGTGTCCAATATCATGGAATTATTTGAAAGGTGGGCATGGTACGGTTTTTATAATGCCTTTGCCCTTTATCTCACACTTTCAAAAGATACAGGTGCGCTGGGATTTACCCAGGTACAAAAAGGTGCGATTATAGGAACAGGTTCAATGCTGCTGTATTTTCTGCCTGTAATAACCGGTGCAATAGCTGACAGGATAGGATATAAGAAAGTACTGATACTATCTTTTACGGCATATGTTGCCGGTTATTTTATGGTTGGTACTTTTGATTCCTACGGATTGGTTTTCGCTGCCTATATATTCCTGGCTATTGCCGGTGCACTTTTCAAACCTATTATCTCAGGAATGATAGCCAAGACCACAACGGACGAAACTGCCTCTGTAGGTTTTGGTATATTTTACGTCATGGTTAATGTAGGTGGATTTATCGGTCCGTTCATTGCCGGTTTCCTTTATAAAGTAGACTGGAACCTGGTTTTCCTTATGTCTATAGTAACAATAGCCATCAATTATATTTTCGTTTTCTTCTTTTTCAAAGAGCCATACAGGGAGCCATCAGATGTTAAATTTCTGAAAAACATCGGGATAGCTTTTACAAATATCTGGATAACACTTAAAAACTGGAAGTATGTTTTGTTTCTAGTGATAATGGGCTTGTTCTGGACAGCCTTCAACCAGCTTTATTACTCGTTTCCCGTTTTTCTTGAGCACTGGGTAGATATGGATAAGCTCAGTGCCTTCCTGGGACTGGCTGCTGGTACAATTACCGCCCCCACAATCACCAGTATGGATGCATTCTTTATCATTGTTCTTCAAATGTGGGTGTCTTCAATAAGTATGCGATACCGGCCTCTTCATTCTATGATGACAGGTATCATGATACTGGGTGGAGGACTGTTGCTAATGTTCCTGACTCAAAATCCGTGGATAATGCTTATAGGCCTGCTCATTTTCAGTTTAGGTGAAATGGCATCATCTCCAAAATTCAATGAATATGTCGGGCGTATAGCACCCCCTGATAAGAAAGCTCTTTACATGGGGACTGTCTTCCTTGCAATAGCTATAGGGCATTTCCTCGCCGGGTGGGTATCGGGCAGGCCTTTCGAAGTGCTGGCCGATAAGTATTACCTGCTGGGCAGGGCCATAGAACAAAAGGGTTATACCATCCAGCCTATATCAGACCAGTTTACGCAGACACAGTATTTTGAAAGGGCACAGGAACTGTTCAGTATGGATGGGCACCGGCTTACACAATACCTCTGGGATACCTATCATCCATCCAATGTATGGTTTTTGTTTACTGGTATTGCCGTAGCAGCCAGTCTCTTCCTGCTTCTTTACGACAGGTTTATCCTGAAAGGAAAAGCTAATGCGGTTCAGTAATACATTATTCTATTATCTTTGGTTTCATGAATAATTGTAAAATCAAAATAAGATCATGAAGAAGCTCAGTGTTATAATTATTATGGCTTTATTAAGCCTCAGCATATCTAATGCACAGAAGAAGATAATCAACATTCCAGATATCCCGGGTTATGTAACTCTTAAATGCGATTTCCACATTCATACTGTCTTTTCTGACGGCCAGGTATGGCCTACCTACAGGGTCGATGAAGCTTGGAAAGATGGTCTCGATGTTCTGGCTATTTCGGACCATCTCGAATATCTGCCACATAAAAAGTATATACCCGCTGATCATAACGCAGCTTACGAAATTGCGGGCAACCTGGCGAAAGAAAGGAATCTTATTCTTGTGCATGCCACGGAAATTACACGCAGCATGCCTCCCGGTCATCTGAATGCACTTTTCCTGAAAGATGCAGCAGAAATATTTGTTGATGATCCGGCTGAAACAATAGAAAAAGCCGTAAGACAGGGAGCATTTATTCAATGGAACCATCCCGGATGGAAAGCCCAGGAACCGGATGGCATACCCAAGTTATATGATATACACAGGGAACTGCTGGGCAAAGGATATATCCATGGTATCGAATTTTTTAACTATAACGAGTACTACCCGAATGTACTTGAATGGTGTAAGGAATATAACCTTGCTGTAATGGCCAACAGCGATGAACACGAGGTCATTTCTGAAAATTACGGTCATAACACCAGGCCCATGACCCTTGTCTTTGCCGGAGAAAGGAGCAAGGAGTCACTCAAAGAGGCATTATTCGATGCACGTACACTTGCATATTTCTACAATACCCTGGCAGGCAGGGAAGAATTACTGAGGCAGGTATTTGAAGCAAGTATATCCATTGGTAAGCCTTATTATGAAAATGAAAGGTACAAATGGGTTGAAATAACCAACAAATCGGATATACCCTTTCATATGATCAATGGAAAACCAGATGCAGACGAAGAATTCACCATTGAAGCAAACAGTATTACAACCTTACGTATACAAAAAGATTCTGAGAACATCCTCGAATGGGACATAAAAAACCTGCTCACAGGGTACGAGGAATATTTGCATGTGGTATTAAATTTTTAGTGCCCAGAATGTCGTGGATTTGGTCTAAGGGATGTCGGGGATTACAAATCCCCGACCATCGGAATGAGCTAAATCCACACCCATCGTAGCATAATAAAATATTATTACATTTACCATTAAAGAGGAATTGAGGATAAAAACCGATTAATATGAAAAAATCCATTTTTACCGCTGTTTTCTTGTTTACATTGGTAACTGCATATTCCCAAATGAAATCCGAGAACCTGTTCTACATGATTGACAACCCGGATTCATTCCGCAGTTTTAAAGAGAACGCTGACCAGATTTCCATAGTCTGCCCCCAGACATTCAATATCAGCACTGAAGGTGTGGTCTACGGATCAGTTGACAGGCGTATCCTGGATATAGCAAAAGCCAAAAACATCAAGGTGATGCCCCTTATCGTCAACAAAGGTTTTGACCAGGAATTACTGCATGAAATAATCAGCGATCCGGTTGCACGCAAACGATCAATAGACATGATGCTTGAATATGCTGAACGTTACAGCCTTGACGGCTGGCAGTTCGACCTCGAAGGCCTGCATATTTCTGACAGGGATAATTTTACACTGTACTTCAGGGAGACAGCTGAAGCCATGCATAAGAATAATCTGCAATTATCGGCAGCCATGGTTCATGTACTTGAAAATGTAGGCGGACCTTCAGAATACCAGCTATACCTGTACGAAAACTGGCGGGCCGGATATGCAGCAAAAGAACTGTCGGAGATAGGTGACTTCATATCCATCATGACCTACGACCAGCATACCCGCCGCACACCGCCGGGACCAGTAGCAGGTCCACACTGGATGGAAGAGGTGGTGAAATACCTTCTTGACGAAGGAGTGGCTCCTGAAAAATTATCACTTGGTATACCAACTTACTCGGTACACTGGTATGCCGATTATTCCGAATCCCGGGGAGGATTTCAGAACGGGCGCCAGGTAGGATACAGTATGGTTGAACATCTCCTGGGACAGAACGATGCCAGCATACATTGGCACGACCAGGCCGGGTGTAATTATGCTCTATGGGAAAACGGAGGCGCGTTTGAGTATATCTTTATTGAAGACGGTATGTCCCTGAAACCCAAACTTGATATCCTGAAAAAATATAAACTAAGAGGTATATCGGTATGGAGGCTTGGAACCGAAGCACCTGATTTCTGGACAGTACTCAGGAATAATGTCAGCAAAAAATAAATATAAACGGATATTTATTCCCTTAATATCCCTGGCTGTGGTGATGCTCATTGCCTGGTTATTTCTTTTCGGTAAATTGTTACCCTATTCACCCCTGTTACCGGGTTTTGAAAAGAATGAGCTGGAAAATATTATAATATACTACCAGAAAGGATCCGAATTTCAAGGCATTACCGGGGTTGATACATTGATTACCAGTGTGGAAAAATTCCATGAGCTTGAATTTAAAGGTAAGCCAGAGTTGTTTCTATTTCGTGACAGCATCAGCTATATCAAACATTCTCCTTCAAAAGCCAGGTTCTGTACCTTCCCCAACAGCAGGATATTTATTACCCCATGGGCTATGTCAGAGGCAAGTGAAGAAAAGATCTCTCTTGAGATTTATCTCAGACATGAGCTATCTCATAGCCTTATTTTTCAGCATACAGGATTTCTGGGTGCAATAAAATTCCCTGCCTGGCTGCTTGAGGGGCTTGCTGTTTACAGCAGTAATCAAATGGGTACATCTTCCTATCCTGATAAAAATGAAACATATTCTCTAATAGCCCGGGGAAACTTTATACCACCTGCTGCTTACAAGTCAAGAAAAGAAGATAATATCAAGCTTGAAGTCCCTGAAAGAATAAACTTCATCTATTCTGAATTTGCATGTATAGTTGATTGTATGATTGAGAATTACGGTAAAGAAAAATTCCTGGATTATATGAAAGCCCTTATAGAAGAACACGATCATGACAGGGTTTTTAAACAGGTTTATGGATTTGAGTTTGAGATTCTCCTGAGTGATTTCATGAAGTTGATAAAGGAAGGGGAAAGTCTATTTAAATATAATTTCCAGGTCTAAGGTATCCCTGACAGCCTGGCCTTCTTTCAGGGCGGGCAGCCATGCAGGGCCTTCTTTTACCAGTCGCATGGCCTCATCAGAGAATGCCTTTTCGGGGCTTCGTGTGATCTTTATTTCTCCTATGGTTCCATCGTCTTCAACAATCAGCTCAAGCCTGACAACAACCCTGCCTGCATCTTCATATCCAACAGGGTAAACCTGTTTTTCTTCAAGGTATTTTAGGTATTCCTCCTCACCTACTACCGGCTGTGCATCTCTTGATAGATTGAATGCTGCAACCTGCAAAGCAACAACCTCGTTCATCCTTACTGCTTTCTTCATTGTTTCCGGCCTGGCTGTCACACCTGCAATACGCTCAGTAGCCTCAATTTCTTTGCCTTTTTCAGGTATTTCCTCAATTGCTGCATCTGCCATCGCTTCAGCTTTCTCACCTTTTTCCACTTCTGCTTCAGCCATCATTACTGCATCTTCAACTACCGAATCAGCAACCAGATCATAAAGCTCAGTCATTACTTTTTCTTCAGGTAATTCCTTGAGCTCCTGCTTTCCAATATCAAGATCTTCTGATGTTAATGGTTTTGCTTTCACAGGTTCAGGAACAGTCATCTGTGGTGTTTCCCGTACTTCTATACCCCTGCCTTCTGCCATCTTAAGATCGGGCTGCCTGAGATTCTTGACAAGCAAAACTGATGAAATCCCTATTAAAACAATCACCGCTGCAGCCACCCGGTATAATAAGGTACTCTTTCCATGTGTACGAGCCCTGATCCTTCCCTTCAATTCTTCGATATCATTATCAAGCCTGCCTGGATCAATAAGAGAATAACCCTCCACTGCCTCAGCAAGGAAGGGATCAGACTGGAGCTTCCTTTCGAAAGCATTCCTTTCAGCCGGTGTCATCTTATCCTCCAGGTATCGGATAATCTCTTCAGTCTGACTACTAATATTTCTCTTATTCTTCTTCATAATTCTCTTCCATACATATCTTCAGGTTTCTTTTTGCATTTTGCAGATGAGATTTAACCTTTTTCTCATCCATCTTCATTAGATCAGCAATTTCCCTGTAACATTTATTGTCATAATAAAACAACCTGATACAATTCCTCTGATCTTCCTTCAGTTCCTCAATACATTTCTCAAGTATTTCATTATTATTAATATCACTTTTATCTACAGGATGCATTTCGAAGTCATTTTCCATAAAGAGGTATTCGTGATCTTCAATATTAATTACTTTATTAATATCTTTTTTTGACGACCTTAATTCCATCAGGCAATAGTTCTTCGTAAGAACATACAACCAGCTCCTGAAGTTCTCCACGTTGTGCCTTACCAGTTCAGTTACCAGTTTTTCAAATATTTCCATTACGGCATCCTGCGATTGCTCTTTGCTTTTGAAATACTTCAGGCATACACCATATACCAGATCCATATACCTGCCATATAAGATGCCCACTGCATCGAGCTTGCCTGATGACAGGTAATCATCGATCAATTGTCCATCACTGCGGCTTTCATTCTTTTTTCCTTGCAGGCCTAATGCCATGAATACAAATATCTTAGGACTCAAAAAAACATAATTACATTCAATATTACGAAAAAATCATCAAAGTTTTTATGGAATTATTTTAATGCCGGCATCATGTTTACAGAAGTTCAAATCAAAAAATATCAAATCATGAAAACAATAACATCAATTATCACAATACTGATCCTATCTGGATTATCTCTTGGGTTTAGCGGATCAGGTATTATCACCGGTACGGTTACTGATGAGAGTGGTCAGCCTTTAGCGGGTGTATCTGTAAAGCTTAAGAATAGCAAAACAAATATCCTTACTGACGTAAATGGTTATTATTCCATCAGGGTAGCTGAAAATGAAGGTTATCTTGTTTTCTCACTTAAAGGATATAAATCCGTAGAGAAAAAAATTGGTAACCGTATTATTATAAATATTACCATGCAGGCTGTTCAACCAGAGATAGAAATCATCGCTGCCGAAATGGAATATGTCATAGCAGACAAAACCCGGCCGTTGCTTCCGGATATGTCAGGCAGGCAGAAAAAAACATCAGCTTCTTACCAGATGACAGGTGGTGTGGCAGCATACAACCAGTCAGGCTGGTACAATAATAACTTCAATACCGAAGGATACAGTACCATACATGAAAACGGTTATAAGAGTGTGCTTAATAATCCTCTTTCAACATTCTCAATAGATGTCGACCGTGCCTCATATTCCAATATCCGAAGGTTCATTAACCAGGGGCAGAGGCCTCCTGTAGATGCTGTTAGGATTGAGGAAATGATCAACTATTTTAATTATGATTATCCGGAACCACGTAATGATCATCCTTTCGCAGTTTATACAGAGGTAGCTGAATGCCCATGGGATGACAGTCACTACCTGATGCATATAGGGCTAAAGGGTAAAAGTATCGACAAGGAAAGTTTACCTGCTTCCAACCTGGTATTCCTTTTAGATGTATCAGGCTCAATGAACAGCCCTAACAAGCTCCCTTTGCTGAAATCAGCTTTCCGCCTGCTGGTAAATGAGCTCAGGGCCGAAGACAGGGTATCTATTGTTGTATATGCCGGTGCAGCAGGTGTTGTGCTGGAACCTACTCCCGGTAATAATAAAGAAGAAATACTGCAGGCTATTGACCGCCTGAATGCTGGAGGATCAACAGCCGGGGGCGAAGGTCTGCAACTGGCATATAAACTTGCTTCCGAAAACTTCATGGAAGAGGGTAATAACAGAATAATACTTGCAACAGATGGTGACTTCAATATTGGTATATCAAGCAATGCCGAGATGGAGAGGCTTATTGAGAAGAAGCGTGACGAAGGAGTATTTATGACTGTTCTGGGATTTGGAATGGGTAATTACAAGGATGATAAGATGGAAATAATAGCCGATAAAGGCAACGGTAATTACGCATATATTGATAATATCCAGGAAGCAAGGAAAGTACTGGTAAGTGAGTTTGGCGGAACAATGTTTACAATAGCAAAAGATGTAAAGTTCCAGATTGAATTTAATCCAGCAAGGATAAAATCTTACAGGTTAATAGGTTATGAAAACCGCCTGCTTAACGATGAAGATTTTAATGATGACAGGAAGGATGCCGGTGAAATGGGTGCAGGGCACACCGTAACGGCTATATATGAGCTGGTTCCTGTAGGTTCAGAGGAGGAGGGTCCATCTATTGATCCACTTAAATACCAGGAGGAACGAAGGGTAGTTAAACAGGGAATCAGTAAAGAGCTCCTAACCATTAAGTTAAGGTACAAAAAACCTGAAGGGGAAAAGAGTATTCTGATGGAAATACCGATTAAAAAGGAAGTTCTTGCATTTGATGAATCATCGGCACACCTTCGCTTCTCTGCTGCTGTTGCAGGCTTTGGAATGTTGTTGAGGGACTCTGAGCACAAAGGTACTGCCAGCCTCGATTCAGTAATTGAGATGGCCCTTAATTCCAAAGGAGCCGATGAGGAAGGTTATCGCGGGGAATTTATCAGGCTTGTGAAAACAGTACGTGACATAGGCCTTATCGATGAAAAGTCAGGCTCAGATGAAGCCAGATCTATTGGGATTCCAATATTTCATCCGGGAGACAATAAAAAGTTATTAGTTATTGACTATTAGTTATAAACACCGGGTAACGATCCAGGACTGAATTGTTACCCGGTGTTCCTCATTCATCATTCGCGATAATTGACCCATCTCTGCGAGTTTCATCGAGCTTATCCCGATAAATCGGAATTCGGTTCGTCTTAATTCGCGGTAATTGGCGTCAACCAGAACGAATATGAATATCCATCATCCGGTAAACTATACTCCGGGTGTGTGCGTGCACCCCAGGAATTATCACCACCAACACCCAGCTGGCCGAAATCAATATTCACAGCCACAAGGTCACGGGGCATTATACTGGTGGTATGGGTATTGGCTGTTTTGGCATCGGCCCTGTACGTGGACAGCTTCCCCGGAGAATCAAAATCAGAATGCAGGTTATGAAGTGCAGAAAAACAAATGGTGGGATTACCTCTTACCATCACTCCCCTTCCATCATCATCAGTCAGGCTCAACCACCGGGTATCTGTTTTATAGCCGTTTTCCTGTGGACGGATATAGGGAACATACTGCCCTGATACTTTCCCTGAATAAATACCTATAAAAGCAGATGTTTTACGGTCAGCATAGTTATGGTGCGGCCCACGTCCGTACCATTCCAGGTTATCGTATTCTGCACCGAGCTGCATCTGCAGTCCCATACGTGGAAGCTCTGGCAGTTCCTTGTTGCTTTTGCTGAAATCAACCTCAACAAGTATATCGCCTGAACCGTAGACCCTGTAACTTATATTCTCTTTTGCCAGCTCATTACCAGCTTCATCGAGTATATCCAAAATTACGGTAATCATCACCGAACCGTCATCAAGCTTTGTATTCTCAAAAGAGGTAACCTTTGTATTCCTGCCAGCTTCTTTCCACACAGCGGCCCTTTTATCAAGGCCATTACCATAATCATTATCAGTCATGGGCCTCCAGAAATCAGGAATAAGTCCTTCTTTAATAAGTTGTCTATCGCCTGTCTTCCATGAAGTAATAATTCCTGATGACTTGTCAAAATCTACACTGAAACCCTGCCCGGTAACAATAACCGTTTCACCATTATCATCTAATAATACTTCACCTGATCCGGTACCATGTTCAGCAAATTCTTTAACCGGAGAAGATATTTCCAGTTGTTCACGTGCATATATATGACCTGCCGGCAGTATTGTCCATTCTTTTTTTCCTGCAAGTGCCAGGTTAAGAAAGACCTCAGAATCTTCATCTATATCATCCAGGTTGTAAGGTATCGTCAGGAGACCTTTCTCACCGGGTGCCACCATGATATCTGTCAGCTCCCCCGATTGTATCTCTTCACCATTACTGATAAGGCTCCATTGCAGGATAAAGTTTTCAAGCCCGGTAAATTCATATTTATTATGGACTTTGACAACCCCACTTTTTGCATCCTGAAATTCAAAATCGGCATATTGATATACTTTTTTCACCTCTTCAATCGCAGGATGGCCTTTCCTGTCGGGCCAGACCAGCCCATTAATACAGAAATTTCCATCGCTGGGTATCCCCTCCGGTCCGAAATCACCTCCATAAGCCCAGAATTCTTCCCCTTCCTCATTTGTTGTCAGCAAACCCTGGTCTACCCAGTCCCATATAAACCCGCCCTGCAGCAGGGGGTATTTTTCAATCACATCCCAGTAGTCCTGGAGGTTACCCACGCTGTTGCCCATGGCATGCGCATATTCACACATTATAAGTGGACGGTAGCTCTCATTTTCCTGTGCATATCTCTCAAGGTAACCAATACCGGCATACATCGGGCACCATATATCAGTATGATGTTCAGGTGTGTTTGTAGATTTCTCAGCTCTTTCATATTGCACGGGGCGCGTCCTATCCCTTGATTTTATCCAGTTGTAATTATTAACAAAATTCTGTCCGTCACCTGCTTCATTACCCAGTGACCAGAAAATCACTGAAGGATGGTTCTTATCTCTCTCTACCATTCTGACAGCACGGTCAAAGTGAGCTGCAGCCCATTCGGGCTTATGTGCCAGTGTAACATCTTTATTATAGCCAATACCATGAGATTCAATATTTGTTTCATCGATAAGATAGAGTCCATATTTATCACAGAGCTCATACCAGAGCTCAGGCTGCGGATAGTGGGAGGTCCTGACAGCATTGATATTATGACTTTTCATCATCATGATATCCTCAAGCATGGTTTCCTTGTCTGTCACATGTCCTTTCACATCATGATGTTCATGCAGGTTAACACCTTTCAGGTAAATATACTTACCATTAATGTACAGTTTTGAATCCTTTATCTCCACCGTCCTGAATCCGATACCGGTACTTATGCTTTCCAGCATTTCCCCCCTGTTATCCCTCAGATTAAGCACAAGAGTATAAAGATTCGGTGTTTCTGCGGTCCATTTATTCACATCATCGATGACAGCACTAAAACTAACCGATTCAGTCTGAGCTTCTGTATTCAGGTCTTTTTCCCCGGTTACTATCTCGTCATTATCCCATAATAGTTTATATTCAATTGTACAACCTGATTTTCCATTTTCTGCAGTGCTGGTTATAACTAAATCAAGGTCCAGAACACCATCTTCATAGTTTTCATCCAGCCCGGCCTTCGCAAAATAATCGGCAATTTTTATTTTAGGTCTGGCATGAATAAAAACAGTCCTCTGTATTCCGCTCAGGCGCCAGAAGTCCTGGTCTTCAAGGTAGCTTCCATCGCACCAGCGATACACTTCAACAGCTATACTGTTTTTACCTTTCTTTACATGATCAGTTATATTAAATTCAGCCGGTGTTTTACTCCCCTGGTTGTAGCCAACAAGTTGCTCATTAATCCATACATAAAATGCTGAACTTACAGCACCGACCTGCAGGAATATTTCTTTATCATTCTAGTCTGCAGGTATTTTGAAAGTGCGTTTATATGAACCAACGGGATTCCAGTCATGAGATATATAAGGGGGATTTATCTCGAATCCATAACCATTATCCACATAAAAGGGTATACCATATCCTTCCATTTCCCAGTTTGAAGGTACGGTTATCTCTGCCCAGTCCCTGGTATCATAATCATCCTTAAAAAACCAGTAAGGCCTCTCAGCAGGGGTTTTCACCCAGTTAAATTTCCAATCTCCGTCGAGGCTTAAATAATATGGGCTGTCATCCCTAATCCCTGCTAATGCAGATTCTTCATCAGGGAAACTTGTCATGGTAGCATGAGGCTGCTCCCTGTTTTGCTGAAACATTGAAGGGTTTTCCCAGTCACGTGGACTCTTTTCCTCAAACTCCACATTCTCATATTTACTATAGTTGGTACAGGCAGTGATAAACAATAACACTGCAATTAAGGACATGTACTTTTTTTTCATGGTATTTTATTTTACTTTTTCAACTTTACAGGCTGACAATTTAAATGGTGCAATCCTGGAATAAGGATCCAGTTCAGCGCGGGTAAGATTATTTACCAGTGCTTCAGAAAAATGCCATGGCATAAATAATTCTCCTATGGCCACCTCATCACTCTCCCGTAATATGGTTATGAGCTCTCCCCTGATATTTGAAACTCTTACTTTATCCCCCGTCTTAAATCTGAAATTATCCGCATCTATCATATTCATAAGGACATATGCTTCATTTGCATAGTCATTAAGGGCCTTGTTCTTCCTTGACATTGTTGCAGAGTGATACTGGTATAGTATACGTCCTGAATTAAGGATAAAAGGATATTCTTTACTGGTTTTTTCTGTTTGTTCAATATGGTCAACCGGGTTTAATCTGGCTTTGCCGTTGGGTGTATTGAATTTATCCAGGAAGAGGGTGGCTGTACCGGGATGATCTTTATCCGGACAGGGCCATTGTATCCCTTCACGTTCAATTCTGTCATATGATATTCCTCCCATGATAGGAGCTGCCTGTGCTATTTCTTCAAATATTTCCGAGGCATTATTATAATTACCGATATTATAGCCCATTCGTTCAGCTATCTCCTTAATAATTCTCCAGTCTTCCCTTGCCTCACCGGGCATCTCCACTGCCTTTCTTACCCTGATAACCCTCCTGTCGCTATTAACAAAAGTGCCGTTCTTCTCAGCAAATGAAGAAGCAGGCAGGATTACATCAGCATATTTTGTTGTCTCTGTATGAAAAATATCCTGCACAACAAGGAATTCGAGCTTTTCAAGGGCTTCTACGGTATGATTCAGGTCGGGATCGGTTACCATTGGATTCTCCCCCATTATGTACATCCCCTTTATATTACCTTTATGTGCTTCATGCATTATTTCTACTGTTGAAAGGCCTCGTTCGACCGACAGGTCTTTAAAATCAACATTCCATAATTTTGCTATTCTCCTGTGGTTTTCATCATCATCTACAGGTATATATCCGGGGTACACAATAGGTGAGCATCCTACGTCGGTTGCACCCTGCACATTATTCTGTCCGCGTGGAGGGTCTATACCACATCTTCCCCTTCCTATCTGACCTGTTATAAGCATCATATTAATAAGTGAGAATACGTTATGTGTACCTGTTACCTGCTGACTCATCCCCATGCCTGTTGCAATCATTGCAGTATCCGCCCTTGCATACATTCTTGCTGCCTTTATCATCAGATCAGTGGGAACATTTGTAATATCCTCAACCACTCCCGGGGTATATTTTTCAACCTGTGATTTCAATTCTTCAAAAGCTTTCATACCTCCCTCAATCTTCTCTTTTATGAAATTCTCATCTATATCGCCATCAAGTATGATCTGTCTTATCATGCCATTGAGAAGGGCAACATCGGTACCCAGCTTTGGCTGGAGCCATATATCTGCATATTTAACCAGTGGAGTCCATTTGGGATCACATACTATTATTTTATTCCCCCTTCTTTTCCCTGCTTTCACATAGGTGGCGGTAACGGGATGCGTTTCAATTATGTTATTACCTGTAACAAACAGGCAGTCTGTTGTTTCAAAATCCTCGATACTGTTACTGCCGGCCCCGTCACCTATTGATTTAAGCATGGCTGTAACTGTTGAGGCATGGCAAAGGCGTGTGCAATAGTCTATATTATTATTGCCAAATACTACCCTTATAAATTTCTGGAATAAATAGTTATCCTCATTAGTGCATTTAGCTGAAGCATATCCTGCCAGGGCCGAAGATCCGTATTTTTTCTTTATTGCACCCAGTCTGTCAGCGATAAATTCTAATGCTTCATCCCATTCTGCTTCCTTAAAAACACCATTATGTTTTATCAATGGCTTTGTCAATCTCGCTTTATCCGCGACATAGTCATAGCCAAATCTTCCCTTGACACAAAGGCGACCATCATTTGGGAATATACCTTCAATACCATTTACCCTTACTATTTTATTATCCTTTACAAGCAATTCAATCTGGCAACCGACACCGCAATACGGGCAGGTTGTTTTAATTTTCTTATCTATATTGTCCAGTTTAATGGTATCCCTGTGTGGCCTTTCTACAATTGCCCCGGTAGGACAGAGCTGGATACATTCACCACATCCATCACATTCTGATTCAGACCAGTGATCAAATCCGGCAATAATATAAGATTTTATCCCACGTTGCGAGAAAGAAAGTACATTTTTCCCCTGTACCTCATAGCATGCTTTTATACACCTGAAGCATTTGATACATTTTGATGCATCATATCTAAGGACAGGGGAAGTATCATCAATGCCATAGTCCAGATCCCTGTATATTTTGGGATATTTACGATTCGATTCTTCAAGCAGTCCATACCTGATAGTCAGGTCATGCAGTTCGTCATAATAAGTACCATCGTCCTCATCATTATGCTCTGCCAGGAGATAATCGATGGTATGTTTTCTCAATTCTTCCAGTTCTTCATCAAAAGCAGTTACCCTCATCCCTTCGGCAATTGATACCGTACAGGCCATCACCAGTCCCCTCTGTCCTTCTATCCTGACCACACACAGGCGGCATGCGCCTGTAGGACTGATTTTCTTATGATAACATAAACCCGGTATATCAATGTCATTATCTCTAGCCACCTGTAAAAGGTTTGCATCCTTTTCAGCTCTTATTTTCTTTCCGTCGATTATTATATTAACATTTTTCTTCATAAGCATAAAAATAGAGAACATTATCAGAAACGATCTGCAAAATATCTCTGCAGGCTTCTCAGAGGTATTATTGGTGACTGTCCCAGGGGACATAATGACGTTTTTGCCATATAGTCAGCTTCGGCAACCAGTTCATCCAGGAGGCTGCCTTTACGTTTCTGTAAAGTGTTATTTTTATGTATCATATTTACGAGCTGTGTCATCCCTACGCGGCAGGGAACACATTTACCACATGATTCATGTTTAAAGAATTCCAGTATTGAACCTGTAACTTCAGGTATGGACTTATCTTCTCCAAGGACGATTACGGCCTCGGACCCCAATACAGCACCTTTTTCTTTCAGTGTATCGAAACCAATAGGAGTATCCAGCACTGTTTCATCCACGAAAGTGCCGGCAGCTCCACCTATCAGTACTGCCTGCAGTTTCTTTCCATCCTTTATTCCACCGGCGAAATCATAAATAAGCTCACGCAATGTGACTCCCAGCTCAAGCTCAAAGAAACCCGGCTTTTCAACATCACCACTTACAGTAAATATTTTCGTTCCCGGTGAATTCTCAGTACCTATTTCATTGTACCATTGCGCTCCATATTCTATTATCGCAGGGATCGTCGCAAGTGTTTCCACATTATTAACCAGTGTTGGAAACCCGTTTAAGCCTTTCTCGGCAGGGAATGGTGGTTTAATCCGTGGGTATCCCCGTTTACCCTCAAGCGATTCAAGTAATGTAAGTTCTTCTCCGCAGAGATAGGACCCTGCACCTAATTTTATTTCTATTTCAGTTGTGAAAGAACTCCCAAAAATGTCTTCGCACAGGAAACCTTTTTTACTTGCATTAGCAATAGCTTCCTGAAGCATTCTTATTGAGTTATAGTATTCTCCTCTGATGTATATGAAACCCTTTGATGCACCGATGGCATAAGCTGCTATTATCATACCTTCAATTAACCTGTGCGGATCATTCTCCATAATTATCCTGTCCTTAAAGGTTCCCGGTTCTCCCTCATCTGCATTACAAACCAGGTATTTCTGTTCACATCTCAGGCAGGCTTCACTTGTAAATTTCTTTTTTAAACCTGTTGAAAAGCCGGCACCACCCCTGCCTCTCAAGCTAGATTTCACCATTTCATCTATTATTTCAACGGGCTTGCAGGATAACGCTTTCCTGGCTGCCTTATATCCCCCTGCGGCAATATAATCATCTATACTTGTGGGATCTATTACCCCATAGTTTTTAAGAGTAATTCTTTTCCCCCTGGCCACTTTACTTGCTTTTATATTGTTGAATTATAGATCCTATTTTTTCTTTATCAAGGTTACCGTAAATCTTTCCATTTATCATCATTACAGGGGCAATATCGCATTGCCCCAGGCATTCAGTTAGTTCAAGAGTAAACAACCTGTCTTTTGTAGTCTCACCCAAATCTACTGAAAGTACCTTTTTTAACTCATCAATAATACTGATTGAGCCCTCCATATTACATACCGGGGAATTGCAGGCTCTTATTATATATTTTCCCCTTGGTTTAACACTGAACATCGTATAATAAGTTGCGACACCATATACATGACTTAAGGTTGTGTTCAGGTATTCTGCAACCGCTTCGAGGTCACTATCATCCAGGAAATTATATGGATTATTATCTTGAAGTGCATGCAGAATACCGAGCATATTATCATATTCAGGGCTAAATTTGTTCAGTATTTCAGATGTTCCCATTTTATTTGCTTATATCAGGTTTAAGCCTTTTCCAATTTAATTGCACATACTTTCGTTTCGGGAATTTTGGATACCGGATCAACTGCACAAATAGTAAGTTCATTTGTAGGTGTTTCAGGAAAATGAAATGTTAACGAGGCTACACCTGCAGGGCAGATACGGTTGACATTGACTTTAACTTTTACCTGACCTCTCCTTGATTTAACCATTACCATCTCTCCTTCTTTAAGTCCCATTTTTTTTGCATCCTCAGGATTAATTCTGAGGTATTCCGATTCCTCGATTTCTTTCAGTCCACTTACCCTACCCGTCATAGTACTTGTATGGTAATGATAGAGGCTACGGTCTGTTGTGAGTAATAATGGATAATCTTTATCGGGCAATTCGACAGAGGCCTTATAAAGCAATGGAAATAATTTGCCCTTCCCTGAGCTCCTGGCAAATTTCTCGGCATGCAGGTATTTGGTTCCCGGATGATTCTTATCGGGGCAGGGCCATTGCAGGCCCTCTTCCTCTATCCTGTCATATGTAATGCCAGCATAGCTGGGTGTCAGGGAATTAATTTCTTCTACTATGTCAGTTACATTTTTATAATCAAAGCCCCTTGCTCCCATTCTTTTTGCAATCTCACAGGTAATCCACCAGTCATCCTTTGCATCGCCGGGAGGATTTACTGCTTTGCGTATCCTCTGAACCCTTCTTTCAGTATTGGTAAAAGTGCCATCCTTCTCAGCAAAGGAGCATGCAGGTAAAACAATATCTGCATACCTTGCTGTTTCAGTAAGGAAAATATCCTGCACCACGAAGAAATCAAGTTTCTTCAGTGCCTTCTTCACATGATTGGCATCAGCTTCACTTAACACCGGATTTTCACCAACCTGGTACAAGACTTTTATATTTCCCCTTTCAATCTCAGTGAAATATTCAGTATGTGTTAATCCGTTTTCCCTGTCGAGCTCAGCAGACCAGGCTTTTTCAAACTTTTTAATTATTTCAGGATTTGTAACAGCCTGGTAACCCGGGTATACATTTGGAAGTCCGCCCATATCACAGGCTCCCTGCACATTATTCTGTCCCCTAAGAGGATTAACACCTGATGACGCTTTACCAACATTCCCTGTAAGCAAGGCTATGTTGCTAACCGCCAATACATTATCAGTACCATGACTATGCTGGGTAATACCCATGGCGTAAACAAGGGAAGAAGGGGTATTGGTGGCATAGACTCTGGCAGCCTCTTTTATAATTTCAGCAGGTACACCTGTTATCCGCGATGTAGTATCGAGATCATAGTTACTCATAGACTCAATAAATTCATCATAACCTTCACATCTTTCCGTTATGAAGGTCTTATCCTGTAAATGTTCATCAACTATAACTTTCATCATCCCCATAAGCAATACCACATCGGTGCCTGGATAGTGTTGCATGTATACATCAGCAAAGCGACAGAGGTCTATTTCCTTGGGATTGGCAACTATGATTTTTGCTCCTTTTCGTTTGGCTTCCTTAATATGCAGTCCGATAATCGGATGAGCTGCAGTGGTGTTTGACCCTATAGAAAAAATCGTTCGGGCAGATGTAAACTCATCAATGGAGTTGGTCATTGCACCTGATCCAAAGCTCTGCACCAGTCCGGAGACTGTAGGGGCGTGGCATAATCTTGCACAATGATCAATATTATTTGTACCCATAACTGCACGTGTAAACTTCTGTATTACATAATTATCCTCATTTGTTACTTTGGCCGAAGTGAGAGCAGCAAATTTTTCCTTACGGTTCTTCGAAAATTTTTCAGCTATGATATCCAGTACCTCATCCCATGTTGCCTCCCTGAAACTGCCATTGCTTTTAATAAGGGGAGAAGTAAGTCTCTCCGGATGGTCCACAAAGGAATAACCAAAACGGCCTTTAACACAAAGCCTTCCTTTATTGACAATACTATCCCTGTCGCCCCGTGCACTTACGATCTTATTATCACGCACGCCGAGGTAAATATTGCATCCTACACCGCAGTAGGCACAAACAGTCTTGATTTCACGTGCCGGCAGCCTGGATTCTTTTATGTATAATGCTCCTACAGGGCATCTAACAACGCATTCACCGCATGATTCACATGCAGATTCTTTTATTGGTCTATCACAGCAAGTACTTACCACAGTAGCAAAACCTCTGAATCCATAATCAAGGGCATTCACTCCTGCAACTTCATCACAGGTTTTGATACATATACCACATGTTATGCATTTATTATGGTCCAGGTTAAAGAACGGATTGGAATCATCAATCTTAAGCAGTGGTCTTGTTCTTCTCAGGCTATTCAGTCTTTCTTCATTTACCCCTATATAAGCTGTTACCTCCTGAAGCTGGCAGTTATTATTGCTGGAACAGGTTGTACAGTCCTGTGTATGATTGGCATGGATAAGTTCAAGCGTTATCCGTCTTATTTCAGTTATCTCCTGGCTGTCGGTCCTGATCTTCATACCATCTTCAATCTCTGTCATACATGAGATATGCTGTCCCTGTCTTCCTTCTATTTCAACAAGACAAAGCCTGCAATTGCCGGATGGGCTGATATCAGGGTTGTAACATAGTGTTGGTATATATATGTCATTTGCCCTGGCCAGTTCAAGAATTGTCATCTTTTCTGATGTTACAATCTTCTTATTGTCGATATAACAGCATATTTCTTTCATCCTTTGATATTTTTTAAAGCAGCTGTGGCATCCTCTGTCTCAAGATCACATCTTAGGCACCTGAAAGATTCCTTTATAGCAGTTTCTTCATCCAGTACTTTATCTACCTCCCTGAAATCACCGGATCGTTCATTTACAGGTATTCTTTCCACTTTCGGTCTGTACAATTCCACCAGGGCCTCGGGATCCAGTTCATGCGGTTTAACATATACTGATGGTCTTGTGGCATTATATTCCGGTTTTACTGCTTCGCCACGCAGGAATTTATCTATCATTTCCGCAGCTACCATTCCTCCACCCATAGCTTTTATAATTGTATCAGGACCTGTAACTGCATCCCCTACAGCAAAAACACCCGGTATATTCGTGGCAAATGACTCGGGATCAGTCTTAATGGAGTTATTCCTGTTTAATTCAAGTCTATCTGTCCCGTCCAAAAAATCGATTTCCGGATCTTCCCCTATAGCAACTATTACCGATGACAATGGCATATCGAACTCTGAACCTTCCACCGGAACAGGTCTTCTTCTGCCACTGCTGTCATAATCACCGGGTACCATTTTAATACAGGTAAGTCCCCTTACCTTATTATCATGGTCCGTCAGGACCTTTACCGGCGATACCAGGTACATTATTTCAACTCCTTCTTCAAGACCGGCTTCTATCTCTTCCGCGAAAGCAGGTATTTCCTTTTCCGTTCTCCTATAGATGATAATCACTTTACTGCAACCGGGAAGTCTGATAGCTGAACGGGCAGCATCAATTGCTGCATTTCCGCCTCCCACAACACCAACAATTTCACCTATTCGGGTATCTAAGTTCATTTTTACCTTTTTAAGAAATGACAGTGCATCAATTACACCATCAGCCGATTCATTTTCAACATCCAGTTTCTTCGATTTATGGGCTCCTGTGGCTACCAGGAATGCTTTATGCTTTTGCAATAAATCATCGAAGGATATATCCCTGCCTATCCTGGTACTGGTCCGTATCTTCACTCCTGCCGTAATTATATTCTGAATATCCAGGTTCAAAATATCGAGGGGAAGGCGATACTCAGGTATTGCCATTGAAAGCGCTCCTCCCGGTATATCTTCAGACTCATAAATAGTGACATCATACCCTTTTTTCACCAGGTTGTAGCCTGCCATCAGTCCTCCCGGCCCCGAGCCGATAATCCCAACACTTTCCCTGTATATTTCGTATTTTTTCTTTGTGGGATACAGGCCATGTTTAATTGCCCAGTCGGCAGCAAACCTTTTCAGTGCACGTATGGCTATAGGATCACCCCAGTTACCTGTCTGGCAAAATTCCTCACAGGGATGATGACATACTCTGCCACACACCGACATCAGAGGATTGTCCTTGAGAATTATTTCATATGCTTTCCTGTATTCTTTCCTGGCAATATACCCAATGTAAGCCGGGACTTCAGTGCCTATCGGGCAGGTATGCTGGCACGGAGAGGATACAATCTCAGTGCATACTGATGCACGGCATTTTTTCTGCAGTATATGTTCCTCATACTCATGCCTGAAATATTTAATAGTTGTAATAACCGGGTTTGGTGCTGTTTGACCGAGACCACACAGGGAACCGGCTTTGACTCCTTCAGCAAGCTCCAGCAGCAGGTCAATATCTTCTATCTTGCCTTTTCCCTTGACTATATCGTCGAGTATATCCAGCATCTGTCGGGTGCCCAGCCTGCATGGAGCACATTTACCGCATGATTCCTTGTTAGCAAATTCGAGGAAATACCTGGCAAAGTCGACCATACATGTACTTTCATCCATCACTACGATACCACCTGATCCCATTATAGTGCCTACCTTTGCAAGCTCATCATAGTCAACAGGCACATCTATAAGGCTTTCAGGTATGCATCCGCCGGAAGGTCCACCTGTCTGTACAGCCTTAAACTTCCGGTTACCGGGTATACCTCCACCTATTCCAAAAACCATTTCCCTTATTGTTGTTCCAAGCGGAACCTCTATTAATCCTGTATGCTTCACTTTACCTACAAGAGCAAATGTTTTACTGCCCTTGCTTTTATCTGTACCTAATTCTGAGTACCACTCAGCTCCCTTTCTTAAAATAAGTGCAACTGAAGCAAGAGTTTCAACATTATTAATTATTGTAGGTTTATTCCATAATCCTGATACAGCAGGGAAGGGGGGACGTGGCACAGGCATTCCCCTTTCCCCTTTTATTGACGCAATAAGAGCTGTTTCCTCACCACATACAAAAGCGCCTGCCCCTTCCTTTATCTTAATACTGAAGGAGAAGCCTGAATGAAAAATATCAGGTCCGATAAAACCTTTTTCTTCAGCCTGGGTAATAGCCAGGCGCAAACGTTCAAGTGCAAGCGGATATTCTGCCCTGCAATAGATATAAGCTTCGCCTGCCCCAATTGCGTACCCTGCTATTATCATCCCTTCAATCAGGGAATGCGGATCACCCTCAATAAGTGAACGGTTCATAAAAGCCCCGGGATCACCCTCATCAGCATTACAGATGAGGTATTTCCTGTCAGCTTCCTGCTCATAACAGAAAGTCCATTTTTTCCAGGTCGGGAACCCGGCTCCTCCCCTTCCCCTGAGCCCTGACTCCCTGATAATTTCAATGATACGGGAAGGCTCCATCTGGAGTGCTTTCTGTAAACCGGTATATCCATCCCTGGCTATATAATGCTCAATAACCTCAGGGTTAATAATACCGCAATTTGACAGAATCCTGCGTACCTGCCCCTTCATCACCTGTGTCTCAAACAATGAAGGAATATTTTCGTTATTACTATCTCCTATTATGCCAAGAGCAAGAGAATCGACAATAATATTATTTTTAAGATGAGCTTCTACTATTTCACCTACGTCAGACGGACCGACATTACCATAACATACCAGGGCTTTCCCGGGAGACTTTACCATAACAATGGGTTCAGCATAACACATCCCTATACATCCAACCTCCACAATATCTGCTTTTATCCCAGTCTCCTTTAAGTGTTTTACAAATGAATGCTTTACTTCATCAGCACCGGCAGACCTGCCGCATGTAGCCATGCCGATATATATCACGGTTGAATTGTTGCCGGAAAGTTTTTCCCAGGCATTCTGGGATACCTCCCGCAACTTATCGAAATTGGTCATCACTTAATATCCTCTTTATCCCTGCTAAACATATCCCTGACCTTATTGGGTGTCATTTTTGCATTGACTTTTTTATTAACCATCACACAGGGAGCTAATCCGCAGGCCCCGATACATGCCAGTGTTTCAACTGAAAATTTAAGATCTTCTGTTACTTCTCCACTATTAATCCCAAGCAAACCTTCGATATTCTGTAGTATTCTGCCTGAGCCTCGGACATGACATGCAGTTCCCCTGCAGACAGAAATATGTGTTTTGCCTACAGGAGTAAACCTGAACTGGGAATAAAATGTGGCAACACCGTATACCTTGCTCTGCGGTACCTTTGTAAAATGAGCAATCTCTTCCATTGTAACTTCCGAAAGATAACCAAACTCATTTTGTACAGCCTGTAATAAAGGTATAAGTTCTTCAGATTTACCTGAAAAGGAAGTAAATATTTTTTCCAGCTCCTTACTCATTATCTTAAAATTATAAATATGTAGTGAAATAATGTTTCAATATATCTGTCTAATACCATTTCTGCAAATCTTCAGGATTATTAATATTCAGGAACGGACTTCTGCTACTGCCCTTGTCCTCAATTACCAGGTATTTATCATCCACTAATTTAAGAAACTCCCTGATTGAATAATTCCTTTCCGATTTGATAAATTCTTCAAGTCTCCCAAGTACCTGGCGGGTGTATACTGCATGCAAAGGTTCTATATATCCCTGATATCGAGGAATCAAAACTTCACATCTGGTTTCTTCAAAATTTCTGACAATATACCTGATTGTATCAATTGATAGTCCAGGCATGTCACTTGCCACAATGAAAACAGCCTCTTTATTTGTATTCCTAAGGGCCGAATGCAAACCACCCAGAGGGCCAATATTATGATATATATCACCCGCTATCCTGATATGTTTGTATTTACCGAATTCGTCCTTATTATTCGTAATTATGATGATATCATTAAAAACAGCCTGTAAAACATCTATGGTTCTTTCAATCAGTGGTCTCCCATTGATTATCATTTTTGCTTTATTCTTACCGGAGAAGCGCGTATTTTTTCCTCCTGCAAGAATGGCGGCAGTGAGGTCAGATATGTTTTTGGGCTGCTCCATAGATTAACCATAAGGTTATTTATGGAGTCAAGATACGAAAAAGGTTTGAACGTTTGAAGGTTTGAACGTTTGAGAACTTTACTATTTGAATGACAAATAAGCAAATACTTAATCTTTTCAGACTGTATAAGCGAAAAAAAAGACCAAAGATGTTGTCACCTTTGGTCTTTCGTCGTTTACTCACTCCCGCAGTCCACAATCACTGCCCGTCCCGAAAAAGCTGGAGCTTTTTCGAGGATCCTCGAATCAAAGATTCGGGGCTCGTGAACTCGCCCTGAATTCTCAGGGCTTGGTTGTCGTTCGTCTTCGATAATTCTACTGACATCCCCCGTCCCGACACTCTCCATGATCGGTCGGGACACCCCCTTCAAAGGGGGATCCAATTAGAACAATCCGGTTATGTTGCCATTGGCATCGATATCTATATTCTCTGCTGCTGGTTTTGATGGCAATCCGGGCATTCTCATTATTGCACCTGCAATAGGCACTATAAATCCTGCTCCTGATGACACCTCAACCTCCCTTACAGAAATCTTATACCCTCTTGGCCTTCCCCGTAGCTTGTCATCATCTGAAAGTGACTTCTGTGTTTTGGCTATACATACCGGCATATCGTCGAGACCGAGACTTTCAATAGCTTTCAACTGTTTTCTCGCCTTTGCAGTATATTCCACACCATCGGCACCGTACATTTTTTTGGCAATGGTTTCTATTTTTTCTTCATAGCTTGAAGAAAGTTCATAAAGAGTCTTAAACTTTCTGCCTGGATCATCCACTGCTTTTACAACTTTTTCAGCCAGGCTAACAGCTCCTTCACCACCTTTTGCCCATGACTCATTGAGTGCCACTTCTACACCCTGTGTCTGGCAATGTTCAGTCACAACCTTTACTTCATCTTCAGTATCAGTATCAAATTGATTGATTGATACTACAGGCTTAAGACCAAACATCTTCATATTTTCGATATGTTTATCAAGGTTTTCAAGGCCATTTTTAAGTGCGTTCTGATTCGTTTCTGTAAGTTCCTTAATTCCTGCTCCACCATGATATTTAAGAGCTCTGATAGTTGCCACTATTACTACGGCATCAGGAATAAGGCCGCTCATTCTGCATTTGATATCAAAGAATTTTTCAGCACCAAGATCGCTGGCAAAACCAGCTTCCGTAACAACATAATCACTGAATGATAATCCCATCTTTGTCCCCAGTATACTGTTTGTTCCCTGTGCAATATTACCAAACGGACCACCGTGAATAATAGCCGGTGTCCCTTCAAGTGTCTGCACCAGGTTAGGCTTGATGGCGTCTTTCAGAAGAACGGCCATAGCTCCCTGGGCTTTCAGATCACGGGCGAAAACAGGTTTACCTTCATAAGTATACCCTATAAATATACTGCCCAGTCTTCTTTTAAGATCTTCCATATCGGTAGCCATACACAAGATAGCCATTACTTCTGAGGCAGCAGTAATATAAAATCCTGTCTCCCTTGGCACACCCTGTGTTGTACCACCCAGTCCGATAATAATATCCCTGAGTGCCCTTTCATTCATATCCATCACCCTTTTCCACCCAATAGTACGAGGGTCGATATCCAGGCTGACACTTTTCTGTTGCAGGTTATTATCAATTAAAGCTGCAAGAAGATTGTGAGCCTTTTCAACTGCTGCAATATCACCTGTGAAATGCAGGTTAATATCTTCCATAGGTACAACCTGGGCATGTCCGCCACCGGCAGCACCGCCTTTTATACCAAATACAGGTCCCAGGGAGGGTTCCCTTAAAACTACAGTTGTTTTTTTGTTAATCCTGTTCATAGCCTGGGCAAGGCCGATTGAAGTCGTAGTTTTCCCTTCACCGGCAGGAGTGGGGGTTAATGCAGTAACCAGTATTAATTTCGACTTCTTAACTTTTTCTTCATCAATAAGCTTTAAAGGGAGTTTAGCTTTATAGTTACCGTAAAGTTCCAGATAGCTCTCGTCAATACCAAGTTGCCGGGCAACTTCTGCTATGTGTTTCATTTTGGTAGCCTGGGCAATTTCAATGTCTGATTTCATATAAATATTGTTTATTTGTTTATGCGTTTATATAGAATAACAGTTTAAATGTTTATTTGTTAAGGCAACCCTGAATATTATGCTTAAAGTAACCAAAATTATTTAAAAGCATTAATTTAGAAAAAATATTGAAATAAAATATAATGAAACATGTAGTAATAACCGGAGGTACCAGGGGAATAGGCTATGGTATGGTCAGGGAATTCCTGTTACGTGGATTTAATGTTACATTCTGTGGCACTACAGACCGATCTGTAATGAACGCAATGTCAGCCCTGACAGAGCAATGGCCATCAAAAAAATTCAGGGGTGTCGTTTGTGATGTGTCAAAAAAAGAGGATCTGATAAACCTGTGGGATTTTGGTACAAAGATTTTCGGCGATGTTGATATATGGATCAATAATGCAGGTATAACTAATCCCCAGGCTTCTTTCAACGAGATTGAACCGGAAGTGTTTAATATGATTATTGACACCAATATTAAAGGATTGATGAATGCAACCCATATGGCATATAATAATATGCTAAAGCAGGGCAAGGGTGTTATTTACAATACGGGTGGTCTGGGCAGTGACGGCCGGATGATAAAAGGCCTGACCCCATACGGTATGTCAAAGAAAGCAGTGCAATATTTTACCATGGCCTTTGCTAAGGAGATTCGTAAAGATAAGAGCGTTAAAATTGGTCTTTTACTCCCTGGAATGGTTCTGACCGATATGCTTCTCGAATCTATAAGACAGGGTGATGATAATTCCAGGCAACTTAAAAGAGTATACAACCTTCTTGCCGATGAAGTTGAACCTGTTGCTACATACCTGGTTAATAAGATCATTGAGAATGATAAAAACGGGGTAACGATTTCCTATTCCAGCAGTCTTAAGATGTTTCTCAGGGTACCGGGCAGGTTGCTGAGTGGAAGGGATATTGTTACGGATAAGTTACGTTTATAGAGTTGATAGGTTTATAAAGTAGAGACGCCCTGGCAGGGCGTCTTTTAAAAATATTAATCACAACGCGCATGAAGGTCGCAAAGATCAAGGTGAGCTAAATCCATCCCATAATAAGAAAGCGTGGATTTTCACTGATCCACGCTTTCCGGTATTGTCCTAATCTTTAATTAAATGTTTATTAGCCTATTCAGTAATTACTTCATTGATTTATTATCCCACCATACCTTAGTTAACAATGCATTGAAATTATTATCAGGACAGTTTGAATTTCTTTCATTCTCATCTGTGGGATACGGCCATCTTCTTGGCGTTGTTTCGTTTGACACTGCGCCTAGCAAAAATTCCTGAAATTTCATCACAGGGTAACCAGTACGAACAAAGTCAAAATAAACTTCACTATTAGTTGTAAAATTAGCAATATACTTCTGCATCATCACGAAAGCCTGGGCTTCTTCAATTGTTGATGGAAAAGTAAATTGTGCTATATATGGAGTTATATCAGAATTATCCAATCCTAATCCTTCCATATTAGCAGTAACAGCCTCTTCCCATGCATCCTGAGCACTGGTAAAATCACTCTGTAATACATAAGCTTCTGCCTCGAGGAATTTACATTCCACATAATTCATGAATGTTTCCGGGTATGTTCGTCCGACAAAACTTTCTGATATATAGCTGGGAGCATCGCCTCCCAGTATATATTCACCGGAGATCCACCCCTGGTATATTCCTGTTTCTTCCACGTCAAAATATATAGCTCTGCGCGGATCATTATGATAATTCATGGTATCTACCATATATTTACAGGGTGTGAGTCTCTGGACATCCGTCCAGTTGGGACCATGCTCGTAATAACCGCTTTGGAAACCTGTACCTGTATAATGCCTGAATAAAGCATCATCATCACTCGAGGCCATTCCATTTGAGAGAGCTGTCAGGACAGCACCTGCCTGTGTAGTGGTTGTTATCCCGGGGGCATAACAAAGTCTCATGGTATAGCGAGCTTTCAGGGAATAAGCCAGTTTTATCCATTTATCCAGATCACCTTCAAACACAAGATCATCATTTCTTACAACCCTGGCCTGCGCAGCTTCTGATGTTTGAAGGTTTACAATGGCCGCATCAAGCAATCTAAACACTTCAGTATATACAGATTGCTGATCATCGAAAGCAGGATTGGTAATTTCAGGAAATTGAAAAGCTTCTGTCAATGGTATAGGACCATAATAATCGGTAAGATTAGCCCATCCCCATGCCATTATAATTTGTGCAATTCCCTGATAATGAGGATTCCCATTTTCAGCAGCCATTGCCTCAAGTCTGACAGCATGTTTCTGGATGCTTGTAAACATTCCCCATGGGCCGCCTGAGTTATCAGCGTGAACGTAGTTACCCCAGAGACCTGTAGGTGGAGCACCTACCCTGACCCATTGCAGAGTTTGATAAAAAGCATCAATTCCACGGGAACATACACCATTATATGCCCATCTTCCCAACACGCCCGGTAAAGTTGTTGCTTCTGTAATCTCACTTGATGTAGGACTGTCCGGATCTTCATTAACGTCGAGGAATTCTTCACACGAAGCAAGGGTCATGGTAAACAAGCCCAACATAATTAAATATTTATATAATTTCTTCATTTTTCTCGATTTTTATATGAACCATTATTTAAAAGTAATTGAAATACCAAATGAATAGGATTTGGTATCTGGCATCATATAGGTTGACCATCCCTGGGAATTACCGATTCCGTTCTGATTGACTTCAGGATCGGAACCTGAGAAATCCTTGGCGTAAATACGCAACAGATTTCTACCCTGGGCAGTAAAACTTACATTATCAATCCATGACACTTTTGAGAGTATATCCCTGGGGAGGGTATATGTCAGAGAGACGTCACGTAACTTCAGAAAATCACCTGGTTGTATTGACTCTTCGGTAACATAACTATAATACCACTGCCATCCTTTTACAACTTCAGACTCGATATCGTTGACCTCGCCTGAGAGAATCAGATTATTGCTTGCATCATAATGTCCCTTTACGCCTTCATGTACAAGTATCCCATTTGCAGGTCTCTCTTCCTGTCTTTTGGCCATACCATAATATAACAGATAATAGTCGGTACCACTACTTATTACAGAACCAACCCTGAAGTCAAAGAAGGCTGTCAGACTTAGATTCTTATATGTAACAGTATTTCTGACCCCTCCAGCAAAATCGGGTTCGTTTGTTCCGATAATATTCTGACCATAATCAATCAGGTAATACCCATATGTAGAACTCGCAGGGTCGTCATCTACCACCCTATTACCATCATCATCCCGGACATATTGAGAGCCACGGAATACTGCATATGGTTCTCCTTCAACAATGGATGAATTTCCTCCAATATCTATTGATGGTACTCCATCAGCAATTTTTTCAACAACACTCTTATTCTTATACCAGTTAAGGTTAACATCCCAACTCAGATTCTCGGTTTTTACCGGTGTCAGATTAAGTGAGAGTTCAATTCCTTTATTGGATATCTTACCTATATTCATCAATACAGATGAGAACCCTGTAGTGATTGGTGTGTTTGCAGGTAATATCTGGTTAAGACTTATCTTATTATATACAGTTCCTTCAAATCCAATCCTGTTATTGAACATTCTTAACTCCAGTCCAAATTCCCATTCGTTTGTCTCCTCATTTTTAAGATCAGGGTTGCCTGCAGCTGTTCCTTCAAGATAACTACCTACTCCATTGTAGGGATACTGAAGTGATGGTATTCCTGCTCCTCCATAAGCATTGGCAACATAAGATCGTGTAAAGATTGAATAAGCCGGGGCATCGTTACCGACTGATGCATACGACGCTCTAATCTTTCCATAATCGAGGAAAGGTATTTCCACGAGTTCTGAGAATATAAAACCCAGGCTGTTTGAAGAATAGAAATAGGAATTATTCTCTTTTGGTAAAGTGGATGACCAGTCGTTACGTCCCGTGAAGGTGTAATAAAGGAAATCACGGAATGATATAACTGCCTGACCGTATCCACTGTAAGAACGACGCTGCCAGATGTTACTCCAGGGTGTTTGTGTTGAGCAGTTATATATATTGTACCATTCCGGAATATTATAATCTGCTCCGTCAATTCCTTCACTCTTCGTCTGGTAGGTCTGGATATTATGACCGATCATAAAATCAGTTTTCAGATCACCACCCATAAACTCTTTCCGGTAATTCAATAAAATGTCTGAGTTAAAGCTAAAATATTCTTCATTTGCCTGACTATAACTCCCTGTCGTAGAGCCATAGGCAATCGATCCGACATTGATATAGAAATACTGTCGCTGACTATAGAAATCAACGCCTGCCCTTCCTGTCAGGTTTAAGCCCTCGAGTATCTGATAATCGAGTGTAAATACCGGCTTGAATCTGTGCCGCTGAACATTATTTTTTGTATTTTCCTGTATCCAAAGGTAGTTGTTCCTACCGGCCCACCGAAATATTCGCTGACGTCCGTTTTCATCGAGTATCGGTTCAGGGTTCCATGTCCACGGGCTACCCAGAAATGAATTCATAAATGATGAAAGGGAGCTCCATCCTTCAATAAGGCGGTCATTATCCGTATTAATATAGTTAAGACCTATTGTAGCTTTAACCTTGTCTGTCACCTGAGCCGTAAGATTTGTCGTAAAACTGGTACGGCGCAGTTTGGTAGGATCCAAAACTCCACTTAAATCAGTATGATTTATAGCGCCAAAATATGAGATATTTTCACTGCCACCTGAGATACTGAAGTTTGACTCAGATGTATACCCTGTTTTAAAATACTTCCATCTGTCATATTTTGTCGCTTCACCTGAGTTTACAACATCAGAGATCTTCGGGCCCCAGCTTGAGGATGTATATTCTCCTTCCTCAGTATCATACAAAACATAGCCTCCGGCACCTGCATCATATAAACCCATAGCCCAGGTCTCCTGCAGAGGAGTTTCATAAATTTTATCAAAGGTTGATCTATGAGAAATCTTTAAGGTGGGTTTAGTGTTTAGTTTTCCTGATTTTGTTGTAACAAGGATCACTCCATTTGCCGCCCTTGAACCATAGAGTGCAGAAGCAGCAGCACCTTTAAGTATGGAGATGTTCTCAATGTTGGCTGGGTCCAGGTCTAAACCTGTAGATGTACCAGGTCCGCCGTCCTGGCTTCCTGTTTCACTGTTATCAAACGGGATTCCATCAACAATGAAAAGAGGTTGATTATTATAGAGTAACGAAGAATTACCCCTTATAGTAATTCTTGCCGCTCCTCCTGGTTGGCTGGAGGATGTTGAGATCTGAACACCAGCAACTTTGCCCGACAGGGCAGTAATAACATTGGCCTCCTGAGCATTGGCCAATTCCTCATTATCAACTTCTCCTACTGAATATCCGAGAGCCTTTCTTTCTCTTCGAATACCAAGCGCCGTTACCACAACCTCGCCTATTTCTTCAAGCGAAGGTTGCATAACTATATCAACCACTGATCTTCCGTTTACAGGTACCTGTTGTTCCAAATAGCCAATAAAACTGAAAATAAGTGTCACATTCAGATCTTCAACCGTAATTGAATACTGACCATTAGCATCTGTGGTGGTACCCAATGTTGTTCCCTGAACAACAACAGATACACCTGGAATTGGTCCCCCATCCTCCGAGGATGTCACTGTACCCCTTACCATTGTCTGTGCCATTACAACACCTCCAATGAAAACGAATAACAGCATTACAACCAATTGTTTCGAAATTCGGTCTTTAAAATTCATGGGCTGTTAAATTTGGTTTTAGTTAGGGAATAATTATTAAAATTAAATGTTATTTATACACTTATAAAATATTAAAAAAACAATGCAAATTCTTAAGATTATTAAGGGCACAAAGGATACTATATTATGAATTAAAACTTTATAATTGGCAAAATACTAATTTTTCTGAAATAAAACTTAACTTAACCATTATTAATTTCAACAAGAAAGCAGAAAGAAAGCATTTTTAAAAATTATTAACATTCTAACGTCTGCAAATTTATAATAATAAGTCAAGGAAAATAAAAAGTTTAAATAATTCAATATAATAATTTATAATATCCTCTCCATTCAATCATCAGATCATCAGCCTGTTCCATTAACAGGTTTATCCAGTAATGTTGCGATTGTGTTGGTTTATCTGAGTTCTTTCTGACCTGGTTGAATAGCCAGTTCATCCTGTTCAGGATATTCGGGCCGTCGGGAGATAAATCATCAGGAACAATAACTGACCTTAGTTCTTCCAGCTTATTAATAAGTTTTGAAGCATCTGCACCTGAATAATATTCATTTATATACTCAACTGCCTCTTCCATTTCATAAAGCACCACCTGAAGCAGGTTCATCCTTATAGCAAGCTCATGGACTAAAAGATAGCATTTTACCGTATTAGCAGTGGGTATATCATGCCTGGGATCCGGATATATCTCAATTGTCTTTTTGTCAAATTCCAGGCTATCTTCAGTCATTGAGACAAAATAAGAACCCGGGGGCATCTTGAGACTCCCTGCATACCTGTCGTTTTCAATCTCTTCATTAACAAGTGAAAGATCCTCTCCCAGGTTCCATGTGAGTCGATGAACACCCGGCATGGTATCTGTTCTGAAACGCCAAAAAGGAGTGTTTACAGGATCATATATTAATATCTCCAGATTTCTATCAAGGTATTCCTGGGGTACAAAATAATCTATGATGACACCGTAGTGAGGGTTTGGTGCAATATAAATATCATCACCCTGTCTTGATCTGTCGCTTGCAGGTATATAACGGTATGCATCCCTTGTACTCAATAAGCAGGGCCTGTCTGGCTTGATATGAGATATTTTCCTCATCCAGGATATATCGTCCAGTATATATATTCCCCTGCCATGTGTTGCTATTATCAAATCATTTTCCCGTGGATGTACCTGGATGTCGTATACCGGTAATTCCGGTATCCCCATATTCAACGAATGCCATTGATCACCAGCATTAAATGACACAAATATACCCCTCTCTGTTCCTGCAAATAACAGGTCAGTGTTCTCAGTATCCTCTTTAACACAATGGACATAACTCTCCAGGCCTTCAGTTAACTTCGTCCAGGTAATGCCCGAATCATCTGATCTGAAAAGATATGACCCGAAGTCACCCAGCCGATGCTGATCAATACTGACATAGATTCTTCTTTCATTGGCTGCGGATGCAACAATCTCTGAAATCCAGCCATATTCGGGGCCAGGAAGATTATCAGTCAGGTTTTTCCAGTTTTCCCCGTTATCCACAGTTAGTTGCAGATCGCCATCATCAGTACCAACAATAATGAGCCCTTGTTTAACAGGACTTTCTGCAACTGATACTATTGTACAATGATACTCGGCCCTTGTATTATCAGGGGAAATGGGACCACCGCTCAATTTCATTTTTTGTAGGTCATTTGTAGTCAGATCCCGGCTTATAATCTTCCAGGTCTCCCCTCGGTCATCCGAACGGAATAGCACATTCCCTCCGTAATACAATATTTCAGGATCATGGGGTGACAAAACAATCGGTGAGTCCCAGTTGAACCGGTATTCTTCGAAGGCTGCACTGGTACCTGAAGGACCTATTGGATATGGCTGGATAAAACGTTCCTCACCTGTTCTTAAATCAGTTTTTGTTATATCCCCGAAGTGTCCGTTATATATTATTATATTATTATCTGAAGGATGAGCAAATGCATTCATGCCGTCAGCCATATCGCGCAGGCGTGTCCAGTCCTTTCCTGTTGCTCCTGTCTGAGCCCATCGTTGCGAGGGTCCTTTCCATATCTCGTGGTCCTGGAATCCTGAATAAATATTGTATGGATATTGCATGTCATATCCAACATGGTAAGCCTGTGCCATGGGAATATTATTAAGGTAAGTCCAGTTGGCTCCCCTGTCATATGACACAGAAGCCCCTCCATCGCATCCGTTAAGTACATGATCCGGGTCTTCAGGATCAATCCAGAAAGCATGGTGGTCACCAAATGTAGTTCCCCTGTTTCTGCTGAAGTTCTGACCCCCGTCTGCAGAAAAATAAAGAGAACCGGCCAGAGCCCATACTTTATAAGGATCCTCAGGGCTGATAGAAAGCGTCGTATAATAGAAAGGCCTGTTGTTAATTCTACGATTATCGCAAACCATATTCCAGGTTTCACCTCCATCATCGGACCTCCATAATTCTCCTTCTTCCTGTGACTCTATCATAGAATATATTACATCAGGATTTGCCAATGAAATATCAACATCTATCCTTCCTAACAATTTTTTTCCCGCCAGGCCATTGTTCAGTGAAGGATCAGTAAGAAGGGTCCAGGTCTCCCCTGCATCTTTACTTCGGTATAAACCACTGCCAGGGCCTCCGCTCCTGAAGTGCCAGGGTTTCCTGAGGTAATCATACATTCCGGCATAGATAATATCAGGTTTATCAGGATGGATACATATTGATGAAGCTCCTGTGGTATTATTTACAAAAAGGATTTTTCCCCATGATTTTCCCCCGTCAACAGATTTGTAAACACCCCGTTCACTACTCTCAGACCATGCCTCACCCATAGCTGCTGCATACACAATATCAGGGTCATCAGGATGAATGACTATTGATGAGAACCTCTCTGTATTATCAAGCCCAAAATGCATCCAGGTTTCTCCATTGTCATCAGAGCGGTAAATGCCATCACCAAAAGATATATCATTTCTTGGGTCCCCTTCACCTGTGCCAACATAAATTATATTTTTATCTGAAGGAGCAATTGCTATAGCACCAATTGACGGTGAATTTGTTTCATCGAAGACCGCATTGAATATTGTACCTCCGTTAGTTGTGCGAAACAGTCCGCCTGCTGCCGTTCCTATAAAATAAGTCTTATAGTCACCGGGAATACCGGCAATACATGTTACTCTTCCACCAAAATGAGCCGGTCCAATACATCTCCACTTTATATTATTTATTCCTGGGGGTTGAGAAATAACACTCACCGAAATTAGGATCAAAAAAATTAATGTTTTGATTTTCTTTAAGTTACTTGAATACATTTTTGGATAAGATTT
>CAZNYS010000035.1:0-35712 GCA_964577305.1 uncultured Rikenellaceae bacterium
GCCGCATGTGCAAAGCCTGCAGCTTATGACTTAAAATCACAACAGAGGAAACTAAATGCTTTTGTAAAAGAATATAATTATATAAGACCACATGAAGCTCTGGATATGGAAACACCGGCTAAAGTGCATACACACTCAAAAATACCATTCCCGGAACGAATAAGGAAATATCAGTATCCATCAAATATGAAAGTAATGAATGCTACACAAAACGGATCTGTAAGATGGAAGTTATATTACTGGGTTTATATGACCAGAGCACTCATCGGGAAAAGAGTTGCAGCTGAGGAAATTGGAAATGGAATTTGGAAAGTCTTTTACCGAAATGTACTTTTAGGATACTTTAATGAAAATGATATAAGAGAAAAAGAAAAATCAACAAGGCTGAGCACTAATTGGGTGTAAAGCATGTGTCTTTAACTTTGTAAACTATCTACCTTAACGAACATACTAAGAAAAGAATATTAAGAAAATAAGTTTAACTTTTACTATTTTGTTAACCGAAATACTGACTTAAGATTAAAATTCAGATAATAAAATATACAAGTATCAATTAAAAAGGAATTAAATCATGAATGTAAAAAAAGTTTTTCTTGCAGGTTTAATTTCAGGTCTTATCATGGGCATTGCTTTGTTTTTTAATGGAGCTATTGTTTCAAGGATTGTCTATGGAGCACAAATGGTTCCTGAAGGTAAATTTGAACCAGATCAGATCAATGTCTGGTATTTCATTTGGACCAAATTAGTTATTGGCGTTTTTTTTGGTATTCTATTTACTTTAATATACTCGAAATTAATCAGGTTCATAAAAATAGAAGGTACTCGCAAGGGGTTGTTATATGGATTTCTACTTTGGCTACTTATTTCACTTTGGGGAATTTCTCATCCTTTGATGTATGAATCTATCGCAACAAAAGATCAATTATTCTGGAATATATATACACTTGGCGGCTTTTTGGCTTATGGTGCTATTGTCGGCTTTATCTTTAAGAAGTGGATTAAAAATAATCATGCAAAAGAATAAATTTACCGACAGGGTTATATTTTACTCTATAATTGTACTTCGGTTAACACGCAGTCATAAAACATTTCGCAGATAGTGCTTTATATGAGCGAAATAACATTTAATCAACGGTTTAGAAGGTTGACAGCAAAGTGCTTTGAAATGTGCAACGTTTCATACCGAAAACCGTTATATGAATTTTCGAATTCTGCAAGATTTATTAATGAAGTAGTTCTGAATATAGATAGGGGGTTAACATTATGATAGAACTAGATTTATTTCCTACCCTTGAAATAGGATGGCTTAATGGATGGATTTTAGTATGCTTATTCTATCTGATATATGGTGTTTTTCTTATGACCTTTCCAAAGGCTGTTCGGGCAAAGCTTTTTTATTATGATAGATTCAGCTGGAGTAAAAAACAGAGAGTTTTTTATGCTATTGGAAAGGTATCAGTTCTTTTCTATTTAGTGTTAATAATTTTTAGTCCAATAAAAATCGGAACTGTTGTTTTCATGCCTGGAATTATTTTATTTCTACTTGGACTGGTTGGATTTATCATTGCACTCTCTAATTTTAAGAATATGCCACCCAATCATCCGACTATCAAAGGACTTTATAGAATTTCACGCCATCCTCAGATACACATGTTGTTTATTTCAGGTCTTGGGATTTGTATTGCTATTGGTTCTTGGCTTGCACTATTCATACTAATTATCTCGAAATATTTCAGTCATTATAGAACTATAGCAGAGGAAGAAGCCTGTTTGAAACAATATGGTGATTTATATCGTGCCTACATGAAACGTGTACCACGATATTTCCAGTTTAAAACATATTTGAAATAAAAAGGAAATGTTAATAAATATTAGGAAAGAAACGATTATGTGGATTTATTTATAGTGACTGAAATGAAATTATTTAACAACAATACGATAAAATATTGAAAGGAGTTTTTATTGAAAATATGATTAATAGTAAAAAGGAAGAAATCAAGCACTAAGCATAACAACAAACCAAATTGCTTTTGTAACTTTATTAAACAGATTTTTTTATCTTTTAACAAAATTGATAGCCATGAAAAGATTTTTATTATTGACCATTTTGACTATTTCTTGCATTAGCTGCGAAAAAGAGAAATTTGACCTAAATAATCCAAATGTTGAGAAATTTGTACAACAACTTAAGAATGGAACATACAAATGCTATGAAAAAGGAGAAAATGGAGAGAATTTATGGCTTTTAATGCCAAAATTTACGAAAACCCACGTCCAATCTCTTATAGATTTTTCAAAAGACACATCTCATATCAAAGATTTTCCTGTTAATCCAATTTCATCAGGGGTGCCATTCCCTTATGATAGACAATATATCATACTTGGGGAATGTTTGTTATGGACAATTGAAGGAATAAGAAACGGAAGTGGTTATGGTTCTCTAAACCCAGTTTTATATGATACAACATTAATTGATAATTATAAAGGATTAAAAGGTTTTGAAATATTAATGGTAAGGGATATATATCAAGTTTGGTGGAGTAATTATGAGAAAAGTGACTGGAAAGAAAAGAATCCATTACACGGAACTCCATATAAATGGTTTTAAGATGATTAGATGTTTATTAAAAATAGCCAGCGCCCAACAATAAACCAAATTGTTTTTGTAACTTTATCTAATAAATCAGCTTTAACTGGGCATCGAGCCAAAACGTGCTAGAATCCCGAGTACTCGGGACTAAACGCAATTTGGTACCGCCCTTGCGGGCTTTACAGTCTGCTCGAGCAAGCTCGGCAGCCTTCGCCCTCAGTGCGAACTTAGCGGAGCGATCTCACGAACTGAGCCCTGCCTTGCCAAAGGCAGGCAGGGCGAAGAGAGTAAACTTCGTTTAGCGCGGCGTTATGAGCAATCGTGAAAATAATAAATTAAAAATCCTGAGAGAACTATGGAAAATATAAGTAGTAATTCTTTTGACACTTCTCTGATGATGGAATGGATCAAAAATATGTCAAGTTTTGGTCCGAGGCGAGCAGGAAGTCCTGCCGGACATAAAAACGAGTTCTTTTTAATGGAACAATTGAAGGATTTCGGTCTTAAAAATGTTCATAAAGAACCTATCCCTGTAGTATACAAGGAAACTAAGAAAGCAGTTCTCGAGATTGATGAGGGGGAAGGATTCAAGCCAATAATGGCACAATGGATACCGTTCAGTGCTTATACTCCGGAACAGGGAATAGAAGGAAACCTGGTTTACGCTGATCCTGGAAAACTATTTCAAGGCGGTGATTGGAAAGGGAAGATCGTTCTAACTGATATTTGTTTTCCTATGCTTGATGTTAAACTTATAGCAAAATTTTCACTTGGCCAATATGATCCAGAGGGTACTTTGCTTGATATTAAACATCCGGCTACCTGGGTAAGATTGAACTGGCATTTTTACAGGAAAGCAATTAAAAATGGAGCCATCGGATTTATTGGGATTCTAAAAGATCAGCCTGGCGGGTCTTACCGGATGTATGCTCCATATGGTTTCAAGGAAAAAAATATCCTGGATAAGCCGTTACCGGGGTTCTGGGTAAGCAGGAATGATGGACCAAGACTCCGTGAGCTTGCAAAAAAAGGTGAAACGCGCGTAAGAATGATCCACATTGGAGAATACATGTCTGAAATTACCAATAACATAATCGGGGAGATAGCCGGACAGAGCGATGAAATAGTAATCCTGCACTGTCATCATGATTCACCGTTTAAATCTCCGGTAGAAGATGCTTCAGGGTGTGCTGTTGTTTTAGCTCTGGCAAAACATTTTTCAAAAGAGAGAATCAATAAGAGAAAAATATTAATACTTTTTACTGCAGGTCATTTCTATGGTTCTATTGGAACCCGCACTTTCATTAGGGATCATATGAAGGATATTGTCCCTAAGGTGGCTCTTGAAATAACCATTGAACATATAGCAAAAGAAGCTATAGAAAATCATAAAGGAGAACTTGTTCATAGTGGTCAACCTGAAGGAACAGGGATATTTGTTCCTTTTAATGCGAGAATGGTTAACGCTGTATTGGAAAGCGTTAAAAGTAATTCTTTGGATCGTGTATTTTTATTACCACCTGAAGGACCATTAGGAGATTATCCACCCACTGATGGCGGAGATTGGTATGAAGCCGGTGTGCCCTTGGTGAATATGATCTCAAACCCAGTATACCTTCTGAATGAAGAGGATGATATAGAATGGGTTATGGAAGAAAGATTACCAAAAGTAGCTGGTGCTGTTGCAGATATAGTTCGCAAAACGGATCTTATGAATAAAGAATCAATTGGTCTGGTTGAGTTTACCGGTTTTAAATTAAAAATGAAACTTATTAAGAAACTGGTAAGTATGAAAACTACCAAATTTGGTACTCGGCCTGTATACTGAAATATCAAAGGATATTTATTCAAGTATGATTGTCATTAGACTGACTTTTAACAATAATACAGTGTAGGTCTTCAAACAATTCGGACTCGGATTAACTAAAAGTTAAGAGAGACATTTTAAATGTTTATCTTAACCATAATTTTAGTTCAAATGACAGAAAAAAAACAAAAAAATCCGGAAGCCATTGTCCGGTAAATCAAAAGAAAAACACGTCGCCAATTCACCTCTGAAAAAAAGATCAGGATTGTACTTGAAGGATTAAGAGGTGAAGATAGCATAGCAACCATCTGCCGGCGTGAAGGTATCAATCCTAATCTGTATTATCGTTGGAGTAAAGCTTTTCTTGAAGGAGGCAAGAAGCGTTTAAGTGGAGACACAAAACGAGAGGCTACATCCGATGAAGTCACGTTACTTAGCCGTGAGAATGAGGATTTAAAGAAACTTCTGGCCGAGACATTATTGAAGTATGAGCAGTTTAAAAAAAGCAGAATATAATACTACCCTGAATTAGGGCCACTGGTTAAGTTTAAATTTGATAATATGATGATCGTTGATAGACCCGAATTAATAAGATAAATTAGTTGATATACAGAGGGGCGAGTTATCTATTGAGATCTAATAAATGCCAGCCTTTTTAGTTCAATCTCTTGGTTTGGTATCTGATATTTACTAGCTATGTTTCGTCACTGTTTAACCGCCATTTTAACTTTATTAATGATTTTTTTTGCCTCCACTTCTTCTAATCTAAAAAACTCACAAACACTTATAGCGAGATCCAAGTCTAATGAATTATTATTATCACTAATATTTAGTTTCAAGCCTGTCCCTGCCTCAACTGGATTGATATCATATGCAGGAGATAAGACCCATCCCTTCTTTGTTAAGAGGAACCCATGATTCCTTAAATGATCGTCAACATTTGATACACAGATTGAAAAAACAATCCTCCTCCAGAGTTCTTGTGGAAAAACCGGTCAAACTGACCTCCTAAAACCGGAGACAGTCAGTTGTGAAGACCTGGATATATATTGTTGCAGGACTCACGGGACTGGTTATCGGGGGAAGAGATGTACCGGCAGCCACAATGTTCACCGTTCAGAAAAAGAGGCTTGACAGGTGGGAGGCGGCATTGCTACTAGCATTATACCTGGTCTAAATGGCAGCGATGATTGGCAGGGAGGTATAATAGATACAGGCGTAAGACGGAAGTCAGATGTTCTTTCCTCGTAATTAGAATAAAATTCACTAAATTCATACGATCAATATGTCAAACCATGATTGATCCAGCGGACAGGAGGGATATACCTGTTTTTTGAATAACTTTGTTTTCGAATGAGGGAAAGATCGATAAATGTATTGATTTCAAGCTTTCAATTATTCCAATCAAATAAGATAAAATGAGGGTTGAACTGAACTCATTATTGTATCAAATCCTGCAGATAGCAGACAGTGGTCTGACCAGGTCACAATTTATCCGGAATATTTCAACTTTGCTGACCGATTTCCTTAATTGTTCAGATATAGTTCAGCTGCTTAAAGTACCGGATAAACAGTTGCAGTATGAATTGATGAAATTCTCGAAAAGGTCTTTCTCGTATAATATATTATCATACGAGGAGCTGCAAAAAAGTCAACCAGTTTCAAATGCCGATAGTTCAAGTGGAAGAATCAAAATGTGGCTTGAGATACTTGAAGATAAATTCGATTCCACCCTGCCATTCTTTTCTGCTAGGGGAACTTTCAGGGCCAGCAGTGATGAGATTCTATTCCTTAAGGAGAGAGAAGGGACCACACCAGTTAATCCTGCTTTTACTTCAGTGCTGTCAGACGTTAAATCACTTGCAATAATACCATTCCTTTTCGGCAATGAAAGGATCGGCCTTATACAGATTAAGAATATGAAGCACGATATTTTTGCTGAATTCGGGACAGATGAAGTGGAGGAATTTGCACAGACCCTTGGTTTAATTATACTTAACCATTACTCAAAAGCGGCACTGCAGGAGCGTGTCAAGGAACTCACCTGCCTGTATAGCATGTCGATGATTTCCAAACAGATAGATATTCTGCTCGAGGATATTCTTTACCAGATAATGGAGCTGATACCTCCGGCCTGGCAGTATCCCGAAATAACTCAATCAAGAATTATCCTCGATGAATTTGACTATTCACTGCCTGAATTCGTTGCAGGAAGGGATAAGCTCAGTGCCGACATAGTTGTTAATGGAAAGAAAAGAGGGGTGCTGGAGGTTGTTTATACCGAAAAGCGTGACAGGATGGATGAAGGACCTTTCCTGAAAGAGGAAAGAAAACTGATAGATACAATTACGAATGAACTTAGTATTATAATAAAACGAAGGGAGACAGAAGAGGAAAAAATAAATCTCAAGAACCAGCTGCACCATGCTGACAGGCTTGCTACAGTTGGTGAACTTGCTGCCGGGGTTGCTCATGAACTGAATGAACCAATGGGAAGTATCATAGGATTTGCCCAACTGGCAATTAAATGTGAGGAGTTGCCGGAGCAGGCAGAAAAGGACCTTCAAAAAATTATTAAATCATCACTGCATGCAAGGGAGATAATCAAGAAACTTATGGCCTTTTCAGGTGCCACCCAATCTGAAAAAGTAATTACGGATATTAACTTCCTGGTTGAAGAATCTATATATTTTTTTAAATCTAGGTGCCATAAAGAGGGAATACTGCTTACCATTTTCACCGACACTGAATTACCTCTCATTACGGTAGATCCGGTTCAGATTGAGCAGGTTCTTACGAATATCATTGTGAATGCAATGCATGTCATGCCACAGGGTGGAAAACTGGACATCAGAACCGGACATGATGATGAACATGTAAAAATAATTATCAGAGATACAGGGTCTGGGATGAGCCGGGAAGTATCAGAGAGAATTTTCGATCCCTTTTTTACCACAAAAAAGGCCGGAAAGGGTATTGGGCTCGGTTTGTCAGTCGTAAAGGGGATTATTGATTCGCATAAGGGGTATATAACAGTTGCCAGTGAACCGGGAAAGGGAACACAGTTCGAGATAAGTCTACCATTTACCAACAAATGAGATGGAAAAATTAAACATAAACGAAAAAACAATTAATGAGAGGAGGATCCTCGTGGTTGATGATTCAGAGGATATGCTCGAAGTGCTTAAAAGAAACCTGACAATGAAGGGGTACACCGTATATACCTCCCATAATGTACCCGATGCAATCGATATACTCGAAAGAACTGAGGTTAACCTGGTAATTACCGACCTTAAAATGCCTGAAGTTGACGGTATGGAACTGATTAAACATATCAGGGCAAATCTTCAGGATATTGAAGTACTGGTGATAACAGGCTATCCATCTATCCAGGGAGCTGTTGATGCGGTAAAAACCGGTGCTGAGGAGTACCTGGCGAAATCTTTTACCGACGAGGAATTATTCGGAGCTGTTGACAGGGCTTTTAAGAAGCTGCACTCAAGGAGGGCAGTAACATTCAAACCATACCTGAGGAGTGTTCCTCTGAAGGGAATTATCGGGGAATCAGAGGCAATGAGAGAGGTATATACATCGATCAGGAAAGTATCGCGTTCACCCGCAACTGTTCTGATCACGGGAGAAAGCGGAACGGGTAAGGAACTTGTTGCGAGGGCCATTCATTACGGTGGTCCACATGCATCCTCCCAGTTTGTGCCTGTAAATTGCGGTGCAATTCCCGAAGAACTTATTGAGAGTGAACTCTTCGGACACCTGAAAGGAACTTTTACAGGGGCCAATGAAACACGTGCCGGATTTTTTCATACTGCTGACGGAGGTACTATTTTCCTCGATGAGATCAGTAATACAAGTCATTCCATGCAAATAAAACTCCTTCGCGTACTGCAGGATAAGGAGGTATACATGATAGGCTCGAAGAAGCCACAAAAAATAGATGTACGGGTGGTAGCAGCAACAAACGTTGATCTTTCTGAAATGGTAAAAAGGAATGAATTCCGTGAAGATCTTTTTTACCGCCTGAATGTAATTAATATTAATATTCCTCCGCTCCGGGAGAGGGGAAATGATATTTTGCTCCTGATAAATTATTTCACCAATAAATATGCCAGGGAATATAATAAAAGGCTGCCTGAATTTTCTGATAAAGCCCTGCAGGTATTGCAGGATTATAATTGGCCTGGCAACGTAAGGGAATTACAGAATGTAATTCAGAGTCTTACAATTATGACAGATAAAGTGATAATTGATGTACCCGATCTGCCCTCAATAATGAGATTTTCAGCCCTCAGGCAAAAGGGAGTTTCCCGGTCACTTGCCGAGGTTGAGGCTGAATATATACAGAATGTACTCAGGAGTGTAAATGGAAATAAAACCAGGGCCTCCGAGATCCTGAAGATAGACCGTAAAACCCTGCGGGAAAAAATAAACAAACAGGGAACCCCCGACCAGGAGTAGACCTGCCGGGAAATTTTGATCCGGTGATTCATAATTCCCCGCTTTCTGAACCTTACAGGAGCGAAAAAGAATTTTCGTCAGGAATTGTATCAACAACCGTAAAATTTGATTAATGCATTGGTTTATAGTTAAATATAGATCCAATAATTTTATTACTCTCTCCTTAACTCTAAACATTTAATATAATTATCAGTTAACTGGCACACCGATTGTCTCCTGGTCAGGTAGATTACATGTTACATTCTTAACTGCAAAAATATGAGAGATATAATTACCAACAAGAATCGCCTCGAAGGAATCTGTCTTACCTGTAAGAATAAATCCTCATGTATTTACATCAAGGATGGTGAAAGGCCGGTACAGTATTGTGAGGAGTTCGAAGTCTACTCCTACCGCCGTGTAATTCCTGTAATTGAAAATATTCCAATTTTCAGAAGAAAGCCAAAGGAGGATAAGCCAGCCCTGAACGGAATTTGTAAAAATTGTGACAACCGAAAGAGTTGCATGAATGCAAAACCGGAAAGAATTATTTGGCACTGTGAAGAATATGCATAACAATTTTTTGTTGAAAAAAAGCTGCGATTGAATGGATATAACAAAAAGTAGGATAGAACAGGAGGTGGTTGTAAACGAATGTATCAGCAAGCACGGTAATTTTATTATCGCCATACTTCAGGAGATACAAAAGCGTTACAATTATCTTCCAGAAGATTCCCTGAAGATTGTTGCCCAAAAACTGAATATAACCCTGAGAGATGTATATGGGGTTGCAAGTTTTTACAAAACCTTCAGCTTCAATCCCAAGGGAAAGCATATTATAACAACATGTTCAGGAACAGCATGCCATGTAAGAGGCAGTTCAAGGATTGTCGATGGCCTGTCGAATGAGCTGGGCATCATACCCGGGGAAACAACTAAAGACATGATGTTCTCTCTCGAAACGGCTGCCTGCCTCGGTTGCTGTGCAATAGGACCCGTCGTGGTTGTAGATGGAGACTATTTGCCCGAAGTAAAGCCAAAGGATGTAAGGAAAATTATTTCCCGTGCCAGTAAAGCGAATCAAGAGATCCAAATTGAGGATAAGCGTATTTTCCCCATCAAGTTGGTGTGTCCCAATTGCAATCATAGCCTTATGAATCCTGAACATGTTATTGATGATTACCCCTGTATACATGTAACAATAGCATTTAACCGTAAACATGGATGGCTCAGACTTTCTTCCCTTTACGGCAGTTACAACGTTGAGTCCGAACATGAAATTCCGCCCAATACCGAGGTCAATTTCTTTTGTCCTCACTGTCACTCGGAATTGGCAGGCAGTTCAGTATGTCCTGAATGCAGTGCACCAATGATTCTGATGCTTGTTGAGGGTGGTGGGAATGTCCAGACTTGCTCCCGAAGGGGCTGTAAGGGGCATATCCTTGATGTATAGTAATTATGGAAGGATTATGGTAAATATAATAAGAAGCTCTTTATGAAAAAGATCTCATCCATTGAGAATTTCACTGATTTCCTCAGTCTTATCAGGATTAACCCGGATGAGAATAAACCCTGCCTGGTATTGTGTGCCGGAACTAGCGGACAGGCATGTGGATCAAATGACATTATGAGGATTATAAAACGATACATTATAGAACACAATCTTCATGAAAAAATATCCCTCAGGGTTACAGGCTGCCTGGGTTTCTGTGAGATGGATCCCTTTATTATAGTTGAGCCCGGCAATAACGTATATCCAAAAATAAAAATGGATGAGGTTCCATTAATAATTGAGGCAGCCCTGAATGGGACAGTTATTGAGGATATGCTATACAGGCAACCTGAAGATGATAAAATATACAGGTCGCAGCAGGATATACCTTTTTTCAGTAACCAGACCCGAACAATACTTGGGAAGAACCAGCTGATTGACCCCATAAGGATCTACAATTACATAGTCAGGGAAGGATATGATGCCCTATTAAAGGTTCTCACAGACCCCAACCCTATAAGCATTATTAACGAGATAAAGAGTGCAGGGCTGAGAGGACGAGGTGGTGCAGGATTCCACACCGCGATAAAATGGGAGATTGCAAGAAAGTCAGGAAATAAATTACAGCAGAAATTCCTGGTTTGCAACGCTGATGAAGGTGACCCCGGGGCATATATGGACAGGAGTCTTCTGGAAGGAAATCCCCATCTGATAATTGAAGGTATGATAATCGCCGGTATTGCCATCGGCGCCACCAAAAGCTATATATATGTAAGAAGTGAATACCCATTGGCCCTGAAGCATACAATGATAGCTATCAGGCAGGCCAGGTTCATGGGCCTGCTTGGAAAGCAGATCCTTGGTACGGGGATCGAATTCGATATCGAGATTGTCAGGGGTGCCGGTGCATTTGTATGCGGTGAAGAGACGGCACTAATTAAGTCGATAGAGGGGAAACTTGCCCAACCTGAACAGCGTCCGCCATACCCGGTAAATAAAGGTCTATGGGGCCACCCTACGTGCATCAACAATGTAGAAACCCTGGCAAACGTACCGGTTATTATCAGGGAGGGTGCTGAGAATTACAAAAAGGTTGGTATACCAGGAAACAGGGGTACCAAAATATTCTCGCTGGTTGGGAAAATTAAGAATACGGGACTGATTGAGGTGCCTTTGGGAACATCAATTCGTGAAATAGTATATGACATTGGTGGCGGCCCCAAAGGAAATGTGAAACTGAAAGCCATACAAACCGGAGGACCTGCAGGAGGATGTATCCCGGAGAAATTATTCGACCTTCCGGTCGATTTTGAAAGCCTCAAGGAGGCAGGTTCAATCATGGGCTCAGGAGGAATGATTGTAATGGATGAAAATACCTGTATGGTTGATATCGCCCGTTATTTTACAAGCTTCCTGCAGAAAGAGTCGTGCGGAAAATGTTCTACCTGCAGGGAAGGGACCCACAGAATAACGGAGATTCTCACCCGGATAACCAGGGGTAAGGGTAAAAGAGAGGACCTTGACCTGCTTGAAGAACTTGGGCAGGTAGTAAAAGATGCATCCATGTGTGGCCTGGGACAGTCAGCAGCCAACCCCTTGCTTGCAACACTTCGCTACTTCAGGGAAGAATATATTGAACATATAGATAAAAAGAGATGTAATGCAATAGTCTGCAAGGAAATAGTATCATCACCATGCCAGTATACCTGTCCGATAAATACAGAGGCACCTCTCTATATCGCTTTGATAGCCAACCAGAGATTTGAGGAGGCTCTTGAAATTATTAAGAAAGATAATCCGTTCGCCTCGGTTCTGTCAAGGGTATGCCACCACCCATGTGAAACCAGGTGTAAATCTGGAGAAGGCGATGAACCGGTTGCCATAAGGGATCTTAAAAGGTTTGTTACCGATTATGGCATTGATAAAGGACTATGCTTAACTGTAGGAACTATGGCAGAATCCAATGGCCTGAAAGTAGCTATTATAGGATCGGGACCGGCAGGACTGACATGCGGGTTCTACTTGTCAAAAAAGGGATACGAGGTAACAGTCTTTGAGAAAGAAAAGGTGGTGGGGGGAATGCTTAGCCAGGGGATACCGGAGTACAGGCTTCCCAGGGAGATCCTTGAATATGACCTGGATTATATAAGGAGTTCCGGAATTAATATTAAAACAGGCAAAGCTCTTGGAAGGGACTTTTCGATTGAGAGCCTCTTCAAAGAGGGCTATAAAGCAGTTTTTATTGCCACCGGGTCGGATAGATCATTGAAGCTTAACCTAGAAGGGGAAGAGGCCGAAGGTGTCATGCCAGGGATGAAAGCCCTGTCGTCATTAAACCTCGGGGGAAAAATAGAAATCGGGAAAAGAGTAGGCATTATAGGAGGCGGAAATACTGCAGTTGATGCTGCGAGACGTATATTGAGAGCCGAGGCATCAGAAAGTGTGACAATGGTCGATGCCGCAAGAAGCCTGCTGCGCACAACTAAACCTGAAGATGTAACAATATTCTACAGGAGGACAATAGATGAGATACCAGCATACAGGGAAGAGGTAGAAGGAGCCCAGGAAGAGGGGATAAAAATCGAATACCTTACAGCCCCAAAAAGGATTATATCAGAAGGAGGAAAGCTGAAGGCCTGTGAGTTTATCAGGATGAAACCTGGGGAGATTGATGAATCAGGCCGGAGAAGGCCGGTCCCTGTTAAAGGTTCTGAATTCATAGTAGAGCTCGATACCCTTATTATATCAATTAGCGAAACACCGGATGTCTCCTTCCTGGAGAATGAGGGACTTGAATTCTCAAGCTGGAATACAGTCGTGGTTGACCAGGAAACCCTTACGACAGGGAGGCCTGGTGTATTTGCAGGAGGAGACCTGGTTACAGGACCCAATACGGTTGTGGATGCAGTTGCCTCCGGGAAAATAGCTGCCGGGTCAATTGAGCAATACCTGACAGGGAAAGAGATAAAAAGGGAATATAAAATTACAAGGCCTTCAAAATATATACCACCACTGGAATTCTCCGAAGATGAGATGGATGAACTACGGGAAGTCGGGCGTTCAAAAATGCCGCTGCTACAGCCCGATAAAAGGAAATATAACCTTATTGAGGTCTGCCAGGGATTAACTGAGTCGCAGGCAATCACAGAGGCAAAGAGATGCCTCAGGTGTGATCTTGAAACGGATGATGGAAGATCATTCCTAGAAAAGCTTAAAGAAAATTACGAACTGAAAGGAGTAGAGCAATGAAAATAAAGATCGACGGGATACGATTTGATGCACCAGAGGGATATACAGTACTTGAGGCTGCAAGGTTCCTGGGTATTGACATCCCCACAATCTGCTACATGGATGGATTAACATCATGGGGAGGATGTCGTCTCTGCGTGGTTGAGATAGGTGAAGGAGAGAAGAAGAAGATGGTAACCTCCTGTACATATCCCGTTGAAGAGGGTCTGACAGTACATACTTCCTCGGAAAAGATTGTGAGAACCCGTAAAATGATCCTGGAACTTCTTATTGCTAAATGCCCTACATCAAAGACCTTACAGGATCTTGCATCCAAAATGGGACTGAAACAGGTGAGATTCGAACCGGAATGGAATGATTGCATATTATGCGGGCTGTGTGTAAGAATGTGCAACGAACAGATGATGGCCAATGCCATAGGTTTTGTCAGCAGGGGTGACACTCTGGAGATCACCACACCTTTTGACAGGAATTCAGAGGATTGCAGGAAGTGCGGAGGCTGCATGTACGTATGCCCCGCATGTAATCTGAGATGCACGGGGACCGAAAAGGATATTGTACTCTGTAATGGCTGCTATAACAGTCTGCAACCGACATGCATCCCGAATGAAGACAGCTTTAACTGCTGGATGGGATTAAAAAATGAATGTGGAACATGCTATAAAATAGAACCTGAAATATCAAAAACCGTTTAAATACTGGGGATAATAAAATGAAGTACGGAAAAATAAATGCATCAGCAGCAACTCTGACCAAGAACCGGACAGAGGATTCAATTGTTCCCATCAGCGGAATGTGTGCTACCTGTATAGATGGCTGCATAGGTATGTGCGACATAGGCAAATCTTCATACAGAGGTGCCGAAGTCATCTACCCGCAGCCCTTTGGTATTATTTCATCGGCATCTGAAAAAGAGTATCCCGTCGACCTCTCCCACTTCTCAATAATGGGTACCTGCAGGGGAGCTCATGGTATTGAAGCTAACTCAGACAAAGCACTGTTTGAAAATGTAAATATTGAGCAGCACTTTGGCCATGATAATGGTATCAAGGTGAAAATGCCTGTTGTAATCCCGGGCCTTGGTTCAACCAATATAGCGAAAAATAACTGGGAGGGACTGGCTGTGGGGGCTGCCATTTCAGGCATTATTGTCACAATAGGTGAAAATATTTGCGGGATGGATCCTGAATCCACCTTCAAAAATGGAAGGGTAATCCGCTCCCCACAACTCGAAAAAAGGATCAAAACATTCCAGGATTGGCAGAATGACGGATGGGGAGCCATTGTCCTGCAGGCAAATGTTGAGGATACAAAATTAGGTGCACAGGAGTACGCTATTGACAAACTGGGTGTTGAGATTGTTGAATTAAAGTGGGGACAGGGAGCAAAAGATATAGGCGGAGAGGTAAAGATCAAGGATCTGAAACGTGCCCAGATGCTCAAGGAAAGAGGCTATATTGTGCTGCCCGACCCCCATGATCCGGATATTATTAAAGCCTTTAACCAGAATGTTTTTCATGAGTTTGAACGTCATTCTAGGCTCGGTATGGTCGAAATTGAAAGTTTCATTAAAAGGGTTGAGGTTCTCAGGGCAGCAGGTGCCAGATATATCTTTCATAAGACCGGGGCCTATAGGCCTGCCGACCTTGCACTGGCAGTAAAATGTGCCTCGGAAGCCAAGATTGACCTGCTAACCGTAGATGCCGCAGGTGGCGGTACTGGTATGAGCCCCTGGAGGATGATGAACGAATGGGGTGTTCCGCCAGTTGAGCTATGGTCACTTTTTTATAACTACCTGGACAGAATGGCAAAAAAGGGCAACCACCTGCCCGCGGCAGCATTCGCCAGTGGAATTACGTTCGAAGATCAAATGTTTAAAGGGTTAGCCATGGGTGCCCCCTATTTTAAAATGGTAGGCATGGCTAGAGCGCCACTGGCAGCCGCTATGGTAGGTAAAAATCTTGGACTGGCTATCGAAGATGGTGATCTGCCGGTTTATGTTTCAAGGTTCGGACGTACCAAAGAGGAGATATTTGAAACAGCTCCTGAGCTAAGGAAAAAATATGGAGAAAGATTCGATGAGATTCCTACAGGTGCTATAGGCTTGTATACTTATATGAAACGGCTTCAACAGGGACTCAGACAGATAATGTGCGGTTCACGGAAGTTTACTCTTGCTCATATCACCAGGGATGATATTGCAGCTCTCACAAGGGAGGCAGGTGATATTAGCGGGATCCCATATATTATGGACTGCGACAGGGAAATTGCAGAAAAAATACTTGATCTATAATCTTGATTCTGTCGCATCTATTGAAGTAAAAACATTAATTTCTTAGTTTAGTAAAAAACTAAACTAAGCATAATGGATACAAAAGGTCATTGCTTTCCAAAATCAATTATCATACAAGCAGTATATTTCAAGTTAAGGTTTTCATTAAGCTATAGGGATATTGAAGAGATAATGAAAATAAGAGGAGTAAAAGTAGACCATGCTACTATACAGAGATGGGTTTATAAGTTCATGCCAGAAATAGAGATTCAAATGAGAAAGAGAAAGAAAGTAGTTGGTAAAAGATGGAGGATGGATGAGACGTATATCAAAGTGAAGGGTGTCTGGCGTTTTTTATATAGAGCAGTAGATAAGATTGGAAATACGATAGATTTTCTTCTGACAAAACGAAGACAACGCATGAGTGCTCAGTCATTCTTAATGAAAGCAATAGAGAATAATGGGACGCCAGAGTTGATCAACATAGATAAAAGTGGGAGTAACAAAAGTGCCATCAAATTATACAACTATAGATCATTTACTAATGTTGAGATCAGACAATGTAAATACTTGAATAATATTGTAGAACAGGATCATAGGTTTATAAAATGGCGCATTCAACTGGCTTAGGGTTTAAGGATTTTGAGTCAGCAAGAAGAACTTTAACAGGGATTGAGATAGACCGTATGATCAAGAAGGATCAACTGAATACTCAAGAACAAAGTATGTTTAAATCATTCTATTCCTTAGCTGCATAGAATAAGATTTAATTCGGTAATTTAGTGGATGGTTGAATAGATGCGACAGAACCGCAATTAATCCCCTTAAAACCGCTGACAAACAGTAGAAATTGGTAAATTTATATGATAAAACGGGTTTTTACACAGACTCCCGTTGGGCGTAAGCTATTAAACAAGAAATGTAAATATCTATTTTATAGTTAACTTTATGGAAAAAGAAATCATGTATAATCATAGTAGTGTATTGATTGTTTTAATATTATTCATAATAATAATTATAGCTTATGAGCTTGGTTTTAGAATCGGCAGGTTTACTCAGAAAAAGACTGATAAAGAAATCAAACTTCAAACTAATGCAATTCAGGGAGGGACATTAGTACTTTTGGCATTACTATTGGGATTTACATTTAACATGGCTCTTCAAAGATTCGATAGCAGAAGCTATGCAGAGATTAAGGAAGCCAATACAATAGGTACTGCCTTATTAAGAACCAAGCTTTTACCAAGTCCCTATGATTCTCTTCTTCATCGTTTATGTCAGGAATATGTTGACTTGCGGATTGAAATCAGTGGGATTGATTTGACAGAGCAGGAGACAAGAAAAGAAATCAATGCCAGGACAGACGAACTTCAGGATAAGATGTGGACCCTTGCAATTGAAGCGGCTGAAAAAGATCCCAGGCCGGTTACTACTGGTTATTTTATAACTTCTCTAAACGAAATGATGCAAGAGGAGAAAGGATGGCGATTCTAAAAAGGCATGTCCCGGAGATTATCCTGTTTCTTCTTTTTACTATTTTCATAATTTCCTTAGCAATGATGGGATATTCGTCTGGTTTAGGACTTAAGCGTGCCTATATTCCAACATTACTATTAACCTTGCTAATCGTGCTGGTTGTGTTTATAATAATTGATCTGGACAGACCCAAACGGGGTATAGTAAAAGTGAAGCAAGATAGCTTGTTAGAACTTAAAGATAACTAGTCCTCCATACTTAAAAAGTATTCTAGTAGAAAAAGCCAGCGCCATGCGGTCATGTTTAATGCCGCTAATACTGCAAGTAAGACTATAATGTATTGAAAAAGAAAGAACCAATAACCTAATAAAATACCTGGAAAGCGGCACAAAACATACCGCTATCCAAGATAAATTCCAAATTTTTAATTAAGCTGCATATTTGTCCAACATAACATATGGAGTTCCTCTTTTTATCACAGCAAAAACCCTTGCTATCAACTTATTACGAATAATATTTATTACGCTCATTTTAGGCTTACCTTCCTCTATTCTCTTTTTATAGTATTGTTTAAGTTTCATAGCGCAAATAGCTCCCATTGTTAACAGGCTTTTCAGTCTTTTATCACAAAAGGGATGGATCTTTGCCCTCCAGTTAATACTGGATCCTGACTGGTAAGGATATGGTACTGTTCCGCTGTAAGCAGCAAACTTTCTCCAGGAATTAAAACATGTAAAATTGTGAGTATGTAATATCAACTCTGTTGCCAGTACTGGCCCTATCCCCTTTACACTGGTACACAAACGGTAGTTCCTTTCAATGTCATGGTTTGACAAAAAGTAAGCAATATCCAGTGAATAATAACCCGTGTTCTCAAAGCAAACAAGAATATCTTTCCATGAATAATTTAGATCTTTTATCCATCTGTTTAATGCTTTAAACCCGGATTGATTATTATCAAACTGCCGGTGAAGTTTCTTTTGATGAAGAACAGCATCAAAATGAGATTTTGATATGTCCAAGCCAAGTGATTCTGAATAATTTCTCATAAATTTGATATTAGTTGTTTTTAAAAGACTTGCATTTCTATCGCCTTAAAGAGGCCTGGAAGCCTATTATTCCAATTAGGTCGTTGCAAGTGAAGAAAAGGAAATGGGACTAATGCGGTATTAAGAACATTATTTCTATTGACCGTTTCAGATCACCCGTTTCCTTTTCACTTTTAAGGAACAAATAATAATACAATTACAAACTTAAGGCTGACCGTTATCGGCAAGTTAAATAGAAATATGTTTTATCATTCAAGCAATACTAACCTTAAACAACTAATCATGAAAAAGACTTTATTGACATTATTTGCCATTATTCTATTGGCAGGAACTGCCTGTCAGGAAAAAATTGACATTGAAAAAGAAAAGGAAGCTATTATGGCTGTAATCCAAGAGGAAGGAGATGCTGCTGCTGCAATGGATATGGAACGATTACTTGCTGTTCATGTTCAGGATAATCTGGATACCAGGCTTCAAACACGTGAAAATGACTATACCATTTATGCTGGATGGAATGAAATCAAAGCTTTATTTAAAAGTTGGGAAGAAAGTGGTTGGTCTGTTGAAAACCCAAAAAATTTTAAAGAAAATGTAATTTTAAAAGTAACCGATGGTAGTGCCTGGCTCATATGTGATAACATTTGGAAATGGACTTATGAAGGTGAACCAGGTGGAATGGATAATATTGAAATTACTTTTTGGGAAAAGATTGAAGGGAAATGGAAGATCTCATTTACTGCTTATATTACTAAGCCTGAGCCTGAAAAAGAAGTTGAGAAGGGTGAAGGAGAACCTGAACCAAAAGAATTAGAATCAGAAGAAACGGAATAGAAGATTAAAACACCAGCCGATAACAAATCAGCAAATCCAATTTAAACTGTATTTATGTCTGTTGCGTTTCTTTGTTGTCGGGGTAGCAGACCGACAATTCAGCTTCCGTCATAAATTGACCATTAATCATCCAATATAATTTTTCTGAATACATAAATGGGGTACAATATTGGGGTACATAAAATATTAAACCCCTTATGTACAATTACATAAGGGGTTTTTCTTGTAGCCCCACCAGGACTCGAACCTGAATCTGAAGTTTAGGAAACTTCTGTTCTATCCCTTGAACTATGGGGCCAACTACTTATGCTCCATTTTATTCATACAAGTCATCAATCCCTTGAACTTCCGCCTTCGCCAAGGCTTTGGCGGATAAAATGGGGCCGGAATTTGTGCGGCAAAAATAATGGAAATTTGCATCGTATTCAAATTTAATATGATTTATAATTCCCCATATAATATACGACCCCGCTGGGGTCGTTTGTTATTTTTTAATGTACTGTCTACAATTATATGACCCCTACGGGGTCGTTGGTTAACTCTCAGGTACTGTCTGCAATTATATGACCCCTATAAAGGGGTCGACATTTATGTACTCTTACGAAATCCTGACGCCGTAGGCGTCAAATAATTGTAAAGCCAGGACACCCCCATACCTACGACCGCAGCGCGGTCGAATAATAAATTGAAAACAAATTAATTTATGTGTAAATTGTTGCTCCTTTTATATCATTCCAGGAAAAGCCATATACATGAAAACCCTGACCATAATTCTTAGTGCCGGATTAATAAGTCTTACCATTTCAGCACAGACAAATATTCGTATTCTCAGCCCTGATGAAATGCAGGCAGATTTTTTTCAGTTTCGCAAGATAATCGAAGAAAACCAGGTTAACCTGTATGATTATACTCCCGAAGAGGAAATGGACAGGCTCTTTGACAATCAGTATGCAAGAATTACCGACTCGCTGCCCATGAACGGGTTCTTTAAACTCATGACTCCCATAATTGCCGCAATTGGAAATGGTCATACCAATATCTGGATGCCCGGTGAATACTGGAGATCAGGTAATGATAAATTTTTTCCGGTCCAGATAAAATTTGTTGAAGATATAATAGTAGCAGATGGTTCATACACTGAATCAGAACAGTTACCCCGGGGAAGTATTATTCATGAAGTCAATAATGTGCCAGTAAAAAACATCACAGACGAAATGATAGATAACTATTATTCCGAAGGAATGCGAATACACGGTAAAATAGTTATGGTAGCCAGAAGGTTTCCTATGATCTATGTGCGCAGATTCGGGTTCCCTGATGAATATACGGTAACATACAGCCTGCCGGGGGGAAAAAAGAAAATAACCAAAACACTGGAACCGGCTACTGAAAAAGAAGTCAGGGATATTGTCTTCAGTAATTTTGATACACCCGAATTAAAAATGGAATTTATTGATGATGAGAAGAATGCTCTCCTGACAATCAATACCTTTATCTATTACGATGAAAGGGATTATTTTAACAACTTCATTGACAGTTGCTTCAGGGAAATAAAAAAACATAATACAAAAAACCTTATAATTGATCTTCGCGGAAATGACGGAGGGGATCCATACTGTGCCGCAGCCCTCTTTTCTTACCTTGAGCACGAACCACTGCCATATTTCAAAGAAGCACACAGGTATGAATCCCTCCTTAATCCGGTTCCCATGGCTGAAAACAACTTCAGGGGCAATCTTATTGTTTTTATGGATAACCGATGCTTTTCAACCAACGGACATTTCTGCTCTCACATTAAATACCATAAACTGGCCACCATAATAGGCACACCCAGCGCCGGGAATTACAGGTGCACCAATGTCCAGCATACCACCCTGGATAACTCAGGTATAATGGTGTATTACGGAAACAGTAACTACTCCACAGCTGTTGAAATGGATAAAACACAACCTATCATGCCTGATATATTCATTGAAGAAACATATGATGATTTTATGAAGGGAAGGGATCTGTATATGGAGGAAGCCCTTAAGTTAATAAAGTGACTGCATTGATTTTCATAATATGAATAGTAAATGCAGGTTTGAATGTAGAATATCGAATGAAGAATTTCGAATGCAGATTTTTTAAATTCTTAAATCATAATTCGATATTCGGTGTTCTTAATTCAAACGCATCATCCTTGCTCCATGCCCCATGCTCCCTGCTTTTACATCCCCCTAACCCCGTTGGCTTCCTTCGGTCGCCGAGCTCCGCAATGTTATTCCCTCCGGTCATGAGCTCCCTTCGGTCGGTTCGCTCCGGTTAAAAGGGGGAGCCTTTGGAAACTTTATCTATCTTAGTGTTGCAAAATCACAAAATATTATTATGATTAATTTCCTGTTGAAAAGACTTTTCTGGATGCTGGTATTTATAATGATCATGGGCGGTGCACGTGCACAGGAGACCCCCTTTTGCAAGGAGACCCCTTTTTCCAAAGGGGTAAACCTTACCGGCTGGTACCAGGCCGGCAGTGCCAGAAAAGTGCATTACAAAAAATATTCAAAGCAGGACTTTATCAATATTCAGAGTCTTGGTTTCGATGTAATACGCCTGCCTATAAACCTGCATTATATGACGGATGGCGCACCTGATTATATTCTTGATGATATATTTATTGAAAACCTTCTTGAGGTGGCGGACTGGGCGGAAGAATTACAGATACACCTTATCCTGGATAACCATACTTTCAGCCCTTCTGAAGATACCGATCCCGGAGTAGGAACCATATTAAACAAAGTATGGGAACAGATGGCAGCAGAATTTGCTGACCGGTCAGAATATATTTATTACGAAGTGCTGAATGAGCCTCACGGTATTGCTGATGAACTGTGGAATAACATACAACAAAGTGTGATAGAAACCATAAGGGAACATGATAACACTCATTATATAGTAGTCGGACCTGCCGGTTGGAACAGTTATAACAACCTGGCCGCCATGCCTGCCTACGATGATGATAAACTGATATATACATTCCATTTCTATGACCCTTTTCTTTTTACGCACCAGGGGGCTTCATGGAACACACCGTCAATGGTTGATATAGAACATATTCCCTTCCCTTATGATGAAGCTACAATGCCTTCAATGCCTCCCCTTTTTGAAGGCACCTGGGTGGAAGGCCTTTACGCTAATTACCCCACTGATGGGACAGCCTCCAGAGTAAGGGAGCTGATAGACATAGCCGTCCAGTTCAGGGATCAGAGACAGGTACCTATCTTTTGTGGCGAATTCGGAGTGTACCAGCTTACAAGTGATGAGACAGACCGGGTCAGATGGTACGACACCGTTGCGCATTACCTTGATGCCATGGATTTAGCATGGACCATGTGGGACTACCATGGTGGCTTCGGCCTGTTCGAGGAAAACAGCAACGGCCTGTTTGAACATGACCTGAATATCCCGCTGCTTGAAGCCCTGGGCCTGAATATACCCGAGCAGACAGAATATGTGCCGAGACCTGACTCAACGGGCCTTGTCATATATGACGATTACCTGTCCTCCTTCGTCAATGAAGCTTCCTACACCGATGGAACACTTGATTACTTTTACAGCCTGTATCCAAACAACGGTAAATACTGCATCCACTGGACAGGGGCCAGCCAGTACCAGGCCATTGTCCTTGATTTCCAACCCGACAGGGACCTGTCACGCCTGGTTGATGAAGATTATGCCTTGGATTTTGTGGTAAGGGGTAACTCTCCACAAATATCTTTCGATGTACGTTTCCTCGATACCAAGACCGATAGTCCCGATGACCTTCCCTGGAGAATGGGGATCACTGTAAATAACAGCATGGTAAGTTTCGATAATCAATGGCATCACCTGCATATCCCGTTAAAAAATATGACGGAGAAAGGAGCCTGGTATAATGAATGGTACGACCCTCGTGGTGAATTTGACTGGTCGGATATTGACAGGCTGGAAATTGTTCCCGAGGAACATGATCTTGGCCTGGCTCACCTGCTGTTTGACCAGATATATATCACCGATATGGATACCGTCACTACGGAACCGTTCACAGGCATAGATGATTTCATGCCGTACATAACCAACATTCATGATCTTTACAATATCAGGGTATATCCAAATCCTGCAAGCCAATACCTCAGGTTGTCTGCTGATTCACCGCCTGATCTGTCAGTGGTCCTGCTGGACATGAATGGCAGGAAAATAATGGAAACCATATTAAGAGGCAACCTAACACTGGATGTCTCGGATATTACCACGGGTGTTTATATACTTATGGTTTCCGATTCAAAGGGCTGGGTTGCCCAGAGGAAAGTGATTATTGAAACGTTTAATCAACCTTCGTGCTAAGGCATTTAACCTGCACATAGCTCGCCTTCGCCCCGAATTCTCGGGGCTATGGTGGACGTAGGATGGGAAAATTATAACTCAACCATTCTCAACCTTCTCAACCTTCTCAACCCCCTCAACTCCCTTTAATCCCTGCTCCATGCCCCATGCTCCCTGCCCTGACATCCCCCTAACCCCGTTGGCTTCCTTCGGTCGCCGAGCTCCGCAATGTTATTCCCTCCGGTCATGAGCTCCCTTCGGTCGGTTCGCTCCGGTTAAAAGGGGGAGCTTTTGGAAACTTTCTTTATCTTAGTGTTCCAAAACTAAAAATCTAATTCTATGAAAAGCTTTACCGTGAAAATAATCATCGGCCTGGTGGCAGTGATGATGATCATACCTGATATGCAGGCTCAGCGTAAGACAGATAAAGAGGATGCATCTGACCCGCTTGCGGATGTATCACTTAATGTTTTTAAACTGAGAAGCATAGGCCCGGCACTGACCTCGGGCAGGTTGTCCGACCTGGCCGTTAACCCTGACGATCATTCTGAATTTTATGTTGCGGCATCTGCCGGAGGTGTATGGAAAACAACAAACGGGGGAGTGACCTTCGAACCAATATTCGATGACCAGGGCTCATTTTCAATTGGCTGCCTGGCAATGGATCCCTGTAACCATAACGTTATATGGGTGGGGACAGGAGAGAACAATAACCAGAGATCAGTGTCATATGGCGACGGCCTCTATAAATCAATCGATGGTGGCAGCAGCTGGGAAAAATTAGGGCTGGAGAAATCAGAACATATCGGTATGATAGCCATTGACCCCCGCAATACTAACGTGGTATATGTTGCTGCATACGGTCCGGTGTGGAGCGCCGGTGGCGACCGTGGTATATACAAAACAACTGATGGCGGGGAAACATGGGAAAAAATCCTGGAGGTTAGTGAACATACAGGTTTCAACGAGATACATATGGATCCGCGCGATCCTGATGTGCTTTACGCCACAGCCCACCAGAGAAGAAGAAGGCAATGGACATACCTCGGCGGTGGTCCTGAATCGGGGATATATAAGTCAGCCGACGCTGGTAAAACATGGAAAGAAATAAATAAAGGTCTGCCCGGTGGCGATAAGGGCAGAATAGGCATGGACATTTCACCTGCCAACCCGGAGATATTATACGCTGTTGTTGAAGCCAAGGACAGGCAGGGAGGTTTTTACCGTTCAACAAACAGGGGCGCCTCCTGGGAAAAAATGAGCAGCACATCAACCAGCGGAAATTATTACCAGGAAGTAATTGCAGATCCTGTGGATGAAAACAGGGTGTATCTTATGGATGCATTCACACAGGTGACTACCGACGGTGGAAAAACATTCACCCAGAGAGGAGAAAAGAGCAAGCACTGGGATAACCACTGCCTGTGGATAGACCCTGATGATCCACTTCACGTAATGGAAGGCAGTGACGGTGGCTTATACGAATCGTCCGACCGTGGTGAGAACTGGAGGTTCTTTACCAATCTTCCGGTTACACAATTCTATAAAGTGAGCGTGGATAATGATTTTCCCTTTTATAATATAATGGGTGGCACACAGGATAACTATTCAATGGTTGGTCCGTCGCAGACACTCAGCGACCATGGTATAGTATCTTCAGACTGGATAGTGACGGTTACAGGTGACGGTTTTGAATCGGTTCCTGACCCTGAAGACCCGAATATCGTTTATGCACAATCACAGTATGGCAACCTGGTAAGGTTCGACAAGCAAAGCGGTGAAGCGGTTGATATTGTACCGCAACCCGGTAAGGGAGAAAAAGAGTATAATTTTAACTGGGATTCTCCCCTGATGATCAGCCCGAATAACCATAAAACACTGTATTTTGGATCTAATAAGCTTTTCAGGAGCTCCGACCGTGGCGACTCATGGGAAGTGATAAGTGATGATCTCGACAGGAATATCGACCGTAACAAATGGCCTGTAATGGGCCAGGTATGGCCCATGGATGCAGTGGCAAAGAATGGTTCAACATCAAGGTACGGGGCCATCGTTTCCATTGATGAGTCAAGAATAAAGGAAGGTCTTATCTATGCCGGCACTGATGATGGCCAGATAAGTGTAACAGACGACGGTGGGGAAACCTGGTTCAAAATAAACCGGTTCCCGGGAGTACCTGAATACACATATGTTTATGACCTTATTGCTTCAAAGCATGATGAAAACGTTGTTTTTGCCGCATTCAATAATCATAAGAGCGGTGATTTTACTCCTTATGTTTGCCGAAGTGATGATAAGGGCAGAACATGGACAAATATAAGTGGGAATTTGCCTGAAGGAGCCGTATATGCCCTTGAACAGGACCACGTTGATAAGGATCTCCTCTTTGCAGGAACGGAATACGGTGTGTTTGCGAGCTTCGACGGGGGTAAGAACTGGAAGCAGCTAAAAGCCGGTATCCCAACTATAAATATAAGGGATATGGCCATACAGGAAAGGGAAAACGACCTGGTCCTGGCCAGCTTTGGCAGGGGATTTTACGTACTTGACAACTATGCTCCAATGAGGGATATCAGTGCAGAAACAATTGAAAAACCCGCACATATTTTCCCAGTAAAAGAGGCCCTTATCTTTAATACATGGAGGCCCCTTGGTGGACTGGGAAGCAAGGAGAAAGGATTCCAGGGAGAAGATTATTTCAGTGCCCCAAATCCTGAAAGGGGAGCTATTTTGACATATTGGGTAAAAGAAGGTGTTATCACACTGGAAAAAGAAAGGGAGAAAAGGGAAGCAGAAGCCTTCAAGGAGAAGAAAGATATTCCCTACCCTACACTCGAAGAGTTAAAGGCTGAACAGGATGAACTGCCCTCCTATCTTATATTTACAATTACTGATGAAGATGGTAATTTTATAAGGGAACTCAGGAGTCCGGTCAGGAAAGGTCTGAATAAGATTATTTGGGATCTTATGTATCCTGCCGATCTTTCTGTCAGGGAAAACCAGGCATCAGCTACAGACGGATTGCCATCATCGAATGTATTTGTTCTGCCTGGCAAATATTATGTCAGCATGTCGCAGAATACCAAAGGGCAGATCAGCGAACTGGCAGGTCCGGCTGAGCTTTCGGTGCTTGAGCTCAATAACCGGACAATACCGGCCATGAACAGGGATGCGATGCGCGATTTCAAACTTAAGGGACTGAAGCTTGATAATGCAGTAAGGGCAGCATCATCAGCACTGAGCGAGATGAGCGGGAAGATAGCTCCTTACAAAGCAGCCACAAAAGCTTTCAGCGGACAGCAGGCAATAGACCTTATGAACGAGATACTGGACCTTGAGAAAAAACTTGAAGAACAGGAAGCAGCCCTAAATGGTGACCGCGACTACAGCAGGCTTGACCTTGATCCTGTATCTTCACTGCGCAGCCGCGTAAGAACGGCCGTTTACAGTGTTTCAGGATCAACATCCAACATAACAGGAACAGCAAGAAAAAGCTACGAGATAGCAGTTGAAGAATTCGAGCCTGTATATGCTAAGATCAAGGCCCTTGTAAATGAGTTTGAAGCTTTTGACGGGAAGCTGGATGAGCTGGGCGCACCAACCACGCCAGGGAGGTTCCCGGAGTGGAGGTAATATTAACCTAAACCACCCCGCCCTTGATCCTCGCATGCTATTAAGCATACTCGGATAAGAGCACCCCTCCTTAAATTTTCAAAGAAAATTCAAGGAGGGGAAAGTTATTGTATTAAAATATCAGGGTGACACGCGTATCTTATCATGTCCAAAGTGCTCGTCAAGGATAGAGATTATTTCGTTGGCATTTGTTTCAATGGGGCGGTGGGTTACTTTCAGTATATGAAACCCGCCCCTGTTGAATATTGTATTTGCATAGTCGAGCTCCATCCTCACCTTTCTCGGGTTAACATAGTCATGATCTGATCCAAGGCCCATTTCCCTGACCCTGTTTGTGCGCTGTGTTATAAGATAATTTGTTATTGTGGTTAACCCGAATACCCTTCGCGAATCAACTGCAAACAACTCTTCCGGTGGCTCGTGTCCTGGAATAATAGGTATGTTGGCTACCTTCCATCCGAACATGCCAAGGTAAATGCTTAAGGGTGTCTTACCTGTTCTTGAAACTCCGACAAGGATTATGTCAGCCCTTGAAAGCCTGTGTACATTGAGACCGTCGTCATGTTTCACGGTGAATTCAATGGCCTCAACCCTTCTGAAGTATTCAATATTACTCCGCCTGTATAACCCCGGCTTACTTATTGGCTGTGTACCAAGAGAATCAGAGAGGTAATCAGAAAGGCCACCTACAATGTCAAAATTCGGAACTCCAAGCTCATCACATATTCTGATCACCTCCCTGCGCATAACCGGGTCAACCATAGTATGTACAATAACACTTTTTTTTGTCTTTGCCCTCTGGGCTGTTTCAAGAATTATCTCCCTGCTGATAACATCCGGCACCAGCTTTATCGGGCATTTATATTCAGGAAACTGTATAAGAACCGACCTTACTACATTAATTCCTGAAAGACCCTTTCCGCCTGAAACGATAAATATTGTAGGACAACCCGCGCTGTTAGAATTTTTATTATTAAGATTTTGCATGATTACCTTTCCTTTGAAAAATCTACTTTCAAAAGATAAGATATTTTATTTAATTATTATCAGGCTATTATCCTGGATGGTTTTTGTTCATGAACAGGTTCTAACCTTTTCTCTCTTGTTTTATTCAACATATGTTCAGTCCATTCCCTGTTTCCCCAGAGGGTACAGCCTCCTGCTGATTCCTTAAGGTTTGAATGCTCAGCACGAATATCCTTTAGAAATTCAGATTTCAGACCTTCAATGAGACTCTTCCTGGCAAGGTTTACATCTGACCATGACGCAAAATTGCATGGCTCAAGATCTCCTGTAGAACTAACATGAACAAATCCCCGTCCCGCTGCCAGGCACCCTCCATACTGGTCTTCATCCCCCGGCAAGGCTATGAATAACGAAGAAAACACAAGTCTGAGATTGGTTAACCTTGATGACATCCTTGATTTCTGTACATCACTCAGGCAGTTATTGCTATCCCCGTTAGCTATTGGAACATACTCCACAAAGAAGAATAACCGGCATCCAAGTTCATAATAATCGTTAATGAACTCAGGGCTCATGACTTCTTCGAAATTATTTCTGTTCAGGGTAATAGAAATTCCATAAAACATTCTTTGCTTATTCATCTCTGAAGCAGCATTGATCACTTTCCCATATACACCGCTGCCCCTGCGTTTATCTGTTCTGATAATATCGCCTTCGAGACTGAGAACAGGTATAAGGTTTCTGTTCTTGCTGAATAAGTCCATATAACCATTCTGAAGTAATAATCCATTTGTAAATACAGGGAATATAGTGTTCTTCTGAGCTGCAGCTGCTTCCATTATATCCTTCCTCATCAATGGTTCTCCGCCTGCCAGTAATATTATGCCTGTCCCCAGATCCGATGCTTCTGAAAAAAGTTTTTTGATACGATCAGATGATAATTCATTATTGATATTTCTTTTCTGGGCATGAGCGTAGCATCCTTCACAGTTAAGATTACACCTGTTGGTGATACTGAATATCATTACAGGAGGCACTGCCAAACCATTTTTCTCCATTTCATTGCGTTTCTTTTTTGCTTCCAGCTGGTTTCTGAGAGTTCTAAACCAGAATATATTATTCCTCCCGGAAAAATTTATCTGCCATATTTTGAAAAACAAAACCGTCATCTGGCGGGAAAAACGCCTGCGGTAGTTTTTTATATTTTTAGTTTTCATGATGTGGGTTTTTGATTCAAACATAATTACAGCAGGCAACCGGTGAAATGAAAAATCGGTGAATGAAGGATAAAAACATACAAACGACGAACGACGAACGACAAAAAGAGTTGATAAGGTTAAAGTTTATGAAGTTTAAAAGGTAGAGCTGCATTGCCTGGCGGATTCTGGTTAATTAGGCGGGCAAGGCACGCAAATTACGATCCGCGTCAGTGTAACAAATTACTTTTTCCTTAAATTCGCAATAGAATAATAAAACAGAATGACCATGAAAACTCCATTTTTCATAAGATTACGGAAATTTTTCCGTACAACGGCGCTTGGTGGACTGGTTGCTATATTACCACTTGTACTGATCATTATTTTCTTTCGTTGGATAATAAACCTGATACAAAAGTACCTGGAACCTCTGGTGAATCTTATTAATACTGAGTCAGTACTCATGATTGTTGCATTATACATAATAGCAGTTATTGCCATAATATTATTATTCTTCCTACTTGGTCTTTTCATACAAACAAGGATAGGAAAGTTTTTCAGGACTGTCCTCGAGGAGCAGTACTTGACGAAAATCCCGGGTTATAAACTTGCAAGGGAGACCGTCATGCAGTTTTTCGGTAAACAAAAGTCATTCTTCAGGGAAGTTGTACTGGTTGATATCTTCAACTCAGGTACGCTCATGACGGGTTTCATTACTGATGACCATGAAGACAGCGATTTTCTGACTGTTTTTGTACCAACGGGGCCAAATCCCACATCAGGAAATATTTATCACGTCCTGAAGGGAAAGGCAATACGCACGTCTACAACAGTAGATACGGGAATGAAGTCAATCATCAGCTGCGGTGCAGGGTCATCGAGTATTTTTAAAGACAGGATAGAAGAGATTAACCTGGATTAAGATTCATTTAATAAATCATTACTAACTCCTGTATTCACCTCCCAGTCATCTGTTCTGAAAGGCGAAGCCGGCAATCCTCTTCTCCTATCTCCATCCTCTCAAAAATAGGACCCGAATAAGTAAGTCCCTTTACTCCATAATGCAATGCAAGAGCATTCCGTGCCAGTCGACGGCCCACCTCCTGCTTTTTTACCGGGTGTATATTCTCCGGATCACCTATGTCAGTTGTTACAACCATTCCCGTTTCCGGCAATTCAAGTGTCATCAGCTGAGCTTCCCGCACCAGTGCACCACCCATTGGTTTATCATAATTATATGGAGCAATCTGAACATAATAAAAAGGGAAGTCCCCCTGATTAAACTGCTTTCTCCAATCCTTTATCATTGCAGGAAAAAGCTTACGGTAATGCAGGGCATCATTCCTGTTGGCCTCACCCTGGTACCATATAACACCTGTAATAGCCATTTTTACCAGTGGGTGTATCATGGCATTATATAAACGAGAAGGCTTCTTTTCTTCAGGCATATCACTATAACCCCTGTCAGTATAATATTGCAGTTCATCATTCCCATCAAGGCTTTCCCGGCTGGTCCATGCCTCGGCAGGTGTACCTCCCCAGTTAGTTGACACCAGTCCTACAGGTACACCTATTTTACGGTTAAGCTCCCTTCCAAAAAAGAAAGCAACTGCACTGAATTCAGCAACAGTCACGGTATTAACAGGCATCCATTCTCCCTCAAAGTCTGACAGGGGAGTATCCGATGCATTTTTCTCAAGCTGGAATAATCTTATTAAGGGATATTTGTTTTTTTCAATGTCAATACTGTCCATCTCAAACCAGGGATTCCCCCATCCTCCCATCCAGTTTATTTTGTATTCCATGTTTGACTGCCCGGAGCATATCCACACATCACCCAGTAATATATTACTCACTACTATTTCATTTGAACCCTTTATATAAATATTATAAGGTCCTCCTGCTATTGTTGTAGGTAAAATCACCGACCATTCCCCGTTTGCATCTGCTTGTGCTTTGAACTCATCCAGTGTCCAACCTGCCCTGACGTTTACCTGTACACCTGGATTATCCCAGCCCCAGATCCTGGCTTCAGCGTTTCGCTGCAATACCATGTTATCTGATATTACAGCCGGTAGGCGAAGCTGGGAAACGGCCGATTGGACTAATATTAAGAATATCAATAAGAAGAAAATAGTCTTGGATGTCATAATTATGATATTTAAACCGTGAATTTTGATTTAAAAATAATAAGTTCAAGGTTCTATTGTGAAAAAAAGTTAAAAATCTTCTTTTATACGGAGAATCAATAGAATAATTCCTGATAATTTCTTAATATTTGACTTAAACCCATGAAAAATATCCATTATGCCAAGAAAATCCGAAAAAGGAATTCCTGTAATTACAGGGATGATTATCGCATTGGTCCTGGTCACCCTAACACTTAATGCCCAGGATGTACAAATTAGTTTTGATCGGTACCACGGCTACACCGGCACCTCTGAATACCTGAAAAAGGTAAATAAAGCATACCCTGGTATTACAGAACTGATGACAACAGGTAAAAGCACAATGGGAAGACCCATTTATGTACTCGTAATATCCAATATGAGTACCGGAACAACTATAGACAGGCACATTGACCTGAGGAATAAGCGAAAAGAAAATATTCAGAATGTTCCTCCCATGAAAATACACCAGGGCAAACCGGGTCATTTCATAAGCGGATCAACTCACGGCAATGAATACACCGGTACTGAAGTATGTCTTTATATAATTGATAAACTTGTATCAGGATACGGTAAAGATGAAAACATTACAGCACTGATTGATTCCAAAGCCTTTTATATATGCCCTGTAATAAATCCCGATGGTGTGTTTAACAGTGTTGAAACAGGAATAGCCCAGCGTAATAACTCCATGGAAAAGGATGACGATGAAGATGGTAAGATAAACGAGGACGGACCTGATGACATAGACGGCGATGGGTTTATTTCATCATTCAGGTATAAGGATGATGAGGGCAGATATATCATTGATGATGATGATCCGCGCCTGATGATAAGACTCGGCAGCGATGATAAAACAGATAAGCAGAGGTATTCCGTTATCAGGGAAGATATTGATAATGACAAGGACGGTAAAAGGAGTGAAGATTCCGAATCAGGCCTCGACCTTAACAGGAACTACCCCGAGGGCTGGTGGAAAGATGATGGTTTTTCAGGAGGATCTGGAGAATATCCGTTGTCAGCCCCCGAAACACATGCCATTGCCGAGTTTTTTTCCAATTACAGGAATATTCTTATGGCACAATTTTATCATACCTCAGGCGGATTTACCTACAGGCCTATGGGAACAGCCCCCCATCCCAGTCTTAATCCCGGTGATGTTGCCGTCTTTGATTTTATTATGGGGAGAAAATATCTTGAAATAATTGGTGAAGAGGTACCTGAAGCCTGGCTGCATCCTGATAAAATTGAACAATATAAGAAGGAGCTTGCTGAAACCGATGCGGATAGTTATTCGAAATCAAGAGGCTATAAATTACCCAGGGGATGGAGAGTGAGTTATAATGAGGAAGATGATGAACGTTACGGTTACGGTATGGCTACCGACTGGCTCTATGCCCAGTATGGAATATACTCAATAACCACTGAATTATGGAACCCGGAAGCTGATATCCCCGGGCTGAAGATCCCTGATGATGAAAACAGGCGTGTCGCTGTTGAGAGGGCATTGCTGAAATACCAGGATGAGAATTATAACGGGGATCTCTTTGTTGAATGGAAAAAGTTCAGCCATCCTGAACTGGGAGAAGGAGAAACAGGTGGTTGGAAATCACTATATGCCAGGAATAATGCATTCCCTGGTGAGCCCTTACTCAATGTCTGCGAAAAACACTGGCAGTTTGAACTGTTCAGGGCTGGTCTGCTCCCTGAGATCATTATCAAAGATGTTAAATCACAGATAATTTTTTCCGGTAATACAAATGAAGGTACGGTAAAAAGAAATGACAATGAGTTCAGGGTTGAGCAGGGAAAAGGAAAAGGTAAATACCACCTGGTTGAAATAACAGCTGTCATTGAAAACACCGGTGCCCTGGCGTCAAACCTGGCAGAAGGAGAACAGCTTCCTGGAAACAGGCAGGATGTAGCCTGGCTGGTGGCCGAAAGGGATAATATTGAGTTTATCGAAGGCCAGCCTTTTGTAAGCCTGGGAAGCCTTGGCGGAACAAAGAAAATCCCCGGAGTAAGAAACAAACCTGCAAAAAAAGAGGTGAAATGGATTATTGCCATTAAGGATAATACACCACTTAAAATAGTGGTATCATCATTAAAAGGCGGCACAGTGGTCAAAGAAATTAATATTAAATAAGGGAGGTACTCATGAAAACAAAAAATATATATACCAGGATAACATTAATAATTATATTCTCCCTTCTTACTGCACAGCTTATTTACTCCCAGAAGAAAATGCAGAAAAGCCCGGGGGGAGAACATGGTGAATTGGATTTCAGTATCAACTGGAAAAAATACTATACCTACGAAGAATGGACCGGTATAATGAAAGACCTGCAGAAAAAATACCCCGGTTTATGCGATATAGGATCAATAGGTAAAAGCATGATGGGCAGGGACCAGTTATTGCTAACAATAACTAACAAATCAACCGGTAAACATTCTGAAAAAACAGCTATGTGGGTGGATGGTGCCATACATGGGAACGAAGTAAACGGAATAACCTGCTCTCTTTACCTTGCATGGTACCTGCTAACAAGGTATGATTATGATCCTTATGTAAATGAGCTGGTTGATAAATATACATTTTATATATTGCCCGGATTAAATGTAGATGCAAACAATTCCTATGTTGAATATCCGAATACTCCCAATAACCCACGGGAGACTTACAGGCCTGAAGATAACGACGGGGATGGTCTATATGACGAAGACCTGACGGAAGACGTTGATGGGGATGGCGAGTTATCCGACATGTACCGCGAAGATCCTGAAGGGGAACTGAGGCTGTCGGCAGATGGAAGAAGATTTGTTGATGCTGAAGATGGATTTGAAGGCTTAAGGTTCACACGGATTGGATCAGAGGGTTTCGATAATGATGGTGACGGAAGAATTAACGAGGATGATATCGGCGGCCCTGATCCAAACAGGAATTTCCCTTACGGATGGAGCCTGGAAGCCGGGAATCCCTATCCTATGTCAGAATCAGAAACACGTAATGTATTTGAATTCCAGCTTGACCATCCCAATATATTGGCATCCTTCCATTATCACAATACGGGCAGGTTAATAATGTTCCAGGCCCCGCCTCCAACACGATTATCGGCCAGTCAGGAGCAGGAACTGAGAGAACAAACAGAGACTCGCCTTGAAGAGATGAGGAAAACAAACAAATATGTACAATTGTTCCCAAGGCGTGTAAGTGATGAATACCAGCATGATATGGACGTTCAGACGAAAATAGTAAGTGAGGGGGCTTATATACTGAAAAACTATACACCGGTTATAGGAGGCCTGTCAGGTCAGGCAAATGCAGCAACCTATTATATGCTGGGAGCTTATTCCTACCTTATCGAATTATGGGGATCGCCCGTTACCATGGCAGACACTGATAATGATGGAAGGCTCTCTGATGATGAATATATGAAATGGATAGACCTCGATCTGGCAGGTGATGGATGGATCAATCCGCACAAGGTCAGCCATCCTGACCTGGGTGAAATATGGATAGGAGGATCAGCTAAAAAACATATGCAGAGAACACCTCCATCAAGATATATAGAAATGGAAGCTGAAAAGAACGCAAGGTTTGTCATGTACTGCGCCAGCCAGTTCCCGAAGGTGAAGATAGATGCTATAAAGGTTAAAGCCATCACCGGTAATATATACCAGGTGGATGTAAGGGTGGAAAACGAAAGTGAATATCCCACTTCCTCTGACAGATCGGTACAGCTGAAGCGTTATACACCTGATGTACTGCAGTTCAAGGGGTCGGATAATATTACCCTTGTTGAAACTTCAGGGAAAGACCTTAATGAAGGCCCGCGCCGCCGTTCTTCATATTTCAGAAGATCGGATCCGGGACCTGAGACCCAGCTATCGGCAGGTGAAAAAACCGAATTCCGTCTCAAAGGCAAGGAAAAACGTGTCATAAGATATTTCATTGCCATGGATGGGAAAAAGGGGGAAGCAGATTTTACACTTACCTCCAAAAAAGGTGGTAGCGATAAAGAGAGTATATCTATTGTGATAGAATAAGAGAGATAGGCTAAGGCTGAGGCAATCTGTAATAAAGGCTGATACTAGCAAGTAAAATTTGAGGTTGTCTCATAAGTCCACCACCTCCCCCCCGAATTCTAAGACTAATACAAACAATTCGGATATTATTTAATTAATTATTT
>CAZNYS010000036.1:0-35480 GCA_964577305.1 uncultured Rikenellaceae bacterium
TTTAGAATTTCGAGGACCCTCGAATCGAAGATTCGGGGCCTTAGCCTTTATTAATTTTTCCTTTAGACGCGCTGTAGCGCGTCTCTACAATTGATGGTACTTGTAATATATCTTCAAACTTTCTTTTTACTTTTTACTTTTTACTTTGTACTTTTATCTTTAGACACACCATGGTGCGTCTCTACTTTCATCGTTAATATTCAAAATAAATAAATCTCAAATCTATGTCTGCCAACCAGTTAAGACTAATTACTATTCTCACTTTGATCATGCTTGTTTTCCTGGCCGTTGCTTCTATCTTCGGTGCTTTTGTGGATATAACCTATGCACGGGAGACACCTTCGATGGCTGCACAGGGAATGGGACAGGATATAGTTGACCTTTTCCTTGTAGTGCCTGCTGTTATTATCAGTCTTATTCTGATGAGAAGGAATAAGAGGATTGCTACATTGATATTTGGTGGCCTGGTTTTTTATGTATTATACTCGTTCATTATATACAGCATGGGTGTACATTTTAACCTTATGTTCCTGGTTTACTGCTTTACCCTGGGAACAGCATCATATGTCTTTATATTTTACTTTTATACCCTTAGCCGGATAAATGTTAAAGATTGGTTTAATGAGAGAACACCAAACCAGGGTCTTGCCATATTCTTCATTGTTGTGGCAGCTATGTTCTATATGTTATGGCTGAGAGATGTGCTTCCCGCAATACTTAATAACACTATCCCGGAAACAGTCTCCGACTATGATCTTCTTGTTAATCCTGTTCATGTAATAGATATATCCTTTGCCCTGCCCGGTTTGATTATTACTGCCGTTCTTCTGCTTAAGAAACATAATGTAGGATACATACTCGCGCCCGTAGCCCTTGTATTTATAATTATCCTGACAATAGCCCTGGCTGCCATGGTTATAATGACCAGCATTAAAGGAATAAGTGAAGATGTATCAATTGCTGTTATCTTTATTATTCTATCTGTTATAAGCATTGCTTTTCTCTGGGCTTTCCTGAGAAAGATAAAACCAGCAAAAAATGAAATTCAAACGAATTAACCAATTAACAAATTAACACTTAAACCAATGACAGCTATTTTCAGCAAGAAGAAATACAATTACGGCATAGCTCTTGGTGGCGGAGGTGTCAGGGGCTTTGCCCATCTGGGAGTATTGCATGCCCTGGAAGAAAAGGGTATTAAACCTGATATAATTGCAGGCACAAGTGCAGGTGCTATTGCCGGAGCATATATAGCTTCAGGCAAATCGCCCCGGGAGGTTTTTGACCTGATCAAAAATCATAAATTAATAGATTTTGTACAGGTCCGTCTGCCAAAAACAGGACTATTGAACCTTGACAGATTAAGAAAAAGCCTCGCTGATCACATTAAAGCAGATGACCTTAAAGACCTTCCAATACCGTTTTATGTAGCTGTCAGTAATATAATAGATGGGCATGTAGAATATTTCAATGAAGGTCCCCTGGTAAAGATTGTCCAGGCTTCTGCTTCTATACCTGTTTTGTTTGCCCCGGTTGAAATTGATGGAAAGCTGTATTCTGACGGTGGTTTATTTGATAATGTGCCCGTTGAACCTTTGCTGGGTAAATGCAAAAAGATTATTGCTGTGAATATAAGCCCTATATATAAGACAGATAAGATGAAAAATTTAATCCAGATAGCTGCCCGTACTTTTCACCTAAGTGTTAACTCCACGATAAAAGGACTGGAGGATAAATGTGATCTTATAATCGAACCACCTGAGCTTAATGAATTTGAAATACTTGATGCCAGCAAGGCTGATGAGATCTACAGGGTTGGTTATGAATACTGCAAGAAACTGGATATAGATCTTTAAATCGATATAAGATTGAAGATTAACGATCTATGATTTAAGAAATTCTGAAATCTTCAATCTTCAATCTATATTCTTAAATCAAGGAGATACGGTGCTATAACATCATTCTTATTCTCTGTGGTTCCGTCGTAAGTGATTGTTAATATAGGAATACCGGTATTCTTTCTTATCTCATTCTTCATAGCCTCTGTAATGAGTGATGGGCAACAGAAGGCCGGATTGGTCTGGACAAAAAGCGAGATCCCGGGGTATGACTTAATTATATGATAAATCTTAAGGATATTATCGAAAGATTCGCCTGAGTGATACTTATCAATATTATACTTCACCAGGTTCTTTTCAAGTTCTTTTGAACTTGTTTCCTTGGGCTTACCAAGGAAAGGTTCAAAATGCTTATAATATTTCCGTTCAAGCATTTTCATCACCTGCAGTATCCCCTGGTAAGCTGCTATTTGCAAACTCCCGGTATCAACTGACCTTCGCCTCATCACATTTCCAGCTATTAATTTATAAAACTCACTGTAAGGTGTACTCAGTGCTTCACCTCCGTATCTCTCAATTGTATGTATAACGTCCTGATTCATTATATCATTATCCCTAACGAAAAAGTCACCGAAAATTGCTACCAGCGGCCTGTTTCCCTTTTTGACTTTTATGTCTGCGAATTGCGGCATAATCCTGGCAAGGGCTTTATTAATACTCTCATTGCCCTCAAAGGCATTCTGCAAAACATCAACCGATTCATTAAGCAGCTTATCCGTTTCACCAACATTAATCTCGTAGGGCCTGAGCTTGCATCCTGTACGTCGCAGGAGACCTGAAAGCATGTATGCAAAATATGCATATTTGGTAACATCGACTGATATTTCCGTATGCGCAACCTCACCTGAATACACTGATGCCTTTTCAAGGCCATTACCATAATTCTCCAGTATGGTTTTTATATACTGTGGATACATCCTTATATTGCATGAAAGAACTGTCTCAGTCATCCATAAAATTACCCTTGAAGGGTCAAGACCATTCTTTTCGATATAATCTATATAATCATGTGCAATAATATTAAGTGGCAGGCACTGACCCGAATTTGTTGCCATCGCTTTCTGGATACCAAGCTTACTGTGGTCAAGCAGATGAGTTTCGAACCCGTGGCGCCTGAAGTTTGCTGACAGGAACCTGCCAGCTATCTGGTCCCAGTTAGGGAAAAGGACAATTTTGTCTTTCCTGAGCTTATATATTGGCCGTTCAATATTGAAAGTTTTCGGATTATTAATCCTGCTCTCTTCTTCGAAATGATTTCTGAAAGATCTGACAGCCGCCTCAACTCTTGTTTCATAACCTACACTTGAGTCGTGTTCATCAACCTGCAGGATTAGATAAGGCTTTGATGCGGAATCAAGTATTTCCTGGAAATAATCGATAACAAATGAATCAGGTGCGCATTTGAACGCTGTTATCAGTACCGGGTACAGACCTTTTGTTTCAGTAATGTACCGGGCAGCTTTCATCATTTTTGATGTAAAATGCCAGGGCATTGATTTCAGGAGATCATCAAGTCCCTCATCAGGAGGATAGTCATCAAGGGGTACCATATCCTGGTAGAATGTTTTTATACCCAATCCTCCAAAAATATCGGGAATATTATTATTTATATGATCAGTCAGGACCATATAAGGCCTGCCTAAAAGAACAACTGATAATTCATTACCGCTGTCAAAATTCGATTTATACAGATCCAGCAGACTGGCTTTTTGTTTTTTATCTTCTTCAGTAGCCACATTCCATGCAGATTTTATCTGCCAAAGGTTTATCCTTTTCCCTCCTATTCCGTCCAGTGAATTATGAATTGTTTTAAGAACAAAAGCAATTCCTTTTTCAAACCTGAGCAGCGGGACAATAGCTTTTTCTTTTAACCTTTTGCTCAGCAGGGATGTAACAGAGGGGCTGAACTGGGTATAATAACAGTATAATTCTTTTTCCGGATGATCTGATGTCCTGCTCTCAAGCACTGCTGGCATGAATATATAATCTGCCTTATCTTCAAGCCATTTTACATGAGCATGCATGGCGTGCATGGGGGCACAGAACTCCGCACTTGCAAGCCTCTTGCCGTGAGCCACGGGTTCCGGCACCTTCTCACTGCTGACGGTATTGAAACCCATCTCCCTGAAAAAGAATTTCCAGAAGCTCATCTCCTCGAACATATTCAGTGCAGATGGCAGGCCAATCTTTATATTATCGACTGGGTTGGTCGAAGAAGGCACCTTCAATATTTTCTTCCTTCCCTTAATCAGATCAAAGCCAGAAATGTTTTTATCAATATATTTATCAGTATTATAATCCCTGCCACACAGGAAACCATAGGCAACATTCTCCCCATGAACCTCTGCAACGGTTATTGAACAATTATTATTACATAAGCCGCATATTTCAGTACGCACTTTAATGTCTTCCTCAATAATACCAAAACCTCGAAACCTGCTTTCAGCATTATGTTCATCCGCCAGCAATAGAGCAGCACCGAGGGCTCCTGTGAGATGACAATAACGTGACACAAAAATGTTTTTACCGAGTTTAGCCTCGAAAGCAGCAACAAGGGCTTTATTCTTTGCTGTTGCGCCCTGGAAACAAATATTATGGCCAATGGACGATTCAACCGCCACTTTCTTCAGGTAATTATCCCGTACTGAATGCAATACTGCTGCCAGTATCTCATTTTTCCCATAACCCTTGTTAGTATAATAATTTATATCCCTTTCCATAAACACAGTACACCTGTCACTGGCGAGTGGAGCCCTTGCATTTTCAGCCAGGGAGGAATAATCACGGAGGCTGACATCCATTTTTATAGCCTGTTCTTCTATGAAACTACCTGTGCCTGCTGCACATACCGAATTCATTTTTGAAAATACTACCCGCCCGCTTTTCAGGATAGTAAATTTAGCATCCTGGCCACCGATTTCTATTATGGTATCAGTATCATGATTAAGCTCATGTGCTGCCCTGGCATGAGTTGTAATCTCATCAATTATCATATCGGACCCAATAACCGCACCGATAAATTTCCTCCCTGATCCAGTTGTAGCAGTTCCTTTGACTGATAACTTAAATTTCCTGCTGCGCGACAGAGATTGGATAGATTCGAGTATCGCCCTTATAGCATTAAGTGGCTGACCGTTTGTATATGTATAAAATCCAGCTATAGCATTACCGGAGGTATCAGTAATTACTGCTTTTGTACTTGTCGAACCGATATCCATTCCCATATAAACATCGGCAGAGCCTAGTTTCCCGGGATCACTATAAATATCTACCTGCACCCTGGAGGGATGCCTTACAGTTACAGGAGTGTATAGCAAGTCATTGTCCCTCATCTCATCAGGGTAAGATGACAGTTTTATTTCCAGGGGCTCATAAACATATTCCAGTTCTTCAGCCCTGGTCTTCAAAATATCTTTTAGTTCTACTGACTGACCACCTGAATTTTGCTCATTCCCTGAAATATGTATCAGTGCCGCTCCAATGGCTGGAAAAAATTGAGAAAGTTCATGCACCTCGAGTTTTACCCCAGTAATTGATTCCAGGTGACGACAGACAGCCCTGTTTTTGGACACCCCACCGGCAAAAATCACCTCAGCTCCAATATTCCCTGTATTAAAAAGAGTATCGGCCAGGTTCCTTGCAAGCCCTCTGCAAAGGCTATCACATATTGATTCCAATGAATATCCGGCCTGCTGGGCATGTATCAGGTCGGTTTTTGCAAACACGGAACAACGTGAGGCTATATCGGGCATAGATCCCTTATTCTTATCCGCGAGGTCAGATAGTTCAGAGGCTGATATAATATCCAGCCTGCTTGCCTGCTGATCAAGGAAACTACCCGTACCGGCAGCACATGAGGTATTTGTTGCCGACCAGGCAAAACTACCGTCATCATTGAAATGCAGTAACTGAAAACGGCCCGCCCCCACCAGTAATAGAGCTTTATGTTTATTGTAAAACTTTCGAAAGGATTTGATAAGAGATGACTGGAAATCATATCTTGTGACTGTATCTGAAAGTACGTATGCACCGGAGGGACTGACAACTGAAGATATCTTCGTAAAATCGAAGACCCCCGGCAATTCAGCAAGTACATCAGCAGCCTGCCCGTGATGGTACCGGTAAAATGTCTTTAGTATTTCACCACTGTTGCTTAATTCAACTGCTGATATTGCAACTGAACCAATGTCAATGCTTAAACAAGTAATTGGATCTTTCATTTTGCACAGGTAATTTACCAGACAAGCAGGTAATACCTTCCTTAAAGCTTTAAAGATATAAATTCCGGTCAATAAGCAAGGGATATCTGAGATAAAGCTAGGATAAGAATGACCCATCTCCGTCTCAAAGATCGTGATAAAGAATTATGCTTTAATTAAGTACCCTGTATTCATTAGGAGAATACCATGTACTTTTCTTAAACATCCGGCTGAAATGCTGCGGGTATTTAAAACCCAGGTCGTAAGCTATCTCGCTATCTGATTTTGATGTATCCAGGATTTTATGCTTCGCTAAGTTTATTAATTTGAGGTGAATATACTACTGTGCTGTTTTAAAAGAAAAAAAGTGTAATCATTAATGCCCTGTCCCAATTATGTTCCATGAATTAAATCGGGATGAAATAATAAAGCCCAGCCCTTTCGTTGCTCTCCGGGGTTCTTTCCTGGTTATTTCGACCACCAGCCCCGGTGCGATGAATACTAATGTCCCTTCCTGATAATCATAAGTACTCCTTCCATACGCTATTTCTCCACAATCAGATTCTTTAAAGAAAATAGCATAAACACCAAAATACAAATGAGTATGATTACGATTTGAGCCTTTAATTTTTGACATATCTATTACACTTACCAGAGGATGTAAAGTTTCCACTCCAACACATTATTGTAATCTGAAACATTTTCTACTCTGAATATGTCTTTCATTTCATTCAAATTTAAAATCTCAATAAGTATAAGAAATTCATTCTTAAAAAGTTAGATACTATTATCAAGGCGGTAAAAATGGCAGGAATACCTGTAATTTGTATAACAATTTACAAGATAAATCATTGGATATTTGCATCTGCAATAAATCGAGTTACTTATAAAACTTCCCTTATGGATTATCAGAATATGATAATATAATTACTGGTTTTAAGTCTATAAAATTAAATAATGGAATTCACGTTAATACATAGAAACCATGGATATATCTAACTTCAGTCCTAAAAGCCGTAAGATCCTTGAAAAATCTTTTTAATCATTATACATTTAATAAATTAACAGATAAAAATTATTAAAAATGAAATTAATAAAACTGATCTCTTCAATATTTATCTTAATTGCGTGCCTGACAGTAAATGTCTATGCACAGGATTGGCCCCAGTATCTCGGTCCTGAGAGAAACAGTACTTCTCCTCAGAAAGGGATATTAAAAACCTGGCCTGAGAATGGCCCTGAAGTTTTGTGGACAGTTGATCTGGGAATTGGTTACGGAGGACCGGTTATCAAAGATGGGAAAGTATATTTACTGGACAGAGATGACGAGGTTGGAGATAATATAAGGTGTTTTGATCTTTACATTGGGAAAGAACTCTGGAACTTTGCTTATAATGCTCCCGGTTCTGTAATGTTTCCTGGCTCACGAAGTGTTCCAATTGTTTATGACGATTATGTTTATTCTTGCGGTCCTTATGGTGACCTGTATTGTATCGACATAAATACACAAAAAGCTATCTGGAATAAAAACGTCTGGAAAGATTTTGGTGGTGAAAGAATTCCAACCTGGGCAATCTCACAGTGTCCTTTGGTTTACGATGATTTACTTATTATAGCATCACAGGCACCTGAAGCTGGAGTGGTAGCTTACGACAGACTCACCGGCACTGTAAAATGGAAAACACCCTCACTGGGGGCAGTAGGATATGTTAGTCCGAGCATTGTTAAAATCGATGGATCTGACCATGTAGTCATGATCACCGCATCCGATAGAAGAGGTGGGGAAATGGGAAAAGTAGTCGGGATGAATCCGCTCACAGGGAAAATTGTGTGGGAATATGAGAATTGGAATTGTCACATTCCGGTACCCAGTGCTGTTGACTCCGGAGATAATAAAGTTCTTATAACTGGAGGATATGAACTCGGGGCAACGATGATAAAAGTCGTGAAACATGTAAATTGAGATTACGGTACAGAAGAAATTTTCACTACCGTTGAATTTGGCGGTCATACAAAACCTCCGATTTTTTATGATGGTTATTTCTATAGTCAGTATGGAACGAACAGCAGGCGTGACGGCCTGGTTTGTATGAGCATGGACGGCCAGGTTTTGTGGAAGACAAAACGTGACCCAGATTTTAACAAGGGCAGTATGATTCTGGCTGACGGGCTCATTCTGGCTACTGACGGTTCGAATTCTCTATATTTGATAGAACCGGACCCATCAGGATTTAAGCCGCTTGCATCAGCACAATTACTTGCATCACCCATTACTAGAGATGACGAATCGATAGAATCCTCAGTTGGAGATGCTACTCAAAACTGGGCTCCAATTGCTCTGGCAGACGGGAGACTTCTTATCAGGAACCAGAATATGATGTTGTGTGTCAAAGTTGCAGAATGATTAAAGTATCGGCCATATATGATTTCTGAATTTATAATTATATTTTTGGCAACATTATCTAAAAACGAGTTTTACTGCATCGAAAAGAATCGTCATGAAAAGAACTTTAACAGTAATTTTATTTGCACTTTTACCTACTATATATTTGAGCGCTCAACTCCATGACTGGAGGGGACCGGGGAGGTCCGGGATATATAATGAAACAGGCCTGCTTAAACAATGGCCAGAATCGGGTCCTGAACTCCTATGGGAGGCTGAGGATCTCGGGTTTGGATACTCTTCAGTAACAGTTACAGATGATGCTGTTTATATTACGGGTCGCGTTGGTGATGATGATGTCCTTACTGCCCTTACACTTTACGGAAACAAAAAATGGTCGGTTAAATATGGGAAAGCATGGACCATAAATCATAATGGTACAAGATGTATACCAACATATGTTGATGGCAAGATATTCCTGGTCAGCGGTAGTGGCGATATAGTATGCGTTGACAGGAACGGCAAAATTATATGGTCAAAAAACCATTATGATATTTATGGCTCAAGACCACTTATGTTCGGTATTTCAGAATCACCTCTATATGTCGATGGTAAAATCATTGCTTCACCTGGTGGGAATAAAGCCTCGGTGGTGGCATTTGATGCAAAGGACGGATCAGTGGTCTGGGAAGCAGAAGCGCTTAACGAGGGTCCTCAGTTTGTTAATCCACTATTGATTGAAAGAGGAGGAAAGAAGATCCTTGTAAGTCTTTCAGAAAAACATATATTAGGTATCAATACCGACAATGGGGAAATGCTCTGGACTGTTGATTACGACAAAATCAAAAATGTAAGTGGAAGAAGCAGTAAGAATCATGCCGTCACACCCATATACCGGAATGGTTATATTTTAGTGGCTAACGGGTATGATTATCCTGCTGTTAAACTGAAACTGTCAGCCGAAGGTAATAATGTTGAGAAAGTATGGACCAACGCTGATCTCGAACCACATCACGGTGGCATGGTTCTTATTGGTGATTATATATACAGTTCCAATCATCTCAGTAATGCAATGGGTGATTGGGTATGTGTTGACTGGAACACAGGTGAAACAATATGGACGGAAAGGTGACACTGCAAAGGACCTATTATAGCAGCTGACGGTATGCTTTATCTTTACGAAGAACGGACTGGTCATGTCGGCCTGGCAAGACCAAATCCTGAGAAGCTGGATATAGTAAGTGAATTCCAGATCACCAGGGGTACCGGGCCACACTGGGCACACCCTGTTATTATGGATGGCAAACTGTACATCAGGCATGGTGAAATTCTTATGGTGTTTTCCATAAGGTAATTTCCATCCTGATTTAAGTATCAGGAACAGTGCTTCATATTTATGAATTTAGTAATAATGAATATTAAAAACCTATATTCTATAATAATCCCCGCAGTAATAATAATACTGTTCTCTACCGCTTTTGTCTGGTTCATGAGGGGCGGCCCCGGAAGAATAATTGAGGAGAGGATTCCGGGTCTGGATAACAGGCCGGACCTGATTGAGGAAGGGGACCCTGTTATAGTAGGTGAGTTTTTCGCCGTATATGACGGTCAGACTTCAGGTATAAGCAGTGACTGGTCTCGGTTCAGAGGCCCCGGATATGATAACATATGTACTGACAATATACAACTCACTTTTAAGTGGCCGGATGCAGGTCCGGAAATATTGTGGCAGGTAAAGCTCGGGGAAGGTCATGCAGCAGCAGCAATAAAAAACGGCAGGGTTTACGTTCTTGACTATAATGAAAAAATAAGGGCTGATGAGCTACGGTGCTTTTCGCTTGAAAGCGGTGAGGAGATCTGGAGAAGATGGTATAATGTAGCAATAAAACGTAATCACGGTATGTCGAGAAGCATCCCGGCCGTAACTGATAAATACCTGGTTTCAATGGGACCGATGTGTCATGTGATGTGCACAGATCCTGCAACAGGTGAATTATTCTGGACACTTGATCTTGTAAGGGATTACTCGGCTGAAATACCACAATGGTATACTGCTCAATGCCCTCTTATTGATGATGGCGTAGCTGTACTGGCAGTTGGTGGAGAATCTTTAATGATGGGTGTCGATTGTGAAACAGGAAATATACTCTGGGAAACACCCAACCCGGATAAATGGAAAATGTCGCATTCCTCAATTATTCCAATGACAATACATGGAATAAAAACATATGTGTATATGGCAGTAGGAGGAATATGCGGAGTTGCTGCTGAAGGAGAAAACACGGGCGAGGTGCTTTGGAAGACATCCGAATGGAATCCTGCAGTTATTGCTCCATGCCCTGTTTATATAGGAAACGATGAGATAGCATTCACAGCGGGGTATGGTGCAGGAGGAGGAAAATTGAAAGTTTACAGGGAGGGTCTGGGATTCACTGCCAGGGTTATTGAAGCACATTCACCGAGGGAAGGAATGGCAAGTGAACAGCAGACACCGATAGTATTTCGTGACTATCTCTGGACGATTCATCCTAAAGATGCCGGGGAATTACGAAGCCAGCTTGCCTGTTATCATGTATCAGATCTTCAAAACCCAGTATGGACTAGCGGAAAAGAAAACAGGTTTGGTCTTGGACCGTATATTATTATTAATGACAGGATGTTCCTGGCCAATGATGATGCAGAGTTATTTATGTTCCGGTTCGGGATCAATAGTGCAGACCTGATTGAAAGCCAGACCATAATTGAAGAAGGCGTTGACTCCTGGGGTCCGTTTGCGTATGCTGATGGCTACCTTATCATGAGAGATTCACATAACATGGTTTGCCTGGATTTAAAATCTACTGGAGAGCCTAACCGGGCAGGTGCTTCAAATGATTAATCAGGTGTGAACCAGGATTATAGTAATTGGAAAAATAAGATAACTGACTTAGATAAATAATAAAAAGATACCTAGAGACAAATGAACAGGAAAACAGCAGGTCTTGTAGCGGTAATCATAATAATAGTTTGTATCGGCTATATAGTGTATGATGTTGCCACCGGGAAGTCTGATAATAAAGTTATTATTGAACAGGAAGATACTACCCAGGATATTGGTACCAATTGGGATATAATTAATGAACTGAGATTTAAGGACGGCACCCTGAAAGCAGTAGCAAGTTCCAATGATGCTATATTCTGTGCCGGTGATTCCTTCCTGGTTTGTTTAGACCTGGAATATAATAAGTTATGGAGTGTAAAGACAGATATTCCTATCAATGCTGTCTGTTTCAATAATGATACCCTGTTTGCTGCGACTGATGATATAATAATGCTATATGACACGATTGGCAATCTGCTTGGTGAATGGGGCCCTTACGATGATGGTGCCATCATAACAGGTATATCAGCTAACAATAATTACCTGGCTATTGCTGACGCAGGAAACAAACTGGTATTTGTAGTTGACAAAAATGGTGCGTTGAAATCTATTGTAGGTCATCCCGGTAACCAGTTCATTATTCCCAGTTTTTATTTTGATGTCGCACTTACCTATTTCGACACTCTCCTTGTAGCTAATACAGGTAAGAGACAAATAGAATTCAGAACGATTGAAGGTGATCTTGTAAGGTCAATAGGTGAAGAAGGAGATAGTTTCAGGGATTTTTGTGGTTGCTGCAATCCATCTCATTTTGCACTTACACCTGAGGGGAATATTGTAACAGCGGAAAAGGGCATCAACAGGATCAAAATACTGCATGCTTCAGGTAAACTTGTAGAACCCGTGGCTCAATTAAGAATATTCAAAGCATCATTACCGCTTGATATTGCCGTTGGTGAGAATGGTTTAATATATGGAGCATACAGAGGAAATTCGACATTATATACATTTGAGAGGATAATCTTAAGATGAAAAGAACAGATTTTTTAAAAAAACTGGTGCATATCTGCCTGTGGGGGTTGCTGGCCTGGCTGGCAATAATCCTTGGCAGGAATGCTGCAAGTGTTGACAGATGCAGCTCCTGCCCGGAGTATGCAGGATGCAATGATAAGAGAAAGTGTAAGTTTATTAATCCTGACCTGAAAGGATGAAAGAAAATAATAAATATCAGACCAGGAGGGAGTTCGTTAGGAAAGCAGGTAAAGTTGCCATTGTACTGCCTCTTGCATACCTTGGAGTTAAACTGGTCAGTAAAACCACAGCCGCTGAATATGTATGGCAGATCGATCCTCTGAAATGCACACAGTGCAGCCAGTGTGAAACACATTGTGTCCTTACTCCCTCCGCAGTAAAATGCATGCACTCTTTTGAGATGTGCGGGTATTGTGATCTTTGCAGTGGATTCCTGCGGCAGGGAGTTAAAGACCTGGATACAGGAGCTGAAGTACAATTATGTCCCACCGGGGCTATTAAGAGAACTTTTGTGGAGGAACCATATTTTGAATATACTATTGATGAGGATCTGTGCACGGGTTGTGCTAAATGTGTTAAAGGGTGTAACGACTTCGGTAATGGCTCACTGTATTTGCAGATAAACCATGACCTGTGCAAGAACTGCAACAAGTGCAGTATTGCAATAGCATGTCCATCAAATGCCATTTCCAGGGTACCGGCTTCAAACCCTTACATACCTAAATCGGGATATAAAACAGATGGATAATGGAAAAAAAATTAGCATATATAATTCTCATTATTCTGCTGGGCTATAATAGCATACTTAATTCGCAACAGCGTTTCCCAAAACCGGAGTTTGAGTCAGGCTACACATATCCCGAGTACCAGGTAACTGAACCCAGGAACCCTGTTCTTGAATATATGGATGTTTTTGTTCTGGTATTGGCACTGTCTATAACCACACATATCACACTTAAGAAAAGATCCAGAAAATATGTTATCTGGATATCTGTTTTTACACTGGCCTATTTCGGCTTTTACAGACAGGGCTGTATATGTCCCATCGGGGCTATACAGAATGTATCACTTGCTCTTTTTAACGAGTCTTATGCCATTCCACTTACCGCCCTGTTATTCTTCCTTATACCACTGGTATTTGCCCTGTTATACGGGAGGCAATTCTGCGCAGGTGCATGTCCCCTGGGGGCAATACAGGAACTTACAGGCATATACCCCGTTAGAATACCAAGAAGTGTTGAAGTATTTTTAAGCTCCGTGCCTTACATATACCTTGCACTTGCCATATTATTTGCTGCAACTGACAGTCACTTCATAATATGCAAATATGATCCTTTTGTTGGATTATTCAGGCTGAATGCGTCTGCAACCATGGTTGTTTTCGGTATACTGCTACTTCTGGCCGGTCTGTTTGTTAACAGACCCTATTGCAGATTCCTCTGTCCTTATGGCGTATTGCTAGGATGGTTTTCAAGGTTCTCGGGGAAACATCTTACAATAACCCCAGCTGAATGCATAAACTGTAAATTATGCGAAGATTCCTGTCCTTATAATGCTATATTACCATCAACTACAGATGAACCAAAGGAAAAAAACATTACATCACGATCCCGCTTTTTACTATTCCTGGTCCTTATCCCTGTATTTACTGTAACAGGCTCATTAATTACAGGATATTTCTCGGATGACCTGTCCATAGTTCATCGGGATGTCAGACTTTTAAATGAGATCAGAGCAGAGGAATTAAACGGTATACCCTCAACCAGTCAGCAGGCTATAAAATTCAGGGAATCAGGAGAAACATTAAATGAATTGTACGGCAGGGAAGAGATAATCAAAACAAGGTACAGGAAAGGTGCTCCGTGGGCAGGTGCATTTCTGGGACTGTCCCTTGGTGCTGGTTTATTATCGCTCTCTGTTAGAGTCGAACGCAGGGATTATCTGCCAAATAAAGGTAAATGTTTCAGCTGTGCAAGATGCTTTGAATACTGTCCCGTGCATATCGATAAAATTAAAAAAAATGAGCAACCAGGATAAGAAAACAAATATTTTGAGACTGACAGGTTATGCTGCAGGATTATTTACACTTTTTGTTGCTGTAATGATGATCATCGGATATATACAGCTGGAAAAGATCAGGCCCCTGGAAAATCCTTCACTTGATACACTGAGGGAAATTTATGATCAAAATCCAAACAACGAGGATATAAAGGAACAAATAAGAGCCCTTGACCTTATGGCACGGAAAGCATTCTTCACTGCAAGATGGCAGATTGAAACAGGAACTTATCTTCTGCTTGCAGGTGCCCTTATCTTTATAATCAGCCAAAGGTTGTTATTTACTCATCGCAGAAAGATTGATGGTGCAGCCTTTGAGCCGGGTGGACTTATCACCTCAAAAAGAAGGTCCAGAATATACCTTATGGTAAGCTCTGCAGTTGTTATTGTAGCAGCCTTTGTGATCTCTTTCCAGCTCAGGATAAAACTGCCCGATCCATTACGTGTCTATGATGAAACTGGTGTACAGGGGGAAAGTAATATTGCCCATCTTAGAACAGATGAAATAATAATCGATACTGACAGGCAGGTAGAAAGGCCGGTAACTCAGTCTGATAATCAGATTACCATAGTAGCAGAAACAGATGAAATCCTTTCCACACAGCAGGATGCTTCAGAACAGAGTGAAATTTCTGTCAGGGATCCTGGTATCACCGGGGACAGCCCCGTGGATGATAATAAAGGAATCAATTATCCCTTTTTCAGGGGTACTGGAAGCAGGGGTATTGTTGAAGAAAGTGGCTTCCCTGCAAACTGGGATGGAAACTCAGGTCAGGGAATAAAATGGAAAGTCAGGGTTAACAGTCATGGTTATTCTTCTCCAATAATATGGAACGAAAAACTGTTCCTCACAGGTGAAAATGAAAATTCACTTGAAGTTATGTGTTATAATAAGCTGACCGGTGAGCTGATCTGGACAGCACCTGCTACAGGAATAAAAGGGGAACCTCAAACAGCTCCTGAAACATCAGAGGATACAGGACTGGCAGCACCTACGGCTGCCACTAACGGGCAGGTCGTATGTGCTATTTTTGCTACCGGTAATCTCATATGTCTCGACATGGATGGAAACAGGATTTGGGCAAAGAATATTGGTGTTCCTGATAACCACTATGGTCATTCATCCTCACTTATAATTCATGGAAACAAACTCTTTGTACAGTATGATGAAAGATCGAAGAAATCCTTAAAGGCTTTTAATTTAAATTCAGGGCAATTAATCTGGGAAACAATACGACCTGTTGCTATATCATGGGCTTCCCCCGTAATTGCAAGATTTAATGGTATATACCAGGTAATACTTACATCAGAACCTTATGTTATTGCCTATGATATAAACACAGGAAGCGAGCTATGGTCGGTGCAGTGCATGAGTGGGGAAGTAGGCCCATCTGTTGGAGTAAATTCAAAATATGTTTTCGCTGTCAATGAATTTGCTAAACTGGTTGCCATAAAACCAGGTAAAGATGCATCGATAATATGGGAGGATAACGAGTACACCCCTGAAGTATCAAGTCCTGTGGCAACGGAGGAATTACTTTTTGTTCTTACAAGCTGGGGTGCTGCAGCATGTTATGACACAGAAACAGGAGCCATGGTCTGGGATCACGATTTTGACTATGGATTCTATGCCTCCCCTGTTATTGCCGGGAATTATGTATATATGCTTGACCTGGCAGGAGTAATGCATATTGTAAAAGCTGAAAGGGAATTCAGCAAAGTGGCTGAGTCAGCCCTTGGAGAAAGGGCGGTATGTACACCGGCCTTTTCGGAAGGAATGATATTTATCAGATCGGAGGAGCATTTGTATTGTATCGGGGAATGAATGATAAATGATGAATGATGAATTGATTGTGAATGGTGAATGATGAATGGTTAATAGAGAATGAATGAGAAGACCAAAATAGAAAGTAGGGAGTGTAACTGTAACAAGTTGCAAACTGAGGAGATTATCAGTGTTGTAGAGGAAGTGGTTGCTTCAACCGGCGCCGGGAAGAACCAGGTAATACCCATTCTTCAGGCTGTGCAGGAAAAGCTTAATTACATTCCTTCAGAGGCATTGAAGCATATTTGTACAATCACTGAAATAAGCCCCGGGCAAATATCAGGAGTTTCTACTTTCTATTCCCAGTTCAGGCATATCCCGACGGGCGAACACACAATAAAGGTATGTAATGGAACGGCCTGCCATGTCAAAGGAGCCAGGCTGGTGACAGAAGCATTCAGGAGAGAACTGGGTATAGGACCTGAGACAAGTACAACTGATGACGGAAAATTTTCACTGGAAGAAGTTGCATGTCTTGGCTGTTGTACACTTGCCCCTGTTGTTCAGATTGATAATAAGACATATGGCCATGTTAAGACCACAGACATAAATAATATTGTAGATGATTTCCTGCATAGTGTAAAGGAAGAATACATCAGTGAAGCTGTTCCTGACGCCATGGTAAGTAACACAGAGATACGCGTAGGACTGGGTTCATGTTGTATTGCAAGTGGAAGCCGGGATATTTTGATCGAAGTTGAAAAATGCCTCAGGCAATATAAAATAAATGCCAGGATCAAGCCTGTAGGATGTGTAGGTGTTTGTAACCAGACTCCCCTGCTCGAATTTGCTGAACGAGGAGGTAAGGCATACAGGTATACTAATGTAAGGAAAGACCAGGTGGATGATATTGTGCTTAAACATGTTAAACCTGCTAAGAAAGGGCTCAAAGTATTGCATTACCTTAATGACTGGGCTGACACTTTCCATACAGAAGCAAAAGTCAGCAGCCCCGTTAATCTTCCTGATAACCTACGTGAGAAATACCTTGATAATTTCCTGCATAAGCAGAAACATATAGCTACTGAATTTTACGGTGAAATGTCTCCCTTCTCTTTTGAAGAATATAAAGAACGGTGCGGCTTCAAGGCTCTGGAGGAAGTTATAAAAAATATTGAACCGCAGGCATTAATTGAAATGATACGTGAAAGCGGACTAAGGGGGAGAGGAGGAGGAGGATTTTTAACTGCAAACAAGTGGGAGATTACACGCAACACAGAATCTGATATTAAGTATTTCATATGTAATGCTGATGAAGGTGACCCTGGGGCATTTATGGACCGTATGCTAATCGAATCATTCCCATACAGGGTGCTCGAAGGGATGATGATTGCTGCTTTTGCTTGTGGAGCATCAGAAGGTATTTATTATATCAGGGCTGAATACCCTCTTGCTGTTAAGAGGATGAGAAACGCCATTGAGAACTGCAGAGCAAATGGTTTTATTGGAAAGAAGTTGTTTGGGTCGGATTTTCAAATCAATGTAAGCGTTTTCGAGGGTGCCGGTGCTTTCGTCTGTGGTGAGGAAACAGCACTTATATCTTCTATTGAAGGATACCGGGGTAATCCCAGGTACCGTCCCCCCTATCCTGCAGAAAAAGGGCTTTTCGGAAAACCTACTCTGGTCAATAATACCGAAACATTATGTATGATACCGTGGATTATCAATAACGGAGCACATAACTTCAGATCAATTGGTACTCCCGGGTCAAGCGGGACCAAAGTATTTGCCCTTGCAGGTAAAGTAGCCAGGGGAGGCCTGATAGAAGTGCCAATGGGAATAACCATACGGGAAATTGTGGAAGATATTGGTGAAGGAGTGGCATTAAACAGGAAATTTAAAGCAGTACAGATAGGTGGTCCCTCAGGCGGGTGCATCCCCGCCCGGCTTGCAGATACACCGGTTGACTTTGATGAATTGAAAAAACTGGGGGCAATGATGGGATCAGGAGGATTGGTTGTGCTGGACGATTCGGATTGTATGGTTGATATAGCAAAATATTTCCTCACATTTACCCATAACCAGTCATGCGGTAAATGTACATTCTGCCGCGTAGGAACAGGGAAGATGCTTGAAATACTGACACGCTTCTCAAATGGTACTGCCAGTCCTGATGACCTGGATGAACTCGAACAGCAGGGTAAATCTGTAATAGATGGCAGCCTGTGCGGACTTGGCAAAACAGCTCCCAACCCGGTGTTGACTACAATAAAGTATTTCAGGGAGGAATATCTTGCCCATACAAAAGGTATTTGCCCTACAGGGAAATGCCCGGACCTGATAAAATACCATATTAATGATAATTGTATCGGATGTGCACTATGCGCAAGTGAATGCCCGGTGGATGCCATAGCATATACACCATACGAAAAACATGTAATAGACAATGAAATTTGTACCAAATGCGATAGTTGTGTACAGGTATGCCCCGTGGATGCAATAGAAAAAGTGAAAAATGATTAATCTGGTTATTGATGATAAGAAAATAAAGGTCAGAAAGGGAACTCTTCTGATTGATGCAGCCAGGGAAAATGGCATTGACATACCATCACTATGCTACATGAAGGGTATTCGCCACTACTCATCCTGCATGATATGCATGGTAAAGGATAATAAAGAAAACAAATTTATCCCTTCCTGTTCAGCTGTGGCAGAAGAGGGCATGAATATCAATGCTTCAGGTGAACAGGTAATTGCTCTGAGAAAAGAAGCCATATCGCTGCTTCTAACAGAACACAGGGCAGAATGTGAAGCACCATGTAGCCTGGTATGTCCGATGGGTCTTGATATTCCATTGATGAACAGGCTGATTGCAGGAGGTGATATAAGGTCAGCCTCACTGATGATACACAGGGACCTGATCCTTCCTGAAACCACCTGTGCCGTTTGCCCGGGATATTGTGAGAATGCATGCAGGCGTAAAATGATTGATAAAAATATAGCCATTAGGGAAATAATTAAATATACCTCAACTATTGTCGAACCGGAAAAACCCATTATAAAAACTGATGCAAGAGAAATAGCTGTTATTGGGACAGGACCGGCCGGTACGATTGTTGCAACCATTCTCGAAAACAAAGGACATAAGGTTACATTATTGGATGCGTATAAAGAAATAATACCCAGGGTTGAACTGGCTGTGATAACAGGTCCATGGCAACCATCGCCTGGAGAAATAAAGATTGCAGATAGGTTCCTGGTGGATGAAGGTGATATAGCAACCATGGATAGTAAATATATTTTCTTTGCTGGAGATATGGAAAACAAAGAAAAGCATGTTATCAGAACTTTAGGAAAGGCTAAGAAAAAAGCCATTGCAATTGCCCGCTTCCTGGAAACGGGTGAAATACGCAAACCTCGTAAAAGATTTAATTCAACAATAGGGAAAATACAAGATGCCGAAAAGAAAGAATGGCTGAAAGAGTGTAAAGAAGGTACACACAGGTGGGACAAGCCGGGTAACGAAGAGGAAATAATGGAGGAGGCAGTCAGCTGCATGCATTGTGATTGCAGGGCAAAGGATCATTGTACATTAAGAGAGCTGGCGGAAAAAATGGAAATAAGTAATCCAAGGCTGAAACAATCTGGTCATTCTTTTGAAAAAAAGATAAATAACAATAACTATCTGATATTTGAAAATACAAAGTGTATAAAATGTGGCCTGTGTGTCAGGCTCAGTATTGATCAGACAGATAGTCCGTCATTGTGCTTTACGGGAAGGGGATTCATGAGCCTGATCTCTGAGCCTCTGACAAACAACTTTAACGACGTGTTTATGAATGGAATTGAAGATGTAATAAAAGCATGTCCGACTGGGGCACTTGAAAAGAAAGAATAAGAAAATCATATGAGAAACATATTAAGCTTTATTTATATAATCGGAATAAGTATAATTGGCCTGCCTTCACATCTGAGTGGCCAGAACTGGGAAATATACAGGGGCAGGACAGACCTAACCGGTCTGACGAACGCAACCCTGCCAGAAAATCCGGTATTGCTCTGGAATCTAAAAACAGATAATAGAACAGTGTCATCACCCGTGATTTCAGCAGGATCCATTTATTTCGGGAATAATGATGGGGACCTATATGCAGTATCATCCGAAGGTAAAATAAAGTGGATATTTGAAACAGGAACAACAATTGAAGCCTCCCCACTTATTATTAATGATAAAGTAATAATTGGATCACTCGATGGTGTCCTAAGAGCAATTGATACCAGAAGTGGTGAACTGGTCTGGAAATACGAGACGGGGAACCAGATATCCGGCTCTGCAAATATTTGGACCGATAAGAAAAAATCAATGATTATTGTGGGAAGCTATGATTATTATCTGCATTGTATCGATCCGGAAACAGGTAATTTCATGTGGAAAATAGAAACAGATAATTTTGTGCATGGTACACCTGCTATATCAGGAGGTAAGATTGTATTCGGTGGCTGCGACGGGCTACTGAGAATAGTAAATCCGATGACAGGGAAGGTTGAAAAAGCTGCAAATCTCGGGGTTTATATTGCATCATCTCCCGCGTTATTTGATAATTATGCTTATGTGGGATCATATGAAGGTATATTTTATTGTATAGACCTTATCAGTATGTCAATATCCTGGGAAATACCTGCAAGGAATGAATATAGCTCAATTATGGCAACTCCTGCTATAGGAAGGGCAAAAGCACTGATAGGAAGTGAAGATAAGTATATGTATTGCTACAGCATCCAGGGAGGCAAGAAGCTCTGGGAATATCGCACTGATGGCAGGATTACAGGGTCTGCAATAATTTCAGGGGATAAAGTATTATTCGGTTCAAGAGACAGCTACATATATATACTCGATCTTGAGAGCGGAAGGAAACTATGGAGCTTTGATACGGGCAATCCTGTCAGCAGTTCCCCGGCAATAACAGGTAACATGTTTTGTATTTTAACTGAAGACGGAAGGCTTCTGGCATTTGGTAAAAAGAATTAATATGATAAAAGTAGCATATCTGATAACAGGATCAGGGGATTCGTTTTATTGTGGCAACTGTCACCGCGACAGGCTATATATCTCTTCTTTGAAACATACCGGTAAAATAAATATGATCGGGGTTCCACTCTATTTACCTCCAATTGGCCGTGATTTCGGAGATGAGATAGAAAGTCCTGTTTTTTTTGGAGCAGTTTCAATGTTCTTGAGGGAAAGAGTTAAAATGTTCGAACATATGCCAGGATTTATGGATAAGATTCTTGATGCCCCTCCCCTTCTCAAACTGGCTGCACGGAAAGCGGGTGCAACAAGGACAGAAGGCTTCGAGGAGACAACCATCAGTATGATACGAGGTGACATGGCAAGCACGGCAAGAGAAGCCAGGAGGCTAGCAGATTTCCTGTCGGACGGGGGGAAACCGGATATTATTCACCTTGCAAATGCCTTAATTATGGGACTGAGTGGCCATCTGAAGGAATTACTTGGATCAAAAATAGTATGCTCCCTGCAAAATGAAGATGAATGGGTAGATGAGATGGTTGAACCATACAGATCACAGGCATGGGATCTGATTCATGAAGGGTCATCAAATATCGATCTTTTTATTAGCCCGAGTGAATACTATAAACAGGTAGTTATTAAAAAAACAGGTATTAAACCGGACAAGATACGTGTAGTCCCTTCCGGACTGGAAGAAGATATACAACTGCATCAGCTTAAAAAACTATTGAATCCGGCCATAGGATACTATTCAAGACTTAGCTATCAGAACGGGCTCGATAAACTGGTAGATGCATATATCGATATTATGGAAAACAACAGGATACCATCATTGGGGCTACATATTTGCGGTGGTTATACAGCCGATAATAAAACCTTCATTAAAGAACAGATAAGGAAACTCAGAAAAAGTGGCTTTGACGACCTGGTAAAGATGTATCCTTCGTTCTCAGGAAAGCATAAACAGGAATTCTTTAATTCAATAAGCCTGATGAGTGTTCCTGTAAGAAAATATGATGCATACGGCCTTTACCTCCTGACAGCCAATTCTGCAGGTGTACCTGTTATTCAACCAGCTACCGGGGCTTTCCCGGAAATAATAAAACAAACAGGTGGTGGTGTACTTTATAGCCCTGATACTGTGGAAAAATTAGCGGAAACTATCTGTGAAACAATCGAAGACAGTAAAAAGATTGATGAGATGAGCAAGATGGGAAGGGTTGCTATCGAAGAAAAATTAAGTTCAGGCAAAATGGCCGAAAAACTTCTAAAGTCATACAAAGAAATTTTAACCTGACAATGCAAATATAAATCAACATGCTGGAACTAAGAAGTATAAGTAGAGCGTTCCCGGGTAGAGGAACAGTACTTGATAAATTATCGCTGGTAGTAAAACACGGAGAAACTCTTGCCATAGCAGGACCTTCCGGATCAGGTAAAACAACCCTGCTCAATATCATCGGTCTTCTTGACAATCCGGATTCAGGGAATATATTCTTTAATAAGGATAATATAGGTAATTATGGCCCTGAGAAGGCGGCGGCATTCAGAAGGGATAATGTTGGATTTGTATTCCAGGAACACCACCTGCTGTCACATCTGACAATTTCAGAAAACATTTTTCTTCCTCTTCTTGCAGGTAAGAAAACAAATGATGCATTAAAAGAAACAGAAAAACATGTTGATTATCTTCTTAACAAAACGGGGATCGAAAAAACCAGGGATAAATTTCCTTGGCAGGTATCAGGGGGAGAAGCACAGCGTGCAACCCTGGTACGTGCCCTTGTAAACAGTCCCTCACTTTTACTGGCAGATGAACCGACAGGGTCGCTTGATTCAAGAAATTCGGATGAGCTGGCTGAACTGCTGCTCGAACTGAACAGGGATACCGGAATTACTATTATTGCTGTAACACACTCTGCAAAACTAGCCCGTAAGCTTGGAAAAACACTTTACCTTGAAGAAGGCACACTTAAATCAGGTTCATAATGAAAGGGAAAGTATGAAGCTTAACATATTCCATATTGCGTTAAGATCGGTTAAACATTATCGCACGGCAACCCTTTACCAGTTCCTTATTATCCTTGCTCTTTCATCAATAATAACGGGATCTTTACTGACTGGAAGGTCAGTAAGGAAAAGCCTGGCCGACACGAATATGGACAAATTATATGGCACAGGTTATTTTATCAGCGCAGGCAATAAGTACTTTCCTTACTCTCTATCTGACCGAATTAAAACAATCACCGGAAGCGGTGTAGAAGGAATATTGGAGACCGGTGGGTGGGCAACAAACTTCAATACAGGTACCTCGGCCCTTGATATAAAGGTATTCGGAGTTAAGAATTCTTTCTTTCTGTATAACGGTAAAAACGACAGCCTCCATATTAAAGAAGGTGAGACGATTATAAATTCAAAACTGGCTATTAAACTCGGGATTGAAAAAGGTGATGATATATTAATCAGGTTTCCTGATCCTTCTGATATCCCTGTTGAAGCACCTTTTACTCCGGAGGAAGATGCTTATGAATCGATGGTGCTGAAAGTGGTTGAAATACTTGAAAGCAGTGGCCCTGAATACTTTTCACTGGGAATAAACCAGACACAGCCGTTAAATATTTTCGTATCTCTAAATGAATTCAAAAACTATTTCAGCGGATCAGAAAAAATAAATCGAATACTTATACATAAGAATCTTAACCTCGGGCTTTCCGAAGCTGAAAATATTCTGGCCGATTCCTTTAATTTTGAAGATGCAGGATTTTATACTAGGTTCTCTGAATCCGCATCTCAGAATGAAATACTCTCAGATAGAATCTTTATAACTGATAATGAGTTAAGTCTGATAACCGGATTAGTGCCCGGATCCGGTCCTGTGATGACTTACCTGGTAAACAGTCTTGAAACAGAGAACTCAGCAACTCCCTACTCTTTTGTGTCTGCATTGCCCGGGGGATTATTCGAAAATGTCCCCGATAGCACACAGGTGATAATTAATGAATGGCTTGCTGATGACCTTGGTGCAAAGATAGGTGATAGCCTGAGTTTCACCTATTTTATAATGGGGCCCTACAAAGCCCTTGAAGAAAATAAACAACGTTTCGTTATAAGCGATATAATAGAAATGGATGATGAATGGTCAGACCCTCAACTGATGCCTCCTTTTCCAGGTATATCAGGGAGAGAATCCTGCAGTAACTGGGATGCTGGTTTCCGGATTGATATGAGTTTAATCAGGGATAAAGATGAGGATTACTGGAATATATACGGTGGTTGTCCAAAGGCATATATAAACTATGAAACAGGCAAGAAACTATGGGCAAATAATTATGGAACCGCAACAGCAATAAGGCTCCCAGGGGCAATCAATTTAGAAGAAACTCTTGAAAACCTGGAAGAGAACATTAAGCCCGGTGAGATGGGTTTCAGGATTAATAATATAAGAGATAAGGCACTTCTTGCTGCAAGTAACAGTGTGGATTTCAGTACACTTTTCCTGAGTCTTGGATTCTTCATCATACTGTCGTCTGTGATATTGCTCATACTGGTTGTCTCAATACAGTTTGAATCCCGGAAAGAACAGGTTTCCACCCTGAATGCTCTGGGTTTTGGCAGGAAAAAGATTTTCAGGCTATTTATTGTGGAATCTGTTCCCCTGGTCTTAACTGGAAGTATAGCAGGGATATTTACAGGCTTGCTTGTAAATAATCTTATAATTAAATCATTAAATTCAGTCTGGCAGGGCGCGGTACAAACAAATACTCTTAAAGCCTCTTCGGATCCATTAAGTATGCTGCTTGGGCTGACAATAACTTTATTCCTTGTAATGATAGTTATGATACTGCTGCTCAGAAATCATTTAAAAAGAAAAGAAAATGAAAGGATACCAGCAGTCAAAAAATCATTTGCAAAAATATCCCCTGTTATATTTACACTATCAGCATCTATCACCCTGGTCTTAGTTGCAGTATCGATAATAATAACCGGTAAAGAAACTTTATTATGGTTTCTCTGTGGTTTGATGGTATTTGTAACCTTCCTTCTGTACCTGGCAAAACTGATTTTCAGTAAATACCGGATATTAGGGAGAAGATCCCCTTCATCTGTTAATCCTTCGTGGTCATATTATGCCCATCACCCCGCTAGAGCTTTAACACCCGTACTATTTCTTGGAGCAGGACTCTTTACTGTTATTATAACCGGAGCCAACAGGAAAAGTTTTGATACCGAACTGTTGTCAAGGAGCAGTGGCACAGGAGGCTACCTCATCTGGGGTGAAACAGTTACTCCACTGATATACGATATGAATAGTGGCAGGGGTTGGTATGAATATAATCTGGATCAAGAACTATATAAAGATGCCTATTTTATACAGATACGTAAACAGGAAGGTAATGATGCCAGTTGCCTTAACCTGAACCAGGTGGAGACACCGCCGGTGCTGGGTCTGGATGTTACAAATTTCTCAAGAGACGGTGCCTTCTCATTTGCCAGTTTAATGAAAGGTCTGGAAGAAACTGACCCCTGGAGCTTTATAAACAGAAGGATGACAGGCAACACAATATATGGAATTATAGATCAGACAGTTATGCGATGGAACCTCGTGAAGGAAACAGGTGATACAATTTATATCCCTGCTGAAGATGGATCCATAATAAATATAATTATTGCCGCTGGATTAAAAAGTTCAGTCTTCCAGGGCAATATTATCATAGGCCTGGAAAACTTTAACGGGTTGTTTCCATCAGTCTCCGGCAGTAATATTTTTCTGGTGGATGGTAATGCCGATAATATTTACGCATACCTGGATGATCTTGCCAGGAGTCTTTCAGCATATGGTACGGAGTTAAGCCCCACTTATGAAAGGCTGGCTTCATTCTATGTGGTTACAAATACCTACCTTACAGTCTTCCTAACCCTGGGAGGTTTCGGACTGATCATGGGCGTAATAGGGCTTGGATTTGTACTGATTAGAAACCTTGATTTAAGGAAAACAGAATTTGCCCTGATGATTGCTGCAGGTTTCAGGTTGACCAGCCTGAGAAAAATGATCCTTAAAGAGCATATTTTAATATTATCAGCAGGTATTCTGGCAGGAACAGTCCCGGCACTTATAGCAACGCTGCCGTCATTATTATCTGATACAAAGGTGCCAGTTGTACTTCTGGGAATAATTATACTTGCAATTGCACTTGCAGGAGTGATCAGTATCCACCTGACCGTACGGAAAGCTGTAAGCAGAAGTCTTACTGAATCCCTGAGGAAAGAATAAGAGTCATTACTTTTTACCTACTGCTAAGAGGCTGTGCTCAGTCCTGAATACCATCATACCCTCTGTAATAGCCGGTGTGGTCATGCACACATCACCAAGAGGAAATTCCCCGGTGATTCTGAATTCCGGTCCTGCATCCACGATATATACAATACCCGGTACACTGGTAATATATATCTTTTCATCCGATGCAACCGGTGAGCTGAGGAAAAACTCGGCCTTACCTATTTTTTCCCTGTATATTTCTTCACCTGATATGGCGTTATAACACTGCACCTGTCCATTTAAGCGTACATTATATATGTAATCACCATATAACAACATTGACTGTATGTATGCACCTCCTCTTGGATAATACCATTCTATTCCTGCTTTGGATGTTTCATCTTCTTCAAGGGTAAGATCTCCTGTAGCTGATTTCTTTACTGCCATAACCGGAGAGAACCTGCCATGTGCACTGTTAAAATATACCAGGTCTTTGCCAATTACAGGAGTCGGAATTGGTATATCACCACCACCTGACATTTTCCATATTTCTTCACCTGTCAGGAAATCATATCCCCCACGATGTTTAAAACCATTCACAGCCACTATATCCCTGCCTTCGAAGCTATAGATATTAGGTGTTGACCAACCTGGGTATTCATCCCTCTCCGTTCTCCATAACTCCTTGCCGGTGGCCACATCGAAAGCAGCAACAAATGAATCTTCCAGGACATCAACCTGTACTATTACCACTCCCTTATGAATTATTGGTGAGCTTGCAAATTCCCATTCAGCAGCCTCTGCAATAAAGAATGCAGACCGGAGAAGTCCGAAATCTTTTGACCACAGAAGTTTACCATCCATATCATAACAATACAGGCCTTCAGAACCAAAGAATGCCACAACATATTGTCCATCGGTTGCAATTGTAGTATTGGCATGTGTTGACATCGGATGTCTTTTTACTTCAGGTACACCTTCACAGGCAGTCTCTTCCCATACTTTTTTGCCACTTTTCTTATCAATACAATAAACCTTCCATTCATGGTATGAATCATCTTCAACGGGCTGCACATTCCCACTCATAAAAGTCCTGAGACCACTGGTATCCTTTTCACTCACTGCAGTGGTGATAAATATCTTTTCACCCCAGATCACAGGGCTGGATAGTGAGAGTCCGGGTATATCTGTTTTCCATAATATTTCAGCTTCGCTTCCGATACCCCATGAATTGGGTAGATCCACATCATTAAGGACACCTGAGGCATAATAACCCCTGTATGATGGCCACTGAAGTTCAGGATCCGGATTGTTATTCTGGCATGCACTTAAAAGAGATATGAACAATAACAGTGAGACTAGGAACAAGTTCTTCATGATATCGAGTTATTTATTGACGCAATATAATACTTAATGAGAAAAGGCAGCAAAAATAAAGGCACATCTTTAATAGGAACCTCCTTAAACAATTATAATATTTAAGTCAGGTTAATTCGCAGTTAACGCTGGAAGAATATATTCTTCAACCAGGTCTGCCGGATATACTTCTGGATCATTCTGAAAGTAACCACAATAGAATTGTATTATCATATCCTCATCAGGAAAAATAAAAAGAACCTGTTCTCCCCATCCCATTCCGAAGTATGTATAATACTCCTTCTCCTTTACCTCAAATGTATTTCTCCACCACTGGTAACCATATGAATCAATATAAGGATGAGCAGTTGAGAATGTTATCCTTTCCTTATGTGATTCCCTTACCCACTCACTTGATATTATCTGATTGCCCTTCCAGATTCCTTCATTCAGAAAGACCAGACCAATCTTACATAGCTCCCTGGCACTCATAAACAAACCGCCGGAGGCGAAAAACCTGCCGTTGTTGAATATCTGGAATAGATAGTCCTGATTATAGATTCCCAACGGATTTAATAGATAACTATCAAGGAATTCTTCGAGAGTATATCCCGAGCTTTCTTCCACAATTGCAGCAAGGACATTTGTTGTTCCGCTGTTATAAACAAATCTTGAACCCGGTGAATATTCCAACGGACGTTCGAGAACCCACCTTATAGGGTCTTCACTGTTGAAAAGCGGGGTATGATCATTCAGGGGATGACCTATTGGATATGTATGCTCATCCCATGGCAATCCAGAACTCATGGTTAACAGGTGTTCAATAGTTATTTCTGACTTTTCCCCTGTAAAAATATCGGAATACTCCGGCAGGTAAACAGATATTCTATCATTAACACTTCCTATGAATCCCTGGTCAATTGCCAGACCAACAAGTGCAGATGTTATACTTTTGCTGATTGAAGCCATGTAATGATCGGTATCCCGGTTATACGTCATAATTTCGCCATCTGAACCAAAAGGGTCATGATTTAAGGCATAACCTTCAAAGTACTCCTCAAATACAAGTTTGTTATTCTTTAATACGATAATACTGTGTATCCTGTGCAAGGGGTCAGCAATCAAAGCTTCCATCATTTCCCTGAACCCGTCTTCATCGAGTCCCTCATCTGATAATGTACTGACTTCAAGTCCGTCACCAATATCTTGAGGTTTTGAATACTCATAGATTACATCCTTATTCTTCTCACATGAAAAAAGAAGAATTATTGCAAGAAAAATTAAGTTTAAGTATTGTCTTTTCATGGCTGGTTCAGATAGGTCCCTACTGTAGAGACCGTTCAGCTGAGAATTACCCTTAGAAAAATATGAAACCCTTCGTAATTATAACTGAGACTTTTAGCAAATAATCCCCATAAACTTTTTTAAACCATTTCAACCTTATCAACTTTTTCAACAAAAAAAAGCTGCCAAATGGCAGCTTTTTTTGGGATAATTTATATCTATCCCAGATAAGTTCTGAGCAATTTGCTCCGCGACGTATGTCTTAATCGCCTTATTGCTTTTTCTTTTATCTGTCTCACTCTTTCACGAGTCAGCCCAAATTTCTCACCTATCTCCTCAAGTGTCATTTCCCGACATCCGATCCCGAAGAAAAATCTTATTATATCCCTCTCCCTTTCTGTAAGGGTAGTCAGGGCCCTGTCTATCTCACGGGTTAAAGATTCGTTTATCAAAGATTTATCAGCTATTGGAGAGTCATTATTTGGCAGGACATCCAGCAGACTATTATCTTCACCTTCAACAAAGGGAGCGTCGACCGATACATGGCGACCTGATACTTTAAGGGTATCGGTAACCTTCTCTTTTGGAAGTTCAAGCACATCAGCCAGTTCTTCTGGTGATGGAGTACGTTCGTTTTCCTGCTCGAATTTGGAGAATGCCTTATTGATCTTGTTAAGCGAACCAACCTGGTTCAATGGTAATCTGACTATTCTCGATTGCTCAGCGAGAGCCTGCAGGATACTCTGGCGTATCCACCATACAGCATAGGAAATAAACTTGAAACCTCTTGTTTCATCAAATTTCTCGGCTGCTTTTATCAGGCCCAGGTTGCCCTCGTTAATAAGGTCGGGCAGGCTTAATCCCTGGTTTTGATATTGCTTTGCCACAGAAACGACAAAACGAAGGTTTGCCTTGGTCAATTTTTCCAAAGCAGCCCTGTCTCCTTTCTTTATTCTCTGTGCTAATTCAACTTCTTCCTCAACGGTGATCAACTCTTCCTTACCAATTTCCTGAAGGTACTTGTCCAAAGACGCACTTTCCCGATTGGTGATGGATTTGGTAATCTTAAGTTGCCTCATTTATGCCTCCTCAAAAATTTTCGCAAAGATACTTATTTTATTAATACTAAACAAAATTATAAATCCCAAAAAATGATCAGGCGAGCACTCTGTCGCATAATCAGTAGGTTATTTAATTAAACTGGTTGGAAAATGTTTTTATTGCCTGAACTGATAACTAAAATATGTACCATTCGACTGTAAACCTTTGAGCGATTTCAGTTCAGTTCCATCCTTAGTTGCCTCTTTAATATCCTCGTAGCTATTTACATCTTTCCCGTTTACTTCAAAAATAACATAACCTTCACGTATACCCAGATCTTCGAACCGGCCATCCTGCACCCTGGTTACTCTCATTCCATTTGTAATCCTGTACTCACTTCTTTCAGCCAGTGTAAGAGGCTCGAGCCGTACACCGAAAATAATACCTCCGTCTTCTACCTCCACTTTAACCACATCTAATCCACCGGCAATGTTTCTCAACACCATGTCATAATCCAGCCTCCTTTTATTCCTCAATACTACCACCTGCACCTTATCGCCAGGCCTTTTCTTGCTTACCTGCTCCGTAAGTTCTGCTGTTGTATCAGTATTTTTGCCATCGAATTTCAGAATAACATCTCCTGACTTCATACCCGCTTCATCTGCAGCTCCGCCTGGAACAATATCCGTGACATAAACACCTTTTATTTCATCAATATTTGTTGTTTCAGCCAGCTCTGATGTTACATCAGTTATGTTTACCCCAATAATAGCCCTTTGTACCTCACCATATTCCCTGAGATCTTCCACTACTTTCTTGACTATATTAACTGGTATGGCAAAAGAATTACCCGCATAGGTTCCGCTGGGCGATATAATGGCAGTGGTGATACCAACAAGCTGACCACTTGTATTTACCAATGCTCCGCCGCTGTTTCCAACATTCAGGGCAGCATCAGTCTGAATAAATGATTCGATCCTGTACTGTGAATCAAGCAAACCGAGGCTGCGACCCTTTGCACTGACTATGCCTGCAGTAACAGTTGATGTGAGATTAAATGGGTTTCCAATAGCTATTACCCACTGTCCTAGCTTCAACTGATCACTGTCACCATATCTTACATAAGGTAATTCCTTTGAATCAATCTTCAGAAGTGCAATATCAGTACTCGGATCACGTCCTATGACAGTTGCATGAAATGTCCTGTTGTCATTTAATGTTACATCAACCTCATCAGCTCCTTCAATAACATGATTATTTGTGATTATGTAGCCGTCAGAACTCACAATAACACCGGATCCATATCCCCTAACTTCCCTGGGCCGGCTGTATTGTTCACCATAGAAGAATTCCATAATAGGATTCTGGTAATAGTTGTCCTTAATAGTTTTGGTTTTTACGTGAACAACCGTATGAACAATATTCTCTGCAACTTCCGAGAAATCTACCAGGCCTTCCTGGGGAACAGTAAAAACATTGGTAAAATGTGCCGGCACCTGTCTTTCAGCGCCTTCTTCCCTGTCGATAACAGGTTCGTCTAAAAACCTGGTATATACAAACAGTGCCACCAGTGCACTCAGAATAGCTATTGCTGCTATTCCTGCTATTTTTCTTCCTTTCATAATATTTTAAATTTACCTTTATTAAACAATATATTATCAAAAACTCAAAAACTGTACCTTTGTAAAGGTTTACTATATTTATAACCACTACATAGTATGTTTTGTTACCTAAATGTCATATTTTTTTTGTAAACCTGACAACTTTTCATAAGGGTTTAACAAGTATTTAACCAAATGCAAATTATTTTTAACAAATACCATGGAACCGGCAATGATTTTATCATTGTTGATAACCGGGAGGATAAGATCAAACCTGATAATGAAAACCTGATAAAATATTTATGTAACAGGCATACAGGTGTAGGCGCAGATGGCCTGATACTGGTGTATGATCATGCAATACATGATTTCGAAATGAAATATTTCAATTCCGACGGCAGGGAGAGCACCATGTGCGGAAACGGAGGCAGATGTGCTGTCGCATTCGCAGAAAAAACAGGACTTGGTAAAGGAACAGGCTCTTTCCTTGCAACTGATGGATTACATAAATACAAAATTTCAAATGATATAATATCAATAAGCCTGTGCGATGCAAGGCCACCTGCAATTATAGGGGGCAATCATTTCATTGACACGGGTTCACCTCATTATATTATCAATGTTCCGGATTGTACGAAGATCAATGTGCTTGAGAAAGGCAGATCAATAAGATGGTCAGACATTTTTACACCCGGAGGAATAAACGTGAATTTCGTAGAGCATACAGCTGACGGGATATTCGTTCGTACTTATGAACGGGGAGTTGAGAATGAAACACTTTCATGCGGAACAGGTGTGACTGCGGCAGCTATATCCAGCAAATGGAATAAAAGATACGGCAAATACAATGTTAATGTAGATACTCCGGGGGGAAAGTTGTCTGTGAGCTTTGAACTTGGCGAGAAGCTTATTACCGGAATATACCTCAGCGGACCTGCCGCGTTTGTTTTCGCCGGGGTATTTGAGATTTGAGAGTATACTTTTAAGTCAAACAAATAATAAAATATCATGAAAAAATCATTAATGGCTTTTTACCTGACTGTCATTGCCGTATTTATTTCTGCACCGGGAGCATTATCACAACCCGGCATGACTGATATCTATGAAAAAATTGAACAGGTGACTAATAATTTCGAATCTCTTGGTCACAGGCTCGATGTCCTGGAGAAAATGATTGATGACATCTACTGGTATAATAAAGTTGGTGATATAGCCTATATTGACAAGGTGTATATGACAGGGCCTCCTCTGGCTCATGAGCCTAACCCAACTGCCCAGGGAGCAGGTAATCCGGTTAAATTCTGGTCGTACATATTCATTCCAAGTACGGCTGAAAATGGCAAGAAATACCCTCTTCTTGTTTTTCCCCATGGTGGAGTGCATTCTAATTTAAGCACTTATTATACCCACATAATTAGAGAATTACTGACCCAGGGATATATTATAATCGCAGCAGAATACAGGGGTTCGACCGGTTACGGGGCTTCACATTACAGGAAGATAGATTATGGCGGACTGGAAATAGAAGATGTGGACGCCAGCAGGCAATATATGATAGATAATTATGATATAGTTGATAAGAACAGGATTGGTATACTGGGTTGGAGTCATGGTGGATTAATAGCCCTTCATAATATCTTTGAGCACCCGGATAATTACGATGTAGCTTTTGCCGGCGTACCTGTAAGCGACCTTATTGCACGTATGGGTTATAAAACACAGGATTACCGTGACCTTTATTCAGCTGATTATCACATAGGTAAAACAGCATATGCCGATGTGGAGGAATATCGCAGGAGATCCCCCGCATGGCAGGCACATAAATACCAGGGTACGCCATTATTAATCCATACCAATACAAATGATGCAGATGTTAATGTGCTTGAGGTTGAACACCTGATTAAATCATTGAAAGCTGAAGGGAAAAAGAATTTTGAGTACGAGATATTTCAGGATATCCCTGGAGGACATTCGTTTGACAGGATGGATCATATGACTGCCAAGAACATAAGGATGAAAATATATAAGCACCTTAATGGTGTGCTGAAACCGGATAATCCCTTCAACTCGGTTAAAGACCTGCAACGGGCTGGATATGGGTATGAATAAAACGAATTACACAAATTATTACTAATTATCACGGATAATATACACTTTGACAAAAACGATTACTTATTTCTTCAACAGTAGAGACGTAAGGCTTTGCGTCTCTAAAATAGCATTAGTCATATTTTTTGCATGTCTTTGGGTTACAGGTATATCCCAGGTAAATAATTATATCCGGGAGTTTGTAGATGACACTGCTTTCAGGCATGCAGGTATATCAGTATGCTTCAGGGATGCCTCTACGGGCAAAATGATCGCTTCATATAACGAGGATATGGAACTGGGTAGTGCCTCGGTGATGAAGCTCGTAACAACTGCAGTTGCTCTGGAAATGCTGGGCCCTGATTTCAGGTTTGTAACAAGGCTTGGGTATACAGGTGAATTTAACGCTTCTGATTCAAGCCTTAATGGGTACCTGGTAATAAAAGGTGGGGCCGACCCAACGATGTTATCAGAATATTTTCCTGGCTATCATAACAATATTATCGATACCTGGGCTGATACATTATATAATAAAGGGATCAGGAAGATAAAGGGGTCAGTTTTGGCAGATGCACAGATTTTTGATTATCACCCTGCACCGGGAGGATGGAGCTGGTCAGACCTGGGTAATTACTACGGGGCAGGCGCTCATGGTATCTGCCTATTTGACAATATGTACCGAATCCATTTCAAAACAGGAGATGAAGGAAGCAAGCCTGAAATTACAGGTATTGAACCTGATATACCGGGCCTGATAATTGAGAACAGGCTGACCTCGTACGGTAACAGGGATAATGGCTATGTATATCTTGAGCCTTATGGAGACCATGCTATAATCAGGGGAGAAATACCACCCGGCAGGAATGATTTTGTATTAAAAGCGTCAATCCCAGACCCTCCTATGCTGGCAGCCAGGTTGTTACAGGAAGAGCTGACTGAAAGAGGCATGGTTTTCGAAAAACATGCAACAAGCCTGAGACTCTCCCCATCAGTTACTGATGAATACCGTCTATCACCAAAAGTAGTGATATATACATCCTATTCACCGCCACTATCTGAAATAATTACAGCAACCAATACTGAAAGCCTGAATATGTTCGCAGAACAGCTTCTGAAATATATCGGCCTGCTCTATACAAACCAGGAGCAGGCATCCACTGAGGCAGGCCTTGAAGCTGTGAAGGAGTATCTTGAATATCTCCTGGGTGATACCAGAGGCCTGTATATTAATGACGGAAGTGGTTTATCGCGGGCCGATGCAATAAGTGCTTCCTTTATTACATCTCTGCTTCACTTTATGAAAAGTAAAAGCAGGTATTCAGATTATTTTTATGAATCACTGCCTGAAGCAGGTAAATCAGGTACACTTCAGGATTATTTCAAAGATGCTCTTTTCACCGGTAAGCTAAGGGCAAAAAGCGGTACCTCAACAAGGATCCGGAATTATGCCGGGTATTTTGAGACATCAGAAGGGAAGGATATGGCTTTTGCCGTGCTGGTTAACAACTTTGATTGTACCAGCAGTGAGGTAACCAGCCGTGTTGAAAAGCTGCTGAAGAACGTAATTGAAGGAAATTAAGTAGGTACTGGATACTGGTTGCTCATTCAAAGTATAAGCCCTAAACCCCT
>CAZNYS010000037.1:0-34687 GCA_964577305.1 uncultured Rikenellaceae bacterium
TATGGGCTATACAGAAAATAAATTACCGACTTAAGAATTTAGTCGGACAATAGTGCTTAAATATATAAGTGATAACTTAACATTGGAAAGAAAATCCTCTCCTCCTTTACGTTTATAGAGCCATCGTCCTTCAATATGCTTTTCTATCAGGACCCTTTTCACTATTTCTTCAACTGCAGCCGAGGATACCCTCCCATCAGGTTGTTTTTCTGCTGAAAGATCTGAAGGTGACATCTGCATGAATTCTTCACTGTCGGAAAATCCAAAAAGTTTGCAGGATGCAGGGTTACACATTATAAACCTTTTGAGACCAGGGTCAAAAACAACTAGAGCATCCAGGGTCGATTCAAACAGTATCTTATACTCAGCGGCATGAAGTTCATAGCCACTTTCCGTTCCAGGGGATTTGTCAAATCCTTTCATATTTATTTTATGGTATAAGGTAATTTTACACTAAAATACAATATGCATTTAATATTTTGAGAATACTATCAGTCTTTTATGTCCCTTATTAAATACAGAACAAGTATATTATTCAGTATATTCCAGGTTAAGTTTAAAAGTCTCAATAGAGTATTTTCCTATTTCTGTAGTAAACCCATTCCGGGTTTTGCCATTCACTTCACTTACAGGGTACTCTATCAGGTCTGTTCTGTATACATTCTGAATATCTTTAAACATCTTAAAACTCAAACTTGTATCATTTCCCTCAAATTCATAGAGCCTGGCTACCAGGGCATTTCCATCTTCAGCCTTTTTGACGGTACTGATAATTACATTTTTATTTCCCGCACTGAAAAAACTCATGCTCTCAGGCATTGAGGCTGTTGAAGACTTAAAATATGGTTTAATAACATCAAGCCTCTCATTTGAGCCTATACCAAACCTGCAACCATTTTCCCAACCCGGCTCATGGCTGGTAAAAGAAAAATGATAATGATGATCCCCTGTTTGCAGATATTCATTTCCAAGTCCATGACAGCTCCTTCTTGAAGCCAGCAGGACTGCCTGAAGCACTGCCTTACCTGAATTTATATCCAGGGGGTCAATAAAATCGTAAACTACAACATCCGAACTTATTGTGAGGCCGAATTTATCACTATTTGAGCTTATCCAGTTCTGGATTCCCCGTGGATGGATATTGCTGCATATTGTAGTATATCTCTCGCCTGCAGCTCCGGCTATTTCATCTTTACCTACTCTTAGAACACCATATGGTACTTCGTATATTATTTCTGCACTAATCTGCTTCAGCGGCATAACCATACGAAACTCCCTGTATAATTTTCCTTCCCAGTTTAAGAGGCTTATATCTAGATCAATCTTCTTGGTCACATGATATATTGTTATCTGTCTTTCTATTTCAGCATACTTTACAGGCTGGCGGATTTTCAGGCTTGTAAATACATCCCCATCCTCAACTATCTCCCAGCGAATGCTGTCTGCACATGATCCTGTAAAATCATATTCTTCCATTTCAGGTTGTTGTATATCGCTGAATTCACCTGCCCCATTGCCTACAGAATTCATAGTAAGAACCTCTCCACCTGCAAAGCTGTCATTGTCAATAATTACTTCGTGATAATCCTTATCGTAAAGATATTCAATACCTCTTGGGCCAAGAATAATGTCATAATACGAATTTGACAAACCGATGTCTGAATTTACAGTTTCCTTTTGCCCGTTGTCCTTACTTATCAGATCGTAATAATAGGTCTTATATCCTATTGATGGGACATCTGATGCAAGAAAAACCAGTTGTGCTGAATGAAGAGATCCATCACTATTCCATTTAGCCTCCGTTAACTGTGAAGGCACTTTATTCCCGTATTCATCTCTCAGCACTATTGAATTTCCTGATGCTTCGGGGAATACCAGTTTTATACCTGCAATATCAGTCCTTACCCCATTCATACTGTTATACACAACCAGTGGGCTGCCATATTTATCTTTCACCTCTATTTCAGCCGACAGGGCAAACAATGCTTTTTCCAATAATCGACTGGCTTCACTGCGTGCAAACCTGAATTTCATCAGGAATAAGTTATCAGTGATATCTCCTCCTTTACCTCCCCATCCATGATCAGGATATATCTTGGCTTCCCAGGCAGAATTCAGTTCTTCGGCAGGGTAATATTCAAACGATCCTCTTGCCGCCGCTAAGGCTGAACTGAATTTCTCTGCTTTTGTAAGCAGTATATCAGCCTCCCTGCTTGCTTTAAGAGACTGGTAATGCGAAGGTCCGTGTATATATAACCACACTGCCGGGCGTTCTCCCCTTATTGAAGGTATATTATCCGCCTGCTCTGAAAGAGCCCTGAAAAATACATCAGCGGTAGTAATCCTGAACCCGGGAAGCCTGACATTTTCAAATACACCATTCTCATTCTCTATTTTACTTATATGCATCCACATATCCACAAGGTGATTATAATCCTTAGCAGGGCTCATATCCCAGTCAGATAAAAGCGGTATTGCCGGCTCACCGGCACTATTATAAAAGCCTGACCAGGACAAAGCGTTATCGCTTATAAATCTTGCTGTTTCAAAAAAGCTCCTCTGAAGCGGCAGATAGGCACTTGCATAATGTCCTGGCGAATAGGCCGTAACAAATGAGCCATCAGGGGAATACCAGTTATAAAAACCTTGTTCGAACCTGCTGAACACCATGTAGTCTGTACCTGCTTTTTTCATTATCTGGGGCATTTGCAGGGTCCTTCCGGGAACATCTACGTTCCAGTAAATATCAGCATCATAATCAAACTCCTCTTTCAGCCATCTGGCCCCAAAATAAAACTGCCGTGCCAATGCTTCACCTGAATACATCTCCTCATAGGGCTGAATAAATGTTGATCCACAGGATATCTTTCCTTCTTTTAGTAAATCACCAACAATTTTCTTTTTCTCAGGGTGGCGGTTAATATATTCCTTTAACATCAAGGCATCTTCGATATCAAACCTGTATGAATCAGAAACCACTGCTTTCTCAAACAAAGGATCCAGTAACATTGTATCCCTGTCTATCACGCACTTACCGGGTGTATCCATCCATGCTATATCCTGGTGGCTAGAATTCATTAAATATATCGTTCCATTCTTCATTTTTGACCTGGATAGTTTCAGGAGGTTTGATCCTGTTTTGGGTCTGTATAGTCTCCGGGCATCCAGGTACAAATTATCATTTTCAATTTTCAGTTCATTGAGGATTACTAACTTATTAAGTATTTTTATCTCACTGCCAGGATTGTTTAAATTCTTAATATTGACCACCTCTCCGATATCATCCCTTATGATAAACCCACCTTCTTTGTGTGAGCCATCAATATTAATACTTACCTCAGAGCGATTGTTTTTGCTAATCAGTTGCTTGCTTATTTTGTCCTCACCTGCCATTATTTCCAGTTTTTTGCCAGCAAAACATTCCGGACTATGTAATAGCACATCATAACTGTCATCCTTTCTTGTAAAGCTGGCTATTAGCTGGAATGAATACTTTCCTTTGTTTTGAAGGTAAGACAGGGCATCAGTAGCCTTGTATACAATTATCCATGTATTTGATTCTGAATCTGATCCCGTTATTCTAATCTCAAGTGGCCTGCCAGGGGAAACCCAGTCAGAAGGTGCTTCCAGTGTCATGTATCCATGGGCATCACCATGATGATCAATATCTACAGGGTAAAAGGTCAGATTGCCGCCATCTATGCAACTTGTCTGTAATTCAGGTTCAGGTCCTGAGAATATCTCAAATCGTTTTACGCCATCAATATACATATCAAACCTGCATTCCTCTTCTGTAAGATCCATGGCTGCCATCCATATAAAGCCACAATCAGAATCCACATTTTCAGGAATCCCGGCTGTTTCCCATTGTATTGACATTTTGCCATCGGTACACCGCGTAAGCATCGACTCACTTACATCCTCACGAAATGAATGGTATATGAAATCATTCAAGCCTGAACTTCTGTTATATCCCTCATAATAATTATTTGCTTTTTCTGCAAGAAGAATATCTCTTTTAAATATTTCTGAGTACTGGCCAAATGCTGATACAGAGATTAAGTATATAAATAATACTGTTTTGCCCTTCTTCATTAATTTAAGTAGTTGGTTAATATCCTTTAACAACATGCTTTAAATCAAAAATAGTCAAAATAATGCTAAATATATCAGCCTGATTAAGTATGCTGGATTTATTCTGCTTATCAGAACCGTTTTTTGCTTTTCCTTGCCGGGTTCTTGGTAAACTGGTATTTACTTAACTATATTTACAGTGCTCATCAGACTTTTATGGCTAAGATAATATTCATAGGTACAAGCCATCCCTATCGTGGTGGGCTGGCTTCTTTCAACGAACGGCTTGCCACAGAGATACAATCCGGAGGCAACAGTGTAAGGATTGAAACTTTCACCCTGCAGTATCCCGGCATATTATTCCCGGGGGAAACACAATATTCAGGCGGGTCTGCTCCCGGTAACCTTGAAATCAAGAGAAGTGTAAATTCCATCTGGCCCCTTAACTGGATTAAAGTAGCCAGGAGGATAAAGAAAGAAAAGCCTGACATAGTAATTTTCAGATACTGGCTTCCTTTTATGGCACCATGTTTTGGGACCATGGCACGACTGATAAAGAAAAACAGGCATACCAAGATTATAAGCTTACTCGATAATATAATACCTCATGAGAAGAGGCCTGGCGACAGGATCCTTACAAAGTATTTCGTAAAACCCATAGATGGTTTCATTGCTATGTCAAGGTCTGTTCTGCGTGAACTGGAAATTTTCAACAGTGACAAGCCAAGAATATTTTCGCCCCATCCGGTTTTTGATAATTTCGGCAAAATCATAAGCAGGGATAATGCAATGGAAAAACTTGGACTTGATGCCGGGTACAGGTATATTTTGTTTTTTGGCCTTGTAAGAGAATACAAGGGGCTTGATATCATGATCAATGCTTTTGCAAATAAAGAGTTGAGAAACATGAAAATCAGGTTGCTTGTGGTAGGTGAGTTTTATATATCACGCGCTCCGTACGATGAACTGATAAAAAAACATGGCCTGGAGGATGATATAATTATACATCCTTATTTCGTACCCAACCAGGAGGTAGCATACTGGTTTTGTGCATCAGATATAATAGCACAGCCCTATAAATCTGCAACACAGAGTGGTGTCACCCAGATAGGATATCATTTTAATAAACCCATGCTTGTAACTGATGTAGGAGGCTTAGCAGAAATCATCCCTCACGGTAAAGGCGGATATGTTGTAAAGCCTGATCCCCTGGCAGTATCAAGTGCACTGGCCGACTTTTTCAGGAATAACCGGTATGATGAATATGTTAAAGGCATAATAGCAGAAAAAGATAAATACAGCTGGGAAACAATGGTTAAGAATTTTTATTTGCTGGCTGAAAAAATCAGACTCTTATAACCATCAGCAAAAGAGATAAATATTATAAGGGTCAGCTTATCAACTATCTAACCATTAGGCACTTCTATTTTCATCCTAATTAATTGGTTATTTGTTTATGCTCCGGTAAAATTATCATTATTTTACAATTTGCTATTGAGGGTCAACATCGCTGTAAATCCTCACTGATGAGAATTCTTTGTTCTGATGTAATGCAGATGCATTTCTTTTTATTAATTCCCTTATATACATGTATGATTTACTCTTATCAGTCTTAAGGAGTATTGATTTGATATACAAATCCTGTATCCTGGAGTGAGGCGGGAATTCAGGTCCAAGCACCCTTGCACCCTGAAACTTCCTCAGGTTTGCTGCCATTATTTCAGCTGCCCCTGTAACCACCGCCATGTTTCTGTGCTTAAGATAAATCCTGATTAACCTGGAGAAAGGAGGGTAGTGAAACTCCTTTCTTTCTTCCAGCTGGCTTTGATACATATCATCATAATCATTATTAAGGATCTGCTTCATTACAGGATGGTAAGGATCAGCGGTCTGTATTATTACTTTGCCCCGTGTTTTTCTTCTTCCTGCGCGCCCGCTTACCTGAGCTGCAAGCTGAAAGCATCGTTCATGCGCCCTGAAATCAGGGTAGAATAACATCCCATCAATATTGAGTATACCCACCACCGTCAGGTTCTCAATATCCAGTCCTTTGGATATCATCTGCGTACCTATAAGTATATCCGTTTGGGCCTCCTCAAGATCCCGTATTAGTTTTTCCACCGATCCTTTTCTCCTTGTACTGTCATAGTCCATCCTGTCAATTTTTGCATCGGGAAATAATATTGAGATTTCATCTTCTACTTTTTCGGTACCAAAACCTTTCAGTTTAATATTGGTGGATGAGCAGTTGGCACACCTTAAAGGCAATGAATCGGAAGATCCGCAATAATGACAGTACAACCTGCCGGGTTTCTTATGGTAAGTATAATTTACCGAGCAGTTTGGGCAAATGGGTGTCCAGCCACAATCGGCACAAATAATAAAATGGGCAAACCCCCTTCGATTACGTAGCAGAACCACCTGTTCTCCATTGTCAAGTGCCTCATCGATGGCTGATACCAGCCCGGGTGTAAAATGGGATATCATGGCTTTTTTCCGGTGGGCTTCTTTGGAATCGGTCAATATAATCTCGGGCATTTTAATATCACCAAATCTACGGTCTAAACGGGCATATCCGTATTTACCTGTTCTTGCATTATACATTGACTCAACTGATGGGGTTGCCGAGCCAAGTACTACCCGCGCACCACATATATGAGCCCTCATAATGGCTGTATCTCTTGCATTATAACGTGGAGCTGGATCAAACTGCTTATACGAACTATCATGTTCCTCATCTATAATAATAAGTCCAAGATTATTAACCGGAAGAAATATTGATGATCTCACCCCGAGTAATATTCTATATTCCCCCAGGGCTGAGCTGCCGCATATCCTTCTATACACTTCTGCCTTTTCATTATCACTAAGGCCTGAATGATAGATACCTACGAGGTCACCGAAATGAAATCTTAATCTGTTTATAATCTGTGCCGTAAGAGCTATTTCAGGCAAAAGGTATAATACCTTTTCTCCCCTGTTAAGAGCTTGCTCTATAAGATGAATATATATTTCTGTTTTACCGCTTGAAGTAACGCCATGAAGCAGGACAGTATTTTTTTCAGTAAATGCTGAGCAGATATCATCATATGCTTCCTCCTGGAAATCACTCAGTTGTTTAAGCCTTCTTTCTTCGGCCTTGCTTTCTGCAAATCTTGATTTCTCCTCCAGTATTTCTTTGAGAATGCCTGATTCAACCAGATTATTCAGTACTGAATAAGAAGTATTTGATTTCTTGAGCAGGACACTCTTTGATACGCTTGTTATACTTCCTTCCTGGCCATATGAGGTCATATCAAGGAATTTGATCATCAGCCTGTACCTTGCAGGGGTCTTTTGAAGCCCGTCGAGCAATACAGATAATTCTGCATCGGTATATGGGCGGCTAAGTGCAAGTTTTGTATCAGTTTTCCTCTTGAACTTCCCTCTTTCATCGGCAGCAAGTAATGCCGCAGGAAGCGCTGCATTCATAACTTCGCCTATGCTGCAGTAGTAGTATTCACTTACCCATTGCCACAGACCTAATTGCTCTTCGGAAATGAATAAACCGGTATCAGTTATACTTATTATTTCCTTTACACTGGTAAGGTCAGCCTTATCATTATGCAGTTTAAAGACTATACCGGTATACCTGTTCTTCTTTCCAAAAGGGACAATAACGCCTGCACCCTTTCTTATTTCCTTACTTATGCCCGGAGGGATCCTGTAAGTAAACAGCTCACTCAGAGACAGGGGTAGAATAATATCGGCATATATATACTCCGGCATAGCATGGAACTATTAATATCCTAAAAATAGTCATAAATAATATGACAGTATAATCAATAAGATTATTGTTATTCCCTGCCAGCAGTATAATTCTCAGTTCTTATTCAGGAAACCTGATATTACTGACAACAGCTGGTTCTGGCCTATTGGTTTTATGAGACATGCATTAAAACCAGCCTTAAGAAGGTCATCCCGTTCTTCATCAACGATAGATGCTGTCTGAGCTACAATAGGGATATTACGTTCTATTTTCCTGATCTCCGTCAATGCTTCGAGCCCGTTCACCTCTGGCATCTGAATATTCAGCAGCACCAGGTCTATGGGTTCTTTCCCTTTTATTATATCTATTATCTCCCTTTCGGAGCGGGCATGTATTACATTAATCCCGGTATTGGAGAGAGCCCTGTTAAGATATCTTAGAATATCAATATTATCATCAGCCACAAGTAATGTTTTACCTGACCAGTCCTTTTTAAGAATAATCTGATCCTCATTTTTCTCGGCTTCTATAAATGCATTAACATCAACCGGTCTGTATGGTATTGTAAAGAAGAATTCTGATCCTTTGCCCTTTTCGGATTCAACCCATAAATAGCCGTCCATATTTTCAATTACCTTGCGTGCCATTGTCAAACCAACCCCCAGTCCCTCAAAGGAGCGATGATGTCCATTCTCTTCCTGTCTGAATTGCTCAAAAATGGCTTTAAGATTCTCTTTACTTATCCCTATTCCTGTATCCCTTATGGTAAACATTACGGAGGAACCCGCCAGGGCCGACTTCAGTTCGATACTTCCTGCCCTGGTAAACTTAACAGCATTATCAAGGAGGTGCCTGAAAACTCTCTTCATCCAGAGGTCGTCAGAGTATACAATATCTCTTTCATCGGGAAGGCCTTTTTCAACTGAGAACTTTATATCTTTCCCACTTCGCTTTATGAGGTCTTTTGTATATTCTTCAACATATTCCAGTATTGAATTTATCCTTACCGGGTTATAAGATATATCAATCTCGTTATTTTCAAGCTTGCTTAGGTCTATTATGTCGGTTATTACCTGAAGGAGCTTCTCTGTATTCTGATTCAGAAAATTTACATATTCCTCTCTCAAATCAGGATCAGCATTTATATCATTCAACAGGTTTGCAAAACCAACAATACTGTTTAAGGGTGTACGTATTTCATGTGATATATTAGCAAGGAAAGTTGATTTCAACCTGTTACCCTCTTCAGCTTTTTCCTTGGCTATAATCAACTGGGTCTGTGTCTCATTGAGGGATGTAATATCACGTGAGATCAATAATATTCCCAGTGGTGAACCTGATTCATCCTTAACTTCCACCATTTTGGTCGACAAAACAACATACTTGCCATTCTTATGTTTAACCTTTATTTCAGATTCGTAAAAGCCTTTTTCAACTATCGCCTTTGATCTTTCCCTGTGAAAATCAGAATTGTCAGGATGAAGAAGTTCTATATTATTGAGAATATCAAAAAGATTATCATTCTTTTGTTCCAATCCAATAATTGAAAAGATAGCCGGATTGGCAAATTTGACAGACCAATCAGTATTATAAAAAATAATCCCGTCGTCGGCAGCATCCAGCATAATACTGTATAACCTTTCTGAATATGCCAGTTCCCGTGCTATATTATCCTTTTGTTCAAGCAGTTCTTTATTTAGTTTTTCAAGATTCCGGTTAGCCTGTTCAATCTCTTCTGTTTTCAACTTCAACTCAATGGTCATCTTCCTTCTTTTCCTCAGGAAAATTACTGTAAGGGTAACCAGCACAATGAAAGCACTTATTACGGTAAGTAATAATTCCAGCACACCAGACGGCAGTTCTTCAAATTTCTCAAGCAACGGAAATCCCAGTAATGATGAGAAGGTACCCGTTAAGGTAACTACCAGCATATTAAATATAAAAAATATATGAACAAATTCATGCTGATACATCATTATACGTGTTAAAGCTTTCTTTACCTAATTGATCCAACCTCGAAACCAATCAAATCAGCAAAGAAGAATCAGACAGTTATTATTTATTGAAAAAACCTTAATTTACCTTAATTGTCAATTAATTATATAAAAAGACTGTGTAAAATTATCAATTAATCCGGATTGGTACAACCAAAATTATTAATTATTGTTAACATATTAAACAGCAATAACACAAGATATGGAATCAGGTGAAAGGAAATATAAAAACAAGGATATTACTGTATACTGGAAACCAATATCATGTATTCATGCTTCAGCCTGTATAAATGGACTACCCAGGGTATTCAATCCCAGAAAAAGACCATGGGTAAGGATGGATGGATCAGTAACGGAAAAAATAATTGAGGTAGTTGATAAATGCCCGGTTGATGCGCTTACCTGGAAGTGGAACGATGAGGAGAAAAACAAAACTGTGGGTAGGGAACATCCAAACCATATTAAGAACCGCAGGAGGTCATTATTAAAAAATGATGATATTGACACCTATCAGGGAGCCACAATAAAAATCATGGAGAATGGACCTTTCGTAATAAACGGTGGTTTTCTTCTTGAAAGGGAGAATGGTTCACGCTCCAAATTCAGTGGAAAGGTTTCCTTATGCTGTTGCGGGGGAAGTAAATTGAAACCATTTTGTGATGGATCACACCGGGCAATAGATTTTAAATCTTAATCTTTTAAATGATGGAAGAAAATAAAAAGTCACCGGTAATAACAATAATAAAAAACGGCCCCCTGAAAGTTGCAGGTAATTTCACACTTTTAAAAGAAAACAATTACCCTGTTGAATCAGCATCCAAAGTATATCTCTGCAGGTGCGGGAAATCCTCAAACAAGCCTTTTTGTGACGGTTCACACAGGGAAGCAGTGAAAGGTTAAAGAAAAATATCGCTTCCCCCGCATTATGAAAGTTGATAAGCCGGTAATCCTATGAGATCACTTCCTTAACCAATTTTGCCGCATCTGCAAATGATATAGCAGAAAATACTTCAAATCCCGAATTATCGATTATTTCTTTTGCTTCTTCAGCATTTGTACCCTGCAATCTTACTATAACAGGCACCGGTAGTGAACCGAGTGATTTGCATGCCTCAACCACGCCGTTAGCCACCCTGTCGCATCTCACAATACCTCCAAATATATTGATAAGAATAGCTTTAACATTGGGGTCTTTGAGTATTATCCTGAACCCTGCTTCAACCGTTTCGGCACTGGCAGTGCCACCAACATCAAGGAAGTTGGCAGGGCTGCCACCCGAGAGTTTGATAAGATCCATTGTGGCCATTGCCAGTCCTGCGCCGTTAACCATACACCCAACATTACCGTCAAGCTTGACAAAGTTCAGGTTATGCCTGCCGGCCTCTACCTCTGTTGGATCCTCCTCTGACAGGTCCCTCATGGCCATAATATCCTTATGCCTGAAAAGTGCACTGTCATCAATACTGAATTTACAGTCTACAGCAAGGATTTTATTATCACTTGTTTTCAGCACAGGGTTGATTTCCAGTAATTGTGCGTCACTATTAATAAATGAACCATACAAGCCTTTTAGAAATCTGAGCATATCCTTAAATGCTTCTCCTTTGAGACCCAGGTTAAAAGCTATTCTCCTCATCTGGTAAGCCTGTAATCCCAGACATGGATCAATATATTCCTTAAAAATATACTGAGGGGTCTTTTCCGCCACAGTTTCAATATCCATTCCCCCTTCCGGTGAATACATAACAACATGTTTCTCCTTATCACGGTCGAGCAAAATAGCCACGTAGTACTCAATGGGTTCAGATTCACCGGGATAATAAACATTCTCGGAAATTAATACCTTTTTCACTTCCTTACCTCTGGGGCCCGTTTGTTTTGTGACGAGTTGCATTCCCAGTATATTATCAGCTATACCTGCAACTTCATCTATCGATTTAGCGATCTTTACGCCCCCTCCCTTTCCTCTTCCTCCTGCATGGATCTGGGCTTTTACTACATACTTATCTGATCCGAATTTGGATTTAAGTTGCTTCGCTATCGTAACAGCCTGGTCGGCTGTTTCAGCAACAAATCCTTCAGCTATGCGTACATTATTATTTTTCAGGATTGATATCCCCTGGTACTCATGTATATTCATATTAAGTGTTTTACCATTTGAGATTTAGCGCTTTTCAAAGTGAGAGCCAAATTACATTTTTTTTCTCTATTTTAGTAAAAAATGCAGATGTTATGCGGAAGCTGAAGATGTCGGAACTAAACAGGAAAACAATAGAAGAATTCAGGAAATCAGATAAAAGTCCTTTTATTATTGTACTGGATAATATCAGGAGCCTTAATAATATAGGTTCTGTATTCAGAACTGCTGATTGTCTCAAGGCTGAAGCTGTTTACTTATGCGGAATAACTGCTACACCACCACACAGGGATATTCATAAGACAGCCCTTGGTGCCACTGAATCGGTAAAGTGGACCTATTTTAAAAATACACTTGATGCAGTAAAGAAATTGCAGCTATCGGGTTATAAGATAATATCACTTGAGCAGGCTGAAGGATCAACCCCCCTGCAGAATTTCTTTCCTGAAAAAGGCAACAGTTATGCCCTGATCTTCGGCCATGAAGTTAAAGGGGTTCAGCAGCACATAGTTGATATATCCGACTTTTGCATTGAGATACCCCAGTTTGGGACCAAACATTCATTCAATATATCGGTAAGTGCAGGGATAGTGATGTGGGATCTTTTCTCGAAATTATACTACCTGTCATCCTGAATGAGTGAAGCAACCGAAGCCTGCATGCCGGAAGGCCGGGATCTGTACTTCCAGGGGTAATGGACAAATGGAATCAAAAATGGTGCCCCGAAAACGAGGCACCATATCTAAACAATGATTTAATTATTATTTATTGCACCAATGAAGTGAACGCAGGATCGTTAAAGAATTTTGCAAATTCGATATCTTCAACAGCATATGCTGTCCAGTCGGGGTTGAACTCGATAGCTTCACGCAGGCCGTTAAGCATATAGTCGGTGTTATCCATCCTTGCACCAATTATTGCCTTGAGGTATGAAGAAGTACCGCTCTCGCACATTTCCATATTATCCAGCATATTTTTGGCTTTGGTCAGATCTCCTTTAAGCACATGTGCAAGTGCATTATTAAATGATGGCTCGTTGTCAAAATAATTAACAGCTTTATCATACTCACCATTTATGATAGCAATTGTCCCAAGGCCATATGCAGACTCTTTGGTTGAACTGGTCATTGAGTTGAAATACTCTTCGGCTTCTTCAATATTACCTTCAATGAGTGCTACGAAACCAAGGTTATTCTTAACAACATCGTCATTTTTAATAGCTTTTGCCTTTTCAAAAGCAGCTTTGGCTTCGTCAATATTTCCAAGCTTAAGAGCAACAGCACCGACGTTATTATGTGCTCTCACGCATTTTGGAACCTGATTGGCAGCAATCTGGTAATACTTGAGCTGCTCTTCAGGATTATCAGTTAATGTTGCAGCATACAGCAGCTCTTCGATATTGAGTACTGTAGGATCAGAGTTGATCTGTTCGATTATTTCTTCGTCGGAACGACCTATCTTATTTACATTAACAACAAGCTTTGACCTTCTTAACTTAGGAAGGATATCATCTTTCAGCACCTCAAAGGCAGCTGCCATATTCTTTATTTCCTGTTCACGTACAACAGGATCTGAGTACATTGAAAGAACACGGAGTATAAGATCCTTATCTTCAATATTAGAATTTTCTACTTCAGATTTGAAACCTTCCCAGTCTTCAGCTGTTGATTTACTCTTAACGAAACTTTCCTTATCAATATCAGCAATTTTAGCTTTTTCAAATTCACGTGCGATATACTTGTTGGCAGATTCAAGTCTTTTTACTGAAAGCTTATCATTAAAATCCAGTGGGCCATCAGGTGATGCATAAGCACTTACAAGCATATCAATGAATTCAAGATCTTCTGATTCATTAACAAGGGCGACATATTCTTTCAATGCCGCAATATCTTCAGACGTAAGTTCTGTATTTCTGATATTGGCCATATTTATCAGATAATGTATATCAGCCATTTTATCTTCAGGGATAATCCTCTTGAAATTATCAGCCATTGATATCGTCATGGGTTCACTGCCAACAAGGGTTGATGTGGCAATTACACCATCAGCCAGTTTCACAGGATCAAAATCCAGTGATTTGCCTTTCCTGGTAGCTGTAACTCTGAGCATAAGCTCTGATTTACGCATAGCTTTGTCATAGGAAACTGAACTATTATATGTGAAATTACCACCTGAGTTCTGTATGACTTCATTATTTGCCTGTACATTTTCTCCCTGGAGTGTAACTTTTTCAAATTGAGTTTCTCCTCCACTGTATACAAGAACCGGAGTTGCTTCAAGTACTGTGTTTTTATCAAAATATTTTTCAGGGAAAGTGCCGTTAACTGTCAGGGCTACAGTGCCTGCATGAGCTTCCAGCACTTCAGGAATTACTTCATACCTGACCTGGTTGGCATCTTGTTTCATCTTATTCAAACCACTACAGCCTGTTATAAGTGCAGCAGCAATAACAAGAATAGAATAGTTTCTGATTTTTTTCATGGTAACAAATATTAATTATTTAATTGTTGATCAAGTTAAAAGGATAATAATGCAAATCTAATAAAAAAATACAAAATATGTATCAAGCGGGGGGTAAAATTACTTTAAAATAGCCCTGTTGAGGCCTTTGTTGTGTTTTTCCTTGAAAATTGCATTTAAAATTTTCGAGTAATCCTTCTTATTATTCACAAAGTCGATATTATTAATATCAAGGATAAGATAGGTATGCTCTGGATTCTGCCTGAACCAGTTAAAGTAGCTGTTTTGTATTTTCAGCAGATATTTCTCATCTATTGTTGACTCGTAACCCCTCCCCCTCTGAGCAATATTTTTAATCAACCCGTAAGGTTCGACATGCAGGTATATATAAAGGTCAGGTTTAGGCAATGACTGATATATTATGTGAAATAATTGCCGGTACAGGTTAAATTCGTCTTCTTCGAGAGTGGCCGATGCAAATACAATCGACTTCATAAAATAAAAATCGGCAATAGTAAAGGGACTGAACATATCAAAATATCCTATTTCATTCTTCAGTTGCATATACCTTTCAGCCAGAAATGACAGTTCCAGAGGGAATGCATACCTTTCAGGCTCGTTGTAAAACTTTGGAAGAAAGGGATTATCAGCAAATTTCTCCAGTATAAGACGGGCATCATAAGTGTCGGCTATCATTCGGGCAAGGCTGGTCTTCCCTGCCCCTATATTACCTTCTATAACTATATACTGGTACCTGGTTTCCACTGTTTAGACATTAAGATAAAAGACAAAAGTAAAAAGATAAAAGTAATTTTTTATCCTTTTGTCTTTGACTCAGCTCTTCGAGCTTCATCGAGCTCTCAGCACTCGCATGTTAAATCAGACTAGCACTGCTCGGTTGGCCTTTTACTCGCTCCCGCAAGTCACAATCATTACCCGTCCCGAAAAAGCTGGAGCTTTTTCGAGGATCCTCGAATCAAAGATTCGGGACTCGTGAGCTCGCCCCGAATTATCGGGGTTCGGTTGTCTTTTGTCTTTCCTTATTTCCGGTAGTCCCTTTTTTTATCGTGCCCCGGCCTGCGGTCATGCCGGTGATCACTACCTGTATGACGGTGCCCTCCACCTTCCTGTCTGTTGTCTTCCTGTTCCCTCGGAGGCCTTGGCAATAATGTCTTACGTGATAATTTCAATTTTCCAGTTTTCTGATCAATATCCAGTACTTTGACTTCCACTTCGTCACCCTCTTTGAGCACATCTTCAACAGTGTTGATCTTATGCCACTCTATCTCAGAAATATGTAACAGTCCTTCTTTCCCGGGCAATATTTCAACAAAAGCACCGAAACTGACAACAGATACAACCTTACCGTGATATACCTTACCTATTTCAGGTACCTCAATAATCCTGTTTATCCAGTTGAGTGCTTTGGTGATACCTTCAAGATTTTCTCCAAAAATATCAACGACACCCATACCATTAATCTCTTCAACAACTATAGTTGTTTCAGTCTCGCGCTGTATCTCCTGGATAACTTTGCCTCCCGGTCCTATTATTGCACCTATCATATCTTTCGGTACTATTATTTTTTCTATTCTAGGAGCATGAGGCTTAAGATCGGCTCTGGGTTCCGAAATGACTTCTTCCATTTTATCCAGTATATGCAGCCTTCCCTTTCGTGCCTGCTCAAGTGCTTCAGCCAGTATATCATATGACAGTCCTTCAACCTTGATATCCATCTGGGTTGCAGTAATGCCTTCCCTGGTGCCGGTAACCTTGAAATCCATATCGCCCAGATGGTCCTCATCACCAAGGATATCCGAAAGCACTGCATACTTATCACTTTCCTTGTCAGTAATAAGGCCCATAGCTATGCCTGAAACCGGTTTACGTATTTTTATACCTGCATCCATCAGGGCCAGTGTTCCGGCACATACTGTAGCCATTGATGATGATCCGTTTGATTCAAGAATATCTGATACCACTCTTATTGCATAAGGGTTATCATCTTCATCCGGCATCATATTTTTCAGAGCCCTGTGGGCCAGGTTACCATGACCAACTTCGCGACGGCTTGTCCCTCTTGCCGGCCGTGCATCACCTGTTGAGAATGGAGGGAAGTTATAGTGCAAAACAAATTTCTCACTCCCCTGGAAAAGCACTTCATCTATAGTTTTTTCATCAAGCTTGGTTCCCAATGTTACAGTAGTAAGCGACTGTGTTTCTCCCCTTGTAAAAATAGCTGAACCATGAGCAGCGGGCAACGGGTCTATTTCGCACCAGATAGGTCTTATTTCATCTGTCTTTCTTCCATCCAGCCTTACTTTTTTATCCAGCACCAGTCTTCTTGCTGCCTCTTTGTGCACCTCATGAAAATATTTATCCACAAGTAACTCATTCACCTCATCCTCATCTGTATATTGAGACAAAAACTCTTCCTTCACCTTCTCAATCTCTTCAGACCTCTGATGCTTATCGGCTATCTTTTTTGAAACAGCTTTATATAATTTCTGATATGTTTCATCCCATACCTTCTTCTTCAGTTCATCGTCATTTTCTTCATGAGAATATTCACGTTTCTTAGTTGCCCCTACCATCTCGGCCAGTTCCATCTGTGCCTTGCAATGTTTCTTAATCTCCCCGTGAGCAAATTTAATTGCCTCTAGCATTACATCCTCAGGTACTTCTTTCATTTCTCCTTCAACCATGAGTATATTCTCATAGGTTGCACCAACGATAATATCAAGGTCAGCATTTTTAAGCTGGCTGATTGTAGGGTTAATATAAAACTCATTCTGTATACGGGCTACCCTAACTTCAGATATAGGTCCGGCAAAAGGTATATCAGATACAGCAAGGGCAGCTGAAGCAGCTAATCCGGCCATTGCATCGGGCATTACTTCCTGGTCTGCAGAGACAAGGTTAATTGTAACAAAAGTTTCAGCATGATAATCCTCAGGAAACAGAGGTCTCAATGCACGGTCTACAAGCCGTGCTATCAGTACTTCGTAATCTGAAGGCCTTGCTTCACGTTTCATAAAGCCCCCCGGGAATCTTCCAAGAGAAGCATACTTTTCTTTATAATCAACTGACAGTGGCATAAAATCAGCATTTTCCTTAGCTTCTTTTGCAGAAACAACCGTGGCCAGTAACATGGTATTTCCGGTTTTCAGTAAAACAGCACCATCGGCCTGCCTGGCCATCTTGCCAGTCTCAAATGTTATTGACCTTCCATCGCCGAGGTCAATAGTTTTCTCAATTAGTTTATACATTTTTATTATCCTTATATTAAGGTGACGAAATTACGTAAATAAAATAAAAAAAGGCAATCTGAAATTGCCTTTTTGGTCTATCGTTTATTTACGCAGCTTCAAAGCTTTAATGATTTCACGATATCGTTCGATATCCTTACCTTTCAGATAGTCTAACAACCTGCGGCGTTTACCTACAAGCTTAACAAGCGCTCTCTGGGTATTGTAGTCTTTTTTATTCTTTTTAAGATGTTCAGTAAGGTGGGTTATACGGTATGAAAATAATGCAATCTGGCCCTCAGCACTCCCTGTATTCATCTCGGATTCGCCATATTGTTTGAATATTTCCTGCTTCTTATCTGTAGTTAAGTACATATCTGTCAAATAAATATTATTAGTTCTCAGTATTACCTCCCTGAATTTGGAACGCAAAGATATAACTTTTTTATCAATAAAATCAAACATACTCTGAAAAAAGAAAAATCGTTTAACATAATTTGTACAGGCAATTTCCAAATTGATATTAAATAAAATTTTTCGAAAGAAAATATAAACCTCTTTCGTAATTAAGACGCATAAATCATGCCGTGGGTTGCGTATTAGAAAGTTTTTTTTCGACTATTTGTCAAATATTTTCGACATTTCATCAAAAACCGTCAATAAGTATCCGGGGGCTGGTCATATTCCCCTCTGCATTAATTCCTTCAGCTTCATGATTTCTTCAGAGGTACCAATGACAAAAAGCTGGTCGTCGGGTGAAAGTATAGTGCTTGCAGGGGGGTTGATAATATACTGTTTTAATTTGTTCTTAAGTCCAATGATATTTGCACCTGTGCGGTTATGTATATCCAGTTCACTGATCGATTTATCGTTAAAGAAGGCTGCCATATCCTTACATGATAATTCCTTTATCCTTACTCCTGAAGGTTCCATCAGGACTGTATCCACAAATTCCACAACATCGGGATCAACAACCAGCCTGGCCATCCGTGTTCCTCCTATCTTATCAGGCATAATAACATTTGATGCTCCTGCCCTTTTCAGTTTTACATCTGAATTATCATCTGATGCCCTGCTGATTATCAGAATATCAGGCCTCATCTGCCTTGCAGTAAGCACAACAAACAGGTTATCGGCATCAATGGGCAAGGTAGTGATCAGTGCCCTGGCATTTTCAATATTAGCCAGTTCGAGTACGTTTTCCTGAGTTGCATCGCCTTCTATATAAAGGTATCCTGTTGATCTGCGGAGGTATTCAACTACTTCAGGATTCTTTTCAACAACCAGAAATTCCTTGTTATGATCTGTTAGGTCAGCAGCTGCCTGCTTACCGTTTCGGCCAAAGCCGCAAAGTATAACATGATCTGTGAGCTTGTCTATCTTCTTCTTCACCTTATTGTCTTTAAAATAATGAGTAAATACCCCGTCTACAATAAAACGGGTGACCATAGTAACCACATAACCAAAAATACCAAAACTGCTGATTATTAGCAATATTGTAAATAATTTGCCGGCTTCGTGAAGATCTACAACTTCCTTGAAGCCTACCGTTGCTATTGTGATAACGGTCATGTAAAGAGCATCAAGAGGTGACAATCCTTCAATTGTCATATACCCTACCATCCCTATAATTACGACAACTAATGCCAGGGTTACCCCTGTTATAGCAGACCTTATCATGGGTGCTGCCTTATTTTCAAAATAAGGTTTTGCCATCGCAATCAATGATTTCTACCGGGTTCCTCCAGCATATACTTCATTTGAGGATTAATATCCTTACCCAAACTTATTAATTTACTTCCATATTGGCAATCAAGGCAAAGTCTATTTTTACAATATTTCTCCCGCAGGTGTATAAGGCCCTGTGTTTCAAAGGCAGAGCAGGCAGTGATACCTGTCCGTGTCCATTCCCTGGTTATACGGTTGTCTTCTGGTTTAATATTATCGAGCAGATCTGTAGCCCTTGCACAATATTCATCACTACCGGTCTCCTTTCCATAGAGGAATAATAAGGGTATTATGGTATTTATAAGTAAAATACTATTCATAGTGCCTCCTGTTCGTTTTGTCTTTCCTTTTTTATAGCTGCCAAAGATAAAGTGGTTGTCCCAGTATCCTGACGCCTCGCACACAAATATTTTACCAAGTTCTTCCAGGGTATTACTGCTTTTAACCATACCGAATAATGACCTTCCGGTACACAGCAGGCCAGCCAGCTGTGATATCCTTATTGTTGGGAAATTAACCGGTCTCAACCTGTGATATTTCCACATCCATGGATCAATGGGTTTCAGGGCGTATTTCTGCCTGAGGACCCTGTATTCATTTAGCAGTGCTGAATAATACTCATCATAGATCTCCTTTTCAAAGACCCCCGGTTCAAGCATACCAGCCTGGCCGTAAAGGAGAGATTCAACCTGCAACCTGTTGTCTGCATGTCTCCTTATTATTTTCAATGGCATATGGCAGGCAAGGAGATAGAAAGGATCTGAATTTACTTTCATACCGAAATACCTTGATAATAACCTGTAAAGTGTTTCATCCCAATTATTATTTGTAGCTCTCAATGTATCTTTAAACTTAATGGTCTTATTCTCAAGGCGTTCTATAGCCATACGGCTAATCCAGTGTCTAAGGCTGAACCGCGGAATATTGCCTATATCCCTGCTGCATGCTATTACCTGAGGATTATTTAAATAATCATTATACCTGTCTTCAATCTGGCTTTCCCAGGTAATAATAAAAGTGTCGGGCTCCGTACCTGATGCTGTTTTAATACCAGCATCATTATTGACAACCACATGCAGGATTACATTGTTATAACTATGGTCAAGGTGATGCTTATGCCTGTACCAGTCGGAAGCATTTATGTGTATTTCCACATTCCCTGCCCATTCAGTGTCTCCAACTCTGAGCCTGGAATTAAAGAAATCAGGACCTGCATCCCTGTTATATGTCCCAGGATTGATAATTATCAGCTTCTTCCCAGAGCTTGTTTCCAATTCTTTTGAGCCGAATAAGCTGTTTTTCCATATGAAATGGAGAAATTCTTCTTTCATAATTCATACTATGCAGCGATCACTTAAAGATATGAAATTTGGATGTATTATCTATGTATAAAACCAAAAGGTTTATAGTAAGCCGCGCATATCAAGATGAGCTTCCATCTGTTTTTGCAGTTCATGGGCTTTAACCTTGGCAGCCCTGGCATACTCTTCGCTATTATCGGCAAATATTATTCCCCTGGATGAATTGACAAGTAATCCACAGCTGCTGTTTATTCCATGATCTACTACATCGTCGAGACTTCCACCCTGTGCACCTATCCCGGGTATAAGCAGAAAATGATGAGGTACTATTTCCCTTATATCAGACAGCATCTCAGCTCTTGTTGCTCCAACCACATACATCATATTTTCCTTATCAGCCCACGACTTCGATTTATTAAGGACAAGTCTATATAGACTGTTTTCATCACCGGGGTGATACTGGAAATCATCAGCACCCCTGTTCGATGTTAATGCAAGAAGAATAACCCACTTGCCGGGGTATTCAAGGAAAGGTGTGACAGAATCTTCACCCATATAAGGAGCAACTGTTACTGCATCAAAATCCATATTCTCAAAAAAAGCCCTGGCATACAGTTTTGATGTATTGCCTATATCGCCCCTCTTGGCATCAGCTATAAGGAATATATCAGGATAGTTCTCTTTCAGGTAATCCACAGTTCTTTTTAGTGTAATCCATCCCCCGGCGCCCCTTGATTCATAAAATGCGATATTTGGTTTATAGGCCACAGCAAAATCAGCTGTTGCATCAATGATTCCTTTATTGAACTCAAAAACCGGATCATCGGTCTTATGCAGGAAAGGAGGTATTTTGTTTATATCAGAATCCAGCCCCACACAGAGGAAGGATCTTTTCTTAAGTATATTTCCAAATATTTCGTTTCTGGTCATAGTAAGCCGGTTTTTACATGTTGCTTTCTTTCAGTCGTTCTGCATTCTCTGCCATTTGCAGTTTATCAATTATTTCCTGGATATTCCCGTTCAATACCGACTCAAGGTTATACATGGTCAGATTAATCCTGTGATCTGTAATCCTCCCCTGGGGATAGTTATATGTCCTTATCTTTGCAGAACGGTCTCCTGTTGATACCATTGTTTTTCTTTTGGAAGAGATATCATCCAGGTATTTCTGGTATTCAAGGTTATAAAGGCGTGTCCTTAGTTCCTTCATAGCCCTGTCGAGGTTTTTGATCTGGGACTTTTCGTCCTGGCAGGTTACTACTATCCCTGTCGGTATGTGGGTAAGCCTGATAGCTGAATATGTAGTGTTTACTGACTGTCCCCCGGGCCCGGATGAACAATAGGTGTCTTTTCTTATATCTTCCTGTTTTACCTCAATATCAAATTCATCAGCCTCAGGAAGTACAGCAACGGTTGCCGCCGATGTATGTACTCTTCCCTGTGTTTCAGTCTGTGGAACCCTCTGCACACGGTGTACACCTGACTCATATTTCATTACACCATAAACGCCATTACCGGTTATCGTGAATACTATCTCCTTAAAGCCGCCTACAGTACCTTCAGTAAAAGTATTGACTCCTATCTTCCATTTTTTTTCATCGCAGTATTTTGAATACATCCTGAACAGATCACCGGCAAAAATGCTTGCTTCATCACCGCCCGTACCTGCACGTATCTCTATAATTGCATTTTTGTCATCTTCAGAATCTACAGGCAGGAGCAGCATTTTTATTTCTTCCTCCATACCCGGTAATTTCTCATTCAGCTCTTCAAGTTCGGCTTTAGCCATCTCCCGTAATTCGGTATCTTTTTCTTCAACCAGTATTGACCTGGCAGATTCAATATTTGAAATTACGTTCTTATACTCATTATATGCCTCAACTATTGGTTCCAGGTCTTTGTATTCCTTATTCAGCTTTACATACCTTTTCATGTCGGCTATAATATCCGGCTCATTTATCAGCCTGCCAACCTCTTCAAACCTTTCCTTTACACCCTTGAGTCTTTCAAGGATTATATTAATTGCCATATACAATAAAATTTAATAATAAAATTCCCCTTCTTCATTTTTTATGGTAAGTTTCCTGCCCTTTACCGGTTCACAATGTCCAACAACTTTCGCATCTAGATTGAAGTAAGATGCAATATCAATTATTATTCCCGCATATGAAGGTTGCAGGTAGATTTCAAACCTGTGTCCCATATTGAAGACCCTGTACATTTCCTGCCAGGATGTACCCGACATTTCCTGTATTTTACGGAACAAGGGAGGAACAGGGAACATACTGTCTTTCACAACATGTATATCATTAATAAAATTCAGTACCTTGGTCTGTGCACCCCCGGAGCAATGTATCATACCATGGATATGAGGGGAAAGTTCCTTTATTACTTTCTTTATTACAGGTGCATATGTTCTTGCAGGTGATAAAACCAGCTTACCGGCATCCAGGCCCAGGCCCTCGATCTCATCGGTAAGCCTGTATTTACCTGAATAGATAAGGTCTTCATCTACCTCCGGGTCGTAGCTTTCAGGATATTTTTCTGCAAGATAATTGTTGAAAACATCATGCCGTGCAGAGGTAAGACCATTCGATCCCATCCCGCTGTTATAGCCTGTTTCATAAGATGTTTGACCGCTGGAAGAAAGCCCAACTACAACATCGCCTGCAGATATTTTATCACTTATAATAATATCGGATCTTTTAAGACGTGCTGTTACCGTTGAATCAACTATTATTGTTCTGACAAGGTCACCTACATCAGCTGTTTCACCGCCTGTAAGATATACTCTCACTCCCTGATTGCGGAGGCTGTCAAGAACCTCTTCAGTACCTGAAATAATTGCCCTGATTACCTCACCCGGTATCAGGTTTTTATTTCTTCCTATTGTTGATGAAAGCAGGATATTATCAGTTACCCCTACACAGAGCAGGTCATCAATATTCATTACTACAGCATCCTGGGCTATCCCTTTCCATACACCCAGGTCACCTGTTTCTCTCCAGTAGATATATGCCAGCGAAGATTTTGTACCTGCACCATCAGCATGCATTATATTACAGTAATCAGGATCGCCACCTAAAATATCTGGTAAAACCTTGCAAAACGCACCCGGGAACAAACCTTTGTCTACATCCCTTATTGCATTATGCACGTCATCTTTGGAGGCTGAAACACCTCTTCTTTCATATCTCGATTTTGTGCTCATCTACCTAATAAACAGTGTGCAAATTTACTAAAATAAACCGACATTTGATAAATGTTAAATTATGCAAAAACCATCAATAACCCTGCCCGGGATAAGATAAGAACATTACCTTTATACAACTATTCATATAACAATAATTTGATCAATCTTTAAACCATCTTAAGAAAATGAAACATAAAAGCGTCATTATCTGTCTTTTGATTTCAGCTTTTGGCTTTTTACAGGCTGAGGCTCAAAACTCAACCTACAGGAGCCTTTTGCCCGAGAAGATTATGGATGAAATTATCGGTGAAGCATCGGGAGAAACGGCCATGACTCATATTATTGAAATGGGAGCCTATAACCATAACCGACCTGCAAGTGAATACAGTGGTAATTTTTTTGAAACTGATTATGTGATATCTAAGCTTAAAGAATACGGCCTTGAAGATGTTGTTATTAACAGGTATCCAGGTGGTAGTTACTGGGATGGTATTAGTGGCGAACTGTGGGAAGTCAGCCCGGGATTATCTAAACTTGCCGACTACCGCGATCTGACAGCCATGATTGCATCGGGCAGTACCAATACAGATGTTGAAGCTGATCTGATATGGGTTGGTTCGGGAAGCGAAGAAGAAATAGAAAAAGCCGGTGTTGAAGGTAAAATTGTGCTATCATCGGGCTCATCCCGTTCAGTACACAGCAATGCGGTTAATAACGGAGCGCTGGGAATCGTAACTTATAATTCCCCCAGGCCCCTTGAAGTTGAACTTGCAATACCAATAACGGGTATTTCAGGAAGAGGCAGCTCTGAAAATAACCTGACATTTGGGTTCTTCCTTCCACCCAGGGAGGGACATATACTTCGCGACAGGCTAATGCAAGGAGAAGAGATCAGGGTACATGCAACAGTGCAGTCACAAATACTCGACTATCAGCTTGAAGTACCAGAATGTGTAATTAGAGGAACAAATCCCGAAGCAGGTGAGATAATATTAACAGCTCACCTCTTTGAAGGCTTTGTTAAGCAGGGAGCCAATGATAATATTTCAGGATCAGCTGCTATTCTTGAAGTTGCCAGAATGCTTAAGTCGATAATAGATGATGGTATTATTGACAGGCCTGAAAGAAGCATCAGGTTTATATGGGTACCTGAATTCTCGGGCACTGTTCCATGGGTTGAAGAACATATGACACTAATGGGCAATACCCTGTGTAATATAAATCTTGACATGGTAGGCATTAACCTGGCCAACAATAAATCTTTCCTCTGTCTGCAACGAACCACATATGGAAATGCCCATTATCTGAACGATGTGATGGAGAATTATTATGAATATGTTGGCATTACCAACAGGGAAGGGCTGGCAATATCGGGGCGAGGTGGTTATCTTAAACGTATTGTTGCACCAAGTGGCAGTGATGATCCTTTTTATTTCAGGATTGACGATCATTATGGATCATCAGATCATGAAGTTTTCAACGATCCTGCAGTAAATGTACCAGGAATTATGATGATCACCTGGCCTGATCTTTACTATCATACTTCACAGGACAGGGCAGATAAATGTGATGCCACACAAATGAAGCGCGTGTGCGTTATAACAGCCGCCGCAGCCTACACAATAGCAGGTGCAGATGAGGAGATGGCACTGAAGATAGGCAATGAAGTAGCGGGCAACTCTTCTGAGAGGATAGGAGCACAATTGAGAAGAGCTACAGATCTGCTTTACAATGCGGATAAAAAATCTTTCATGGATTTATGGCTGAGAGCTTACAGGTATATTGAGGCAGCGATCCTGAATGAAAAAACGACCCTCCAGTCTATTAATGAACTGGGACTGAATGACCCGGAAAGTTTTACCTCGAACCATAATTACATTATAGAAACTGTTGGGAAAGCAACCCTGGAGGCCTATACTTATTACGCCAACCAGAAAGCCAGGTCACTCGGATTGCAACCGTTGAAATACTCTTTGTCGAAAGATGAAAAAGAGACATCAAAAATGATACCGCTGCTAACCGATAAATTTTATGAGGCTGGATATGGCGCAGGCAGGAGTATCATGAGAGAAGCCGGTGAACTTACTGATAAATACCCCGTGGAAGACAGGCTCGATATCAACGAGATACTCAGGCTCTGTGATGGTAATCATAATGTGTTTGAGATCAAGATACTTCTTGACGGGCAGATGAAGAGCGGAGAGACACAACTGAGTGATGTTGTGAATGCGGTGAAGATTCTTGAAGAGATGGGATATGCAGATATTAGAGATGAGAGATGAGTGGTTTATAAATCTCATCGCTTACCACTCATCTCTCACCGCTTAATCTTCTGTTTCGTAGTCGGTGGACACCACTCTGAACTCAGTGCGCCTGTTTATCTGGTGTGCTATTTCTTTCTGTTCCTCGTTGGGTAAACTGTTAATAAATTGTTCGTTCAGGATGAATCCCTCTTTCAGGAAGCTGTACTCGGAGGCCAGTTGCTCATCAACTAATTTCGGGCTCGACTCGCCATAGCCTCTTGCCGATAACCGTTCCTGATCGATCCCTTTATTAATCAGGTAGTCCACTACTGACTGTGCCCTTCTTTGTGACAGTTCGATATTATATTCCTCAGTGTCGCGTGAGTCGGTATGAGACATAAGCTCGATAGTAACATTTGGATTATCATTCAGTGTTTCAACCAGTTTATCAAGGGATACCATTGATTCCGGCCTCAGGTCCCACTTATTAAAATCATACAGTATATTGGGCAGTTCAATTGGTTTATCAATTGATGTCATAAGAATTGTGGTTAAGAACTCCCTACTTTTATCCTGACCCCTGGTTGTTTCCTTCTCTTTGCCATTGAGATATCCATCTTTTGAGGCCAGGAAAATATAATCCACATCTTCATTGAGTATAAACCTGAATTCGCCACTTTCTCCTGTATTATCTCTTACGGTTGTTCCATCGCTGGCAATGAGCTGGACGACGGCCTCCGGTATTGGTTCGCCTGTTTTTTCATCCTTTACCAGGCCACTCACACTGAATCTCAGGGGTGGCAACTCAAAATAATATATTTCATCATTGGTCCGTCCTTTCCTTGTTGAGCTGAACATTCCTGTTTCATTCTCACCCTGGAAACTTATTCCGAAATCATCTGCACTTGAATTGATTGGGTATCTCATATTATCAACCAGCCACCGTCCATCGGGCTGGGGTTCAGCCTTGAAGATATCCAGTCCTCCCATTCCTATATGCCCGTTTGATGCAAAATAGAAGATGCCATCTTTCCTGACGTAAGGGAACAGTTCATCACCTGTGGTATTTATATCAGGTCCCATATTCCTTGGTCTCGACCAGGAATCGTCAACTGATGATCTTTGAACATAATATATGTCTTTCCCTCCATATCCATCAGATAACTGGGATACAAAATATAATCTTAGTCGGTCGGGTGCTATTGCGGGGTGCGCTGCCACCAATGAGTCAGGCAGGATATCAAGTCTTTCAGGCTGGCTCCATCCTTCCCCATTTCTTCTGGCTGTCATTATCACACAACCCCTGTTTTCACGTTTCCCCATTTCACAGAGGGTATAATATATTTCCCTGAAGTCAGGGGTAAAACTAACTGCCCCATCTTCAAACTCGGTATTCAGATCTTTTACGGGTACAGGTGTGCTCCATCGTTCTTTCTTATCCAGTCTGCTTTCAAAGATATCGGTAAAATTCTCACCTGTTGCGCCGTGTTCTCTCTTGCCAGTTGCCTCTTCCCTTGATGATGTAAGGTATACCATGCCATAGTCATCCCTGGCGTATGCAGGACAAAAATCAGAGCGGCGAGAATTAAGGTCTCTTATATCCTGTATCTCGTAAGGCTGAGGTGATTCCATCCATTCAATAGCCAGCTCACATGATCTTATTCCCAGGTCAGCCCTTGCATCGGAAGGAACAATTTGCTTGTATGCTTCGAAAGCTTCGATTGCATCCTCATATTTACCATTTTTCTTTAGAGACTCGGCATACCAGTATGTTGCTTCAGGCCTTGCATTATCACTGCCTGATATTTTTTTATACCATGATTCAGCGCTAACTGGATTGTTCGAGAGCCTGTAACATTCTGCAACCATAAAAACATATTCTGATTTCTCATTCCTGTCCCTTGTTTTTGAATAAGCATCTTTGAAAAAATCAATTGCTTCAAAATATTCACCTGCTTCCCAGGCATCATATGCTCGCTGTGCTTTCCTTTTCTGTGGATAAGCAGTAAAAGGAATAAGAATAATAAATAGCAAAACTACTGTCCGAACCATAATTCCTCCATAATAATTTGCGTAAAATTAATGTTTTTCATCCTTAATCAGAATAATGAAAACATTAAGCAACAGATTAACGGCATATCTACAACAAATATTATGCAAAAAAACCTGGAATATTCCAATGTTCCATTATTTTGTTACCTGGTGAACAGCAGTTCCCTGTACTTTGGCAGGGGCCAGATTTCATTATCAACGGTTAATTCAAGCTTGTCAATATGATACCTTATTTTTTCCAGGTAAGGTCTTACATTTCTCTCATAAGCAAATGCTTTTTTACCTATGTCTTCAATCACGTTGGCTTTTTTTCTTGCTTCAATCATTTCATTAACCAGCTTTTTTATCATTGATATATGATCTGAGATATCTATTATGTCTTCTTTTCTGGACCCTGCCAATCTTTCATATTCAACCTCATTGAAAACCATGCGCAGGGATTTCATATTATCCAGAAGTTCGGTCATATATTTTATGGCTGTCGGAAGAATATGATTAATTGCCAGGTCGCCCAGTACCCTTCCTTCAATCTGTACTTTCTTGGTATATTTCTCAAACTCAACCCCTACTCTTCCTTCAAGTTCCCTTTGGGTGAATATTCCACCCTCTATCAATACTTCTCTTGCTCTCTTGGTGAGGTAATGATTAAGTGACTCGGGCACGCTTTTAATATTAGTAAGCCCCCTTTTGAGGGCCTCTTTTTCCCACTCGGCAGAATAACCATCACCCTCGAATCTGATACGTGAAGATTCGACAATATATCTTTTCAGAATCTGGAATATTGCCTCATCCTTTTTTATTCCCTTAGAAATCAGTGCATCCGCTTCTTTCTTAAATGTTCTGAGCGTATCTGACACTGCAGCATTAAGCACTATCATAGCCGGGGCACAGCTGGCTGAAGATCCCACAGCCCTGAATTCAAACCTGTTACCGGTAAATGCAAAAGGTGAAGTACGGTTCCGGTCGGTATTATCAAGTAATATCTCCGGAATTTTTCCTATCCCGAGTTTAAGTTCTGTTTTCTCTGCAGGGGTCATTTTCTTACCGGTTACTTTTTCCACAATATCATTCAGCATACCCGTAAGATATGAGCCAAGAAAGACCGACATTATAGATGGCGGTGCCTCATTCCCTCCCAGCCTGTGGGAATTTGTTTCAGTAAGTACACTGGCCCTTATCAGGTCCTGGTTGTCATTGACCGCCTTGATCACATTAACGAGAAAAGTAAGGAACTGAAGATTGCCCTTGGGATTTTTGGTAGGTGAAAGCAGGTTAATCCCGGTATTGGTTGCCATTGACCAGTTATTATGTTTTCCCGATCCATTAATTCCTGCAAAGGGTTTCTCATGAAGCAAAACCCTGAATTTATGTTTCCGGGCAATTCTTTTCATAATATCCATTATCAGTTGATTATGATCCACAGAAAGATTTGCTTCCTCGAACAGGGGGGCACACTCAAACTGGTTTGGTGCAACCTCGTTGTGGCGGGTCTTAACTGGAATGCCAAGCTTGAAGGCCTCTACCTCAAAATCTTCCATAAATGACATCACACGTTCAGGAATTGAACTGAAGTAATGATCAGCCAGTTGCTGGTCTTTTGACGACTGGTGCCCCATAAGGGTGCGGTCTGCCAGTACCAGGTCGGGCCTGGCATAGTATAAGGCTTCATCTATAAGAAAGTATTCCTGCTCCCAACCAAGGGTTGCAATTACCTTGTTAACATTCTTGTCAAAATACTGGCATACATCCACTGCTGCCTTGTCAAGAGTATTAAGTGCCTTGAGAAGAGGAGTTTTATAGTCGAGCGCATCACCTGTATATGAGACGAAGACCGTTGGAATACAAAGAGTGGTACCCACGATAAAAGCCGGAGATGAAACATCCCAAGCCGTATATCCCCTGGCCTCAAATGTATTACGTATTCCTCCGCTTGGGAAACTGGAGGCATCAGGTTCCTGCTGAACGAGCAATTCGCCTGAAAAAGACTCAACAAGGCCCTCGTAATCATTCCTCTCAATAAAAGCATCATGCTTTTCGGCTGTTGCATCTGTTAAAGGATGAAACCAGTGAGTATAGTGAGTCACTCCCTTCTCTATCGCCCAGGCCTTCATACCTGTTGCTACCTTATCAGCTACCCCCCTGTTTATTGACGTCCCCCTGTCAATGGCCTCCCTGACAGATTTATAGGTCTCCCGGGGCAGATACCGCTCCATCTTGGGAAGATCAAAAACATTAACACCAAAATACTCTGATATTTTCTCTGCTGGAAGCGCAGGTTCTATTGCCCGCCTTGAAAATACTTCCCTTAATGCACTAAAACGTAATTCTGCCATTTTTATAAGTTTTCTGTAAAAATATGTCTTTTTCAGCACATACCCCTTCTTTTAGGGGGTTGTTATTAACATTTTATACATATTTTTGATATATGCCCCCTATTTTATGACGTATGGTGCAATATTGATGATATATTTAAGGATAGCAAGATAAATTTGGAATGTTGGAATGATGGATTGTTGGAATAATGGGTAATTGTTGGTTTACTATTTATTATTCCAATATTCCATCATTCCAATATTCCATTATTCTGATATACCGAATATTCTTTATAAACTTCTTAAACCTTTTCGTCCTTTTTAGTATATTTGTCGCCTGAAAAAATCTTAACAAGAAACCAAAAATTTATATAAATGTCAGTATTACAAACACTACGGGACAGAGCAGGTGTGCTTCTGGCAGTACTTATCGGTATATCACTGTTATTTTTCATAATTGGCGACTTCCTGGGAGGGAAAAGCGGACGGACAAGTAAAATGAAGGATTATTATGAAATAGCAGAAATAGGGGGACGCTCAGTATCTTACCAGGAATACGATGAAAGGTTACAGAACCTGGCTGAGATATATAAATTATCAGGCACAGCTAATATTACCGAAGAGATGTCAGAATCGATGAGGGAGGACATCTGGAACAAGATGATAATGGAAATAATACTTGGTGAGGAATTTAAGAATATTGGCCTGGGTGTAAGTTCAGACGAGGTTGAAGCGATGGTCCTGGGTGATGAACCCCATCCCATTGTACAACAGCTTTTCGCCAACAGGGAAACAGGTGTTCTTGATAAATCATTCCTGGTTAACTTCCTGAAAAGCACTGAATATGATCCCCAGGCTAAAGCTTACTGGTTGTTTTTTGAGAACGCAATTGTTGATGAAAAGACAAATACAAAATTCAATAGCCTGATTGCCAAAGGTTTGTATATAACATCAAAACAGGCTGAATTTGAAAATAATGTCACATCACAAACAGTTGATTTCAGCTACGTGATGAAACTTTATTCAACTGTTCCTGATTCATCTGTTACAATAACAAGGGCTGATCTTGAGAAATACTTTAATAATCACAAGAAAGATTACATGCAGGAAGCAATGCGCAGCATGGAATATGTTGAATTTGAAGTGGTGCCAAGCGAAGAAGATGTTATGAACACTGAGCAGGGGATTGTTGAACTGATTAATGAGTTCAGGGAAACTGATACTCCCGTACAGTTTATAAATCTTTCTTCTGACTTCAGACATGAGGAGGTTTTCTGGCCAATTGAAGATATACCTGAAATGATTAAAGATTTTGTTTTACAGGAAAACACTGAAGAAGTATATGGCCCTTACCTTGAGAACCAAACATACAAGGTTGCACGTCTTATTGCTGTTGAAAACAGACCTGACTCAGTACATGTACGTCATATTCTTATTTCACCAAACGCATATCGGAGTGCTGAGGCAGCACAAGATGAAGCTGACAGCCTGCTGCAACTGATCAGATCAGGTGAGAGTTTTGAATCACTGGCTTTAGAGTTTTCTGACGACCAGGGATCAGCACAACTTGGTGGCGACCTTGGATGGTTTGAAGAAGGTCAGATGGTAACCCCTTTCAGTAATGCCTGCTTTGAAGGAGAAAAAGGCGATGTTGATATAGTTGAAACTGATTTTGGATATCATATCATTGAGATACTTGATCAGAGCAGCAAATCCAGGAAGTATCATGTGGGCATAATTGAAAGAGCTATTGAACCAAGTTCGGTAACATACCAGGCAAAGTATGCCGAAGCGAGCAGGTTTGCCGGAACCAATAATACCTATCAAAAGTTCAACGAGACAGTGGCCAATGAGGGATTAAATAAAAAGCTTGCCAGTGATATTGCGCCTGAGCAGAAAACAATTCCCGGCCTTGAATCACCAAGAGTACTCATAATGGCCCTTTTTGAGACAGAAAATAACAGTATTGTGCTTGACAGGAGTGAGCAGGCAGTATTCGAGCTTGGAGATAAATTTATAGTAGCTTACTGTACTGATGTTAAAGAAGAGGGTTATGCAAAACTCAAGGATGTTGAATCAGATGTAAGGTTTGCCGTTCTTAAAGAAAAGAAAGCGGAACGGATAATAAATAACCTAAAGGCTGAAACACAAGGCCTGGAAAATATAGAAGATATAGCAGCAACACTTGACCTCAGGGTCAATGAAGCAACAAACATCAATTTTAATTCTTTTTCAATCCCTGCGGCAGGTATTGAACCTTCAGTTATAGCAACGGCCTCGAGTGCCTCCGAAGGATTTCTGTCAGGACCGATTGAAGGTAATAATGGTATTTTTATTATCTCTGTTAACAACGTAAACAATGGTGAGCAGGGTCAGGATACTGATCTTATCCGCAACATGCTCGCTGCTACTTATGAAGCCAGGGCGAGCTTTGAGGTATTTGAAGCCCTGAAAAAAGAATCTGATATAGTTGACAAAAGGTATAAATTTTATTAGGAGCAATTAACCAAAATCCCAATTATTATACTACAGGCCGTTCCGCTTAATGCAGAACGGTCTTTCTTTTGGAATACTGGAACCGAGCCCTGAGAACTCTGGGCGAGCTCGCCGAAGGCAATAATGGATGATTGGAATGATGGGAAGAAGTTGAGATCGTATGTTTGAAAAAGCATAGGTCTTCGAGATAGATTAAATTTAAAGTGATAATTCTATTAATAACTTAATCTATAGACCTATGCTAACACAAAGTAACAAACTAGATTTCAGCGGACAAAATTTTTATTGTGGAATTGATACTCACAAAAAGAACTGGGCTGTGACAATAGAGACTGATGACATCTCACTAAAAACGTTTAATCAAAACGCGGATCCCAAAGCTCTCGTTAATTATCTGAGAAGAAAATACCCCGGAGGAAACTTCATGATAGGATATGAATCAGGATATTTTGGGTTTAATTTATATCGGTTATTAAAAAAGGAAGGAATTGAATGTAGAGTGATCCACCCTGCTGATATACCAACAACGCATAAAGAAAAAGAACAGAAACGCGACCCACTGGATAGCAGGAAAATAGCCCGTGCTCTAAGAACAGGCCAGGTTAACCCAATATGGGTTCCCGAGGTTAATCAGGAACAAGACAGAAAGTTGTTGAGAACCCGCAGGACATTAACCAAAGACCAAACCAGGATAAAGAACAGGATAAAAGCACTCCTGCAAATATATGGAGTGGAATATCCTGATTCATTTAAACAAAAACAAAGTCATTGGTCACGTCGGTTTATTTCATGGCTGGAACAGATAAAACTACAAGAGCAGTCTGGTACAGAGTCTCTTCAGGTACTTGTCAGAAACCTGATTTACTTAAGAAGCGAAATCTTAACGGTATCTCGTCATATAAGAAGGCTATCTGAAACAGAAAAATATAAGCTCCGATGCTTAAAACTAAGAGAGATTCCAGGAATAGGCTTGTTAATTGCAATGATAATCCTGACAGAAATTGGGGATATTACACGATTTAAAAAGGTTGATCACTTCCGGTACTATATAGGATTTATTCCTCGTGCAAACAGCTCCGGAGAAAAAGAATATAATGGAAGAATAACATCAAGGGGTAGTTCTCACCTCAGGCCATTACTAATTGACTCAGCATGGGCAGCAGTACGTAATGATCCTTATTACTTGCAGAATTTTAATAATTATAAGAAAAACATGAAGCCTAATAAAGCAATCGTTAGAACAGCCAGGAAACTAATAAACCAGATATATTATACACTAAAATCAATAAACTGATAGATAAAACATTAATAAAAAAGACTAATTTTATATGTTAATCTTACTGAGAGAGACCGCTAAACTCATTTTGCAGCTTCCTTTTATGGATGACTGCTGGTCGTTGAGACTGCGGCTCTCTCTTTCTTATGTTAAACGTGATCTTGCAGCTCCAAATACTTTGGTGACTGCCTATAGAAGAATGCATAGAAATTAGTAATGAGGTGTTGAATCATTGATAACATAATAAATATCGTTATGTTATCAACAATTCAACAAAAACATAATTAAATAATAGTAATTTAATTTGTTTTTCAACATAGAAGAATGAGTTGAGAATGAGTTGAGAATGAGTTGAGAATGAGTTGAGAATGAGTTGAGAATGAGTTTAGAATGAAGATTTAAGAGTTTATAATTCATAAATAATA
>CAZNYS010000038.1:0-34046 GCA_964577305.1 uncultured Rikenellaceae bacterium
GGACCTCAGGATTATGAATCCTGCGCTCTAACCATCTGAGCTATCTCGCCGCGTTTTCCGGACAGGCAGTAACACTGCCAGATGCCCGACGTTTGCGGGTGCAAATATAATACATACTTTCAATATTTCAATATGGTTTTTTATTTATATTATTTTTTCTATATTGCAATAGATCAATTTATTTATGGGTAAAATCATTCGTTGATGAAATCACAGTATGAACTCGAATATACCCTTAACAGTTCCCCGAAAGTACTGTTTTCCAGGTTGAGTACTGCAGAAGGTCTTGCCGAATGGTTCGCAGATGATGTACAGGTGGACGGAGACGATTATGTTTTTATATGGGATAATACAGAACACAGGGCAAAGCTCGTACATCTCAGGGAAAATAAGCATGTTCGTTTCAAATGGGCAGAAACAGGTGAAAATGAAGACAGGTATTTTGAGTTTAAACTGGATATAGATGAACTGACAGGTGATGTGGCTCTCTTTATCACAGATTTTGCAGAGGAAGATGAAAAGGAAGATGCTATATACCTGTGGGACACCCAAATAACAGAGCTTAAACGGGCCCTTGGCCTATAAAGACAGTATTATATCCCCCTCTCTATTTTTAGGCATGATTTATGAAGCGTCTTTCTTATGCTTTTCCACATTCAGTGTGGAAAGCATAATTATATTATTATTTTGTAGATTTGAAGCCGTAGTGTAGAATTATGATATATGATAAAGAAATTAGACTGGCTGGTTTTTAAATCGTTTATTGGACCTCTAATACTTACTTTTTTTATTGTACTGTTCGTTTTTGTACTGCAATTCCTGTGGATGTATATCGATGACCTTGCAGGTAAAGGTCTGGAGTTGAGTGTACTGATAGAGCTAATATTAAATTTTGCACTTGTATTCGTACCTAATGCACTACCCCTGGCAATACTGCTGGCTGCCCTGATGACCTTTGGTAATATGGGTGAGAATTTTGAGCTCACAGCAATAAAATCATCGGGAATATCCCTTCAGAGAATTATGAGACCCCTGATAATCTTTATCCTCCTGCTCAGCATAGGATCATTCTTCTTCTCCAATAATGTAGTACCATATGCAAACCGGAAAGCAAAAACCCTGATGTATGATATACAGATGAAAAGACCAGAGCTGAATATCCAGGCTGGTACTTTCTATACTGGCATCGATGGATTCAGTATTAAGATAGGTAAGAAAGATCCTGAAACCAATAAGCTTGAAAAGGTTCTCATATATGATCACAGGGATGCGGAAGGAAACAAATCACTGGTGATGGCAGACTCCGGATACATGAATATGACACCGGATGAGGCAGGTCTGGTATTTACTCTTTATAACGGGCATGCCTATAATGATATAGAAGAAAAAAACAGGCCGGCCACTATGAGGAAATACCCGTTCAGATCAGATCAGTTCAGGGAACAGACGATGATAATTGAACTAAGTGGCTTCGACCTTGAACGATCAGACCTTAATTTGTTCAAATCGAACCAGACCATGCAGAATATGGCCCAGCTGGAGTATTTTGTGGATTCTCTTAGTGAAAAACTCGATTCACGGCAGGAAGGTTATGTACGTGAATATATCACATCAAAAATTTATACAAGAAGAAATTACCCAAGGAGTGATGCAGTGAAGGACAAAAGTAATTATGAATACATGGTATTTGATGCTGACAGCCTGTATAACTCGCTTGAGCCCATACAACAGCAGATGGTAATCAGTCATTCCCTTAACCAGGCAAGATCAGGTCTTCAATTTCTTCAGGAAAAAAGCAATATAAGTTACGGAGAGTTAAAACATGTATTGAAATTTAAGGCCGAGTGGCACAGAAAGATAACCCTGGCTGTAGCATGCCTGATTTTCTTTTTCATAGGTGCTCCCCTGGGTGCAATAATCCGGAAAGGAGGCCTGGGAACATCAGCAGTTATTGCTGTATTGTTCTTTGTCATATGGTATGTCCTGAGCCTGGTGGGTGAAAAAGTTGCCAAGGAAGGTATTGCACCCGTTCCCCTTGGTATGTGGGAATCGACAGTGATATTAATGGGTGTTGGAATATTCCTTACGTATAAGGCAACAGCTGATGCAGCTATAATGAATAAAGAAACCTACACTCACTTTTTTAAGAATATCGGTATAAAACTCAGGCTGGTAAAACCATACAGTACAGATGAAGAGGCTGATAACCAGTGAAAGGTCCTATCGCCAGTCCCCCAGATAATAAAGCATAGGCAGTGATGCAGGTGGTGAATGTCGGGCTTCATGATATAAGTCATATGAATACTCAGGGCATTTTTGAATTTTTATTTATGGAATTTAGTTTACAAATAATACTTTTGCACTGTAATAAGTACAGGAACAGGCTTATACCATAATGACAAAAAATACAGAAACAAACAGTCCCTTTAACACAATAGATGAAGCAATTGTAGATATTCTCCGTGGTAAGCTGGTGATAGTGGTTGATGATGCAGACCGGGAAAATGAGGGCGATTTTATTTGTGCTGCTGAACTTACCACCCCTGAGATAGTAAATTTTATGGCAATGAATGGCAGGGGGCTTATTTGTGTTCCGTTACCTGAAGAAAGATGCGAGGAGCTTGAACTTGACCTCATGGTGGGGAAGAACACCTCCCCTTACGAAACCCCATTTACTGTAAGTGTTGATCTTATAAGCAGCAGCACCAGCACAGGGATATCAGCTCACGACAGGTGTCTTACGATAAATGCCCTGGTTGACTCACATACCAAGCCAGAGCATCTGGGCCGGCCCGGTCATATATTCCCACTAAAAGCAAAATCAAAAGGTGTGCTGAGACGTGCAGGACATACCGAAGCAGCCGTTGATCTTACAAGGCTGGCAGGCCTGCGCCCCGGAGGGACACTGGTTGAAATAATGAATGATGATGGTTCCATGGCGAGACTGCCTGACCTTCTTAAGTTATCAAAGAAATTCAATATTAAAATTATCTCAATCAGCGACCTTATAAAGTACAGGCTGGAAAAAGAGAGTATTCTTGAAATAGGTGTAAGAGTTCATTTACCAACGGAATACGGTGAATTCGACTTCATACCATTCAGGCAACAAAGCAATAATATTGAACATGCTGCACTGGTAAAAGGATCATGGACTAAAGATGATACCGTACTGGTAAGAATCCATTCTTCATGCTTTACCGGTGATATTTTTGGCTCAATGCGATGCGACTGCGGCCCGCAGCTGCATAAAGCCATGAAAATGGTTGATGAAGCCGGTAAGGGAGCGGTTATATACCTCAGCCAGGAAGGCAGGGGAATAGGTTTATTCAATAAGATCCGCACTTACAAGTTACAGGAACAGGGCATGGATACCGTTGAAGCGAATCTTGAGCTCGGATTCGGTGAAGATGAAAGAGATTATGGTATAGGTGCAAATATTATGAGGGAACTGGGACTGGGTAAGGTAAAACTAATATCGAATAATCCTGTTAAAAGAGCCGGACTTGAAGGATACGGTATAAAAATAGTTGAAACCATACCACTGGAGATTCCTCCCAATCCACATAATGAATTCTATCTCCAGACGAAGGCCGACAAAATGGGTCATTATCTGAGCTGCTACAAACATCTCAAGAGTAAAAATAAATAGGACATCCCACAGAAGCATTATGGTCTGTTAATAATAAGATCAGGCATCATGCCTTGATTCTGCTTCATTTTTTTTAGCTTTGTTACTTAAACACTCATCTACTGATGACAGGACCACGCATAATATTCATGGGCACACCTGAATTTGCTGTTCCCAGCCTGGGTTCTCTGCTTATTAATAATTATGACATCGTGGCAGTAGTAAGCAACCCGGATAAACCTGCCGGCAGAGGCCTGAAAAAATGTAGCTCAGCAGTTGCTGAATACGCATCAGAGAATCTCCTGACCCTTCTGCAACCTGATGACCTTACTGATCCATCTTTTATTAAGCAGGTTACCGACCTCAAACCTGATATTATCGTGGTGGTTGCATTCCGGAAGCTGCCTGAAGAGATATGGCGGATACCCACAATAGGTACCTTTAACCTGCATGCCTCCCTTCTGCCCCATTACAGGGGAGCAGCACCAATAAACCATGTTATCATAAACGGTGAAAAAACAACCGGCCTGACTACATTTCTTATTGATGAGAAAATTGATACTGGTAAAATAATTTTCAGAAAGAAAATTGGAATAGCTCCGGATGACAGTGCAGGCAATTTGCACGATAAACTTATGCGGGAAGGTGCAAAACTGGTAGTGAAAACAGTAAAGGCTCTTGCCAGGGGTAAGGTAAAAACCTTTGATCAGGCAAGGCTTATCAAGCGCAATGAAATACTGAAAAAGGCACCGAAAATACACAGCAGTGACTGTTTTATTAACTGGGACATGGGAAATAGTGATGTCTATAATTTTATCCGTGGATTATATCCCCATCCGGGAGCAAGGACAATCTTCAGAAAAGAAGGCAATGACTATACAGTGAAAATTGGCAAATGTAAATGCATTAGCAAGCATAAACACTTAAATCCCGGGGAAATAGGAAGCGATGGGAAAAACTACCTGAGAATAGGCACAGGCGGATGCAGCATTGATATAGAGATGCTTCAGATGGAAGGGCGCAAACTCATGTCAGCAATTGAATTCCTGAATGGCTTCAATATTAAAGATACAATAATAATCAAAGGCCCTCCGGCTTAAGTTTACGTAACCAGAGCTCAGTCCCCGGGGGTGGTTCAATTCCGGGATCCATCCTGTTTTTTTCGTAAAGAGTCTTAAGTTTTATCCCGTATTGTTGGGATATGGCATACATTGTCTCACCTTCATTTATAATATGATAATCATTCCCCGCCTCTGCCCTGTTACGCTTGGGCTGCAGGTATAATATCTGTCCGACGTACAGCCTGGCATCATCATTAAGGTCATTATACCTGTGTATCTCCCATTTCAGAAGCTCAAATTCCTCTGCCAGGCTCTCAAAAGTATCATTTTCTCTCACTGTGATATACTCAATCCTGTTTCTCACCTGTATCCTGCTACTCCTGCTTACAACAAAATTATCATCAATAATGTCCTCTCCTTCCTTAATACTTTCAATCTCTCCTGTACCAGTCTCGCTTATGTTATCCAATCTGGCATAAATCTCATTCTCATCTTTTTCCCTGCCACTTATAACAATTTCATCATAGACATGAAGATTGTTTTGTTCAATCATACCAATCAACATATTGGCATATCGTGGGTTTGTTGCATATCCTGCTCTTTTCAATCCCCTTGCCCATCCTTTATAATCATCCTGTCTGAGGCCAAACAGGAAGTTATACCTTGAACCCTCCCTGAGAAAATCAGAATGGTCTTTATATGACTCAATTACTTCCCCGTATTTCCTGAAACACTCATTGCGTCTGTCATCATTATGGTATATCCTTCCACCTTCCCATCCATTATGGCATTTAATACCAAAATGGTTATTGGCCTGGCGTGCAAGCCTGCTCCGCCCGTAATCGCTTTCAATAACAGCCTGCGCCAATGTTACACTGGCAGGTATACCTGTCCTCCTCATCTCGCTCATAGCCAGGTCAGCATATTTTCTGACATAATTATCCAGATCCGCATCATTGTTCCCCGGAACCATTTCACTTCTACTCCATCTTGCAGAATGGCAGGAAGATAACAAAACTACCATTATCAACATATATGGTATAAAGCGCATACTCGGAAATTTGTCTTAAAAATAATAAGCATATATGTATTTATATTCCTGTAAACGGAAAGTAATTAACTAATTGTATATAGTTATCAAAAATACATCCTTTGTATACCGGTTATTCTTACCGGATGATAACATTTTTTTGTATTTTGCAGGATATGCTAAATCTATGGTTAAGAAGAAAATAATTGAACTCATCCTGGATGAGTATACCAGTCTCGAAGAATTAAGCACGGAAGAACACCTGCTGGTAAAGGAAGCAATGAAAGCAAGCATGCATGCCTATGCACCATATTCACATTTCTCAGTAGGTGCAGCACTTAAGCTCGACACAGGTGAGGTAATTACCGGGAATAACAGGGAGAATGCATCTTTCCCAGCCGGTGCCTGTGCTGAACATACTGCCATTGCATATGCAGGGGCTAATTATCCCGGTTCTGCAATTATCTCTATTGCAATATGTGCCCGCAAAAACAAAGATTTTACTGATATACCTGTATCGCCATGCGGTAAATGCCGACAGGTAATATCTGAAGAAGAAGACCGGTCAGGAAGAAAGATTAAAATAATACTGTATGGTAAGTCAGGTATTTATGTAATAAAAGGAATTGAGAACCTGCTGCCCCTGCATTTCAGCAGTTCTGTTCTCTGTCATTAATCATCATTGTCAATAACCATCTGGAAGCCTGCACTATGTATATTTTTAATGGAAATATTACTGTCATCCGACAGGTATTTTCTCAGCTTGGTAATATAAACATCCATACTTCTTGCGGTAAAATAATCATCAGATCCCCAGATCGATTTTAGTGCTGTTTCGCGGCTAACGAGGGTATTGGGAGATTCAGCCAGGAGCTCAAGGAGTTGTGCTTCCTTGGGGGATAGCTTCCTCTCATCCTGTCCTGATCTGAGGGATCTTATCTTAGTATTAAAGATATATTTCCCGATCTTTATCTCCTCGCTGACCTTTTTCAACCCTTCCCTGCGACTGACAATGGCTTTTATTTTTGCCAGGAGTATATCTGTATCAAAAGGTTTGGTAATATAATCATCGGCACCCAGTCCATATCCACGCAAAACATCTTCCTTTAATTTTTTTGCCGTAAGGAAAATCAGGGGAATGGTCTTATTTATGGTCCTTATTTCAGAAGCAATAGTAAAACCGTCAACATTAGGCAGCATAACATCAAGTATACACAGATTAAACTTTTCTTTCCTGAATGCATCGAGAGCCTTTTTGCCGTCGTCTATCCATACGACAGTAAAATCATTTATTTCGAGATATGATTTAAGTACTGAACCGAAGCTCAGATCATCTTCAACAAGAAGTATCTTTGAGTGCTCACTCATACCAGGTCTTCATTTTGTGGTAAAAACACTTCAAATGTCGTGCCTTTTCCTGATTCACTAAATACTTTAATATCGCCATTATGTGCATCGACTATAGCTTTAACATAACTAAGGCCAAGACCGAAGCCTTTAATATTATGAATATTACCGCTTGACTGCCTGTAAAACCTTTCAAATATTTTTGATTGTACAGACCTTGTCATCCCGATACCTTTATCCGCTACTGATAATACAAAAAAACCGTTCTTATTGCATGTGCTAAGTGTAATCTCAGGCTCTCTGACGCTGTACTTATTAGCATTATCAAGAAGGTTATGTATAAGATTCGTCAGATGTTCTCTGTCTCCATACACAATAGGATCATCAGCTTCGGGATAGAAAAAGATGTTTCCATTCCTTCCTTCTACTTGTATTTCAATGGTTTCAATTGATCTTTTTATTACTGAATGCATATTAATCTCTGAGAAACTGAATTCCATCTCACTCTTGTCAAGGGATGATATTTGAAGAATATTTTCAACCTGCTTGTTCATCCTGGTATTTTCCTTTTTTATCATGCTGATAAAATGCTTCACCCTGTTTTCATCATTTATAATCTTAGGATTACTTATTGTATCGGCTGCAAGTGAAATAGTTGCTATGGGTGTTTTGAACTCATGGGTCATATTATTGATAAAATCCGATTTCATCTCGGATATTCTTTTCTGACGTATAATAAAGAATATACTCAAGGCAAAGGTTATCAGTATTATTAAACTGAACAGCATTGAACCACCCAGCAGGAATGACATTGAAGATAGTATATAATTCTTGCGTTCAGGGAATACAACAGAAATACGTGTATTTCTACGTATTAACCTGTCATTAAACAGATTAACTGTATAATTACTGCTTATTAGGTCAGAAGGGGAGACTGATTCATATACACCGTCAATTATCCTGTTATTTTCTACTATAGCAAACTCAAAAGGTGTGTTTATGCCCGAATTTGTGAGTTCAGCATAAAGAACAGACAGTATTTCATTTCCTTCGGTCCGGCTGTTAAGTTCCCAGTCATAGAGTTCAGAAATCATCCTGTCGCCCAGCTGTCGCAGGTCACTTGATTTCTTCAAAAGCCATAACCTGAACCTGTCCTGGTCAATATTTAAAGGCTCTTCCCCCCTTGCTTCAATGCTGTATTCAGGTATTCCCCTTTCAGCACTATCGCCGATCAAATACTGCTGGTAATCGCCCAGCACCTGTATATTTTCACCATCATCCGTAAGCCTGAAAGAAAAGCTCTCCCCTTTACCTCTCAAACCCGGGGTGCCCTGCATCCTGTTACCATCTGCAGCCGACCCGGCAAAAGGTATTGTCTGCATCTCATCTGCCTGTGACTGAAGCAATGAATCAGCTACCATCAACTGCTCATAAAAAGCCAGTTGTCTTGAGGATTCTATTTTACGTGCAGTACTCTGGAGGCTATTGAACACCGAGCGGTTAAACAAATCATTCCTCACTCTCACAGCATTATTTATCCAGATTAACTGCACCCATATAATACCCGTTAATGACACCAGCATTAATGATATGAGCCCTATAAACTTCCATCGCTTCATACTACAAAAATATAATTATATAATTACACCAATCCACATTTTAACTTTTCCTTAACTAGATTTAACCTTAGTTTAACTGACTCAGGATAATAATGTTATATATTTGTTCAGGGTATTCGTAATACAATAATGACCAGTTGGTATATTTTGTCATTTAAAATGACATTTAACATGAGCGATTAGGGGCAATGCCAACTTGAAATTTTGACATCCTGACCTCTGATATTTTCAGTTTCAATTAAGTGGCTGTTTTTACTCTAAAGCAGCCATTTTTTATATCACCTGCCTGATCCTGGCCCAGATGTCGTTATCCGGGAGAGGTGCTATGAGTTCTATTTCCTGTTTTTTAACCGGATGGATGAAACGTATCTTCCATGCATGCAGGGATATACTTCCATCGTTATTTGATCTTGGGCAACCATATTTAAGATCACCTTTCACCGGGCATTCTGCTTTAGCCAGCTGGCATCTGATCTGGTGATGTCGCCCTGTATGCAGGTCAATTTCCAGTAAATAATATCTTTCTGTACGTTTGAGCAGCTTGTAGCTTAAGAGGGCTTCTTTGCTTCCTTTCACATGCTTATCATAGGCATACGACTTATTCTGTTTTTCATTTTTCTTGAGGTAATTAAACAAGCTTCCCTCTTCCGCTGGCGGCCTGTTTTGTACCACGGCCAGGTATTTTTTTGACACCTGCTTTTCCTGGAACATTTTGTTCAATCGGCCAAGAGCTTTTGAAGTACGGGCAAATAGTATAGCACCGCTAACAGGTCTGTCGAGGCGGTGAACCACCCCGAGGAATACGTCTCCCGTTTTATGGTATTTATGTGCCAGGTATTTTTTTACCCTGTCTGAAAGGGTTTCATCACCTGTTTGGTCGCCCTGTACCAGCTCCGTGCTTTTCTTGTTAATGGCAATTATATGGTTGTCTTCGTACAGTATTTCCATAGCAGGTTTCTCAATACTGCTCCTTCTCATTCGGAAATTCAAGTGATCTTACATCCCTTATATATCCCTGTACTGCTCCGCTTATTTCCTGGTACAGGTTATGGTATCTCCTGAGAAACCTGGGTGAAAATTCCTGGTTAATACCCAGCATGTCATGAATCACCAGTACCTGACCGTCAACCTTATTGCCTGCGCCTATGCCAATTGCAGGTATAGTGAGGCTTTCAGCTACTTCACCGGCCAGGGTAGCAGGAATTTTTTCCAGAACAATGGCAAATACGCCCTTTTCTTCAAGCAATTTTGCATCTTCCTTTAATCTTTTGGCCTCTTCTTCCTCACGTGCACGCACAACATAAGTACCGAATTTATGTATTGACTGAGGTGTTAATCCCAGGTGTCCCATTACAGGGATGCCTGCTGACAGTATTCTTTCAACTGATTCTGCTATCTCAGCTCCTCCTTCCAGTTTTACTGCATGTGCTCCGGTCTCTTTCATTATCCTTATAGCCGATGAAAGAGCTTCCTTGGAGTTACCCTGGTAGGTCCCGAATGGCATATCAACCACTACAAGTGCCCTTTTGGCTGCCCTCACTACAGATGCTGCATGGTAAATCATATTATCAAGTGTAATGGGAAGCGTGGTTTCAAAACCTGCCATTACATTTGATGCCGAATCACCTACAAGTATGACATCTATCCCCGCCTTATCGACAATAGATGCCATTGAATAATCATATGAAGTGAGCATAGCTATTTTCTCTCCTTTGAGCTTCATCTCTGAAAGCACATGAGTGGTTATCCTCTTTACTGTATTATGGATTGACATATCCTGTGTAATTATGATTATAATAGGTAAAGCTACAAATTTGTTTGGTATAATAGGATTGTATTAATACGAAAATGCGATAACTGCCTTTTTGTCATTATGACATTTATTTTGGTCATGTAAATATGATATTGAGTGTCATATTAGCATAAATATAAGGATAGAATCCGATGGCATAATCATTGATTAGAGGAAGTAAGAAATCAGAAAAACAATAAATACGTTATAAAATGGGAAAAATAATTGGTATAGACCTTGGTACAACTAATTCATGCGTTTCAGTAATGGAGGCCAATGAGCCTGTAGTTATTCCAAATAGCGAGGGTAAGAGAACTACCCCGTCTATTGTAGCCTTTATAGAAAATGGAGAACGGAAGATAGGCGATCCCGCAAAGCGCCAGGCCATTACGAATGCAAACAAGACTGTATATTCAATAAAAAGATTTATGGGAGAGACTTACGACAATGTAAGTAAGGAGATCAACCGTGTACCTTATAAAGTTGTCAAAGGAGATAATAATACACCCAGGGTTCAGATTGATGACAGGAAATATTCGCCACAGGAAATATCTGCTATGATACTTCAGAAAATGAAGAAAACAGCTGAGGATTATTTAGGCCAGGAAGTAACAGAAGCTGTTATCACTGTTCCTGCCTACTTTAACGACTCGCAGCGCCAGGCAACAAAAGAAGCCGGTGAGATAGCAGGCCTGAAGGTAAAAAGGATAATAAATGAACCAACTGCAGCAGCGCTGGCTTATGGCCTGGATAAAAAAACCGAAGACCTCAAGGTAGCTGTTTTTGACCTCGGTGGCGGTACTTTCGATATTTCAATCCTTGAACTGGGCGATGGTGTGTTTGAGGTTAAATCAACTAACGGCGACACACACCTTGGTGGTGATGATTTTGATGAACTCGTCATTAACTGGCTGGCCGAAGGGTTCAAGAAAGATGAGGGTGTCGACCTCAGGAAGGATCCTATGGCACTGCAAAGGCTTAAAGAAGCAGCCGAGAAGGCAAAGATAGAACTATCCAGCTCTTCAAGTACAGAGATTAATTTACCATATATAATGCCTGTTGAGGGCATACCCAAACACCTGGTAAAGACCCTGACAAGAGCACATTTCGAAAAACTTACGGATTCACTCATACAATCAGTAATTGAACCATGCAAAACAGCTCTTAAAGATGCAGGTATGAAAGCTTCTGATATAAATGAGGTACTTCTCGTTGGGGGTTCAACGCGTATTCCTGCAATCCAGGAAGTGGTAGAGAAATTCTTTGGCAAGACTCCTTCAAAAGGTGTCAATCCTGATGAAGTGGTTGCTGTTGGAGCAGCCATCCAGGGAGGTGTTCTGACAGGTGAAGTAAAAGATGTACTTTTACTTGATGTTACACCACTGTCACTTGGCATCGAGACAATGGGTGGAGTAATGACCAAACTGATAGAATCAAATACTACCATTCCAACCAAAAAGAACGAAACATTTACCACTGCTTCTGACAATCAACCCTCGGTGGAAATACATGTACTGCAGGGTGAAAGACCTATGGCAGCAGGCAATAAAACTATAGGTAGGTTCCATCTTGACGGTATTCCACCTGCTCCAAGAGGCATACCCCAGATAGAGGTAACATTCGATATTGATGCAAACGGTATACTTAATGTATCTGCTAAAGATAAGGGTACCGGCAAAGAGCAAAGTATAAGGATTGAAGCATCATCAGGTCTCAGTGAGGAAGAGATTAATAGAATGCGTACCGAAGCAAAGGCTAATGAAGAAGAAGACAGGAAAGCAAAAGAAAAGGTCGATAAGATCAATTCCGCTGACAGTATGATCTTCCAGACTGAGAAGCAACTTAAGGAATATGGTGATAAGCTGCCTGCAGACAAAAAAGAACCCATTGAAAAAGCTCTTTCAGATCTAAAAGAGGCTCATAAAAACCAGGACATAGAGGCTATTGATAAAGCCTTAAATGACCTTAATGCTAAATGGCAGGCTGCCTCTGAAGATATTTATAAATCTGCACAGGCTGAAACACAGCAACAAAGCGGTCCGCAACAGGATGCTCAGTCCGGAGGACAGGGCAAGAAAGGAAGCGATGATGATGAGGTTACCGATGTTGATTTCGAAGAGGTTAAATAATAAAAACATCAATATATAATAATAAAACACTCTGATTTTTACAGAGTGTTTTTTATTTTTACCATGTTAAATACCCTGTATATGAAACATATTATTCAAAGAATATTTTTCCTTACTTTAATCCTTGCACCTTTGTGTACAGCAAGTGCACAGGAGAAACTTAACCAGACCGATGAAAACGGAAAGAGGCAGGGTCACTGGATAAAGAAATATCCTAATGGCCAGATAATGTATAAGGGCTATTTTTCTGGCGATAAACCTGAAGGTGAATTTAAACGATATGATGAGGATGGTAACCTGACCTCTGTCCTTAACTACAGTACTAATATTGATACCGTCTCAGCCTGCTTTTACCACCCCAATGGTTATATTGCCGGGAAGGGTAAGTATATTGACCAGGAGAAAACAGGTGAGTGGCTGTATTATTCTGATTATGTTGAAAATCACCTCCTTATGAGGTGCAAGTACGATGAGAATCATATTGAAGGTATGAGGATTAAATACCACTGGAATGGAGAAATTGCCGAAAAACTGGAATTTTCAGACGGCATTAAATCAGGAGAATGGAAACAATATTATACTGATGGTATATTGTCCCTTGAATCAGCATATATTAATGGAACACGTAACGGAGAATTCAGGACATGGGATACGAACGGGAAACCGGAAATAACAGGCCAGTATATTAAAGATGTTCGAACAGGCATATGGCATTTCTTTAATACTGACGGAACGCTCAGGAAGGAAATAAAATATAATAACGGTATTCCTGAGAACAGGGCCGATCTGATCAAGGAGGAGACTGAATACCTGGATAAACTGGAAAAGGAAGGCGGAAAGATTAAGGATCCGGAAATAACAGGTATAATAAGATAATTCTCCTTGCTTTTAGAAATAAATAATTTTAAGTTTATTGCTGCTTCTGCCTAATACTAGTGCTGTAATGAATGAAAACAACGACAGGTATTCGTTAAATGATCTTCAGAAACTCATAAAGAAATCACTGGAAGAAAAACTTCCGGGATATTACTGGGTTAGTGCCGAAATATCAGAACTAAAAATCAACTATGCAGGCCATTGCTACCTCGAGTTAATCGAGAAAGACAGGCATGAAGATATCAAATCACGACTGCGAGCAATTATCTGGTCACAGAAAGCCAGGCTTCTCCTGCCCTATTTTGAGAATATTACCGGTCAACCCATGTCAGAAGGAATTAAAGTGCTTCTGAGGGTGAATATTGAATATCATGAGATCTACGGACTCAGCCTGATCATACATAATATTGATCCGGCATATACAGTCGGCGAAATGGCGCTTAAGCGAAAACAAATAATAGACCGGCTTGAATCTGAAGGTGTTATAAACCTGAATAAAGAACTTACCTTCCCCCTCCTGCCATCAAGGATAGCTGTTATCTCATCGGAGCAAGCAGCCGGATTCCAGGACTTCACAGATGAACTTAACCAGAATGAATATGGTTATAAATATTTTACTAAGCTGTTCAGCGCTGTAATGCAAGGTAAAGAAACTGAAGCATCAGTAAGTAGTGCCATTAATAATATATTTGAAGAGACAGCTAACTTTGACCTTATTGTAATAGTCAGAGGAGGAGGATCACAGGCCGATCTCAGCTGGTTCGACAACTATAATATTGCATATCTTATTACCCAGTTGCCCCTGCCCGTGCTAACTGGTATAGGCCATGAAAAAGACCTGTCAGTTACTGATATGGTTGCTCACAGGTCATTTAAGACCCCAACTGCTGTGGCCGACTTCATAATAAACCAGAGCCTCAGAACAGAAGAACACCTGACACAACTCAGGGAATCAATTATAGATTACTGCAGGGAGATGGTTAGGAGAAAGCGGGTGATCATTAACAGGATCAGTGTTAATATGGCTCCCAGGGTAAGGTCATCCCTGAATAATAAACGAATTTTGCTTAACAGGACAGGCTTAAGGCTCTCCGGAAATACACAATCATACCTTTCACATAACCGTTCCAGGCTCAATACAATTAAAACAGATGTCAGTAAGAGGTCTTTGAAACATATTAATGATAACTTCCGGCACCTGTATGATCTTAATAACAGGTTCAAACCGGCACTGAAAAGATATAAACATCAAAAACAAACAATTCTGGACAATTTTTCCAGATCAATTGATTACCTTCGTCCTTCCAGAGTACTTGAACGTGGATATTCAATTACCCTGTATAATGACAAAGCCGTCAGATCGTCGAATGAATTGCAACCTGGCTCCGAGATAAGTACTATTTTACACCTCGGCAGAGTTGAAAGTAAAGTATTTGACCTGAAGAAACCTGATAAATGAGAAAGGGGAAGATATTTCTTATAAGCCTCGTGCTTCTTGTATTTAATATAGGAATCTATGGCCAACATACATATTTCCCGCATTGTTACAAATACCCCCCGGGCGAAACACTTAATAACAGGTTATTTGAAGAATTATATTTAAAGGCATTGGAATACTTAAACAATGCTGATATTGGCAGCCTTGAATTCTCCTCTGTCCAGATGAAAAGCCTGTCATGCCAGTACTATCCTCTCTATGATGGATTGATGGAAACCCAGGATGGGATTATTTATTATTTTAAAGGTAATAATAGCGAAGCCTTAAAACATTTCTTGAAGGCACTTACAATATATTCGGAAGAGGAATTCTATTCAGGTGTAAATACAGTGCTTAATAATATAGCAATAATTTTTGCTGTTGTTGGCGACTACCAGTCGTCGAGGAAATACCTGTTACGTGCTATTGAAACAAATGAAAAAGAAGGATTGGATAATTTTGCCCTGTTAAATTTTAACCTCGCAGAAGTAGAGATGGAACTGGGGAATTATGAGGCAGCAACAGAAATTCTTAAGAGATTGATCAGGGAAGAGGATATTATTCTGAATAATGTTTCCCCTGTTTCTGTTATCGGTTCAATAATCAATGCATATAATAAGCTTGGCAATAAAGATAAGGCTGAAAGCTGGATGAACAGGGGCTACCTGGCTATGGATGAAAGCCGGTACAGCGATCTCGACAGGCTTAACTTTTATACCGCTGTAATGGAATACCACTTGCTAAACGAGGACTATGAGAAAGTGCTAAATACATCTAAACAATTTAATATAGATGAAAGATACAGCCTTCCGGATGAGTACGATCACCTTGAATACCTGTGCAGTGCTTATGCTGCCACCGGGGATTACGAAAAAGCGTGGAAGTATGAAAATATCCTCAATGATCTGCATTCAGAAGATGATATTGTTAACAGGCAGGAATTTATTAACCTCCTTATGGTTGAGTATGAAGAGACAAGGAATCTGAGACTTAAAGAGAGTATTAATCGGGAAATGAACCTGAACAGGATAAGGCAGGATGCAGCACATAAACTAATGATGACTTTCATTATCATTCTTATTGCATTTATTGTCCTGTTTATAATATTACTTCAAATAAGAAGGATTAGAAATCATTATAAGGAAGAATTCAGTATCGAAACGGAGAAGTTTGCCCTGGTTAATCGCGAACTGAGAAAAACCAATAAAGAACTTGAAAAAGAAAACAATCTGCTGGATACACTGATATCAGTATTTGCTCATGACCTGATAAACCCTTTTCAGGCCATCCTTGGCTTCAGTAGATTAATGGTTGATGACTTTGAAGCCCTTGATAAAGAAAGGATGATAGAATACAGCAATATGCTCAGCGAAACATCATTTCAACTAAACCAGCTGTTAATTAATCTTAAGAGTATTGCCACCATTCAGGAAGGTAAAGATAAACTTGAAATATCTGAAGTTCAAATTAAAAAAACAGTAAAAGATGTTGTGGTTCTGTACAAACCACTTGTAGAAAGAAAGAAAATACATGTAAAAACTAATATTGATAATAAACTGACAGCCCTCATAAATCCTGATGTGCTTAAGTCAGTCATGCGTAATGTGCTGAACAACGCAATTAAATACAGCAATACAGGTGGAGAGATAAGGATAAACGCTGATGAAAGTAATGATTATGTAAATATCGCCGTAGAAGATGATGGCATCGGAATGGACAAAGAAATACGTGAAAGCGTACTGCAGGGTAATTACCTTATGTCAAAGCCGGGTACTGGCAGTGAAAAAGGCAGTGGCCTCGGCCTTACAATATGTATCGACCTGATTGAGATGAATAAGGGTAAACTGGACATTGACATTAGCCGTGAAAATGGTACAACTTTAATATTAAAAATCCCGAAAGCAAATGCTTAAAAAGAATGGATTACATATTATTGTTTTTATGTTCATTGGCTTAAACAGCTACGGCCAGGTTAGTATTACAGACAGTATATTGGCTAGTATTTCAGAAATGCCTGATTCAGTTAAACTCAGAACCCTGAAAGATTATGCCCTGGGTGAACAATACAGATCATTAAGGACAGGACTTGTATACGCTGACAAAAGAATGGAAATAGCAAGAAAGATAAATGATACTGAGAAAATAGCCGAAACATGGCATATATATGGTAACCTCTATACCAGTTCAGGACTGCTTGACAATGCAGAAGAGAATTATCTGAAAGCACTGGCGATATTTGAGAGTCTTGATCTGAATGAATCCAAGGCATCAATATTACATAACCTTGGTCTTGTGTCATTCAAAAAGAGAGATACTTTAAACAGCATTGAATATTATAAGAAATCAATTGACCTAAGGAAGAAAGCACTCGATTCAATAAGAATTGGCGATGAACTTACCACACTGGGTGAAACATACCTTTCATATAAAGACTACATGAACAGCCAGAACTACCTGCTGGAAGCGTTGGAATATTACAGGAATGTGAAAGGACATAGAAGAAAGCTGGAAACTTTCGCTTTCCTCTTTGATAATTATTATGCTACCGGCGAAGCAGGTAGTATGAAGTGGATAGATTCAATGATAGTTGAAAATAAAATATTTAGCTCAGGGCAGCATTCAAGCATGATTAACCTCAGAATGGGCAAATTATATATACTTAACGGAAACCTGGACCTCGCGGAAAGGTATGTCGATAGTATTAACTTTGGATTGTTGTATAAAAATGAAATAACTGAACCGGTCGATATATTACTTAACCTGTCGGACCAGCATATGAAGAATGGTAATCAAGGTAAAGCCATTCATTACCGGATATTATACCGTAAACATAAAAGTGAGATGATCGACAGGGAAGTGCAGGACCTGGTATCAAATTATAATGTCAGATTAAGCATCAGGGCATCAGAAGAAGAGATTGAATGGTCTAAACAACAGAATGAACTGATATTAAAAAGAATAAAGATTGAAAAAATAATTTCTTTCATTATATACTTTGCGCTCGCTATAACACTGATAGTACTGCTTTACCTGATATATAGTGTCACAAGTATCAGAAGGACAAACAGGAAACTGGGGCAAAGAAGGGAAGGACTCCAGGAGGCATACGAGAGGTCGTCAAGGTACAAAGAAAGAATACTGAGTATACGCGAAAACAAAAACGACTTTTTTTCAATTGTCTCTCTCAAATTAAGCAGGCCCTTTACAGGCCTTACATCCAAACTGTCAGAGATAAGCATCTATCTTAAGGATAATAATAAAGACCTCAAGCTTAAAACAATGATGGAAGTACTGCATAAAGAAGCTTCAGGAATTGAGAAAGGACTGGAGAGAATACTACTCTGGTCAAAACTGCAACGTAATAAATATATGGTGGAATATGCTACAATTAACCTGAATGATTTTTTACATGAAATATTACCATTACTGCTTGGAATTGCACTGAAAAAAGATATCAGGTTAAGATATGATATTAACCCAGATATTACTATAAGATATGACAGGTTTTCCCTTAAAACAATAATAATAATACTTACTGAAAACAGCATTGAACATTCCTCACCAAAATCTGACATAATTATCAGGACAGAAAAAGCAAAATCAGGATGCATACTTTCAGTAACTGATTTCGGTAATGGTATTCCGGCAGACCTGCAGAATAGAATTTTCGATATAAGCAGGGTGAAAGATGAAACCTCTGGACACAATCCTAATAAGATTGGTCTTGGCCTGCTTATAGCCAAGCTTATGGTCGATAAAAATAACAGTACCATAAACCTTGAAAGCAAAGTAAATTCAGGAACAACATTTTTTATTCATATTAACAATACAAATGAGTGAAAAGAAACCGTCCTTTAACAAAGCTGTAGAAGAGCTCGAAAATATCCTTGACCAGATTGAATCAGGGGAGCTTGATGTTGATGAACTTTCAGGAAAAGTAAAACGGGCCTCGGAATTATTACGACTGTGCCAGTCAAAACTCAGGGACACAGAAGAAGAGATTGATAAAATCATCGACGAAATGGAATAAAAAAAATCAGGACTTAATGCCCTGATTTTCCCTAATGTCCCTAAACCTAAATCCCAGAAAACAAACTACTGTTGTTGTTTGGTGTTACCTTCTGTTCTTCTAACGTATCAAAAGTATGAATTGTTGCACTAAAATCCGAGAAAAATTCAAGATTTAACTTTTTTTTAATATTTATTCTGGCTTACCTACCCCTAAAACTTCTTTTATTGCTTTCTTAAATGTGTCTTTTGGTAAGGCTCCCATAGCCATCTGGGGCTGACCATCCTTTGGAACAAACAAAAGTGAAGGTATACTCCTTATACCAAAAATTGCAGCAAGTTCCTGCTCCGATTCAGTGTCTATTCTATATATATCCAATGAATCATTATACTCTTCTGCTAACTCCTCAATGATGGGTTCAACCATCTTACAGGGCTGACACCAGTCAGCATAAAAATCAATCATGCAAGGCTTGCTGCCTTCAAATTTCCATTCCTTGTTTTGCTCGTAATTGAATACCTTTGTTAAAAAAGTCTCTTTAGTCAGATTTTCTACCATAATGTTATGCTTAAATTGTTTGTATTATAACGTCAAAGATTGTACCGTTGTTCAAATGCTAATTTAATAAATGTTATTTAAGCATTAAATTGTAATTTTGTCATAAATTATGAACAAATCGTCATATCTAGATATGAACAGATGTATATCTGACAGGATTTTCAGCATAATCTCCGATTCTGCATATGAATCAGGTGTTGAGGCATATGTTATTGGCGGGTATGTTCGTGATTGCCTGTTGGACCGCGATTATGACAACATGGATATTGATATAGTTATTGGTGGAAGCGGGATTGAACTGGCAAAAAAGGTTGCAGCAAGGATATCACCCGCAATAAGGGTTAAAGTATATAAGAATTTCGGTACAGCCATGTTCAGGGTCAAAGACCGTATCATTGAATTTGTTGGTGCCAGGAAAGAATCATACAGCAGGGATTCCCGCAAACCTGCTGTTGAAAACGGCAATCTCGAAGACGACCTTAACAGGCGTGACTTTACCATAAATACCCTGGCAATAAGTCTTAACAGGCATAACTACGGGCAATTAATTGATCCCTTTAACGGTATTGATGACCTTGACAACAGGATAATACGTACCCCTCTCGAGCCAGGAAAGACATTTTCAGACGATCCGCTGAGAATGTTAAGGGCTATAAGGTTTGCATGCCAGCTCGATTTTGATATTCATCCTGTAACATTTGAATCAATAAGAAATAATTCTGAACGCATTTCCATTGTCTCATATGAAAGAATTAGTGTTGAACTGAATAAAATAATAATGAGTTCCAAACCTTCCAAAGGTTTCAGGTTACTCTATGACAGCAGTCTTTTAGAAAAAATACTACCGGAGGTTTATGAATTAAAAGGAGTAGAGAAAAAGTATAACAACGGCCACAAGGATAATTTTGAGCACACATTGCAGGTAGTTGACAATATCAGTAAAAAGTCTGATTCCTTATGGTTACGCTGGGCAGCTCTTCTGCATGATATAGCCAAGCCTGCAACAAAAAAATATATAGAAGGTACAGGGTGGACTTTCCACGGACATGAATATATTGGATCTAAAATGGTCCCGGGCATATTTAAAAGGCTTAAACTTCCCATGGGTGACAGGATGAGGTATGTTCAGAAGCTTGTTGCACTTCACCTGCGACCGATTATTTTATCACAGGAATCTGTAACTGACTCAGCTGTAAGGAGATTATTGTTTGATACAGGAGATGATATTGATGATCTGATGCTGTTATGCGAGGCTGACATCACCTCGAAGAATGAAAAAAAGGTTAAACAGCATTTACGGAATTTCAGCATTGTAAGGCAGAAACTCCTTGAAATTGAGGAAAAAGATCATATAAGGAATTTCCAACCACCTATTGATGGCAATGAAATAATTAAAATGTTCGGGATAAAACCCGGGAGGCAAGTCGGCTTATTAAAAAATAGCATCAAAGAAGCCATTATGGATGGAATTATACCCAATGAATATGAAGCCGCCAGGGACTTTCTGATAAAGAAAGCTGCAGAGATGGGTTTAACGCCGGCAGGAAAATAATTTTACCTGCATCCCAGTCTTATGATTACCGGAAGATGATCACTGAAGCCCCCGGTATAGTCATAACCCCACCATGTACTGTATGGTCGCAGGCCTTTATACGTGGCATCTTCTGTTAATAATGCATCCTCGTCAACAATCCTGAAGCTTTGTTTTTCATAATACAGGCCACTTTCTGACTGGTATAATGATGGGGACAATATTACCTGGTCAAACATGTACCATGTTCCCTGGTATTTATAGCTTCCTTTACCGGAATAACCGCCAGGTGCTGTGTTTATAAGGTTATCATTGCTTCTCTTCTTCCCTGCCTGGACGGCCTGTAAAACTTCATGCACTGAATCAGAATCAGGTTCATCATTAAGATCACCCATGATTATTATCTTCCTGTCCGGTCCAAGGCTATCAACTTTTGCTCTCAGAAATGATGCCACCATTTTACGACTGCTTTCTGATTCTATAGCCCCTCCCCTTCTCGAAGGCCAGTGACACACAATTATATCAAGGGTATCAGTTCCAAATTTAAGCCGGTTATGGAGCAGTGCCCTGGTGGCCATATATGTTCCGTCCTCATTAACAGGGTTCCATGACCCGGTGGATATCAGCTGAATTCTGTCTTTCCTGAACAGCAAGGCAGTATTTATTCCCCTTTCATCCTCCCCTGAGGATATTATGTAATCATATCTGTCACGATAGAGATATGTCTTTTCACACAGATCTTTCAGTACATTCCCATTCTCAACTTCACATAAGCCTATAATATCAGGAGATGCCATATCATTTCCACACAGTACTATTACTTTAAAAACGTTATTAAGCTTCCTGTAATATTTATAAGAAGCCCATCTTCGTGGAGATACAGGCAGGAATTCATCATCATCAAGATCACTGTCTATGGTATCAAAGAAATTCTCAACATTATAGAACATTACGTCAAGTTCATTTTTTTGCCCGGCATGTGACCTTCTATTAAGATCATTGGAAGGAAGTATAATTACTCCAATAAGGAGCAGCAGGAGTAATAATTTATTCGTTCTCAGCATTTTCACCTGGTTGTTTTTCGTAAGCCCCCATATCCGGGGCTTCATCACCCAACCTGCTCATTCCCCGCAGGTCAATGGGGACTATTTCAGCATAATATGTTAATCCTTTATTTATCAGTGGTGACAGTGTATCAGGGCGGAAGTCGTAATCATCCCAGCTTAAAAACAATGGATTCTCATTGAAGAGACAATTGTCATAGATATATCCCTGCAGGTTTTCGTTCCGGACAAAACAATTGACAAATTCAATATTAAGCTGTTCTTCCTCGGAACTCTCTATATATATTTCTGACGACTTACGTCCTGTAATAACAGAATTATAGAACCCTGCTTTTATCAGTTCTCCGACATATCGTTCTTCATTATAATCATAAAAATCACTGATATACACCGAAGGGCTTGTCCTGTTAGAATAATCCCACTGATTGGCTATAGTACAATGTATAAAACTGTAATTGCCCCCTGATGCAAGAAAAGCGCAAAAGTACCCGCAATGTGCAATAACAACATTCTCTGCTGTTATACTCGCACCCAGTGATGATAATCCGCTAACTGACATATGAGCAATGATGAGGTTATGTAATTCCAGGTCAGGTGCCTGGTCTGTAGTTCCCAGGTTCCCTGCATGAATGCCCGACACTGCATGTTTTACACTGGCATTTTTTATACTGTTGCCGGAGCTACCATTTAGAAAATATAATCCCTGCCACTGGCCAGGCACATCCGAGTACATGGCTTCAATCCTGTCCGAAGCGAGAATGACAGGTTTCCCGATAGTTCCTTCAATCACCAGGGAACCGGCAATATACATAGTTGACCCCTTGTGAAACAATATTTCAGCACCTTCATTTATGGTAAGTACGTGGCCGGTATCAACAATCATTGAATTATATACTACGTAAGGTTTCCCTTCAGTCCATGTTTCCGTTTCAACAATGGCAGAATTAACCAGGTTGATATCCTGGCCCCAGGCAATAAGATTTACATCATGGATATTTCCTTTAATTTCGAATTCTATCGAATCGTTTATTAATACAGGGCTATTTTGATCATTCGGATCAATAATGGCATCAATGAATATAAAAATGCTGTCAGACGGGGCTATTTCTACATTATTGAAGCTATTGGATGGGACACCATCAATATTTAACCTGAACGGAGAATTATCTCCCCCGGCGAGTTGAATTCTGTTAATAAGCAACCATGATCTGTAAGGATTTATTACCCTCAGTTCTTTCGTTATTGTACCTATACTGGTAAATACTGTATCAAAGTGTATGGTGTCTTCAGAAAACTCAATCCTGGCAATATCACCCTGAAAGTATCTTTTCTCCTCACATGATGACAGGTAAATAAACACTATAAGCAAAAAAAGGTAAAGCTTATTCATGAATAATATGCAGCTTGCTCAAATCACTAGTACTGGTTTAGCCAGCGGTATCTCCTTGCATTATCTCCAAATTTAACAGCAAATGACAGTTCATGTGAGCCGTAACTATGCTTTCTTATATCGGTTAAGGCAAAGTCAAAGGCATATGCAAAATAAAACCTGTCATATGTAAACCCGAGCAGCATTATCAAAGCATCCTGTGTGCGGTATGATATACCTGCCCAGTAATCTTCACGATAATATATCCTTGTGGTAATATCCATCTGGGATGCTTTAAGGATCATATCTGATGATTTTAAAAGAGCTGATGGTTCAAGGATCCAATCGTTCCCGGCAAGTGGAATTTTCACTCCACCTGTCAGAAAGAAGTGCCCCAGCTCGGTTCGTGGATTTTTCGCGGTATTACCCAGTGTAAGGGACCCCCTGAATAATTGGGTGGCAGAAAATCCAAGATAAAATTTTTCAGCTGTATAGCTTACTCCAAAATTGAAATCAGGAATAAAGACAACCCTGTCATAATTATTCAGGAATTCGTCGTCAATATCTGCTACAACTGCACCATCCAGGTCTATGGCAAACTGGTATACGGTAGAAGCCAGGCCGAATGACAGCTGTGACCCGTACCTGTCAATATTTATGTGGTAAGCGTAGGCCAGTTCAAAGCCTGTCCTTCGTATAATGCCGTTCCGGTCATTGAAAATATAACCACCCAGGCCAACCCTGCTTTCCCTGGTTGGTTTGACAATTTCTTTCCTGACTGATGTTGACCTCTGGATATAGCTGTTCCTGAGAAGCCTTGTCTGGAAGCTGACAGCATAAGTACTTGGGGAAGAAGGAATGCCTATCCATTGCTCCCTGGCTGTCAGATTCAGTGTAGTATACCCGTCATTTCCTGCATATGAAGGATTTATTAAAAATCCGTTCATTACATACTGGCTATACATTGGAACCTGCTGGGCATTTAATGATATACCCAGCAGCATTCCACATATGATAATCAGTATTTGTTTAGTATTTCTCATATTGACGATAAAAGTTAGTCAATTTTATCTAATAATTGTTATAGTCCCTGTTCTGGGGGTAGAGCCATCACCAAGATTAAGTATATAGTGATAAGAATCAACCGGCAATGCTTGGCCTTTATATGTACCATCCCACCTGTTCTCCTCCAGGTTTTTGGCACTGAAGATCATCTTACCCCACCTGTTGAATATCTTGATTTCAGCATTCGGATACAGACCTATATTCCTTATTATCAGAAAATCATTTTTCCCATCAACCACACCTGGAGTGATCACCTCGGGCACTTCAAGACAGTTGATCCCGATAACACCCACTGTAATAGTTACCTGTTCCGTACAACCATTGGCATCTGTTACCTCAACAGTATAATAACCAGCATATACAGAAGTACGATCTTCTACGGTTACCTCATCATTCCAAAGAATTGTATATGGTGTGACACCTCCTGTGATAGTCAGGTCGATGGACCCGTCCTCAACATCCGGACAGGATGCATCAGTAACAAAGTATTCAATATCAAGCTCATCAGGTTCATTCAGGCTTACTTCATAAGTTTCTGAACATCCCATGTCATCTGTTACCGTTAGTATATAATCACCTGCTTCAAGGTCATAGATATCCTCATCTGAAGATGTAAAACCACCGGGTCCTTCCCAGTTGGTATTCAGTGTACCGATACCTCCGCTTACATCAACCTCAATATACCCGTCTGTTTCGCCATAACAGGTCACCCCATACCCGTTATAATCTGATACATCCACTGGTGTAATTACTATCTGAGGTGGTTCAGTTATTAGAGTGTCGAGGGTAAGCACATTGCAAGTATTCGCATCGGTAAGGTTCAGTGAATACAGACCGGCTGAAAGGTTAACCAGGTCTTCTTCTGTCGAGGTAAAGTCATCGGGACCGGTCCAGTTAATAGCATATGGTTGTGTGCCACCGCTTATAGTAATACTTATTGAAGCATCATTCGAACCATAGCAACTATTATGAGTTACATTATCAAGTGTATAAGTCAATACTTGCGGTTCAATTATTGTTATAGTGGTATCTTTCCGGCAACCGTTGTCATCAATAACTGAAAGATCATAATCGCCGGCAGACAATCCCGTGAATTCCCCTGATGCCTGGTAAGGAGCACCATTAATACTGTACTGGTATGGTGCTGTTCCCCCACTGCCACTGATTCGCAATATTCCGTCTGTCAATCCATTACATGTTATTTCCGAATGTTCATCAACAATAATTCCCGGCAATTCATAAATAGTAATAATTTTATCATCCGAGTCTTCCCCGCATGATCCTCCGCCTGTTACTGTCATAGTCAGGGTTACTGAACCTGCACTTATATCACCAGCTCCAAATGTATACACAGGATTATCAATTGTGGCATCATCGAAGCTCCCGTCTCCGTTGCTTGTCCATAAAACAGCACCCCCACTGGAGGAGGCATCTGTAATGGTGTAGGTATTTTCTGAAGCACATAGGGCATCATCCGCACCTGCATCAGCCACTGCTGCTTCACTTATAGTCAGTTTCATGGTATCACAAACAGCTGTACATCCTATCACAGGTGTTACATCCATGTACAATTTAACACTGTCACTATCTGTTATACCCAGTGTGTAAGTAGGGTTAACAAGTGTCGGATCATCAAACACACCATCGCCTGTTGTACCCCACAAAACAGTTCCATTGACTACTGAAGCAGCACTTAAGGTATATGATCCATCAGTTATGCAAATATCATCATCCGGTCCTGCATCAGCTACAACAGTGTTTGTGTCGCTTACTGTCACTGTTGCTGTACCACCGGTACTGTTTCCTGCTTCATCATATGCAGTTATATTCACAGTATTTGCACCCAGCATACTGCAGTCAAATGTATTTATATCGATTGTAACACTGGTAATACCACAGTTATCATATGATGCAGTGGTATCCCATACGTATGAGCTATCAATAGTGACTATGTTACCTGCTCCAATATATACAGTTGTATCTGTGCTTACAAGTACAGGATCAGTGTCATCAACAACATTAACATCAGCATAGCAATCCGCGGAATTCCCGCTTCCGTCAGTTGCAGTGAGGGTAACCGTTGTAATGCCGGCAGGTATTACTGTTCCTGCAGCCGGAAGCTGTGTGATTACAATGCCCGGACTGCAATTATCCGTAGCAATAACTTCACCTGTCAGATCAGGCATTATTGCCTCACAGTTATTATCAGCACTAACTGTTCTGTCAAGTGCACATGATGTTATCACCGGGGCTTCATCATCAGTAACAATAACATTAAATGTACATATTTCAGTATTACCACAATCATCTGTTGCGGTATAGGTAACTGTGGTTGTACCTGTACTGAAGGTGGCTCCCGGAACATGACTGCCGGTGAAGCTTGCCAGGTTGCAATTATCAGTAGCAGTGGGTTCTGTCCAGCTTACCACTGCATCGCAGGTTATGCCATCTGCAGGCACTGTTATATCAGCCGGGCAATTGTTTATCACCGGATCAGTTATATCTTCAACTGTGATGGTTTGCGTAACATTAACTGAGTTCCCACAATCATCTGTTATTGAGTATGTTCTGGTTATTACCTCAGGACAGGTATTGCCATCACTTAAATCACTTACAAAGGCTACAGCCGGTGCTGCTGTGCAGTTGTCCGCTTCATCTGTAACAACCGTGATATCCGGTGCAGGCACATCGCCTGAACACTCCACGTTAATTGGTGGAGGGTTACTGGCTGTAGGTGGTGTAATATCATCAATTATGATGGTTTGTGTGACATTAATTGAATTTCCACAATCATCCGTAACTGAATATGACCTTGTTATTACCTCAGGACAGGTATTGCCGTCACTTACGTCACTTACAAAGGTTACAGCCGGTGCTGCTGTACAATTGTCTGCTTCATCTGTAACAACAGTGACATCAGGTGCAGGTACATCAGCCAGGCACTCAACGTTAATTGGTGAAGGGTCACTGGCTGTTGGCAGTATTACATCATTAATCGTAATAGTCTGTGTAACATTTATCGAGTTACCGCAATCATCGGTCACTGAATAAGTCCTTGTTATTACCTCAGGACAGGTGTTACCATCGCTCATATCACTCACGAAAGCTACTGCGGGTGTGGCTGTACAGTTATCTGCTTCATCAGTCACTACTGTAATATCCGGTGCAGGTACATCAGATAAACACTCTACATTAATTGGTGCAGGGTCAGTGGCTGTTGGTAATGTTACATCATTAACCGTAATAGTCTGTGTAACATTTATCGAGTTACCGCAATCATCGGTCACTGAATATCTCCTTGTAATTACCTCAGGACAAGTACTACCATCGCTTACATCATTTACAAAGGCCACTGTTGGCAATGCAGTACAATTATCTGCCGCATCAGTAATGACAGCAATATCCGGTACAGGCACATCACCTGAACACTCCACACTGATTGGTGGAGGACTACTGGCTGTTGGTGGTATAAGGTCATTCACTGTAATAGTCTGTACATATGGCGCACCCGGGTTACCACATTCGTCAACAGCAGTCCAGCTTCTCGCACGGACATATGCATCAGGGCATAACGGGTCAGGAACAATATTATCGCTGTCCAATGTAATTACTATTGATCCCGCAGCAGTACAATTATCAGTAAATGATGGTTCCATAAGCAGTGCTGCTGCAAGTCCGGCTGCATCGGCGCAATCAAGATTAGCATCAAGATCACCTGGTGCTTCTACTGCAGAAGGACCGGTTATATCATCTATTGTGATCGTTTGTGTAACATTGATTGAATTACCGCAGGCATCGGTAACTGAATATGTTCTTGTGATAATCTCCGGGCATGTATTACCGTCGCTTACATCACTTACAAAAGCCACCGTTGGCGCTGGCGCGCAATTATCAGCTTCATCGGTCACTACTGAAACATCAGGTGAAGGTACATCACCTGCACATTCAACACTTATTGGTGCGGGGTTACTTGCTGTTGGCGGTGTTATATCATTTATGGTAATAGTCTGGGTTACATTGATTGAATTAGCGCAGGCATCAGTCACAGAGTAGGTTCTTGTAATTACTTCAGGGCAGGTATTGCCGTCACTTACATCACTTACAAAAGCTACAGTTGGTGTTGCTGAGCAATTATCCGCTTCATCTGTAACAACGGTTACATCCGGTGCAGGCACATCAGAAAAACATTCTACATTAACCGGTGCAGGATTGCTGGCTGTAGGTGGTGTAACATCCTCAATTGTGATAGTCTGGGTAACATTGACAGAGTTACCGCAGTCATCGGTCACCGAGTAGGTTCTTGTAATTACTTCAGGACAGGTATTACCGTCACTTACATCACTTACAAAAGCAACGGTTGGTACTGGCCCGCAATTATCAGCTTCGTCAGTCACCACTGTTATATCCGGTGCAGGGACATCTCCTGAACACTCCACACTGATTGGCGGAGGATTGCTGGCTGTAGGTGGGGTAATATCATCTATTGTGATAGTCTGTGTTACATTAATTGAATTTCCGCATTCATCTGTCACTGAGTATGTCCTTGTAATTACTTCAGGACAGGTATTGCCGTCACTAACATCACTTACAAAAGCTACTGCTGGTGTTGCAGTACAGTTGTCTGCTTCATCAGTCACAACCGAAATATCGGGTGCAGGCACATCGCCTGAACATTCTACGGTTACAGGTGCAGGGTTACTGGCTGTTGGCAGTGTTATATCATCTATAGTTATAGTCTGTATACAGGTCTGGCTATTACCGTTAACATCAGATATCCGGTATGTTCTTGTAATAATTTCCGGGCATGTATTACCGTCGGAGTTTTCAGAAAGCAGTATAAAACTATCTGTGTCTACATTACAGTTATCTGTTGCTGTTCCGCCGGCTGCAGTAAAATCAGCATATGTAAGGTAGGCCGGTTGTTCAGAAATATCACATACCGCTGAGAGGTTACCCGGGCATATTATCACCGGAGGTGTGACATCACTTACAGCAACTATAATATCTTCAACTCCTGTGCAACCGTTTACATCCACAATTGTCACTGTATAAGTTCCATCTGTTAACCCGGTCTGATCTTCATCGGATGGCGATAATCCGCTTCCGTCTGAGGTAGTCCATAAGTATGTATATGGTGCTGTGCCTCCTGAAACGGAAATATCAATTGCACCATCAGTATCTCCGGCGCACTCAACATCTGTTACAATATAATCCACAACTATTTCATTTGGTTGTGACACATTAAATGTTTCAGGAGTAACACATGCCAGTGCATCAGTTACCCCAACACTATAGTTGCCTGCTGTGAGGCCTGAAATATCCTCTGTGGTCTGACCACCCGGTGACCATAAAAATGTATAAGGGCTTGCACCTCCTGAAGGTGTAATGTCTATAGCACCATCGGCAGATCCAAAACATGTTGGTTCAGTTATAACAGCATCTATTGTAAAAGGAGCACAGGCATAACCAATGCCGAACTGTGTGCCAAGTGTCGAAATTCCGTTTACCAGAAAATACCTGTAGACATGGGGTGGTACAGCTGCAACATGATTACCATCGAATGACCAATCCAGGTTATTTGTTCTTTTCAGTATCCGTGAATTTATATTGAGCGGATAACTTATGAAATTAGTTGCCTGTAAGTCAAGATTATAATTGGCCAGGTTAAAACCATTTGCTGCAGTAAAATTCCAGTAGCCATCGGTAAACTGGTATGCAATATCTGTTGTAACATCGACCAGTGGAAGTCCTGCTGATCCCGGATCAACAGGCAAAAATTCAACTATCACAGATCCCGGATTATTTAACAGGTTAACATACAGGCTGGCCAGGTGATATGAAGTGGTTATACCTACCGGGAAAAAAGTGTTGCCAAAGGAATTGATCCATCTCTCCATTCTCCCTGTCACAATACCGGAAACATAAGTCAGTGAACCAATATTGGCTGCGTCAGTTCCGATAGTAATAATACTGGAACCGGTTACGATATTTCTGCCGGCCATCTGAAGATTATTTCCGACTACCACATTATCTGCCAGGACTAAATCTCCGTATGTATTGGAATAAACCAGGTTGTAATAATTTTCCACCCCTGTAATTGTCTGGTCGGTAACCCCGTTTAAAGTAACAACGGATGTCCTGGGTTCAAAAGTGGCACCATTATTAGTCCAGTCACCGGCAATATTAATTGAATAATTATTCAGGCTTACATCCAGGGTACTGGTTCCGTTTATCAGAAGATCTCCTTCAATGTTAACTGAATTTGACAGTGTTTTAATACCTGATCCACTTGAAGAAAGGTCATTATAAACAGAATTAAATGGTGTTTTAATTGTCTGGTCAGCTCCATTATAATCAACAAGGTTCCCCCTGGCAAAAGCTCTCAAGGTGCCTGTTGCCAGCAGGTCACCTGTTATTTCCATAATCGAATTTTCAGAGTTTATCCATGTAGTTGCTACATCCGCACCAATAATATCTCCGTCTATTGTTATGCTACCGTTGTTGGTTACAAAAACACTGGCTCCCAATGTAATATCACCTGCATTGATAGTGAGTGTGCTTCCGGAAGATATTGATTTATTACCGGCAGGAATAGTCAAGCCTCCCGCAACTGTTCCCTCACCATCGATTTCAGTATCTATCCCGTCAAGGCTTAAATCCCTGTCTGCTCCGCCCTGGTATATACCATCTAAAATAAAATCACCATGTATCACAAAAGGCCTGGTATTATAATTTACGATCCCGCCTGATTCTATGATCAAATTATTTATTTCTGTATCATCTGCATCAGGCAGGGTAACAGTATGACCATTATTGACTCTTGCATTATCCGTACCCAGGGGTATGCAGTTACAATCCCATGTGCCGGGATCATCCCAATCACCGGTTTGTATACTCTCGATAATACCGTATAACCTGACCTCAAGATCAACAGAGGGCGCCTGCGGACAACCTGGCAGTTCGGCAACCACCGAAACATTACCGGTTCCGGCTGCATCCCAGTCAACTGATATACTGTTTGTATTACCTCCTGACACCTGTGAACCACCAGTTACAGACCACTGGTAGGTATAACCCGGTCTTGACGGAACTGAATAAGCCACACCTGTTGAATATTCGGCTAAAACAGTTATGCCTCTAACTGATTCCGGCGGTACAGAATGCAATATTACCGGGAGCACAACCGGGGCTCCGTTGCTGCAGGTGTTTGATTCAACTACAGCCACACTGGCATCATCAGTTCCAACAGCATCCCAGTCAACGGTAATGCTGTTTGTATTCCCGCCTGAAGCCTGCACTCCGCCTGTTACAGTCCACTGGTAGGTATTGGGAGGGTTATCCGTTACTGAATATGCTACTCCGGTTTGCCCGGCACATACATCAACCGGTCCTGTTATTGCTGAAGTGACAGGTTTGACACAATCTGTGTCATCTCCAAAAGCATAATGGGCGGGTAGTGTTTTCAGGCCATTCCTTCTGGCTGTAACACCGGTACCTGCCACATGTGATCCCCTGGCCTGCCAGTCACCTGCTGCACCTGTTCTTGTAAGGATACGTGTATTATTATCGATTGGGAAGGAAGCAAATCCAAGCCCGCTTAATTGTAAATTATAATTACTGGCCCCTCCTAAATTAAATCCGTTATCGTAATCCAATGACCAGTATCCTTCAACGAAAGTATTATATATTGTAGTGCCTGCATCATCAAGCGGAAGACCATTATTCCAGGGATCATTACCGGTAAATTCAGCTAAAAGGGTACCACCGGAATTCAACCCGTTAATATTTATCACTAATCTCTGGGCATTTATATTACCAACCGGAAATTCATGCGATCCGGTATTATTTATCCAACGTTCAAACTTACCCTTTATATAACCCCCAAAATACGACAGGCTACCCAGTTCTCCCGTAGCTGTTCCTGTTCCCAGGGTAAGTTTATTACCGGATGAGTTAATCACACCGGTGACCATTGAAAGAATATTCTCAATAATAATATCATTTTCCAGTATGAGTTCACCGGAGCTTTTATTCAGCCTGAAATTATAAAATCGTTCAAGCATTGGATTGTTGATAGTCTGGTTCCCTGCACCGCTAAAGGATACACGCCCCGCACCCTGAGCAAATTCTGAAAAGTTAGTCCAGTTACCTTTGATATCTATATTAAAATTATTGCTTTCAAGTGTGGCCGAATTGTAAATTTCTATATTCCCGTTTATCACAAGGGATCCAGGCAAGTCCTTATTTCCGGCACCTCTGAGTTTAAGGTTGTGGTATGTTGCACCAGATGGCAGTTTAATATCCTGGTCCCCGAAATTGTTGTATTCGATCGTATTCCCGGGGGATGAAGCATTCATTACCCCGGTTGCCATCAGGCTGCCACCGATGGCGAGATATGAACCATCAGAATTAGTCCATATGGATGTTGTGGCATTAATACCGTTTAAATTACCGGTAATCTCAATTTTACCTTTATTAGTAAGTGTAACGGAATTTCCCAGGCTGACTTTTCCATATACTTTAAGATTGCTTGAAGACAGGATGACTGCATTTGCATTAATTAATAAGTCCCTGTCTGCATAATCGACTTTTATAATTCCTGTTCCCCCCAGTGTATCACCGTTAAATACTAAATCTTTTGCACTAATGTTTTTAGATGTGAAGCTACCATCCACAATGAATTTGCCATTCACGGTCAGGGTCCTGTCATCTGCATTAACCACCCCGCCAGGTTCAATTGTCAGATCGTTGATAGTAGCATCTGATCCAAAGAGGGTGACTGTTGTTCCTGAAGCAATAATGGCATTATCATTTGAGCCCGGTGCCACACCGCCAATCCAGGTAGTACCATCGCTCCATCTCCCGGATGTGGCAGAGGTATATGTGGTCTGACCCTTAAGCAGTAAGCCATTTAAAATAAGTAATGAACCAATCAGTAAAAGTTTGATACTTCTTTTCATATCTAGTTAGGTCTTCTGTGATGGTATATCATATAAAATAAAAAAATTTGATACCCGACTATTTAATCACTTGATTATAAAGCAAAAAGTCAGGTCATTTATCAATTTTTTAAAATAGTTAATTTATTCAATTAACATAAACCATTTCTGTTCAACAATATATTTCTTTCTTTTGACAGTGAAATTACGAATTAAGTTGCATCCATTTATCATGATAAAGGCCCCATTTCTCACAATTTATGCACAATACATAAAAATTTAGTAAAAATCCATACCTGGCAGGTTTCTGTTTTTGACATAATCGTAGATTTTATTATTACTTCACAGTTCATACATGGGACTCATATTTATCTGGTTATATGGCACATATACTTACCGAAATGCAGTTGCACCAATAATTCAGAAGAATTTTTTTATGAATAGATTTTTTGGATTATATTTGCACTCTCATTTGGGGTGGTTAGCTCAGCTGGTTCAGAGCACCTGCCTTACAAGCAGGGGGTCACTGGTTCGAATCCAGTACTACCCACA
>CAZNYS010000039.1:0-31278 GCA_964577305.1 uncultured Rikenellaceae bacterium
GCTTGGCTTATAGCAGCAAAAGCAAGTATTACGCCCAGTATTATACCGTATATTGAACTAAATCCCTGCGGGATAGCTCTTACTCTTACTAAAAACTTGCCAGATCAATTAGGCTAACTATATAAAAACAAAGTAACCAGATTTGCTGTAAAGGGTTCTTTCATCTTATATTATTCCCATCGTTTGAAGCTTATTGTAATTAAATTCCTATATTTGAATGAAACCTTTCTAATTTCTTTGCAATCAATTTTCGCTCAACTACTTGATATTCAATCCAGAACAAACACAAAACGGTCGATAAGTACATAGAGCAAAAGTTTTTCTCCAATTGACCGGACTGTAGTCCAACACCGACTCCTCGCTGGGCCTTGCAGACCGCTCAGAGTCCTATTTATTGCCGCAATTAGCACCCTGAATTGCTCAGGCATAAGGAAATTAATTGTCTGTGCCGGTATCCAGAAAAATATAATTGTTTTTTTCAATACAAATCCATAGTGAGTATTCCAGTTTACCTCCCTCAGTATCTGGCTCACTTTAATTGTTGAAAAGAAACCTCTCAATGTGCCACCAGTCATTTCAATATGCGAATCAATGATTTTATGCGCTGTCATCAAAACCGGGGCATAAAAGATATTTAATAGCAGGCTGATACTGAAAGCCACTCCAATCCTTCCTGCTGTGAGTGATCCCTCCATGGCAGCCACCGAACCTTTTAAACCTGCAAATTCCAGTAGAAGTGGCACTCCCCTGGCAAAAATGATAAAAGCCGCCTGAATAGTAATCCCCAGTACACCCCAGACCAGGGCACGTGGCAATATGCCAAAGCCGGGTACAATATATTTTCCCGTCCTTATTCTCAGGCCAATCAACTCACCTGTGGTAGCCAGTATAGCAAACTTGATAAAACTAACTAAAAATGGAAAGGATGCGTAAAACCTGTCATAATGATTATAAATTGTATCACTCACAATAAAAGGAGCAAAAATGGCCACCAGGAATAAAATAAGCAGGATATCAGATTTTTTCATAACTCATCGTTCTATTCTTATCCTGGCATCTACTGCTTTTACTGTTTCCGGATTACCCATTAGTGGATTCAGGTCCATCTCAGCAATTTCCGGTGCTGTTTCCAGGAGTGCTGACAGGTGAATCAGAACATCCACAAATGCTTTAATATTTACACCTTTCTGTCCCCTGACACCCTTGAGTATATTATAACCTTTCAGGGTGTATATCATTTTTTCAGCTTCACTCTCACTCAGGGGCACAAGCGCATTATTGACGTCTTTAAGCACTTCAATAAATATACCTCCCAGCCCGGCCATTATTAAATGCCCAAAATCACCCTCCCTTATTGCCCCTGCAAAGAGTTCCTGGCCGCCGATCATCGGTTGCATGAGTACTGCTTCGACATTTTCAATTTTCATCAGCCTTCTGAACTCAATCCCTGCTTCCTCAGTGCTACTGACATTAAGAACCACGCCTCCTACATCAGATTTATGTACTGGCCCGACTACTTTCATTACTATTGGGAACCTCAGTTTGACAGCTTTCTGTATTGCTTCATCCACTGTATATGCCAGATCCTCCTTTACCCTTTCAATGCCTGCTGCATCAAGTAATTCCCTTACATCATCCGGCATAAGATAGCCATTACCATTATTGTCTATTATCTTCCTTATAGCTTTATAATTAATCCGTGGTTTAGCAAAAGAATCATCACCTGGATATCCTGTATTAAGAACCTTTCCGAGAGCATTTGCAAAGACCACTTCATCGGGGAAATTGACATTTCCCTTTGCAATAAAATCATTAACTTCTCTTTCTGCAGTTATAAGTGAAGGTAGTACAGGATAAATTGGTTTTCTACCTGACCTCTTTTTATCATGTAATACTTTGTAAACATCATCAACAGGGAATAGCCCCGGGCTGCCGAAAATAACGGCTACTGCATCAATCTCATCAAAATCATTCTCGCATGCATCAAGTATAAAAGCCAGCTGTTCTGCATTACCTGTGGCGAGAAAATCAATGGGGTTAGCAACCGATGAGCCGGGAAACAACTTTTCAAGTAGGGCTTTTGCCTTATCCCCCTTGATTTGTGGAATTTCTATTCCTTCTTTTGACAGAGCATCAGTCATCATTACTGCCGAGCCACCGGCATGTGTTACAATAGCCATTTTCCTGCCTGTAGGGAGGGGATTCATCAGTACTGCTGTAACTGCCGCCAGCTCATGACGACCATGGCATCGTATTATGCCAGCTTTCCTGAAAAGGGCATCAACAGCCACATCAGGACTGGCCATGGCACCGGTATGTGACGAGGCTGCCCTGCTGCCGGCTTCTGATGACCCAGCTTTGATTGCTGCAATTTTACACCCTTTTCTAATAAGTGATGAAGCATGCCTGAGAAGCATACCCGGTTTGAGTATACTCTCAATGTATAATAACTTTACTGCAGAACTCTTTCCAGGCTCATAGGTTTCGTCCATATATTTCAGTACATCCTCCACGCCAACCTGGGCACTGTTACCAACAGAAAAAACACTTGAAAAACGTATACCATTAGGTATTGCTGACTCCATAATAAACACCGAAGTGGCACCCGAGCCAGAAATAAAATCAACACCTGAAGGTTCAAGTTCAGGAATTGGTGTAGTAAAAACACCATTGTATACCGGTGTAAGTACACCAATGCAATTAGGACCTATAAGGCATCCTCCAACTGAATCAATAATATCAACTATTTCGCGCTCCAGCTTTGCTCCCTCTTCATTCTCCTCGCCAAAACCTGCAGACAGGATAATAAAAGCCCTGGTAGATTTCTGTCGGGCAAGGTTATCAACTGTATCCCTGCAATATTTTGCGGCAATGACAATTATCGCCAGATCGGTATCAGGTATATCTGCAGGACTGTGATAGGATTTTATGCCCTGAACTGTGTCTGACCTGGGATTAATAACATATAAGTCTCCGTTAAATTCACCATCCATGATGTTCTTAAGAACCTTGCCTCCCGGCTTGGAAATATCATCCGAGCCCCCCACAACAACAATACTCCGGGGATTTAATAAGTAATTGTTAATCATATCATTATAATTAATCAGAAAAAAGGGTTCAATGGTTAGTCAATGTATGAAAATCAAATAAATCATACAATGATTGTTAGAAAATTGTTGAATTGTTGAAGTGATAAATCGTTGAACGGGACGTTTATTATAAGAGTGGTTTCTTATTATTAATCAATCCCGATCATTACATTAGAGCCCTTAATAATTGCATAAGCCTCTTTGCCAATTTCCAGTCCGAGTTTTTCGAATGAAGTTTTTGTAATAATGGATGTTATTTCCAACCCGGGTCCTATTTCTACTACCACCTCAACATTTACAATCCCTGTTTCGTAAGATTTTACGGTGCCTTTAAATACGTTACGTGCACTTATTTTCATTTGATTATCTGCTATTGGTAATTAAACTATTATTCTATACTAATATTCTGCATAATATATCTACAGAATCGCTGATGCATTTTTCACATATGCGTTCAAAAACATTATTTTCAACTGCTCTGTCATGATCTTCAGGGGAATCCAGTTCATAGCCGATCAGTTCCCTGCAGTTTGTTGTATCATGCAATTTCTTAAATTCCGAGTCGAATTTCTTTATAAGCTTATAAGCTTCTTCTTTTCGCTCATGATTATCAGGATACTTATTGCCACAATAAAGGCTTATGGTCATAAAACTGCCTGTAACCGCCCCGCATGTTTCCTGCATATGTCCCATGCCTCCTCCGAAACCTGATGATACCTTTTCAAGAAATGAAACATCTGTTTCAATCTTTCCTGCCATGGAACTCAGCACTGATTGTGAACAATTAAAACTTGATCTGAATCTTTCAATAGCTTCCTTTTTTATTCTTTCTTTCTCCATTTGAAAACCTGTTTGTTTAAAAGCAAATTTAATGAATAATCCATTAATCCATTAATCCGGTATTCCATCACCCAATTATTTCTAACTATATTTGTAGATTCAATTTTCACGATGAAGAATAGAGTACCCGACATACTGAAAGGCAATAAATTCGGAATTGAAGAAATCGCGACTTTACTGAAGGCAGAAGGAGAAGACCGGACCATACTTTTCGGGGAATCAGCCAGGATTAAACATGAACATTCGGGCAATAAGGTATATTACCGGGGCTTAATAGAATTCTCGAACATTTGTGATAAGAACTGTTATTACTGTGGCATACGTAGAGATAATAAAAACGTTGAAAGATATAACCTTACGAACAAAGAGATTCTTGATGCTGCACTATATGCTTTCGAAAATAATTATGGTTCCATAGTATTGCAGTCCGGTGAACTAAGCAATTCACGTTTTACTTCCAGGATAACCAGCCTGCTTACAGAGATTAAAAAGCTGTCTGACGGAAAACTTGGGATTACGATATCGCTGGGTGAACAAACGGAGGATGTATACCGTGAGTGGTTTGATGCCGGAGCTCACAGGTACCTGCTGCGCATTGAAGCATCAAATCCTGCACTATATGCAAAATTACATCCGGATGATGAGCTGCATAATTACCACCGGAGGCTGGAATGTCTGAACCTGTTGCAAAAAATTGGATACCAGACAGGCACCGGGGTAATGATAGGGTTACCGTTTCAAACATATGAAGATCTTGCAGGTGATTTGCTTTTCATGAAAAACTTTGATATAGACATGGTGGGCATGGGTCCCTATATTGAGCATGCCAATACTCCACTTATTGAATATAAAAGTGAATTACTTCCAATAGAGGCCAGATTTGACCTGTCGCTTAAAATGATAGCTGTGCTCAGAGTTTTAATGAAGGATATTAATATTGCTGCATCCACTGCCCTGCAGGCAATAGATCCCATGGGTCGTGAAAAAGCTGTTAAGATTGGGGCTAATGTTATAATGCCAAACATCACACCGGGTATATACCGCGATAGCTATAATCTGTACGAAAACAAGCCCCGCACCATCGATGCAGATGATGACTGCAAAGAATGCCTGGAGGCAAGATTGAAGATGGTGGATGCCGAGCCGGGCTACGGAGAATGGGGCGACGCAGAACATTACTTTAAAAGAAGACAAAAGTAAAAAGGAAAAAGGAAAAAGGAAAAGGTAAATCGTATCATGGGTGATATGCCACTCTCCCAAATAATGACCAATAATTAGTGTACCGGAATAATTCAATTATCGGAACTTCATTGATGTTGTTTTAAAACATAGCTTTGTATAATAAGCAATTAAATGCCTTATTTTATAATAAATTAAACACTACCGGGATGAAAAATAGAATTATAGTTCTTGGCACCGGGTTGGTTGGTTCAGCAATAGTCAAAGACCTTTGCAGTAATTACCTGGTTACTGCTGTTGATATATCTTCAGAAAATATCAATATGCTCAAGGGTCTAGATAACGTAAAAGCTGTAACAGCCGATTTGTCTGATTCGTCAATAATAAAAGACCTCATCCGTGATCATGACCTTGTTATAGGAGCACTGCCGGGTTCAATGGGTTACAAATCAGTTAAGGATACAATTGAGGCAGGCAAAGACATGGTTGATATATCTTTCTTCCCTGAAGATCCATTTGGCCTTGACAGAATGGCCAGGAACAAAGGTGTAACAGTTGTTACTGACTGTGGCGTTGTCCCCGGCATGGGTAATATTATACTCGGCCACCACCATTCTATTATGAGCGTTGAAAGATATGAGTGCTATGTTGGTGGACTTCCTTTTAAGAGGCAATGGCCATGGCAATATAAGGCTGTTTTCTCTCCGATAGACGTAATTGAAGAATATACCCGACCTGCCCGGTATATGATAAATGGTGATATTGTCGTACGGGAAGCCCTGTCTGAACCTGAGTATATTGAATTTGATGAAATAGGAACACTGGAAGCGTGGAATTCAGACGGATTGAGAAGCCTCCTGAAAACCATACCGGTGCCTAATATGATTGAGAAAACACTGCGTTATCCCGGCACCATTGATTACCTAAGGATGCTCAGGGAAGCAGGTTTTTTCAGCTATGATGAGATTGAGGTAAAAGGCAATAAGGTAAGGCCTATAGATCTTACATCAAGTCTTATGTTCCCTCAATGGCAGTTGAAAGAAGGTGAAGAAGAATTTACGGTGATGAGGATAATAATTGAGGGCAGGGATAAAGGAGAAAAGTACAGGTACCAGTATGACCTTTTTGACCGTTATGACAGGGAGAACAATATTACTTCCATGGCAAGAACAACAGGCTACACTTGCACTGCGGTTGCAAACCTGCTGATGGAAGGTATGTACGAATCACCAGGCATAAATCCACCGGAATTTATAGGGAAAACTGAAGGGCACCTGAAGTTTATACTGGGATATCTGAAGGAAAGGGGTGTGTATTACCGAATAAGTAATGAGCGGTGAGTGGTGACTCTTATTAATTGAACGATATTACCGCAACAGATACATTATTGATATTATTCAGGCGTTCGACAAGTCCGTTCATTTCTGAATGTTCACCTACCAGTTCCAGGAGGATCAGTCCTGTATTTTTTCCATTGTTCTCTTCGTTGATACCCAGTCGTGTTCTGATAGTACAACCATAGGATGTAAGGGCTTTCTGGACTTCCCTTATGATTTCAGACCTGTTATTTATTATCATCCCAACCACCGCAACATCTGATTCAACGGGTATCGGATATGGTTTGTCTGCTTCCGGTCCAAGGTTCATCTGCTTTAGCTCTATACCATATATCTCACCCAGGTCATTCATAAGAGCTTTTACTCCTGCTTCATCATTCTTCAGGTGAAGCAGGATATAACCCTCCCGGCTGCATACATACTCGTTCAGTTCATGAAATCCCAGCCTCGATTTGATTATTGAAGAATGCTTGCTGAGCACATCCTGTGTATGCCCGGATTCTTTGATCCTGTCGACCACCCTTATCGCTATTATTCTTACCATATTTATTGATTAAGATAATTCTAGAAATACAGATCTCTTTCGCCCTGCCTGATTCTTTCAATCCTCTCTTTTGTTTTTGCAACCACATCATCATCGAGCCTTAACAGGCCCCTTTCTATTGCTCTCCATCCTTTTTCAGCGAGCTGGTCATCTGCATAATCCACCAGGTACTCAGCCAGGGTAAGAGCCGCGTTTGGTGAGCAATACCTCTTTATGAAGCCAGGAACTGAAAACTCCATAAAATGTTCGCCCGTTCTTCCCAATCGGTAACATGCTGTACAGAAAGAGGGCATAAAGTCGTCATCGAGCAGTTCATCTATTACCTCGGCCAGTGACCTGGCATCATTGATCATGAATTGCTCCCTGTTAAGGTTTTGCTGTTCATTCTTAATATCTGAATATGAGCCCAGTTCAATCTTTGTGCCCCCGTCAATTTGCGAAACCCCGAATTTTATCACTTCCCTCCTGACATCATGACTTTCCCTGGCCGTAAGTATCATGCCGGTATAAGGCACTGCCAGCCTGAGTATAGCCACTAATTTTTTAAATTCATCATTCGTCACTTCATAATCCTTATCCATATTAAGTGTAGACGCATCTTTCAATCGGGGAAAGGATATTGTATGCGGACCAACATTATAACATGCCTCAAGGTGATTTGCATGTCGCACCAGGCCAAGCACTTCAAAGCGCCAATCATATAATCCGAACAGGGCTCCAATACCCACATCATCAACACCGGCTTCCTGTGCCCTGTCAAGCGAGGTCAGTCTCCAGTCATAATCTCTCTTTTTACCCGTGAGATGATACCATTTGTATGCTTCCGGATGATAAGTCTCCTGAAACACCTGAAAAGTACCTATGCCTGCATCACCCACTGTTCTGAACCCTTCGATATCAAAAGGAGCAGCATTAATGTTTACCCGCCTGATTTCACCTTTGCCCTTTTTAATGCTGTAGACAAGTTTTACAGTATGAGCTATATACTCTGCTGAATATGTCGGATGCTCGCCGTAAACCAGTATCAGTCGCTTCTGGCCGTTATCTTCCAATGCTGAGACTTCTTTTATTATCTCTTCATCAGATAATGTCCTTCTTACTGCTTCTGTATTACTCGACCTGAAGCCACAGTATTTACAGTTATTGCTGCAATAATTTCCTATATATAATGGGGCAAAAAGTACTATCCTGTTACCATATACCTTCTCTTTCAGCGCCCTTGCACCGGCCTTTATCTCCTCTATAAGCTCAGGATCATCAGAATTAACCAGCACAGCTGTTTCCTCCAGTGTTAACCTGTTCTTATCAAGCGATTTGGCAATGACATCACGTACCCTGGACTTATCAGGTTTTGTTTTATTTATTATATCCCATATCTCGTCAGGATCAATAAATGGCTTCATCCTTTGATCCCTGATTGATAATCTTTCAGGATTAAATTTCATGTCATTATTTAAAATTAAACCAATTAAACTTAGTACAAAGTAAGTTAATCAAAGTGTAGCGGGAAATGAAAAATGTCATATTCAGCTAATAAATGAATTTCCCTTTAACTCATTACGGTATTACTGTTATGGAATTTACCTCCTTTGACACCCTGAACTATTCTTCCTTTACGAAATATGCTACTTTCTCAATTGATGTGATCATATCATACTCTTCCAGGTATACATTTGGCGGAACATTCAATCGTACAGTTGTGAAGTTCAGTATACCCTTTATCCCTGCTTTTATTGCTGCATCGGCAGTTGACTTTGCAAAATCAGGCGGCATTGTTAGCATTGCGATGGTAATTTTTTGCTCCTTTACTATGTCTTCGAGTTGTTCAACAGGATAGCATCGAACTCCGGCTATTACCCTGTTCACTTTCTGGGGGTCATTGTCAAAGGAAGCCACGATATTGAGCTTGGATCTTTTACCCTTGAAATACGAGGTTATAGCACGTCCAAGATTTCCAATACCTATAACAGCAACATTCTGACCCTGTTCAGAATCAATAATAGTACCTATAGTATCAATCAGTTCCCTGACATCATAACCCTTTTTCTGAACGCTTGAATAGCCAATAAGCATCAGGTCTCTTCTTACCTGCACTGCTGTGATATGAAGCAGGGCAGCGAGTTCATGTGAATATATATATTTATTACCGGCAGCAAGATAACCTAGTAGGTTCCTGCGGTAACCACTTAGTCTTTCAACAGTCTTTCCTGGTAGTCTTTTCATCTGTATTGATTTGCGTACTATACAAATATAATAATTAGAATAATTTTCAGCCTATGGCCTGCTTCAATGGAAGTTTATCTTGAATTTATCTGACCCGCAAGGTATTCTTGCAGGAAGTCAAACAGAACCGTCTGCACATACGGAAAACTCAGCTTTAAGGGAAGGGTATCAGATAATATCACATCATCTATTTCGTTTTCATCCTTCTCCTTTCCTTTGGTTTCAATTTCAGCATAATATAACCTTCCTGCCCTTAATTTGTTATCTTCATTTACTATATAGGTTGAAATACATTCTATTCTATACTTTGTTGCACCTGTCTCTTCCTCAAGCTCCCTTCTGGCTGCTGCATCAGTATCTTCTTCCTTATTAATATGACCGGCAGGAAGTTCATAGCTTTTCCTGTGCTTATGCTTTATAAATACCCACTTATCCAAATACCTTGCTCCAATTATTACATAGGTGAGACCGCAATCAGGATAATAGCGGGGTGAATGAAAATCTACCTTCATCATTTCATTTCTGGTTTTTCGTCATAAGATAAGCATAAGCTTCTACACTACCTCGGGAAAAAGTATCTTTACAATTACATAAAAATTATTATGAAGCAGAGATCTGCAGACAGGCGGAAAGGGAAAAGAGGAGTCAGGAAGATATTGTTGATTGTTATATCATTATTCTTGATTGTTATCATTTTCTTTCTTTTCGAAGTATTTCATGGACGATTCAATTTCAAATATGAAACTGTAGAGATTGAATATGAGGGGCTTCCTGCAGGTCTCGACGGATTCACAATCGTACATATTTCAGACCTCCACCTGAGAAGCTTCAATAAACACCAGGATAAGTTGATATCGGTTGTTGACAGCATTAATTCCTATAAACCCGATATAATAGTTAATACCGGTGACTTCGTTACCTTTCTATGGACAGAGATAGAGCCTTTTAGTAACATACTGGCTTCCATGCAATCTGAATATGGTGTTTATGCTATTCCAGGCAACCATGATACAGGTATGTACAGTGCTGATTATGATCGTAACAATTATGGTGAACACCTTGATATAATGGAGGATATACTAGTTAGTTTAAATCATACCTACCTTGAAGATACAAGCACATTAATAAATATTGATACTTTAATTGTATCGCTTACCGGAGTTGTAACCTATGGCAGAGTGCCCGATCTTTATTATGGTGATGTTGACCGGGCGATGCAGGGCACTGACAATTCTGATTTCAGCATATTGCTCACTCACGATCCCAATCACTGGCTTCAGGATATTAAGTACCGCAACGATATAAATCTCACCTTGGCGGGTCATACTCATGGCATGCAGATAGGTATACTGTTACCTGGATTTAAACTCAGTCCGGCAAGCCTGTTATATCCGGCCTGGAATGGCCTTTATGGCAAAAACAATAATTATCTTTATGTAAATCGTGGTCTAGGCACACTGGGTATACCTGTACGCATTGGAATGCCCCCGGAGATAACGATTATAAAGATTAAAGATAAAAGTAAAACGATAAAAGTGAGATGAGGATATTCAGATTGGCGGGGATTTAGCTCGTTTCGATGGCGTGGATTACAAATCCACGCCACTCAATGTCGCTGAGCTTACCCCGGTTCCCGGGGTTCGGTTGAAATCCCCGCCAATCTGGATGGGTATTATAAGTTTAATTCCTCCTCATCCTGTTCCGTCTCAGTTCCTGCATCTTTGTGTCGTAGGTCGTAAAGCGTTCTTCGCCCAGGATTCCTTTCAGTTCCTCATTCTGTTTATTTGTTAATTCCTGCATCTTTTCCCTGTTGGCTCCGGGATCACCACCCTGCTGCATCTCGCTGAACATTTTCTGCCGCTCTTTGGCATACTTGACAAAGATCTCTTTTATAGCTTTTTCTTCCGTATCATTCTTTAGCTTGATGATCTCTTTCATTTGTTCAATCTGTCGATTTGCGCTTTCCTCAGGATCCATATTACGCATCCCCTGTCCTCTCTGTTGGCCAAAAGCAGTTGTCACAACGAACGAGAGTATAAGCACTCCCATACTTTTCATTATTGTTTTCATGATTTATATTTTATTAATACACTCTGATTAGACAACCGACCTGAACGTTTTATTCCTTAAGAAGTATTACGACTAACGACTTACGACGAAAGACTAACGGCAGAGGTTCTTAAATGCATGTAGTATGTGTCTTTTTCCTTGTTCTTATCTGAAAATAAATCCCTCTTTCAGCGGGTCATCGGAATCGATCCAGAACTCATTACTTCCCGTATAATATGCTTTACCCGTTACTTCAGGTATTACTGCCTTATAAGCACCATACTCCAGCACATCTTTTATCTCAACATCCATGGTAGTACCCAGTATGCCCTCAATTTTAACACGTTGATTAACTGATAGTTCCCTTTTGGAATAATGCAGCCCGGCCCTGGCACTTATACCGGTACCTGTAGGAGATCGGTCGACTTCACCCGATGCGAAAATACATACATTACGGCTCCAATTATTGAGATCATAAGCTTTGCCTGTAAAGATAGTGCCATAAAGGAAGCCAAGCTCAGGTTCAAAGGGATGGTCAATCCTGAAATTTTCCATTACAGCCGATTTAATCTTCTTACCGTAATAGATAAGTTTATTATAGTCAGATTCATCCAGGTTAAGTCCCAGGTCATTCGCATCACAAAATGCATAGAAAGCCCCACCGTAAGCAACATCAAACCTGACACGCCCTATATCCCTCACTTCAACAGTCTCATCGCTGATAAGCAGGAAAGAAGGGACATTAATAAACGACACTTTCTCAACCCTGCCATTCCTGATATAAGCTTTTGACTTTATCCTCCCGGCAGGAACATCAATTTCAAGGATAGGATTTCTCCCTTCCTTCCTGACATACCCCGTTTCAAGCACAAAGCGGGTAATAGCTATTATGGCATGCCCGCACATGGTGCTATATCCTTCATTATGCATAAAAAAAGCTCCTAAGTCTGCTCCCTTGGTCTGGGGCTCTGTAAGTACAGCACCATACATGTCGGCATGACCCCTGGGTTCAAACATTAAGGCAGTACGGATATTGTCACAATGCCCTGCAAAATAGTGTCTCTTTTCCAGGATAGTATTACCCTTCAATTCAGGTAATCCTCCCGTTATTATTCGCAGGGGTTCTCCACAGGTATGCATGTCGATGGTTTTTATTATCATTCTGTTATCACCGGCGATGATACTGCTGTCTTTAGTCTGAATTGTCATGATCAGGCTTATTTCATGGTTTCATTATACAAAATACGATTATATAAGTAATAATCACCAATCATATAACCTTTTTTTCAGGCTTGAAATGATTTACTATCTTGGGTAGATATTTCTAAAACCTAATTATCAATATGAAAAAAATAATATACCAGGTTGATGCCTTTACCTCGGAACCTTTTAAAGGTAATCCTGCTGGAGTTTACATAACAGAAAGGATGCTTGAGCCTGATTTGATGCAGAATATAGCCATGGAAATAAATGCATCTGAAACAGCTTTTGTAACGCCCCGAGGCAAAGACTTTTCTATCAGGTACTTTACTCCTGTAAGTGAAGTGGATCTCTGCGGGCATGCCACCCTCTCAGCTTCTCATATATTATATGAAACAGGAATGGTGAGCCCGGGGAATACCATTAAGTTACATTCAAAAGCCGGCGAGCTGATCGTCAGAAAAGAAGGCAACAGGATCATAATGAATTTCCCTGTTTACAGCCTCAGGGAAATTGATATCCCTGCCTCATTTAAAAGAGACACTGGTCTGAATGCCCTGGAGCTGTACCAGAGTGATTATGAGTGGAAGCTTGTGCGTGTTCAGTCAGAAGAGGAAGTGGTTAAAGCTGATCCTAATCCTGATACAATAAGAAATGCCGGGCTGGGAGAACTGATAGTAACCGCTGCATCATCAAGGACTGAATATGATTTCGTGGTAAGATGCTTTGTACCAGACCTTGGTATTGGTGAAGATCCTGTTACAGGATCAGCACATTGTGCCCTTGCACCATTCTGGAACATGAAGACAGGAAAGAAAGAATTCAGGTCTTTCCAGGCTTCAAAACGATCAGGCGAATTAAATGTCATACTTTCAGGCAAGCGCGTGGAAATAGCTGGTGAAGCAGTAACTGTATTGAAAGCAGAATTCCTTATTTGAGAATAAGGCTAATTTTAGTAGATTTGCTGATCTAAATAAATAACCCTGTTCTTAAAAAGAACCTCAATAAAAACAAGGCATGAAAATAACTATAGTTGGTACCGGTTATGTTGGTCTTGTTTCCGGTACCTGTCTGGCTGAGACAGGTGTAAATGTACAGTGTATTGATAAAAATGGCGCAAAGATAGATAATCTCAATAAGGGAATAATCCCTATATATGAACCGGGACTCGTCCCCATGCTCAAAAGGAATGTGGAGGCCGGCAGACTGAAATTCTCAACAAATATTAAGGAATCTATCAAAGATTCGCAGGCTGTATTAATTGCTGTAGGAACACCGCCTGATGAGGACGGCAGCGCCGATATAAAATATGTCATGGCTGCAGCAGAAGAAATAGGCCGGTATATGACTGATTATATTCTGGTTATAACAAAAAGCACAGTCCCTATAGGAACGGCAGAAAAAATAAGGAGTAAAATAGCTGAGGAATTGTCGAAAAGGAATGCTGTGATTGACTTTGATGTTGCATCAAACCCTGAATTTCTAAAGGAAGGTGATGCTGTGAACGACTGTATGAGACCTGACAGGATTATTGTGGGAGCAGATTCAGAAAGGGCTTTTAAAGTTATCGAAAAGCTGTATAAACCATTTGTCCTGAATGGTCATCCCGTTATATACATGGACATACCTTCAGCAGAGATGACCAAATATGCAGCCAATGCCATGCTGGCCACCAAGATCAGTTTCATAAATGATATGGCCAACCTTTGTGAAAAGGTTGGTGCAGATATAAATATGGTAAGAAGGGGCATAGGTTCTGATTCAAGGATTAGTAACAAATTTATTTATGCAGGCCTGGGATATGGCGGATCATGCTTCCCTAAAGATGTGAAGGCAATTATCAAAACAGCATCTGATCATGGTTATGATTTAAAGGTGATGAAGGCGGTGGATGAGGTTAATGAAAGCCAGAAAGAGTCACTCTTTTATAAGCTCTACAGGTATTTTGGGGAGAATATTAAAGGTAAGAAAATTGGAATCTGGGGACTTTCCTTCAAGCCCAATACCGATGATATGCGTGAAGCAGCATCATTGACACTTATCAGGAAGTTCCTGGATTATGGAGCTGAAATAACTGCCTATGACCCCGTAGCTATGGATGAGGCAAAGAGAAGGCTGGGTAATAGTATCAGTTATTCGGAAGACTCATACGGGGCCCTGGTCGATGCCGAAGCCCTAGTACTGGTAACAGAATGGAACGAATTCAGGAATCCAAACTGGACGGTTATCAGTAAGATTATGAAAAACAGGGTTGTTTTTGACGGCAGGAATATTTACGAGAGGGAGGTACTAGAACAGGCAGGATTTGATTATTATGGAATAGGCAGGTAAAAAATGAGCAGGATACTTATTACAGGAACCGCGGGATTCATTGGGTTTCACCTTGTGAATAAGCTGATATCTGAAGGCCATAAAGTAACAGGTCTGGATAATATTAACGACTATTATGATGTCAGCCTTAAATATGGCCGCCTTGCCGAAACAGGAATAAGAAAAGAAGATATTAAGTATAACAGGATCATCAACAGCCTGAAATATCCAGATTATGGTTTTATCAAGCTTGATCTTGAAGATAAGGAATCCCTTAACAATTTATTCCGATCTTCGGGATTTGAGTACGTTGTCAACCTTGCTGCACAGGCAGGGGTCAGGTACAGTATTGATAACCCTATGGTCTATATAAACAGTAATATTGTTGGTTTTGCAAACATACTTGAAGCCTGCAGGCATAATAATATTAAACACCTTGTTTATGCAAGCAGCTCAAGCGTTTACGGATTGAATGAAAAGATGCCATTCTCAACAGAAGATAATGTCGACCATCCCATCAGCCTGTATGCCGCATCAAAGAAATCCAATGAACTGATGGCGCATTCTTATAGCCATCTTTTTTCCCTGCCAGCTACCGGCCTGAGGTTTTTTACCGTATATGGTCCATGGGGAAGACCCGATATGGCCTTGTATATTTTTACAAAAGCAATCACCGAAGGAAGAAAAATACAGATCAATAATAAGGGTGATATGCAAAGAGATTTTACCTATATAGATGACATAATTAACTCACTGTCAAGAATTATTGACATAATACCAGAAGGAAATCCTGACTGGTCAGGAATAAATCCCAAACCATCCTCTTCTCCTGCAAGTTACAGGTTATATAATATAGGCAATAATTCACCGGTTAAATTAATGGATTTCGTGGAAGCTATCGAGAAAGAACTGGGTATTAAGGCAAAGAAGGAATTTCTCCCCATGCAGCCGGGTGATGTGCCAGCTACCTGGGCAGATGTCAGTTCACTTATTGAAACAATAAACTATACACCGGCTACACCGGTAAATGAAGGGATTAAGAAATTTGTTAAATGGTATAAGGAATATAATGATATTAAATAAGCCTGGCTGATGGCTACCAGAAGGAATTCTGATAACCTTCAGGATAGCCGAGTAGCAAACCCCGTCATTTGAAACTCAGCGTGCAGCACCTTAATTTACTTGATAATGGATTTAGTAAAAACAGCTATTAAGGCGGCAATAACCTCAGGAGTTGAAATAAATATTCTTTATAAATCCGGCTATATTGAAACTAAATTCAAAAAGGATAAATCCCCTGTAACAAATGCAGACCTGGTATCCAATAAGATTATCATTGATCACCTGAGAAGCACGGGGATCCCAATCCTGAGTGAAGAAAATAAGGCCATCCCTTACAGTGCAAGAAAAAGCTGGGACAGATTATGGATTGTCGATCCACTGGATGGGACTAAGGAGTTTCTTAAGGGAAATGGAGAATTCACAGTGAATATCGCCCTTGTAAATAATAATAAACCTGTTCTGGGAGTAATATATGCACCTGTAACAAAGGAATTGTATTTTGGCAGCTCCGGTATAGGTTCGTTCAAAGCCAATGCTGAAGATGCAGGCCAGGACATTGAAATAATCATTGACAGTGCACAAAAACTACCTTCCTCAGATCAAAACTCAATTAATATTGTGGCTGTAAGCCGTTCCCATATGAACAAGGCAACTGAAGACTATATCCGCTCAAGATCAGGCGTGTCAGAGAAGCCCACCCTGGTCTCAAGGGGTAGCTCATTGAAAATATGTATGGTTGCAGAAGGAAATGCACGTTATTATCCCCGGTTCGGCCCTACCATGGAATGGGATATCGCAGCCGGTCATGCCATTGCAAAGTACGCAGGAAAAACAATTCGTAGAATTGATAATAGAGAGGAAATCAGTTATAATAAAGAAAATCTGCTTAATCCTGACTTTATCGTTGAATAAATTATCTTTGCAAACCAGTTCCAGGGACTGATTTGGTCAAGACTCACTCAGAAAGAAAAAAAGAAAAAGAAATAAAGAAACCGATCTTGAGGATTAATGGCAAAAGCACTGATTAAAGAGAGAAACAACTACACACTGACGCATCTGCGTGAACTGGAAGCAGAGTCTATTCATATAATCCGTGAAGTGGCATCTGAGTTTGAAAATCCGGTAATGCTTTATTCAATTGGCAAAGATTCATCAGTAATGGTCAGATTGGCTGAAAAGGCTTTTTACCCTGGCAAGGTTCCTTTCCCACTGATGCATATTGATTCAAAATGGAAATTCAAAGAAATGATAGCTTTCAGGGATTCATATGCAAAAAAGAATAACTGGAACCTGATAGTACATTTTAATGAAGAAGGATTCAAGCAGGGGATCGGGCCATTTACTCATGGCAGCAAGGTGCATACCGACGTAATGAAGACAGAGGCCCTGCTGGGTGGCCTGAATAAGTATAAATTTGATGCTGCCTTTGGAGGAGCACGAAGGGATGAAGAGAAATCAAGGGCTAAGGAAAGGATATTCTCCTTCAGAGACAGGCTCCATCAGTGGGATCCCAAAAACCAGAGACCGGAGCTGTGGGATATTTATAATACCCGTGTGCATAAGGGAGAATCTATAAGAGTATTCCCTATAAGTAACTGGACTGAGCTGGATGTATGGCAATATATCCGCCTGGAGAAAATCCCTATTGTACCCCTGTACTTTGCAAAGGAAAGACCAGTTGTCGATATTGATGGAAGTCTGATCCTGGTTGATGATGACAGGATGCCCCCTGAACTGGCAGCCAGGGCTGAAATGAGAAAAGTACGCTTTCGGACACTCGGATGTTACCCCCTGACAGGAGCAGTAGAATCGGACGCTGATACTATAGAAAAGATTGTTGAAGAGATGATGACAATTACGAAATCAGAACGTACAACCCGCGTTATTGATTTCGACCAGGATGCAAGCATGGAGCAAAAGAAACGTGAAGGATATTTCTGATGGAAATGAGTACAGACAAGTTGAACATAAAGGATTTTCTTGACCAGGACGAAAAGAAGGATATGCTTCGTTTTCTGACGGCAGGGTCGGTAGATGACGGGAAATCCACACTTATTGGACGCCTGATGTTTGACAGTAAGAAACTGTATGAAGACCACCTCTCAGCATTAATAAAAGACAGCAGAAGAATAGGTCATGCAGGAGATGAAATAGATTACGCCCTGCTCCTCGATGGACTTAAGGCTGAGCGTGAACAGGGAATAACAATAGATGTAGCTTATAGATACTTCTCAACAAATAAAAGGAAATTCATTATTGCTGATACACCCGGTCACGAACAGTACACCAGGAATATGGTAACCGGTGCTTCCACGGCAAACCTGGCAATAATTCTGACAGATGCCACCAAAGGGATAATAACCCAGACAAAACGCCACACCTTCATAGTGTCATTACTTGGCATAAAACATATTGTACTTGCAGTTAATAAAATGGACCTTGTAGATTATGATGAAGAGATATTTGATGAGATAAGCAAAGATTATAAGCAGTTTATTACACAATTGAATGTTCCTGATGTGGAATGTATTCCTATTTCAGCATTAAAGGGTGATAATGTAGTGGATGTTTCTGACAAAATGAAGTGGTACCATGGAAAGAGCATAATGGAATATCTTGAAACTGTTCATGTTAGCAGCGACCATAATTTCGATGATCTCAGGTTTCCGGTTCAATATGTATTGAGACCCGATAGGGATTTCAGGGGATTCTCAGGCAGGATGGCTTCGGGAGTAATTAAAAACGGTGATGAGGTAATGGTTTTACCTTCGATGAAAAAATCTGTAGTAAAATCAATTATGACCTGTGAGGGAAAGAGGCAAGATGCATTCCCGCCACAATCGGTTACGATCACCCTGAAGGACGAAATTGACATCTCAAGGGGTGAAATGATAATCCATCCTGATAATGTGCCCAAGGTTGACAGGCATTTTGAGTCGATGCTGGTATGGATGGATGAGACAATGATGGATCTTTCCAAGACTTTTTATATAAAGCATAATACTAATACCTCAAGGGCCCGTATTGATGAAGTCCAGTATAAGATTGACGTAAATACCCTGAAGAGGCATAAAAAGGATAAATTTAGTCTGAACGATATCGGTCGTGTAGTATTTACCACCAACAAGCCTTTGTTTTTTGATCCGTACAGGAGAAACAGGAATACCGGCTCTTTTATATTGATTGATCCGGTAACACATAACACATGTGCGGTAGGCATGATCCTCGACAAAAGGGCAAGCGACAAATTACCATCCAGGATAACTGATTTTGACAGGGAAAAAATACGCAAGGGTAAAAGCCTGGTAAGTACAGAACAGCGTACCAGTCGCAATGGACATAAAGGAGGAACAATATGGATAACGGGTCTTCACGGATCGGGTAAAAATGACCTGGCCTATACCCTGGAAAAGCAACTTTTTGATATTGGAGCATCTGTAGTATTATTGGACGGCAGCACAGTACGAAGCGGCCTGTCAAGGGAGCTTGACTACTCCCCCGCCGACCGTGCTGAACACCTGCGACGCGTTGCACATATCGCACGCATTCTAAATGACCAGGGCATAATTACCATCTGCTCATTTATATCACCCAATGAAAATATGCGGAACCAGATAAAGGAAATAATCGGCAAAGACAGATTCATCCTTGTACACATGGATGAAGATATTAACTATTGCAGGGCAAATAAGCCTGACCTGTATGAACAGGCAGATATCGGGAAGTTATCAAATATACCGGGAGTTGATATTGATTACGAAACACCCGAAAAGCCTGATTTTGTATTAAACCATAAGAATACTGAAAGCAATCTATTGAAGATAGTTCATACAGTTTATCCTGAATATTAATCCAATTCCCATCCGGATTCATAATCACGGCTCATGAGTGCCATTGCTTCCTGGTCCCTTGTAACTTTACCTGTTTCTGCATCTACTTCAAGCATTCTTCCCACCTTCTGAGAAATATTACCAAGGTGGCACATGTTTACACTCACTGCTCCATCATCAATTGGAGCATGTAAACCAGTCCCGTTGCGTATAGCTTCGAGGAAATTATACATATGAAGCACATCCAGGCCTCCCGAACCCCTGGTTCCGGTTGTCTCGCTTATTCCTGATTCTTGCTTTCTATCATTTAGTTCACCTGAAAGATTATACATCTCATAACCGTTCCTGTGCAAAACCAACGATCCTTCTGTACCCTGTATCAGTACACCCCTATCCATACTATAATCCCTCATTCCATTGCAGCTTTTCCCTTCCCATGTTATAAGTTTATCAGTGCCATACTGGTAATTAACCACCTGCGTGTCATAGAATTCCCAGTCATCGCCTGAGTAATGAAGACGGCCGCCCAAAGCTGACACCTTATCCGGGTAATCAACACCCAGGGCCCATCTGCAGACATCAACTTCGTGTGTGGCATTATTAAGGAGCTCACCTGTGCCCCACCGCCAGAACCAGTGCCAGTTATAATGAACAATATTATCGCGGTACACGGTGCGTGGTGCCGGTCCCTGCCACAGTTCCCAGTTAAGCCACCCGGGTACAGGTACTTCTTTACCTATCCCTATGGGTCCCCTGGTATTGGCATACCATGCTTTACCAAAATATGGCCTTCCTATATCACCCCTTTTGATCCTTTCAACTGCTTCAATACTTGTTGGGGCTGAGCGTTGCTGGTTACCCATCTGTATCACTTTGCCTGTCTTCCTGTATACTTCAACAAGTAATTCATTCTCATTGATATTATGACTGGATGGTTTTTCAAGGTATACATTCTTTCCTGCCTGCGCCGCCATGATCGCCATGGGAGCATGCCAGTGGTCGGGTGTTGCTATGGTAATAGCATCAATTGATTTGTCCTCCAGTAGTTTCCTAATGTCTTCAATACCAGCAGGCTTACTTCCTGTAATATTATTAACCTCTTCTATACCTTTTTCCACGGCCCTGCTGTCGACATCACATATATGAGATATTACAGTACCAGTACAACCAAGTACAGCCTGTATATTGGCTATACCCCTGCCGTTAACACCAACGGCAGCAAATACAACTGTATCATTTGCACCAATAATCCTCCGATAGCTGGCAGCACTTAAACCCATTCCTCCAATAGTAAGACCGGCAGTACCCAGAGCACTTTTCTTTATAAATTCTCTTCTGTTGGTTTTCATAATAATATTTTATAGTTCTCTTATTTTGATACTTCTGAATGATACCTCAGTACCATGATCCTGCAATAATATATGACCTTCTTCATCTTCCCCGAAACCCGGCACATCATTGAATTTACTTCCGGCAACCAGTTCTTTCCATTGTACAGTACCCCTGTCATACTGAACTGTCATCTGGTTATTAAGCCACTGTTCCACATGCTTGCCATTTACAACAATCCTTGCCCTGTTCCATATGCCCGGACCATTATCCCTTGGGTTGAGAGGCTCAATAAGATCATATACTCCCCCTATCCGTTCTTTGCCCGGTAGTTCCGGCATGAAAGCACTTCTGTCAATTATCTGGTATTCGCATCCCAGGTTATAAAAGGGGTCATTTTCTTTATCACCACTGACAAAATATTTTATACCGCTGTTACCTCCCTTCTGGTATTTAAAATCAAGAATAAGTTCGAAATCCCTGAAAATACCATCTGTGATTATATCTCCCCCCGGACCTGTTCGTCTCAGCTCGCCATCCTCAATAATCCATCCTTTCTCCGGAAATAATTCTGTATTCACTGACCGCCATCCTGCACTGGTACTGCCATCAAACAACAATCTCCATTCTTCCTCTTTCTCCCTGATGCTCAGTGTATTGACAAGGTAACTATTCTGTGGTATATCCTTGTTGTAAGGAGTAGCATATGATGATGCATCATCGGTAATTATCCTAATATTCTTCCATATGACCTTTTTCCCTGCATTGGAGGTGTCATTACCAATGCTGTGCACCTGCAGGGCAATAAAGCCAGCAGATGTCATATCATCAACCAGGTCGGCACAGGGAATGCCATTGCACCATGTCCGTATACAGTTACCTATTGCCTCCACCCTGAAATGATTGAATTCACCATTTACAAATGCTTTCTGACCTTCAGGATTACGGTCAAGTGGATATAACCACAGGCGCCTTGCTTCATCGTAAATTCCGCCCGACCATGCTCTGTCTGTCGGGTCTAATTCAACCTGGTAACCATGGACCCTGCCATTATCGTATTCAGGCAGGCTATGACTTCTTATCTGAACACCCGAGTTCATTACAGGATCAACCAGTACATCAAACTCAAGGATGAAGTCATTATAGTGCTCCTTTGTACACAGGAATGAATTTGGTGAATTCAGAACACTAAGCCCTTCAATTGTACCATTTACAAGTTTATAATCCGCACTGCCATTAAGTTGTTCCCAGTTATCAAGGTTATCACCAATTAGTTCTATCCAGGGCTCTTTATCCTCACACGAAGTAATTATTAACGACAGTATAAATATTACTATTGCTGATTTTTTCATTATTTATTGCTTTTTTTTCTGAAAGGAAGCATTACAACAAAAATTATTAACCTGACCAACCAGATCAGGGCATATACTAACAGGGTTAAAATGAGTACAACATGCATCTGGCTCAGCATCTCAATCCATCTTGTATCATGTTTAACAATACCTATTATATTGATTATCACCGCCAGGAGGAAGATTACTGCAAGCAGAACAAGTTCTCTTTTTATCCACTTTCCTTTTATTACCAAGTCTTTCATAATTACAGTCTTTATAAAATGTATTCTTCAGGGAATGTTATCATTTCACCTTTTTTTATTGCCTCATTTCCCAGCACTGCAGCTATGGATGCATAATATGCTTCCCTGAGCAGGATATCACTATGGCGGTTCTCTCTTATCATCTGTGCAAATCCTTCCATTTCAAGAGCGGTTCCATCATCTTCCAGGTCAACCTCATATATATATTCACCCTTATCTTGCACTGCTGTTTCAGGTATCCAGCTTTTACCACCCAGGGGTAACGGATCAAATATTTTATGTTCTATATTATTAAGCAGCTGCAGTATACCAGGTGCCGGAGGGGGATTTTCGGAATATATCCTGCCCGCTTCAAGCTCCATGGTACCTTTCGGGCCCATTATTTGTTCTTCATAGCCGTAATGGGCATTACTTATCATTGAGTCATATATGAGTGATGATCCATCCGGATATTCATATACCAGATTCACATTGTCAAATACTTCCCTGCCATCATGCCAGTAATTAATACTGCCTGTGCCGGTCACCCTGCGCGGAAAATCCTTCTTAATAAAATTTGCTACCTGGATCTGGTGACTTCCCAGTTCAGTCATCAGCCCTTCTGAATAATCCCAGTAGAGTCTCCAGTTGATCTTCCTTTCCAGACTTGGTTCAGGCACTTCTCTGCGCCAGTCGTTATTTCTATGCCAGTAGGCCCTTACCTGAGTAATATTCCCAAGCTGTCCCCTGTTTATCATCTCAAAAGCTTTCAGGTACCTGGGATTGAACATCCGCTGGTGTCCGATAAGCAATATCTTTCCTGTTTCAAGCTGCGCATTGTACATTGCCAGACATTCCCCTGGTGTTTTGGCCATTGCCTTTTCACAGAATACATGTAAACCTGACTTTAATGAATCAATTGACATGACAGCATGCAGGTGCAATGGTGTAGCAATTATAATCCCATCAATATCATTCTTTTCAAGCAGATTCCTGAAGTCAGTAAAGGCTTCAGCTTTTCCCCCGGTCATTTCCACTCCCTTATCAAGGTTGGGTTTGTAATTATCACACACAGCCACTATCTCAATACCGGGAATCAGGTTTATGTGGGTCATCAGGTATTGCCCGCGTGAGCCAGTGCCTATTATTCCCAGCCTTACAGTGTCGGCCACATTATCCTGATCATTAGCCAGGGCCCTGATATCAGGGAAATGGTATCCCAGGAACAAGCCCCCTGTAAGAAGGGCTGTCTTCTGAAGAAAGATTCTTCTGGATTGTTTATAGGTCATATGGTTAGTATTGAGTTAATATGTAAATATAACCTCAAGGGAACAATTATAAAATTTCTCTTACCACAAAATTTTTATTGGTGTCATATATAATTGCAAAGGCTTCTTTACCTGAATTGTTAAATTCCTCAGAAAGACAGCGACTGTCAATTAATAGTGAGGTTGACAGGATCTCTGCCTCAAGCGGATCATCAGAAATAAAAGACATTGTGCGGGGATCATCTATCGTTTTACCGGTACGAGGATTAAAAATATTATAAGATGGCCTGAATATCCCCGAAGCATCTACAAATCCAGTTCCTGATGTTGAAATGCTTTGATTACTGAGCCTGGCTACCCTGGCCACTGATTGTTTCTCAAAAATTCCCTCAACTGCAATCGGCCAGTAGCTACCATGAGGGTGTGTTCCAATTGCAAGTATCGAACTCTCTCCAAAGCTTATAAGAGCATTGCCTAAACCTTCAGATATTAAAACTTTTTTCACCTCCCTCATAGCCAAACCTTTACCAAAGCCACCGGAATCTATTTTAACATTTTCCCCATGATACCTTATGGTATTATTCTCAGCATTGATCTCAACCAGGCCGATTCCAGATGATTCCAGTATGGTGCTGATATCACCAGCTTCATTTCTTTTCTCCTTTGCCGCAGATCCTGTTAATTTAGCCCTTCCCGCATCAAAAACACCATTGGTAAGCTTATAATAATCCAGGCACAAACTTACAGCCTCATAAAGATTTGGGCTTACTGAAGTATCCTTTTTAAATGCTGTTCTGTTAAGTATTGACAGTTCACTATCAGGCTTGTATATACTTAAAATATTCTCCAGTTTATTTAGATCATTCATAATACGGGAGGCAAGGATATCAGCTTGTTTTTCATCAATATTAACGAATACAGCATCCAATCGTGTTCCCATGGAGAAGAAATTTCTGTATTGTGTATTCATTTTATTAATGATTATCAATGCTTTAAGGTTGATCTGGATCTGGCTCATTTTGCTGGTGCAGGTCTGACTCACTTCGCTGGCACGAGTCTGGAGACTCGTGCCATCTCGTTTTGTCAAGCTCACTACCCTCGCTTGCTAACGCAAACTCGTGAAGTTCGATTCCAGACCTATGCAAGAAGAGTGATTTAAATACACCCTGATGGGGTGAGTTTCGCCACAGATCCTTCGCTTCACTCAGGATGAGACACTATGCAAAGAACAAATAACCTATAAATATGGCAGCTATTATTCCTGCTAAATCAGCTATAAGCCCACATGTTACAGCATACCTTGTATTTTTTATTCCCACCGACCCAAAATATACCGCAATTATATAAAACGTGGTATCGGTTGCTCCCTGTACTGTGGAAGAAAGCCTTCCCACAAATGAATCTGCACCGTACGTACTCATGGCATCAACCATCATTCCCCTGGCACCCGCACCACTGAGAGGTTTCATCAATGCAGTAGGCAATGCACCGGTGAAACTTGTATCTATACCCACACTGTCAAAAAGGAATTTTAAACCGTTTATCAGCATATCCATCGCTCCGGAGGCTCTGAAGACCCCTATTGCGACCAGGATAGCCACCAGGAAAGGTATTATCCTGATAGCTATCTTGAAACCATCTTTGGCTCCTTCAATAAAGGTCTCATATACATTGATCCTTTTTACAAGGCCGAACACTATAAAAGCAATTATTATAGAAAACAGTATAAAATTGGCTGCAAAGGTTGAGATTCTTGTTATATCTTCTTTTGGCAGTGCACTGAAGTACCATATAACTCCTATTATAAGTGCAGTCATACCACCCAGGTAAGCTAATATCACCCGGTCGAAAAGTTTTATTTTTTGCATTATTGATACTGCCACCAGTCCTGTAATAGTTGAAAAAAAAGTGGCCAGCAGAATAGGAATAAATATGTCGGCAGGGTTAGATGCCCCCAGCTGAGCCCTGAAAACCATGATACTCACCGGTATTATTGTAAGTCCCGATGTATTAAGTACCAGGAACATGATCTGGGCATTAGAGGCTGTATCTTTCTTTCTGTTAACTTCCTGCATCTCACCCATGGCTTTCAGTCCCATAGGGGTGGCTGCATTATCCAGACCAAGCATATTGGCAGCAAGGTTCAAAATAATAGAACCATATGCCGGGTGACCCCTGGGCAGATCTGGAAATATACGGATGAAGAATGGTCCTATTGCTTTTGAAAGAATCTTTACCAGTCCTCCTTTTTCACCTATTTTCATCAGGCCCATCCATAAAGTTAGGACACCTGTAAGACCCAGTGAAATCTCAAAACCTGTTTTTGCACTGGCAAATGTTTCATTTACCATATCTGAAAACACCTGGGTATTACCCGTAAAGATCAGTTGCCCGAGGGCAAAAAGGAAAGCAAGAATAAAAAAAGCTATCCAGATATAGTTCAGGACCATTTAACTTGAGTTTGCAACGAATATACCAATTAAGCTTAAATATTCAAAGGTGATAATTATTGAACGAAACAGTTTGACAGGGCAATCTACTGCTTCAGGAGCAACTCAATACGGTTAATAAGAATTTCATTATCAAAGGGCTTAACAAAAAAATCATTAACACCTAAGTCCCTGGCCTGCTGCTGTATTTTTGGTTCACTATAGGCTGATATCATAATGACCGGTATTTCCCTGCTCAGTTCAGTGCGCATATACCTGACCAGTTCCATTCCATTACGTTTAGGTAGGTTGACATCACAGATTACCAGATCAGGATCTCCTGATATAATCTTCTTCAGGGCATCATTCCCATCTGATGCAATCTCGGTGCTGAAACCCCGTCGTTGCAGCATGGTTGACATTACGCGTGAGGCAAGTATATTATCTTCGCAAACTAGTATTTTCATTCCTGACAATTCCTGTTTCTCCGGGCCAGATCCGGATAATCCAATATCCGTAACAATAATAGTTTATCGGGTCATCTAATATTCTTCCCCTCCTGTATTTATGAAGCTTACAGTTCTTTAATCCTTATATTCCTGAATTTCACTTCCGATCCATGACCAAGGAAACCAATATGCCCACTGTTGCGTTTTAGTCCCGGATGATCCTGTTTGTCCATTGTACCATTCTCCATTGCATAAGATATATCTCCATCGACTATCACTGTACCATTAAGCAATACCTTGATGCTGCTGCCCTCCACAATTACTTCCTGCTTGTTCCATTCACCAACAGGTTTCAGAAAGCCTCTTTTTGCAGGTATCACACCATATACTGATCCATGGTACTGGTAAGGCTGAAGATCAGCATATATTTCGGCTGTATTATCAAGTATCTGCAGTTCCATACCTACATAGGCGGCATCTCCTTTAAGAGGTGCACGTATACCAAGACCGTTATTAGCTCCAGGTGTCAGCTGAAATTCGAACCTAAGAATAAAATTACTGTATTCATCCTGTGTATACAGATTTCCACCGCTGCCATCTGCTGGCCTGACCACTATCATCCCATCCTCTGCAATATAAGCTTCCTTATTGCCAACCCAGTTATCCAGGCTTATCCCGTCAAACAATGCAACAAAACCATCAGCTTTTTCTTCTTCAGTAAGAATATATTTACCTGCTTCAGTGGGTACAATCTCTGTATCCGTATCTGAAATTGATTTTTTTACAGTGCCGATCTTTAATTCCAGCATGCTTTTCTGATTGTCAGTTAATGCATATGGTGCAATCTTTTGTAGAAGTGTTAGTTTCTGATTATCAGGTATATTTGCATTAATAACCTTATCAATGTAAGCATAGAAAGCCCTGTCAGAATAATTCTTATTCCCTGATGCACATATCTCATAAAGGACAGATGAGGCCTCATATCCGGTCCAGTTGGTTAAAGCATTATATGCTACGGTCCTCATCTCTGCATCTCCCTTCATAAATGCTTGTCTGACAATCTCGAGGGCTTCTTCACCACCTGTTTTAGCAAGCACAGGCATTAGTTTCTCTCTTTGTTCTGCACCTTCCAATGTTTTAAGTATCATTGAGGCTCTTTCCTTTTCATTACTGATTTTATTTGCAGCAGTTGCAAGAGCCACCTGCACATGTTCTATCTCAGATTCTTCAGTGGTATTCATAAGAAGATCGATCAGTTGTTCCTGGTTCTCCGGTTCAGCCAGGGATTTTAGCTCGGAAAATGCAATTGACCGGAGTTTGGAATCAGGCGATGAGGTATACTTAAACAGGGTATTGAAAAACCTGTTTTCACCTCCCTGGGCCAGTAATATAAGCATTGTTCCTTTTGTATGATTTCCTGATCCCTCAAGAGCATCAGCTATCATATTCCTTCTCTTAGGATCCAGAACTGTCTGGAGGGCATGGTAACCGGCCACCTGGTCATCAGCTGTTTCATACGATCTAATATAATCGATAAGCTCCGGAACTGATTCCCTGCCTTGTAACTTTGCCAGTGCCAGGGCAGCAGCAGTCCTAATCTCTGCTGAAGCACAGAAAAGAGCATCTTTAATGGAAGGTACAGCCATTAAGTCGCCTCTTTCACCAAACATATGAATAATCTCTGCTTTCCTTGTATCATCTACAGCATTTAAGAAAACAATCCATTTTCGCGTTGCTGCCTTGCCGGGTATATCGCCTGCAAGGTTAAGGATTGCTTTTCTGTACTTCAGGTCCCCGTTCCGGAAGTCTGTAAGCAGGTATTCAATAGCCTCATACCCCTTATAATGAACCAATGCTTCAAGAGCAGCGGTTTTATATTGTACAGCAGCATTACTTAACACATCCCTGCATATTTTCTCCATTGTCCTCACTTCACCTTTATCCCCGACATTTCTCGCATACTGTACCAGTGAGGCTGTAGCACCGGTTGGATCCCATTCATAAGAAGCATCAACAGCAGCAGAAGCCAGTATTTCATATACATTTTCATGTGCGCTTTCAGCCATAGCATTAAGAGCAGCCGCTTTAATATTTTTATCCACTGAAATATACCAGTATATGTACTCTTTTACAGCTTTGTCAGATTTCATCATAGCCAGTGCATTCATTACTGATTCTACACATGGCAGAGAGTTAATCTGGAGACTCATAGCAAGGATATCTTCCTTTTCAGGAGAATTGCAGGAAGTTATTACAGCCACAGCAGGTTCACACATATTCTCATCTGTTAAAAAACCTGAGGCAAACTCCACTGATCGTTCTGTTCCTATATACCTGAGCTGGGAAAGGAAGAAAGACCTAACCAGGGGATAGCCTGAGGCGAGAACAGCATCAATGCACTCTGATTCCCAGTCGTATCTTTCATTATCATGCCCGTACTCTGAAAGGTACCGTGAGTAACTCTCGACAGCAAACCTTGCCCTGGCATCATCGCCACTGCCGGGTGGTACTATCATGTCAGTAACCTGCCTCCTGCCCTCCGGTCCCAAGTCGCTCATTTCCTGCATCTGCCTCTTCAGGTCAACAAGATTATTAACCGGCATCCTGGCAAGAAGGTCGGCTACCTTTGTCTCTGTAGTTCTCTTATCCTGGGTATATCCCATTAACGAAGTGAATACAAGGAAAAATATTATAAATATTTTTTTCATAGCATAGCTTTTTAAATTGTCCATGGACCTCTCATTGGTTGATATATTAACCTGTTAGCTCCCTCATCATCAACAAACCTTTGTTTCACAGGGTCATAGGTAAGGTTACGACCCAGTCGTACTGCTGTAACTCCAAGGTTTACTATTGTTGCCGACCTGTGCCCATTCTCTTCATTCAGGGCAAATTTATTTCTTGTACGGACAGAATCGCTGAATGTAGTAACCTGGGGTTCAGATTCCGGCAGGCTATCAACCAGTTGTTGAATACCAGGTATAGTGGAGCGGAACCCCTTGTATATTTTTCCATACGGCCCTTCAATATATGCCGCATCCCTGTCAGCATTTGCTCCATCAAGTACTATCTTACAACCGTCTGCATAGGTATATTCTATTCTCCTCCACGATCCTACGGCATCGTAGTGTTGCTGCGGAGCATCTACTTCTATATACACCGGGCTGGTATCGTCCTTACCAAGCATATATTGTACGGGATCGAGATAGTGCTGTCCCATGTCTCCCAATCCTCCTCCATCATAATCCCAGTATCCACGAAACTTCGAATGCACTCGTTCAGGGTTATATGGTTTATACGGGGCCGGTCCCAGCCAGAAATTGTAATCAAGATTATCAGGTACCTCCATAGGTTCCAGGTTATGCTCACCGCTCCAGTAAAACTTCCAGTCATAGCCGGTAATACCACTTACTGTCACTTTCAAAGGCCAGCCCAAGACACCGCTGTCAATCAGTTTCTTTAATGGTTTAACAGTAGTTCCCAGGCCATAAAACTGGTCTTTGAACCTGAACCATGTATTCAGCCTGAACATGCGGCCGTATTTTTTGACAGCCTTAACAACTTCTATTCCTTCACCGATAGTGCGTGTCATAGGTTTTTCACACCATATATCCTTACCAGCCTCAGCAGCCATTTTCGCTATTATGCCATGCCAGTGTGGTGGTGTGGCAATATGAACAATGTCAATATCCGGACGTGCCAGTAAATCCCTGAAGTCATGATATGAATCGACTCCTTCCCCGGACTGTGCAAGTGCAAGGTTCAGATGATCTTTGTCGACATCACATACCGCAAGAACTCGTGTTCCTTCATAGGGTATATGACCACGGCCCATGCCACCTACACCAATGATCCCTTTTGTAAGCTGGTCGCTGGGAGCAATAAATCCATTGCCTCCAAGCACATGTCTTGGTACAACGGTAAAAGCAAATGCAGCAGCAGCAGATTTCTTAATAAAATCCCTCCTGCCTGTTTTATTCCTGTTCATATGTAGTAGTATGTTTTAATATTAGTCAGTTCAATATATCTTCAAGGACTGTTTCAGGAGCTGCATAATAAAAACTGGCATATTTATCCTGATGCTCCTTATTGATTAGCAGAATGCAATTTACAAAAAAAGAGGATTATACACTAATTAAAAGGCTAAGGCTAAGGCTAAGGCTAAGGTTAAGGAGAAATGAGAGATGAGAGATGAGTTATTGAGAAATGAGTTATAAGAGATGAGTAATGAGTTAATCCAACCATTTGGAAAATGGCATCCTCCTTCCAATAACTTTTATTAGTAAAATAGATTGGTTATGAATGTCGAATAATGAACCGAGCAGTGCGAATCCCGAGCATTCGGGATGAGTGCTGCGAGCTCACTAAAGATCGAAGATCTGCAGTAATATCGAACCCTGAATGATGAGAGAGGTGAAATTTCATATTACCCAATACTCCAATATTCCAGTATTCCAATATTGACTCACCCCGCTGGTGCGGTTCTCCAGCTTTGTCCACCGTAGCCCTGGTGCCTGTTGCACAACTAATAAATTGTTAATAACATTTGGTTTTTTTATTGCTA
>CAZNYS010000040.1:0-31264 GCA_964577305.1 uncultured Rikenellaceae bacterium
CATTTCAAATTAGGTATTTATACTTACAGGAGTAGATTGGAATGATGGATTATTGGAATAATGGATTATTGGGTTGTTGTAGTTAAAATAAAAAATATGAGTTTAGATTCATAAATGACTCACCCAGAGTAATCGGGGTTCGTTGAGCTCACAGCACTCGCTTGTTATTGCAAACTCGTGCTGCTCGGTTTATAATTAATAATTTATAATTTATACTTCGCTTGTCAGTCACAATCCTCGAAGCTTTTCTGGTATTGTTCGATTGCCCTCTGGCTCATACCCATACTTGAAAAACCACCGTCATGATAGAGGTTCTGCATGGTTACCTTTCTTGTGAGGTCGGAGAAGAGCAGTATAATATAATCAGCTGCTTCTGCAGCTGTAGCGTTGCCCAGTGGAGACATCCTTTCTGAAAAGTCAAGCAGAGAATCAATACCGCTCACTCCGCTGCCAGCCGTAGTGGGTGTAGGGGATTGTGAAACAGTATTTATCCTCACTTTATGGTTGCGCCCATACACATAACCAAAGCTTCTGCCAATTGATTCAAGCAGGGCCTTTGCATCGCCCATGTCATTATATCCTGCCAGGGTACGCTGAGCGGCAACGTATGTTAGAGCCACTACTGAACCCCACTCATTTATTGCATCCATATGATAAGCTATCTGCAGTATCTTATGAAAGCTGAGTGCTGAGATATCCAGTGTCTTAATGAAATTGGGATAATTAATATCAGTGTAAGGTATACCTTTACGCACGTTGGGTGACATTCCTATGGAATGGAGTACAAAATCAATTTTACCATTAAAATTCTCCAATGTTTTTTCAAACAACTTCTTAATATCTTCAGAGCTGGTGGCATCAGCCCCGACAACCAGGCTGCCTGTTTTTTCAGCAAGTTCATTAATAGTCCCCATCCTGATAGCTACATCAGTGTTTGACAGAATGAATTCGGCACCCTGCTCATGTGCTTTTTCGGCTACCTTCCAGGCTATTGATTTATCATTTAAGGCACCAAAAATAATACCCTTCTTTTCTTTTAACAGATTTTCTACCATCTTTTTGAATTTTAGGTCATAAATACATTGTTAAACCAGGTAATACCTGAGATATTTTTTCAGGCTCCATCTATGAGCTCCCTGGCATTATCGAGTGAAGCTCTGGTAATTTCATTTCCACTTAATAGGCGCGCCACTTCTCTTAGTCTTTCTTTATCGTCTAACAATTTAATATGCGTAATGGTTGAATCTTCCTCGTCTTCTTTATAAACATAATAATGCATAGTACCATGTGCCGCCACCTGGGGAAGATGAGTAATATTTATCACCTGCATATTTTCTCCCATTGATGACAAAATATTCCCGACCCTGGTAGCAATTTCCCCGGATACACCTGCATCAATTTCATCAAAGAATATAGTGGGAAGGCTTCTATTATCTGTCAACAGTGATTTAAGGCTTAGCATAACCCTTGACAGCTCTCCCCCTGAGGCAACTCTCCCAATATTTTCAGGCAGTATTTGCTTATTTGCAGAGAACAGGAATTCAGCATGATCCCTACCAAAGCTTGAAAAATCATCTTTCTGAACCAGTTTAATCTCAAAGCGTCCGTTGGGAATACCAAGCTGAACAAGTAAATGATTCATTCTTTTTTCAATAGCCGGGATCTGATAATTCCTGTTTTCACTGATCTGATTTGCCAGCTCATTTAACCTGCTTAATCTTTTTTCAAGCATTTTCTCCAGCTCTGCCAGTCTTTCATCACTGGTTTCAATACCCGATACTGTATTTCGTATTTCCTCTCTTTTTTCGATAAGCGATTTAGTATCTCCTGCCCTGTGCTTTTGCATTAAAGAATTGAGAGTATCAAGGCGCTGCGTTACAAACTCTAGGCGGTCCGGGTCACTATCTATATCAAAAGATCTATTATTCATTTCATTACCCAGATCATTAAGTTCAATGATGGTACTCTCAAGCCTTTGAAGCAAAGCATCGGAATCCGGGTAAAAAGACACTATCCTTTCAAGCAATCTGCGCACTTCATGTAACTTATTAATTGCTGAATAGTCATCGCCGTTTATCAACAGAGAAGAATTAGCCAGAGCTTCATTTATTTCCCCTGCGTGTGTAAGCATTTCCTGCTCGGTCTCAAGATCTTTTTCTTCTCCTTCACCGAGTTTTGCCTCATCAAGCTGCTTAAGCTGAAAAGTAAAATAATCGAGGTCTGACATATTCTTATCTCTTTCACCTGCCAGAATCCCGTATTCTTTTTCAAGTTCCTTATATTCAGTATAAACTGCCCTGTACTCATCCAGCAATGTAGTATGATCAGCGAATGAATCTATTACACTTAACTGAAACTGGTTGGAGGTGAGCAGAAGGCTCTGGTGTTGTGAATGAATGTCAATAAGTCTGCTCCCGAGTTCTTTCATTATATCGAGAGTAACGGGAGTATCATTTATGAAAGCGCGCGACCTGCCATTTGGTATAATCTCACGGCGTATTTCAACCGGAGTCACTTCATCAATATCATTCTCTTTGAAAAATTCATGGGCCTGGTCACCGTCAATATCGAACAAACCTTCAACAATACACTTTTCAGATTTATCAAGTAAAGTTGAAGAATCTGCCCTGTTACCCAGGATAAGTGATAATGCCCCCAGTATAATAGACTTGCCTGCACCTGTTTCCCCGGTTAAAACTGTAAATCCTTTATCGAAATTGATTTCGAGCTCTTTTATAAGGGCATAATTACGTACAAGCAGTTTTCTCAGCATGCTTAAAGAAATTTATTGCTGTATTTTCTCATAGTCTGATTTATTTGCAGGGTCAACTTCGGCAAGTATCTCCACCACCCTGCTCTTCTCTTCCGGGAATGCTTCTGTAAATATATTAATTAATTCTTCTTTTTTCGCGTCAAGAACAATAGTCAGGTAGTACATAAAAGGGTCGGGGCGTTTTCTGTAGACTTCCTGCAAAAGCCTCAGTGTTTCAACCATGCCTGTTCTTGACTCTGTTATGCTTGATTCAAGATGATCGAGCCCTTCTATATGGTACCTGTAAATAAAATCCCTTACATTTGAATATTCCCTGTTAAGAATATTATTTATAAGCCAGTATCTGTTACGGTTACGTGAACCGTCATATGGCTTCCAGCCCGCTTCAGGTGTATTCTGAGCATTGCTGACAATACGTTCACACATCTCAAACATATCTGTTCCTCCCCGCGGTGAATATGAGTCATAATCGAAGCCAAGGATAAGGTAGGCATAATATCCAAGTAATGCTGTAAGGTTTGACCGGTGCATGGTGGGATCAAATTCAAGTGGCTGAAATTCGACGTACCTGAATTGGATGTTATTATCAACGAAATTAAGCATTGTTGTATTATAGGTGGTATTATATACAGGCCGCCGTGACGTTACCTGCAGGGTACCCCTGAATTCATCGGCTGAAAGTTGTTCAGTAAGATTAATCAGTATATTACAATCAATACGTTCACTGTAGTTGTACACTTGATTGGTCCAGACAGTATTATTCATAAACTCATAAATAGCCTTTTGCATTGTCTGGAAAACCTGCCTGTTTGAACCCTGTATACGTTGTGCAGAAATCTGGACAGTGCATTTCAGTTCCTGTGCCTGTAGATGTCCTGAAAGCATTAACAGCATGGTTGTCAGAAAAATAGATATTTTTTTCAACAGACTCATTTTATAAGAATAATTATACCATTGTCTCAATCTTATTAAGAATATCAACAGCAACCCCGGCTTTTGATTTTAACTCAAATTCTTCAATATTATTGTTTTTGTCAATCAGTGTTACCCTGTTTGTATCGAACTGAAAACATGCGCCTTTATCCCTTAATGAATTCAGTACAATAAGGTCTAAGTTCTTCCTTTTCAGCTTATCCATGGCATTCATTTGTTCATTCTCCGTTTCCAGGGCAAAACCTGCCAGTAACTGGCCTGATTTCTTTATTTGTCCCAATTCGGCTGCTATATCAGTTGTGGGTTTAAGTCGTAGAACCAGTTCTGTATCTTTTTTCTTAATCTTTGACTCTGATCTTGACTCCGGTGTATAATCGGCTACCGCAGCAGCAAGGATTGCAATGTCACAATTATGAAAATACTGCCGGGTTTCCTTTGCCATTTCTTCAGCAGAAACAACATGAATGATTTTAATCCCATCTACCCGGGGTTTTTCATCCACCGGGCCCAGCACCAGTATCACACTGGCACCTCTTTTAAAAGCTTCATGAGCAATAGCAATGCCCATTTTACCTGATGAATAGTTGCCTATAAAACGAACAGGGTCAATTCTCTCGTGGGTAGGGCCTGCATTAACCAGGACGGTTTTATCCTTTAATAAGGACTTTTTTTTTTACTGAAAAAATCCCTTAGTATTTCAACTATCTCCTCAGGTTCAGCCATCCTTCCTTTTCCTTCCAGTCCGCTGGCCAACTCACCCGTTCCAGGTTGTATGATATGTACCTTTCTTGCTTTAAGAGTACTGAGATTCTCAATGGTAGCAATATGCTCATACATATCAACATCCATTGCCGGTGCAATAAAAACCGAGGAACGAACTGACAAATAAGTTATTAACAGGAGATTATCAGCTATTCCAGCAGCCATTTTTGCTATGGTGTTTGCGGATGCAGGTGCAATAACATAAGCATCAGCCCACATCCCGATTTCAATATGGCTGTTCCATCTCCCGTCTTCAGGGTCAAAAAAATTGACCAATACAGGATTTTTAGAAAGGGTAGCAAGTGTAAGAGGGGTAATAAATTCCTTTGCCATAGGTGTCATTACTACCTTTACCTCGGCTCCTTCCTTAACGAGTAAACGGATTAGTGCTGCAGCTTTATATGCTGCTATTCCTCCGGTTATACCAAGTAGTATTTTCTTCCCTTTAAGCATCAGATGCTATTGGCTTTGCTTATATCCTGATCTGGCTTACGATAATAGATTTTATCCTCATCAAATTCCTGCAGTGAGATAAGAGTAGGCTTCGGAAGTCTTTCATAGAACTTGGATATTTCTATCTGCTCACGGTTCTCAAAGACCTCTTCAAGGTTATCAGTATATGAAGCAAACTCTTCCAGTTTCTGGTTTAACTCCTGTTTTATCTCAACTGATATCTGATTTGCTCTTTTAGCACATATCATAACTGCCTCATAAATATTACCCGTTTTTCTCTCCATGTCAGTCTTGTCCCGGGTAATTGTAGTGGTTGCCGCATTTGTCTTCCTGTAATCCATTATTTATTATTTATTCTGTGTTTCTTCAATATTTAAGAACTCTGCTGTACTATCATGTATTCTTTGGGCTTCCTTACTGAATTCGGAATCAGGAAACTCCTCAATAAATGAATAATATTCATCAAGTGCTACCTGGAAGCGTTCCTGCTGTTTATCTGCCACACTGTTCAGGGCATAGAGGTAACTGGATTCCAATTTAAGGAACATTAATTCTTCCCTGTATTTAGTATTGGGATAATCCTTAAGGCTGTTATCAAGTGCCACAACAGCAGCCTGGTATTCTTTAAGATCATAATAGAGTCTTGCATTTATATATGATTTCTCTACCAGCTTATCCTCCAGTTCTTTTATCAGCTCCTGCGCTTCATCTACTTTATCACTTGATGGATATCGCCTCTGGAAAAATGTAAATGCCTCGATAGCACTATTTGTATAAGCCTGATCCAGTTCAGGGCGTGGTGATAACAGATAATCGCAATAAGCCGTCATGAAAGTAGCCTCCTCAGCATGTTCATTGTAAGGATATGTTTCAGCAAAATTCTTATAGGCACTGCCTGCCATAATATAATCCCTCATATTATAGTAACATCTTGCATTAAGCCAGTTAAGCTCTTCCGCTTCGGCCGTTGCACGATAGCGCGGTAGTATCTGGTTAAGAAGTTCGGAAGTACGGACATACTTGCCTTCATCAAAGTACTCTTTTGCTTTTGCTTTCTTCAGCTCAGAGTCGGTACTCTTAAGCAGCTTCTCATATTCACCACAAGAAGAAGCTAAAACCGCTATTATCAATAATATAAATCCCTTACTCCTCATACTCAAAAATGTTGTGCAAACTTAGTAATTTTTTTATAAAGTAAGTGCATAAAATAAATGATTAGTCAAGTGCCGCAAATCTTGTACCAAGATATAACTATAGGCTAAGGCTAAGGCTCCCTCCTTCGCTAAAGCTCCGGAGGGCAGGGAAGGCTAAGGTTAAAGATGGCGTGGATTTAGTTCACTCTGATCGTTGTGGATTTGTAATCCACGACTTCATCGTTCACTGAGGTCGCAGTTCTCGCTTGCTAACGTAAACTCGGGTAGTTCGGTTCCAGAACCGTGCCACTGGGTTTCGTCGAGCTCGCTCCTAATCCTCGGGGCTTGTTTGTCGTTTGTCATTTGTCGAAAATTAGGTATAAATAGGTATGTACCTATCAGAGCTATTACTTAATTTTGTCCAAAATTAACTTAAAACCCTATAACTGTGGATATTTTTGAAAAGATAAATGCAAACAAAGGTTCACTGGGACAGTACCAGGAAGCCGGACATGGCTATTTTACCTTTCCCAAATTGGAGGGAGAGATTGCTCCAAGAATGAAATTTATGGGCCGTGAGGTCCTGACATGGAGCCTCAACAATTATCTGGGACTGGCAAATAATCCTGAAGTACGAAAAACTGACAGGGAAGCTGCAGAAAAATACGGTCTTGCTTACCCTATGGGTGCCAGGATGATGTCCGGACAAACATCCATACACGAACAATTTGAAGCTATGGCAGCTGATTTCGTTGGCAAGGACGCTGCATACCTGCTCAATTACGGCTATATGGGCATGGTCTCAATCATTGATGCACTGGTAGACAGAAGGGATATTATAGTGTACGATTCCGAATCACATGCATGCATCCTTGATGGTCTGCGCCTCCATATGGGGAAAAGATTTGTTTATCCCCATAATGACATGCAAAACTGTGAAAAACAGCTACAGCGTGCAACCAAACTCGCCGAACATACAGGAGGTGGAGTGCTCGTTATTACTGAAGGTGTTTTCGGCATGGCAGGTGATCTGGGTAATTTGTATGGTCTTGCTAATCTAAAGAAGAAATACAATTTCAGGCTCCTCGTTGATGATGCTCACGGGTTTGGAACCATGGGAAAGACAGGCGCCGGTACCGGAGAACATTACGGAGTTCAGGATGAAGTAGACGTGTATTTTGCAACTTTTGCCAAATCGATGGCAGGCATTGGAGGTTTTGTAGCCAGCACCAGGGAGGTGGTAAATTACCTGATGTATAATATGAGATCGCAGATTTTTGCAAAATCATTGCCAATGGCCATGACAGTAGGTGCTATAAAGAGGCTGGAAATGCTCAAATCAATGCCCGAGCTAAAAGAGAATCTCTGGAAAATAGTCAGAGCACTTCAATCAGGTCTGAAAAATGCAGGACTGGATCTTGGTAAAACAGAATCGCCCGTAACCCCCGTGTTCCTTAAGGGGGGGGTTACAGAAGCTTCACAGGTAACATTTGATTTAAGACAGAATTATAATATCTTCTGCTCAATAGTTATTTACCCCGTAGTGCCTAAAGGGGTTATTATGCTTCGGATCATACCAACTGCGGTACATACACTTGAAGATGTGGAGTACACAGTAAATGCATTTAAAGAAGTTAACGAGAAGCTCAAGACAAATGCATACCCGAAAGAGGTTCCCGATTTTAAGGCTTCAGTAACAGTAGACGCTAATTAGCAAGAATATAATTACTAAATATAATACCGGTAATGTTGAGAGATTAAATTACCGGTTCTTTTATACTCTTTTTCCTCAACCTCAGTTCTGAATCTTCGACCGAAGATAGGGTGTATTTAAAATCCACGCCATCGAAGGCGGAGCCTCAGACTTCTCCGTCCGCCATAGCCTTGGCGGAGGCGGAAGCCTCAACCTTACAGTGTCCCCCGTAGCCCCGAGTTCTCGAGGTGAAGGTGGAGTATTTTATTTTTTCCTTATTTTTACCCTTTCATATGCAGGAAAAGAATAAAGACATATCATTATTCAGAAGCAGGATTGACCGGAGAAATTTCGTTAAATGGTCATCACTGGCAACCGGCACATTGCTTGGTCCTGGAGTTCTTGTTTCGTGTGATAATAAATCACAAGAGATAATAGATCCGGTAAGGGAAGAAAGAATAATAAGGACAGGTTGTCCGGCGCATAATTGCGGGGGCAAGTGCCTGCTGAAAGTATATGTTCAAAACGGAATTATTACCCGTATTGAGACTGATGACCGTCAGAAAGATGATATTTCTGATCCACAGTTAAGAGCATGTATCAGAGGCAGGTCATACCGGAAAAGACAGTACCATCCTGACAGGCTGAAATACCCCCTGGTGCGAACCGGAGAAAGAGGTGAAGGGAAATTCAGGAAGATAAGCTGGGATACAGCCTATGATATTATGTATTCGAAAATATCAGGGGTAATAGAGAAATATGGTAATTCTGCTATTCATGTCCCATACGGAACAGGCTCGTATACAAACACTAACGGGCGCTGGCCTGCTGCCAGGTTGATGAATCTGCTGGGAGGCAGCCTGGGCTTTTATAACAGTTACAGCTGGGCTTGTATCAATATAGCAACGCCAACTATTTTTGGCACTCTCGAAACCGGCAACCAGAGACAGGACTGGATGAACAGCAGGTATATACTCATGTGGGGATGGAATCCTGCAGAGATGAAAGATGGAACCAATAGTGACTATTTCATAAGGAAAGCAAGGGAGAATGGTGCCAGGGTTGTATGTATCGATCCAAGGATGAGCCCGAGTGCAGTTGCCCTGGCAGATGAATGGATACCCGTCAGGCCGGGAACCGATGTTGCTTTTATGAGTGCCATGGCATGGGTAATAATTAATGAGAAACTGACTGATAATGAATTTATAAATAAATGCTGCTCAGGATTCGATAAATCCAACATGCCTGAAGGTTACGAAAATGAAGAGTCGTACAGGGACTATATACTGGGAACCATGGATGGCATACCAAAAACACCGGAATGGGCCGAAAAGATCACAGCTGTCCCTGCAGCGACAATAAGGCGTATCGCCATTGAATATGCCAGCACGAAACCGGCTATCCTGTACCAGGGATACGGAATGCAGAGAAGGGCATATGGCGAACAGGTAGTACGTGCAGGCGCCACACTGGCAGCGATGACGGGGAATATTGGTATACCTGGTGGCTGGGCCAGTGGTCTTGCCAACCAGGCAGGGGGTGGACCTTTCTGGACCGTCTTCCCTTCAAGATCGAATCCGGTTAAAGGCACTATACCTGTATACCTGTGGACCGAAGCTGTGCTAAGGGGAAAAGAACTCGGACCGGAGCACGGACTTAGGGGAGCTGACAAACTGGATAATAATATCAAGCTTATCTGGTCAGTAGCAAGCAATATACTTGTAAACCAGCATGGCAATATTAATCGCACAATAAAAATACTTAAGGATCCCGACCTGCTTGAATTTATTATAGTACAGGATAACTTCATGACCCCCTCTGCTAAGTATGCTGACCTGGTATTACCGGTCTGCACGCAATTTGAAACATGGGGCATTGAAGATGGCTGGAAATATGGTGAAGAGGTTTTTATAACCCCTAAAATTGTGGAACCTCCATTTGAAACAAAAAGTGATTACCGTATTTGTGCTGATCTGGCAAAGAGATTCGGAGTATACGATAAATTCACTGAAGGCGGACGAGATGAAAAAGACTGGGTTGCCTGGTTTGTAGATGAAATATACAGGAAAACAAGGTTCCCTGATATGCCCCCTTTCAGGAAATTTGCAGCAGGCAATGCTGGTGTTTATACAAAGCCTGTTTATGAACCAAAAATTGCATTGGAAGAATTCACCCAAAACCCCCGGAAATATCCGCTAAATACTCCTTCGGGTAAAATAGAGATATTTTCTATTGAACTGTTTAAGGCCGGCCAGCCTGATGAGATACCCCCGGTGGCCAAATATATTCGTGAGTGGGACAACCCATTTGACGAAAAAGCAGAAATATTCCCACTCCAGGCTATGGGCCATCATTACAACCCCCGGGTGCACTCAACACATGATAATAATGAATGGACCATGAATGCCTTTCCCCAAAGAGTATTCATTAACCCGGCGGATGCCTCGGAAAGAGGAATAAAGGATGGCGATTTGGTGAAGATATGGAACGAAAGAGGAGCCATGATACTCAAATGCAGGATAACAAGGAGGATCATGCCCGGTGTGATTGATATACCCCAGGGGGCATGGTACGATCCTGATGAAGAAGGTGTTGACAGGGGCGGTAATGTTAATATACTGACTTCTGAACGATGGACCCCGTTTGCCAGGGGCAATGCGCAACATACTATAATGGTAGATATTGAAAAAGCCTGATGAAAAGATACGGATTCCATATTGATACAGTTAATTGTTCAGGTTGTAAAACCTGCCAGGTGGCCTGCCAAGATAAAAATGATCTGGAACCCGGACTCATATGGAGAAAGGTAATTGATATTGAAGGAGGTAAATGGCATGATGATGGCGGCGTATTTTCAGAATATCCTTTTGCCTATCATATATCCATGGCATGTAATCATTGCAGTGATCCTTTATGTGTGCAGTCCTGTCCAACTCAGGCAATGCATGTTACAGATATAGGGACGGTGGATATTGACCAGGATAAATGTATTGGCTGCGGGTACTGTACATGGGCCTGCCCCTATGACGCACCGCGGTTGAATCATCGAAGCGGAAGAATGTCAAAATGTGATCTCTGCTATGACAAGATTATTAATAATGAAAATCCATCCTGCGTAGATGCATGTCCAATGCGTGCCCTGGATTTTGGGGATATAGACGTACTAAGGGAAAAATACGGGGATACCCGGACAATATTCCCCCTTGCATCACCCGAACTCACTGAACCGAACATAATAATCAGGCCTCATAAAGACAGCCTGAAAGCATCCGGCAGGAATTCACTAATAGCAAACAGGGAGGAGCTGTAATGGAAAAATTCAATATCTCACTTGTTGTTTTTACCTGGCTGACCCAGGCATCAGTCGGGCTTATCTTACTCAGGGCAGTCTACATGAGGGGATCAACTGCCAGTGATGATAAAATATATATTACAGGCCGGTACATGCTGTTGACCACATTTATTCTCCTGGTTACGGGTTTGTTATTCTCGTTTGCACATTTAAATTACCCACGGCATGCCTATAATGCTGTGAACAATATAAGCAATAGCTGGATGAGCAGAGAGATACTTGCTGAAATAGTACTGCTGTTTATCGTCCTTGCATGGTATATCATTACCGGATTCAGGATAAGAAAGATACCTCAGGTCATCCCTGAAATACTGGCAGGTGTTTCAGTTATAGCACTCATATATTTAATGATTAGAACGTATATGCTGCCATCCCTGACCGAACTAAACCATCCTTCCTTCACATTGTCTTTTATTATTACACCTTTATTGGCAGGTGCAGCAATTATTTATTTCTTCCTCAGAAAGAGTGAACCGGGACTGGCTGTTAAGTATAAAATGTTTTTTGGGATACTGTTTTTATTCTCACTAATAAACCATATTATTTTCAGATCATTTCACAATGATCTTGAATTGTATAACATATATAATGCTTTTTACCTGGCCTCTCTCATTACCTCAGTTCCTTCACTTTATGCAACACTTAAGAACAAAAATGTGATTTCAGATGTTATATTTCTGAACCTTGCAATTATATGTGATTTTCTTAACAGGGTTTACGCATTAACATATACAAACCCCGCCTTATGACAGAGGGATGGACTGAAATCGACAATAATTTTTTTGCGGCTTACAGTATGATGTTGTCTTTTGCAGGCAGCTTTATTCTTTATGAACCACAGACAGGCTGTATCAGTGATCTGATTGATATGGATCTTTTCAAGAAATTGCCCGTTAAGAGTGATAATCCTAAATTTATCAAGGCCGCCTCATACCTAAGAAAGATAGATTCAGAGCATCCACTGGATTATGATAAAATAATTAACGACCACCTTGAATTATTTGGTGGGAAAGGCAAAGCACTGGCTCCTCCTTACAGCTCAGTTTATATGTCACGAGACCATATAATGAATGACACCGCCAGTATCCAGGTAAGGAAAATATATAATGCTTACGGATGGAAGTCTCAGGTGGAAGGAAAAGTGCCTGATGATCACCTGGGAATAGAACTTCAATTTATAAACCTGCTGCTGACAAAATACCCTGAGCTCGAAGATGATGTATGCAGAAATGAGATCAGTAAAGATCTTATTAAATTTATTGATACTTACATCAAACCATGGATAAATGAATGGAACCGATGTGTTCAGGAGAATGCTGAAAGCGATTTCTACAAAGGAATTGCTTATCTCACCGTATCAGGAATAGAAGATCTTTACTCAACACTCAGCAGAAAAGGCCGGGATCTGCATTTATCATAAATTTTAAAAATTTGGATTAAAAAACCTGTCTATTGCATCAATATAATACTCAGACCATCCCCGGGCAATATTCTCATATGTATCATCAGGGATATTAGTGTGCTCAATAGTAAGCTGCGTTTTGCCAAAATCCCTTATTAATATTATTGTTGCAATAGAACGTTCTTCCTGTTTTCCAAAAAACCATTCCTGTACTATTCTCTTGTTTTCCTGCACTTCAAGTATCATTCCCTCAATGTCTCCTTCCCACATGGAAAACAAAGATCCCGGCCTGGCTTCCATTACTGCAGGATAGCCTGACCATAATTCGATTGTAACAGGATTGGTAAGCGCGGCATATACGTCTTCAATATCCACGTTTAAAGAGAAAGTCTTCTTAAAAGTCTTCATATTATTTAATTATTATATGAACCTGACTGTATCAAAAATACCGATTTTAATATTAAATCCTACTATTTCTATATCATGAAATCTGAGTTTTACTGTGCACATGTTTATTTTGTAGCAGATCGGAATAATTTATTTTAAAAGAATCAGTAGGTTTGTAATATACATTCAAAAGATAACAATTATGTTAGGAATAAATGCCAGCCTGTTCATTTTCCTCATTCTCTCCCTCGCGGGCAGTGCACAGGAAGAAATACCTGAACAGATTACAATACTTTATTTTAATGCTGATCATTTTTTTGATACCACTGATGATCCGGGTAATGCAGATGATGAGTACCTGCCGGGCAGTATAAGGGCATGGGATGAAACCAGGTATATAACAAAAGCAAATAGTATTGCAGAATATATAACCGGGGCAGGCGGTTTTAAACAACCTGATATCATCGGACTCTGTGGTATTGAAAACAAAAAAGTTATAAACAATATTATTAACGACCGTAGGCTGCGTAGGGCTGATTACTCTGTGCATATTACAGATTCAGAAGGAACAAATGCTGCCCTCCTGGCAAAAAAGGATTTAATAACAGTAGATGATATGAGACTGATCAATATTGATTCAACTTTCCTGGGCCTGAACAGTGGGTTTGACTATATCATTTTATATATCAGGGGTGATGTAAAGGGACTGGGCAGATGCCATTTCTTTATAAATGATTGGCCGGGCATTGAAAATAATACACGGGCACCTGAAAATCTAAGGATAGGCGCTGCCATTGCTCTAAGGAAAAATATTGATGAAATATTAAATTTTGAAAGAAATGCAAAAATAATAATAATGGGGACCTTCAATGATGAGCCTACCAACAGAAGCCTGATGTCGGTCCTGAATGCTACCAATAAGAGAAAAAACTTTGATCACCGGGATCTTTACAACCTTTTCTATGATGCTCATAATATACATGACCAGGGCACCGCTATTCTGAACGACACCTGGCAAATGTGGGATCAGATAATTGTCTCCTCCTCAATGATAAATAACCGGAATGATTATCATATTGATCCCGGGTCAGCTAAGATATTCATACCGAAAGAAATAAATGAAGAAAGCAGTACGCTGATAAGCACTTACAAGGGAGATGAATATACCGGCGGTATATCGTCTCATCTGCCTGTATATTGTATCATAAGCAAGAATGAGCAATAATAATGAACTTTAAACTGGTCTCAGGATATGTACCTACGGGCGACCAGCCTGAAGCAATAAAACAGCTTGTTGAAGGACTGAAAAGCGGTACCCCGTACCAGACATTGCTCGGAGTTACGGGAAGCGGTAAAACCTTTACCATAGCCAATGTCATTGAGCAGCTTAACAGGCCTGTGCTTGTATTGAGCCATAATAAAACACTTGCTGCACAGTTGTATGGTGAGTTCAGGCAATTCTTTCCTGACAATGCAGTGGAATATTTCGTTTCATATTATGATTATTATCAACCGGAGGCTTACATACCTGTTACAGATACATATATCGAAAAGGACCTTTCAATAAACGATGAAATAGAGAAACTCAGGCTCAGCGCTACTTCATCATTGCTTTCCGGGCGAAGAGATGTAATTGTTGTATCATCAGTATCATGCCTTTACGGAATAGGGAACCCTGATGACTTCCACAGCAACACCGTGCACATCAGGAAGGGAGATGCCATTAGCAGGAATGTTTTCCTGCGTAGACTGGTTGACAGCCTGTATGCCAGGAATGAAATGGAATTTAAAAGGGGGACTTTCAGGGTTAAGGGTGATACCGTGGATATATTCCCTGCCTATGCTGACATAGCTGTAAGGGTAATATACTGGGGCGATGAAATAGATGAGATTGAATTGTACGAACCTCTGTCTGGTGAAACCATTGAGAAACCGGGGGAATACATTATTTATCCGGCAAATATTTTTGTAACCACCAGGCAAAGGATAAACCAGGCTATCCACCAGATACAGGAGGACCTGGTAAAACAGTCGGCTTATTACAGGGAGATTGGTAAAACCCCTGAAGCACAAAGACTGGAACAACGTGTATCCTACGATCTTGAAATGATAAAGGAACTTGGCTACTGCAGTGGTATAGAAAACTATTCACGGTACTTTGACGGCCGCAATCCGGGCACCCGGCCCTTCTGCCTGATAGACTACTTCCCGGATGATTTTATTACCGTTGTGGATGAAAGCCATGTCAGTATGCCACAGGTCAGGGCTATGTACGGTGGCGACCATTCCAGGAAACAGACACTGGTGGACTATGGCTTCAGGTTACCGGCAGCCCTGGATAACAGGCCACTTAAGCTGGAGGAATTCGAATCGCTGGCAGGGCAGACTATCTTTGTGAGTGCCACTCCAGCTGATTATGAACTTGAAAGAAGCGAGGGTGTTTTTGTTGACCAGGTGATAAGGCCAACAGGCTTACTGGACCCCCCGGTTGAGGTAAGACCAAGCATTAACCAGGTGGATAACCTGATGGATGAAATCAGGGATCGTACTTCCCGGAATGAAAGGACACTGGTAACAACCCTGACTAAAAGAATGGCAGAGGAACTTACTGCTTACCTGAGCAGGTTTGAGATTAAGTGCAGGTATATACACTCAGATATTGATACCCTCGAAAGGATTGAGATAATGGAAGGTCTCCGTTCCGGTGAATTTGATGTGCTCGTGGGTATTAACCTGCTGAGGGAAGGCCTTGACCTGCCTGAGGTATCACTGGTGGCTGTTCTTGATGCCGACAAGGAAGGATTCCTCAGATCATCTCGTTCACTTACACAGACTGCAGGAAGGGCTGCCCGTAATCTTAACGGAAAAGTCATAATGTATGCTGATAATATAACCAACAGCATGCAGATGACAATAGATGAAACAAACCGGCGAAGGGAAAAACAGCTGAAGTATAATGAAAAAATGGGTATAACCCCCACTCAAATAGTGAAAGCTACCGGTTCAATACTTAAGGAACTGCAAAAACATGGAATAGAATCAAGGGCGTATATTGAACCAGAGAAACCAAATATAGCAGCAGACCCTGTAGTTAAATACATGTCGGCCGAAGCCCTTGAAAAAGCTAGTAAGAAAGCCCGTAAATCAATGGAAAAAGCTGCATCACAACTTGATTTTATTGAGGCCGCCCGCTACCGCGATGAAATGGCAGAGCTGGAAGCGCTGCTGAGGAAGAAGAGGTGAGACATGTTAGAAAGGGAAGAAAGATATGGGCTAGAATAATTTCTTTTCCTTCTTTAAGGAGATTAAGTGTCTGATTTACAATATTATAACTTTCTCCTCCTCTTTAGAGGAGGAGTACCCTGACAGAGCGAAGCGATCGTCAGGGGGAGGTGGTGTGCTTTTAATACAACCCCTACCCTTACCAAACGCATTGAGAGTCAGAGGCAGGTGATTATTTTTCAAATTTACTAACTATCTCAATTTTCACCCATTCTATATCATGAAATACAAACCTGTTCTCAAACCTGAGTATTTTATATCCCAGATTCTTTAATCGTTCATCCCTATCGTCATCTTTTTGGATCTGGATATAATCTCCATGCGGATCTCCATCTAATTCAATGATTGGTTTTTCTTCAGAACAAAAGAAGTCGACTATGTAGTTTTCAATACTGTGTTGTCTTCTGAATTTCCTTCCTTCAATTTGTTTGTTTTTAAGATGCTTCCAGAGTTCAGCTTCTGCAGATGTTGAATGTGTTCTGAGGTATTGCCGGGTTTCCTTCAGGGATTTTCTGTTGGATCTGAATCTCATAGTATATTAGATTAACCACCCCCCACTTACACTCCTTTCAGTCGGTCAGCGGACCCCTCCTTTGAAAAGGAGGGGAAATGTTTGATTATAATACTTTCCCCTACTGCTCCGCCAGCCATCTTTCAGCATCAATAGCTGCCATACAGCCGCTACCGGCAGCAGTTACTGCCTGCCGGTAGGTTGGGTCCTGCAGATCGCCGCAGGCAAACACACCGGGAATATTGGTTTTTGTTGAACCGGGTACTGTTTTGACATAACCAACATCATCAGTTTCAAGGAACTCCTTAAATTCATCCGAGTTAGGCTTGTGACCTATAGCAAGGAAAAAGCCATCAATCTTTATTTTCACTATCTCCTCATTAGGTGTACCTTTTTCCTTAACCAGCACAACCCCTTCAACACCATCCTTACCAAACAGATCAATTGCCTGGTATTTCCAGAGAATCTCAATATTTTTTGTTTTAAAAACCCTTTCCTGCATAGCCTTTGAAGCCCTGAATACATCACGTCTCACTATCATATAGACTTTTCTTGCAAGGCCTGCCAGGTATGTAGCTTCCTCACAGGCAGTATCACCACCCCCTACTACCGCAATATCCTTACCCCTGTAGAAAAAACCGTCACATGTGGCACAGGCCGATACACCCATACCTGCATATTTCTTCTCCGCTTCAAGTCCGAGGTATTTTGCCGTTGCTCCAGTGGCAAGTATTACGGTATCAGCTTCTACAGTCTTCTTATCATCAATAATAACCTTGTGTGGACGCCCGGAAAAATCAACTTTCGTAGCAATACCAAATCGCACATCCGTACCGAAGCGTTCAGCCTGCTTCTTGAAATCCTCCATCATTTGTGGACCGGTAACCCCATCCGGGTATCCGGGATAATTTTCAACATCGGTGGTGGTAGTTAGTTGGCCTCCCATTTCCATTCCTGTATAGAGTACAGGCTCCAGGTTAGCTCTGGCTGCATAGATAGCTGCCGTATATCCTGCCGGACCGGATCCTATAATTAAACATTTTACTTTCTCAGTCTCCTGTGAGCCTCCTGCTGAAGGCTCACCATCATTGATATTCATTGTTTTTATTGGCTCCATATTTCAAAAATTTGACTGCAAAATTATAAATTTCCGATAAAAGACATATAAGAGTTTTATCGATATGATTACTTTCCGCGGCGGATTATAATCTCCTTATTATAATTAACAGCCAGACTCGTATTTTGATCAATACTAGCCTGCTCATTTACTTCGGGACGAGATCTAATGCCCAATCTTTCAAGGAATTGAGTCTGTAGAATATCATCTTTGAATTTAAGAATGAGAACAGATTTGGTTTGACTTTCAAGCACCAGACCGGTGTAATTCTCTATACCTTCCAATATATCATTCCAACTGTATGCCCCGTTAAACAAACCCAGTTCACCTTTTATAAGGGTGGTTTTTACTATATCCTCCTCAATAGGTATAACAGGTATAAAATCAGTTATTACAAATGAATTACCCTGAATTAATGGTTGCAGTTTGTTGGCCAGTTTAATGCTTTGGCCGGCAGCTTCAGTCTTTCCGGAGTTATTGATTATGCTTATGTAATATGGACCTTTACATACCTGAAGCTGATAGTCTGACTGGCATGAATAATCATTGATATGACCTGATGTATCGCATCTGAAAACTGATACAGAGTAAATACCAAATGCTGCTTCCGGGTCATTCATTTTATATACTTCGACTTTATACTCTGTATCACCTATATCTATTTCTGAAACCACCAGACGGTCAAAGCCATATTCCAGGTACAGTTCAGCCCCACCGTTCATGTAACCGAAGAGTGATTCTTTTGTGTATGTCCGCTCCGATTTTATCCTGCCTCCTTCAAGGTTATCTTTATTCAAATAAGGAAACCCTTCCGGAATCTGGGCTGATATTGCACAGCTCATCAAGAAAGCAATTATTAGCGCTGTGATTCGCATTTTTATTTATTATTGTTTAGAGGTATTATTATTGTTGAATTGTTGAATTGTTGAATTGTTGAATTGTTGAACCGGGATTATTAGAATAGTATTGTGCCCTCCTCAGCCTTAGCCTTCCCTGCCCTCCGGAGCTTAGCGAAGGAGGGAGCCTCAGCCTCAGCCTCAGCCTCAGCCTAAGTTGATCTCATGCACCTCAATCAGCTCCCTCCTGCTAATACCCAATTCCAGGTTTTCTGCCATATCAAGGAATGCTGATGCTCTTGGATTATCGGCATTCTGAATACCCTCCTCAATCCTTTTTGCCACCACTATCTCATGGGCTATCCTGTCTATTGCCACGGGGTCGGTACCAACCAGCATGGTGTTATAATTACAGAAAAACTGTGGATTGGCGCCGGGGCCGCCGTTAAAGCAACCTTTCAATCCGTCAACTATATTCAGGACCACCTTATCACGTACGGGTGCAAAAGCACAGACATAAGCACTTGTTTCGTTCCATAATTGAGCATGCAATCTGCCTGTATTGCTCACTGAACCGAAGGCAAGGTTTTTCATTGCGGCGGTTACCGTGGCACCGGCATTTTTCAGGATAGGCACATTAATAATCTTATCAAGTTCCTGCGTTACTATGCGGTTAAAATAGGAATATTTTCCACCATTAACCATGAACGGAATAGTATATTCATCATATTCACCTTCCACATCAGCCCAGTAATACCAGTCCCTGTCTATCATTTTCTCACCATACAGCTTTCCATCAGAGCCATAGTATGATCCCTTCTCATCCTGTTGTTCTGTTCCCATCACTTTGATCCCAGGATAATTCTCTTCCGTATAACCTGTCTCATGTAACTGCATCAGGCGTCTGTCCCATATTATTATATCACCGCGATCAATCCCACTTTCCTCCAGCTGCTTAATAATGGATCTTGTCACTGCATGGCTTGTTGTGAGGGTCTTACCTGCTACCGGGTTAACCTTCAGTCCGATTCTTTCGCCCGGTGACACAAATTGACGCCATGCATTTTTAAGTTTCTTTTCGCCTGTTAGTTGGAGCATTGCTTTTTCGAGCATTATATAAACCTGCTCCTCGATAATCTCGTTATCCAGTATTGCCCCGGGATGAATAACGCGACTGACTTTACCCGGGTATTTCCCTGGCATGGAATTTATATTACGGGGCACTTCAGCAGCATCAGCAATATTTGTTTCAGGTTTTTGCTGCTGTTGCTTTAATATGCTTTCGGGTGAGGCTGCCAGGGGTGCCCCGGCAACAACCAGGCTGCCTGTACCCAGTACCTTAAAGAATCTGCGACGTGAAAAGGGAGTTTTAGCCATAATGTTATATTTTATTCAAAATGATTTTGGCTAAAAATAGGAAATTAATTTAAACTGGAATGATGGAATGATGGATTATTGGATTAATCCAGTATTGACTCACACCGCTGGCGCGGTTCTCCAGAACCGTGCCGCAGGGATTCGTCGAGCTCGTCACCTTCGCCCCCGAGTACTCGGGGCTCAGGTTCCTTGGTTCCAATATTCCAGTATTCCTGGCCTAGTCGTGGGGCTGCCCCCCAATCCCATTATAGACGGTCGCAGTAAGGTCAAGAATTGGATTAATGGGTTTTATTCTCCGTCACTATCTGACCATCAAACAGGTTAATTATTCTGTGGGCAAAATCGGCATCATGATGAGAATGGGTAACCATAACAATTGTTGTTCCTTCACTGTTAAGCTCAGTCAGAAGATTCATAACCTCATCTCCATTTTTAGAATCAAGATTACCTGTAGGCTCATCAGCCAGTATTAATTTAGGATTTGCCACCACTGACCTTGCAATTGCCACCCTTTGCTGTTGTCCACCGGATAGTTGTTGCGGGAAGTGTTTTTTACGATGACCTATTTTCATTCTGTCGAGCACCTTTTCCACTTTCTCTTTCCGCTCTGATGACTTCATCTTAAGGTAGATCAGAGGAAGCTCCACGTTTTCATAAACATTTAGCTCATCAATAAGATTAAAACTCTGGAAAACAAAGCCAATATTTCCTTTTCGAAAAACAGTCCTCTGTCTTTCCTTAAGTTTTGCTACCTCACTGCCATTGAACTGATATTCCCCCGAGCTTGGATTGTCCAATAAACCAAGGATATTAAGAAGTGTCGATTTTCCACAACCGGAAGGTCCCATAACTGCAACAAAATCACCTTCCTCAACCTTTAGATTAATATCTTTGAGAGCCGTTGTTTCAACTTCTTCTGTCCTGAAAATTTTAGTAAGGTCTTCTGTTTTAATAATTAATTTTTCCATTTTTGATTATAGTTAGTAATATTATAGTTAGTAAGTTTTAATTCAAGTTGTTCTGATGGCTATCTTAAAAGTACACCACCTCCCCCTGACGCTCCTTTCAGTCGGTCAGGGTACTCCTCCTCTAAAGAGGAGGAGAAAGTTATAGTTTTGTAAATCAGCAATTTCCCCTCCTTTTATAAAAGGAGGGGTGTTCCGAGTATTCGGGACTGGGTGGTTATAGTTACTTATAAGACAGCCCCAATCAATATTATTTAAATACCAGCTTCTCATTATCACCATAGCTTTCATAGTTAGAGACGATAACTTCTTCTCCGGGCTGCAAGCCTTCAATAACTTCGTAATATATAGGGTTCTGTTCACCCAGGCTTATATCCCTTCTTACGGCAAAGTTGCCTGAAGGATCAACCACGTAAATCCACTGACCACCGGTAGTCTGGAAAAAACCACCTTTTTTGATGATAATAGCTTCCTGTGATTCTCCAAGCTGGAGTTCAATATGATATGTTTGTCCTGTACGAATATTTTCAGGAACATCACCGGTAAATATCATATCAATCTCAAACCTGTTATCCCTTACCTGGGGATATACCCGTCTGACTTTCAATTCGTACTCATTATCATTTCTTTCAAAATGGCCTATCAAACCGGTTCTGACCCTGTCGATATAATGCTCATCAATAAGGGCTGTTACCCTGTGAGAGGTAAGTACATTTATCTGGCCTATCGGCTGCCCCCTTGAAATTGACTGTCCTATCTCAGCATTCAGTGTACCAAGCTGACCATCCACCGGTGCCTTAATATTAAGATTCTCCTGGCGCTGACGTACCAGTTTAAGATTTCGTCTCATATTTTCCAGGTTATCTTCCATCTGGATAATCTGTATGCTCCTGAATATACTGTCCTGTTTCTGTCTTTCAATATAAAGGTCATACGACCTGCTTGAATATTCATATGTCTCCTTCGATGTGAGGTATTCCTCTTCTGATATAAGATTTTCTTCAAAAAGGACTTTATTGCGTTCAAATTCCCTCTTTTTCTTTGTAATATCATATGAAAGATTAAGTAATTCCCTTTTTATTTGTAATCGCTCCTGCTCCATGGTTACCATTGTATTCCTGAGAAAATTGGATTTTTCAGCAAGCTGCGCTTCGCTGTCGAGTATACTCATACTCAGATCGGGATTACTCATGCGAAGTATCACGTCGCCTTCCTTTACAATGGAGCCTTCTTCTATTAACCTTTCCTCGACCCTTCCGCCTTCCTGGGCATCAAGATAAATTGTTGCAATAGGCTCCACCTGCCCGGTAATGGTATGGTAGTCGTCAAATGCTCCGAATTTCACTTCATCTATTACCAGCCTGTCCTTAAACACCCTGTAGGTGGAGGTTTTATCTGTGAAAAAAGCAAAGTATATTATAGCTATCATGATTACACCCAGTACAATGTATCCTATATGCCTCTTTTTCAGTCCTTTCTTTTTTTCTAATTGTCGATCCATGCTCATATTTAGGGATATTTATTTATTCTTACTAATTGTATATTGTATTGTTAAATGTTTATTTGTTCATTGTTCCGTGTTCCGTGTTCCGGGTTCAGCGTTTCGCGTTTTGTTTTACTTTGTCCTTTTTACTTTTTCCACTGACGTTCACTCCGTTCAGTCAGGGTTTCCACTGCGCTCCAACTTTTTACTTTTTGCTTAATTAACCTCTGCTCTGTCTGGCTCCTCGCTAAATTTGCCCACCGGGCAAATTATTGATGCTCGGCCCTCTTTTGTCTTTTACTTTTTTAGACGCACTACTAGTGCGTCTCTACGCGTACTGCTCGGTTCATAACTCATAACTCATAATTCATACCTCATAATTCATCTCTCCCACTTTCCTGTCATATAAAAATTGACCGTCATTTCCTTTAGCTTGTATTGTAGCTTTGAACCCAGAAGGTATATTTCAGCAGCAAACAGTGCTTTCTTTGCTTCTGCAAATTCAGTTGCACTGGCCAGCCCTGTTTCAAATTTCTTATCTACAGCTTCAAACGATAGCTCATTATACTCCAGGTTATCGACTGCTGACAGGTATTCGTCTTTTACTGAAATTAGCTCAAAGCAAGCCTTGCTTACTTCATTATACAACGCATTCCGTTCCTGCCGGAGCTCTAATTCTGAATCCTTCAGATCCAGTTTTGCTTTCTTTACAATGTTTTGATTATACCAGTTATTAAAAATCGGTATATTCAGGCTTACCCCAACGTATTGGTTAGTGTTATTGCGCAACTGTTCAGCAAATGGAATAGGATCTTCACCCGGAACCATTGCATCATAGTAACCGGTTCTCAAGCCGGCAAATATTTCCACTTCAGGAGTTGAAAGACTCTTAGCAGCGGCCAGCTCTTTCTTTCTGGCCTCAGTCTGGAGTTCAAGAGACTTGATCCTGGGTAATATCTCTTTTGAGTTACTGTATACCGAATCAGCATCAACCGAATCATCAGTCCTGACAAGAAGATGGCCGTTATTCTCATCTATATCGAAAGGGACTACCGGTTCAAGCTGCAATAGTAATCTCAGATTTTCAAGGGCAATACCTGCATTCGTTTTTGCCTGGGAAAGTAATAATTTGTCATTTGACAGCTGGCTTTGAATTTCCAGCAATGTTGTCCTGCTCTCGGCGCCTGTCTCAACAAGCACCTCTGTCTTATGTAATTGCTGCCTGCTGACTTCAACCTGTTCGGTTGCAGACTTAACTGTTCCTTTGGCCATAAGAGCACTGTAGTAAGCATTTACAATATCAAGGGCCAGCAGGTTTTTTTCCTGTTCTTCGGCCTGCTTACCACTTAGATGTAAGTACCTTGCAGCCGATATCCTGTTAAGCTGTGCAAATCCGTTGAAAAGAGTTACGCCTGTTCCAAGGTAATAGTAATTAGTGATATTCTTATTGAATGTAATCGTATTGGTCTCCGGGTCAACAGATCGCCCAAAATTCATTGATCCCTGAGACTGCAATCGGAGATCAGGTAATAACTCATACTTCCTGGTTCGCAAGTCAGATTGCCTTTTATCAGTGGTAATTATGCTTCTTTTTAAAGCTATATTGTTCTCTTCTGCATATGCCAGACATTCCTCAAGGGTCCAGAAATCCTGGGCTGATAAAGCCGATGTAAATATTAAAGTCTGAAAAAATAGTATGATGGTAATTGAAATATAATTTCGCATAATTATCTGTTAGTTTTCAGAGCTTATACCAAATCTCATGCCTTTAAAACTAAAGCACTGATTATCTGCATTATACAGAACATTATAATATATATCTGATGAATTTTGTATTATTTCTTTACACTTATTGTTACAGTTTGTACACTTTTAATACATTTGTATTTATTGGCATCATTACTAAAAGGCCGTAAACCAGGTAGCATACATGATATATTTTTATCTCTGGCACAATAAATGAAGTTAGCAGCTCAGGATCATTTCTTTCAAACTATTTTATGGCATGGAAAACGGCAGAATTCTGATAATTGATGATAACCGTAGTGTTTTAAGTGCTCTTGAATTACTGTTACAGGACGAATTTTCTGATATCAAATTCCTGACAGGCCCCAAGGAACTCCCAGGATACCTGGAGTCAGGTGATATTGATGTTATTCTGCTTGATATGAATTTCAGAGCAGGAATAAACACCGGTAATGAAGGTATATACTGGCTAAGGGAAATATTAAAATCTGATCCTGACATCAGTGTCATTATGATTACTGCTTACGGGGATGTTGAACTTGCTGTTAAGGCTATGCGAGAGGGTGCTGTTGATTTTATACCTAAACCATGGGAGAATGAAAAATTACTTGCCACTCTTCACTCATCACTGAAGTTACGAAGAAGCAGGAAAGAAGTAAAAAAGTTAAAATCTGAACAAAAAAACCTTAAGAGTACCTTTAGTGGAATTCAGCACAAGTCAATAATTGGATCATCTCCACCAGTTGTAGAGATGATGAGATTAATTGAAAAAGTTGCTGCTACTGATGCCACTGTGCTGATAACAGGTGAGAACGGAACAGGAAAAGAGCTGGTGGCCAACGAGATACACAGAAGATCAAAGAGAAGCAATGAGGTAATGATAACCGTAGATATTGGAGCAATTACTGAAACATTATTTGAGAGTGAATTATTCGGACATGTAAAAGGATCTTTTACCGATGCAAGAGAAGACAGGTCAGGAAAAATTGAAGCTGCCAATGGTGGTACCTTATGCCTTGACGAAATAGGAAACCTGTCACTATCACTTCAATCAAAACTTCTGAATGCACTTGAGAGTATGGTTATAACCAGGGTAGGCTCCAACAAACCAATTCCGGTTGATATAAGACTTATATGTGTAACCAACAGGGATCTGAATGAAACGGTAAGCAAGGGATTATTCAGAGAAGACCTTTTATATCGTATAAATACTATACACTTAGAGGTACCGCCATTGAGGTACAGAAAATCGGATATTCCAGTGCTTTCTGAATTCTTCCTGAAAAGATATTCTGAGAAATACGGAAAAACTTCCCTGAGACTTACCTCACAGTCTATTGAAAAATTATCTGAATATGAATGGCCCGGGAATATAAGGGAGCTGCAGCATACAATTGAAAAAGCTGTAATTCTTTCAGAAGGAACTGTAATTGGACCTAACGAACTGATGTTGAAATGTCCTTCTGTAGATATGTTCGATAGCGGCCAAAAAACTCTTGATGATATGGAAAAGCTAATGATACTGAATTCACTAAGAGTCAATAAAGGCAACAAGAGTGCTGCTGCCGACCAGCTGGGCATAACTCGACAGAAACTATATAGTAGAATCAAAAAATATGAGCTTTAAACGGTTCAATATTAATATTATAATCCGTATAATCCTGCTTGTAATATTCTGTATTCTTGGCACAGTTTATTGTATAAATGCCGGTCCTGACATATTTTTTTTCGCGACAATACTTCTAACCATCCTCCTGATTGTTAATCTTATAAGGTATTTCAACCGGTCGAATAAAGAGATCTCGCTCTTCCTCTCTTCGGTAATAAACGAAGATTCTTCACTGGTTTTCAGTGAAAATACAGGGAACAGAAGTTACGATTTACTTCACAAATCCATCAACAGATTGAACGAACAGATCCGGGATGCCAGGATGAATGTAATAATTCAGGAAAAGTTCTACCAGGCTGTTGTTGAGAACAGTTCCAGCGGCCTGCTGGCTTTTAATGATGGCGGCATCATAAAGCTGGCCAACTCAAAAGCCAAGGACCTGGTAGGTATAAAACACTTACATAATATCAGGCAGCTACAGAGGGTTAATAAAAGGTTGTTAGACGTTTTAAGAGACATTACACCGGGCAATAAGCAATTGCTAAACATAGTCATTAATGACTCAGCATTTCATCTTTCGCTGAATGCTGCAGGCATTAAGCTCAGGGATGAACAGATAAAGGTTGTTGCAATTAACGATATAAGTCACGAAATAGATAAGCAGGAGATTGATTCATGGCAGAAACTGATCAGGATACTAAATCATGAAATAATGAACTCGGTTGCTCCAATAACATCTCTCAGTTCGACCATACAGGGATTTTATAAAGACAACGGTAAACAAAAGAAGGCAGCCAGCCTTGACGATAAAACAATCAGCAACACTTTGAAGGGGCTCGTGGTAATAGAAGAACATGGTAAAGGTCTGATCAACTTTGTCGACTCGTACAGGAGCCTGACGAAACTTCCCGATCTTACTCCGGAAGAACTATATATAAAAGATCTTTTTGAGAGTATAATCATTCTTGCAGCTTCACTCAAAGAAGAAAATTATCCGGACACAAATGTTTCACTCAGCACTTCTATCGAACCTGATGATCTTATAATTTGCGCAGATGAAAGTCTTTTAACACGGGTATTATTTAACCTGGTTAAGAACTCAATGGAAGCCTTGCAGGACACAAAAAATCCACAAATATCTCTCGAAGCTGAACGGCATATGAACGGAAAAAACATTATAAGGATTATTGATAATGGACAGGGAATGAATGAAGAGCTTATCGAAAGGATATTCATTCCATTTTTCACCACAAGGGAAAAGGGAAGCGGAATAGGACTCAGTCTTTCACGCCAGATAATCAATATGCATAAGGGCAGCATCACTGTCAAATCATCCCCGGGGAAAGGCACCACAATGATTATTAATATTTAATGTGTCATCGGGCCCTGTTAATCCGGGATTTTAATGCTTAAAAAATAAACATGCTGTGTAATTTTTCGTTACAGATGGATATTATAGTGAAATACTATAGTCCTTATTTACTTGTCTTTACAACTTTGGCACATGTTTTGGCTTTTGCTCTGCAGTAAGCGTCATAAATAAAAATATAACCATGATAAAGAACTACATCCTCGCGGCTATAAGGAACATGATGAGAAATAAATTAGTCACTTTCCTGAACATAATTGGTCTGACAGTTGGTCTTGCATGTGTAATCCTGTTTTTTAACTGGGTTATGGATGAGGTTAGTTACGATCGTTTTCATGAAAATAAAGACAGGATCTTCAATATCCTCACATCATATGTTCAGGATGAAGCTACCGGCACAATGTCGGTAACACCCTTCCCTCTGGCCCCCACCCTGGAACAAAGATATCCTGAAGTAGAATCATTTACTCGTTATTGGGAATATCCTGCCCTTGTGAAGTATGGAGAGATAACAGACAGGGAAGAGGGTTTTGTCCTTATTGATACGGGGTTCTTTAATATGTTTTCTTTTCCCCTTATATACGGTGCAAAGGGAAACGATCTCCTTACAAAAAGTTCCATAATAATCACGGAATCCAAGGCTAAAAAGTATTTCGGAAATGAAAATCCACTTGGCAAGATTGTAAAGGTTGGTGATGATTTACAGCTGACTGTCACCGGGGTAATTAAAGATCCGCCAAAAAACACAACATTCGATTTTTCCATGCTGGCGAGTATAGAGCACGTTGATTCATTCCGGCTATATGATGACTGGTCTTATGCCGGTCCGAGTTATATTATGTTAAGCAAAGGAAGTTCATGGGAGAATCTTCAGAGTAAGATAGATACCATTTACAGGGAGTTTAATCCTGATACGGAAGCAAGGGTAAAGTTACAGCCGCTGAAGGATATTTACCTTTACAAGGATGGCAGGCAAGAAAGGATAACCCAGGTTTTTCTTTTCTCCGTGATAGCCATTATTATTTTGCTGCTGGCATGCATTAATTATATGAATATTACTACTGCCAGGTCAATCAAGCGATCAAAGGAAATAGGTCTGAGAAAAACAACAGGAGGCAACAGGAAGCAGATCATTACCCAGTTCATGAGCGAATCATTTATAAATACTTTTATTTCCTTCTTTATTGCTCTGATGGTTGTTGAGCTTGTGCTGCCAATCTTCAATGAATTAACCCTGAAACAACTTGATATACAATATGGGGATCCCATGTTTTTATGTGGGCTATTCGCTATATATATCATCACATCAATTCTTTCAGGTATATATCCTGCGCTGGTTCTTTCGTCATATAAACCTGTTCAGATTGTCGGAGGCATAACAAAATCAAATGGAAGTAAGACATTTTTGAATTCTCTGGTTGTATTACAATTCACTCTGTCAATTGGTTTGATAATATGTTCCGTGACTGTTAGCAGACAGGTTAATTATCTTAACAGAAAGGATCTTGGAATAAATACGAAGAATATTATTGTTATGCCTTTTGGTGGTGATATTGTTAATCATTATGATGTTCTCAGGGATGAGCTTATAAAACACCCGGCTATAGATAATATTACCGCATCATATAACCTTCCGATGAACCTTACATCATATGTAGGCTATACATGGAACGATATGCCGGCAGAAGATGCAATAGGGGTTTGGTATAATATGGTTGATTATGATTTTATTGAAACAATGGAAATCGAAATGCTCCAGGGCAGATCTTTTTCAAGAGATCATGCCAGCGATGATTCAACAGCATATATTATCAATGAATCAGCACTGAAAAGGATGGATGTGGAAAACGCTGTTGGTATGGGCATTAACTTCATGCACCCACATCTTCCGGAGCCATTGAGGAAAGGGACAATAGTCGGAATTGCAAAAGACTTCAATATTCGTCCATTGAAGGAGGAAATCAGTCCACTTGTTCTTAAAATCTACCGTCCTTTCTACAACAGGTTATATATTAAATATAAAGAAGGTTATGACCCATCCGAAATACTTGGAGTACTTGAAGATAAACAGGCTGATCTTTTCCCCGGACTACCTTTTAATTATTCATTCCTCGATGATGAGGTAGAAAACCTTTACCAGGTTGAATACAGGACGGGAAGAATAATCAGGTATTTTACGATAATAAGTATTATTTTATCATGCATGGGAATACTGGGCATGGCTCTGTATGACCTTGAGCTGAGAACCAGGGAGGTGGTAATCAGAAAAGTACTGGGATCTAAAGAGCGACAGATTTTCAGGATGATAATAACAGATTATAACAAATGGATCCTGCTCTCTTTTATTATTGCAGCTCCTTTATCATTTATCATCACAAACAGGTGGTTACAAAATTTTGCTTATGCTGTAAAGATTTCACCTGTCACATACATATTGTCCCTATTGGCTGTTATTTCACTTACATCTTTAATAGTTGCACTAATCGGTACGATAACTGTCAGACAGAATCCTGCGGAGGTATTGCATGTAGAATAAAATAGATTTATGACACCTTATTGCCTGACTTGTTTTGAATTCGGAGGCGCCCGGAAACGGGCGTCTCTTTCAATTAATATGATTACTGATTTGAATTTTTCATTCGAATATTATTTACATTTCATTCTTTTCATGTTAAATTTATTGATTACTCTTTAAAACTATATGATAACAATTTCTATTATTTAACTTGTAATAATAATCTTCAGGTAAAAATGTCGACCCGGCTTCTGTCACTACCTCCGGTGTCGGAGCAGGCGCCGATAAAAAACAGGTGTATATGAGAAACTTACAAATTCCACTATACTGTTTTGTTCTTATTTGTTTATTAACCTCCTGCAAAAACACAAGAAGGGATAGGTTTACACTGGTTGAAGGCAAGAGCCCAAATATTATTTTCATCCTGACCGATGATCAGAGATGGGATGCCATAGGGTATGCAGGTAACAGTATTATTAAAACCCCCCATACGGATAAACTTGCGAAAGAAGGGCTCTTTTTCAGTAATGCTTTCGTTACAACACCCATTTGTGCTGCAAGCAGGGCAACCCTGTTTACCGGTTTGTATGAACGCACACATGATTATACATTTGGTAAGCCAAAACTCGATAATCAGTATATGTATGAAAGTTATCCTTATCTACTTAAGAAATACGGATACAGAACAGGGATGGTTGGTAAATTCGGTGTTGCAGTTAACGAGGGAATTGATGAATCTCTGTTTGACTGGGAAAAGGAAACGTCATGGCCATATCTCAGAGAAATAGACGGTAATCAGGTTCACCTGGCCGATATAAACGGTAATTACGCCATAGATTTTATAAAATCAAGCAAAGATCAACCATTTTGTCTTTCACTTTCTTTCTGGTCACCACATGCAGATGATGGTGCAGAAGAACAGTATTTCTGGCCGGAATATTGCGACAGCTTATACAACGACATTGAAATACCACTGCCTGAAACATCCGATCCTGCATTCTTTGAAGCATTACCGGAGTTCCTGAAAACCACGATGAACAGGGAAAGATGGTACTGGAGGTTTGATACTCCGGAGAAACACCAGAGAATGGTCAAAGGATATTATAAAATGATAAGTGCCATCGACAGTGTAATAGCCAGAATAAGATTAACCCTTGAACAGGAAGGTATATCAGATAATACTGTAATAATCCTTATGGGCGATAATGGATATTTTCTGGGAGAAAGAGGTTATGCAGGTAAATGGTTAATGTATGAACAATCTATCAGAGTGCCTCTTATAATTTATGATCCCAGGTTACCAGCCACAAAGAGGGGAAAGATTTATGGTGAAATGGTGCTAAATGTGGATGTAACGCCCACTATTTTAAGTCTGGCCGGGGTTGATATACCTGGACGGTTCCAGGGGAAGAGTCTGACAGCATTCTATAATAACAGACCTGATGAATGGCGCACAGGGGTCTTCTGTGAGCACAGGCTTGAAAATAATGATCTACTGCCTAAAACCGAGTGTTACAGAGATAATACCTGGAAGTTTATCAGGTATGAGGATAACCCTGAACTGAT
>CAZNYS010000041.1:0-30749 GCA_964577305.1 uncultured Rikenellaceae bacterium
TATGGAATACTGGAATAGTGGAATACTGGAATGATGGATTTCCAACCTTAGCCTCTGTGATTAATCATATCACAACTATTTTTCCCAACCTTTTTATTTGCCGTTAATTTTATTAATCCTATCTTTGCAGCCACAAATTTTATAAGTAAGAATATTAACGCGTATTAAATGGCAGTAAAAATCAGATTAGCTAGGAAGGGCCGCAAGAGGAAGGCCTTCTACCACATTGTGGTAGCAGATAGCAGAGCGCCACGGGATGGCCGATTTATTGAGAAACTCGGGGTATACAATCCCATTACAGATCCGGCTACTATCGAAATAGATTTCGAGAAAGCACTGGACTGGCTGCAAAAAGGCGCACAACCTACAGATACATGCAGGGCTATCTTATCTTATAAAGGAGTAATGCTAAAAAAACATCTTCTTGAAGGAGTGAGAAAGGGTGCTTTTGATGAAGCTGAAGCTGAAAAAAGGTTCCAGATATGGCTGAAAGAGAAAGAAAATAAAATAGAAGCCAAGATCACGGGAATTGAGAAAAGTAGGGAAGACAACAAGAATAAACGTCTCGAGGCTGAAAAAAAGATAAATGAGGAAAGAGCCGAAGTTCTGGCTAAAAAACGGGCTGAAATGGCTGAAGCTGAAGCTGCCGGTGATAAGGTGGAAGTAAAACAGGAGGAAGAAAAAGAGGAGAAAATTGAAGTAGCAAAAGAGGAAAAGGCTGAAGTAGTAGAAGAAAAGAAAGAGGAGAAAGCTGAAGCAGTAGAAGAAGAGAAGAAAGAAGAACAAGAGGCTGAGGATGAGGCTCCCGCCTCTGCCAAGGCTACGGCGGGCAAGGAGGAGAAAAAAGAGGAGAAAGCTGAATCAGTAGAAGAAGAGAAGAAAGAGAAGGGAAAGAAATCAGGTAAAAAAGAGTAAGGTAACTATTAGCGGGATAATATGCCCGTACCAGACAATAAGTTAATATTATTGGGTAAAATCATTAAGGTTCATGGTTACGGAGGATCCGTAATGATAAGCCTGGAGGATAACTTACCTGAAGAGATTCCTGAGATGGAATGGGTTTTTATTGAAATAGAAGAAAAGCCTGTTCCATTTTTTGTTTCATCGGTTAAGGAACATGCATCGGGCAATATTATCCTTAAATTTGATGGATACAATAGCAGCGAGGTGATGACCGAATTTAGAGGCTGCAGAGTTTTTATCAGTCAGGGTGATATAGAGGATAAAAGGGAGATACTACCGCAATTAATCCTTACGGGCTTTAAGATTTTTAATCAGTCAGATGAATATATAGGGCTGGTAAAAAAGGTAATGAGCCTGCCAATGCAATATATGCTGGTGCTCCAGGGAGATGAGGATGATGAACTGCTTATTCCCCTTAACCAGGATTGGATAATTGAAATTGATAAGGATGAGAAAATTATAATAATGGAACTGCCTGATGGAATAATCCGGATCAACCAGTAATATTCCACGGCTTCCTGCATCAATTATTTTAAGACATCGTCTTTATAATGTCATTTAAGGTAAAAACCCCTAAATAATTATAAATATGAAGAAATATCTGAGCTTAATTCTTGTAGCTATGTTGGCACTTGGTTGTACTAATGCCCAGACCAAAGAGACCAGGGACGTAGATAATTTTACAGGCGTTGCTTTTGGTGTGGCCGGCACCCTGATACTTGAGCAGGGTAATACCTTCAGTGTTGTCCTTGAAGGAGATGAGGATTTCCTTGAAGAAATAGAAACCACAGTAAGAGGGAATAGACTTATTATCAGACATGACAGGTTGTGGTCCTTCGGTAATAAAAAGGTGACAGCTTATGTAACAATGCCGGAAATAGATAATCTTTCTGTTTCGGGATCAGGCAAAATGATCGCAGAAGGTGTTCTTAAAACTGCCGATTTGAATATGAGTGTCAGTGGCAGTGGGAGTGTTGAACTTAAGGATCTGATGGCTGAATCAGTAGATTGCAGTATATCAGGGTCAGGATCAATCGAACTTAATGGTAAGGCGGAAGATGGTGAATTATCGATAAGCGGATCAGGAAATTATAGTGGACAGGATTTTCAGCTGAAAACGCTCGACGTATCAATATCGGGAAGCGGTACATGCAGGGCAATGGTTGAAGAAGATCTTGAGGCAAGGGTATCGGGAAGCGGTGATGTATATTATACAGGAAATCCCCGCGTTGATGCGAGGGTATCTGGTTCAGGAAAAGTAAGGAAGAATTAGTATACTTTATCGAATAATTTTAAACTGCCCGTCAATTTCAATTTTGATAATTGACGAGGCAGTTTTTCTATCTGTTTCTTCCTGTCGGAGCGGAACAATATAATCTACTGACTCTTTTATCTTTTCACTGATTTCCATGAAATTTTCCGGGGAGGCATCCCCTGTTACATTTGCTGATGTAGATACCAATGGTTTTTTTAACCGGGCTATAAGAGAGGAACATAATTCATTTTCCACAATCCTGATGCCTAAAGAGCCATCACTGGCAATAAGCTCGGGGGCAACATTCCTTGCACCAGGATAAACGATTGTAAGAGGATTGTCACTTACCTCTGTCAGTTGCCATGCAATTTCAGGTACCTGTTTCACATAATATGAAAGTTTCGATTCTGTATCAATCAATATGAGCATACTGTGTTTATCAGCTCTCTGCTTAATACGGTAGATTTTTTTAACAGCATCGCTGTTCGTGGCATCGCATCCCAGGCCCCATATCGTATCAGTGGGATAAAGTATCACGCCTCCTTTACGCAGCACCTCAACAGCTTCTTTTATAATATCATTTATACTTGACATAAGCTGTTAAGGTTGTTTCTTTTTGTAAAAAGCCCGTTTTGCCACAAAACCTATTATCATTCTAATTAAACAGCTACGTTATGATCTCTGAGCGCATCATTTAGTGATGTTTTCTTATCAGTTGACTCCTTTCGCTTACCTATTATCAGTGCACAGGGCACCTGGTATTCCCCTGCAGGGAACTTTTTTGTGTACGATCCCGGTATAACGACTGATTTAGGAGGCACATAACCGTTATGTGTCTGCAGTTTTTCTGCCGTAACGTCCAGCACTTTTGTTGACTTCGTTATTACCACGTTGGCACCCAGCACGGCTTCTTTCGCGATATATGCTCCTTCTACTATAATACACCTTGAGCCTATGAAACAGTTATCTTCAATGATCACCGGTGCTGCCTGCACCGGTTCGAGCACACCACCTATTCCTACGCCTCCGCTCAGGTGAACATTTTTGCCTATCTGTGCACATGATCCGACCGTGGCCCAGGTGTCGACCATGGTTCCTTCATCAACATATGCCCCAATGTTTATATAACTGGGCATCATTATAACACCACTGCTTATATAGGCTCCGTACCGGGCAACTGCATGCGGGACCACCCTTACCCCAAGCTCCTTATAGTTCTTTTTCAGCTTTATTTTATCATGGAATTCAAAGGGGCCTGTTTCTATCACCTCCATATCCTGGATAGGGAAGTAGAGAATAACAGCTTTCTTTATCCACTGGTTCACTATCCATCCTTCCTTTGAAGGTTCAGCCACCCTCACCCTGCCCTTGTCAAGCAGTTCTATAACCTCCCTGATTGCCTCCACGGTGTCATTATCCTTCAGTAAATCCCGGTTGTCCCATGCTTTTTCTATAGTGATTTTCAGATCGTTCATATCAATTAATTTTCACAGGTAAAGGTAATTAGTTATTTGTAATTGTCATTCCTGCCAAAGCAGGAATCTTTAGGTTCATGGATAATTGGAATACTGGTTTAATGGAATGATGGAGGGAAGTGGATATTAAGAGCGCCCGGTTTCGAGTAAACGACTATTATTCTACAGCATAAAAAAAATTCACCATAAAGTATACCTTTGCAATAACTGGAACCTGTCATTCCTGCGACATGCCCTGAGCGAAGTCGAAGGGAAGCAGGAATCTGAATTAATCAGCACCTCAGATCCCTGATCAAGTCAGGGATGACAAAAGGAATTTTATTAACCAAAATAAAACCATTATGAAAAAATTGTTATTTCTATTTGTCCTGTTATCATTTGTTGCAGGAGTTATGTTTGCCCAGGAGGGTCTGAAATACCAGAAGCCCCCTGAAGATATCGTTAAGATAATGACGGCAAGCCCTACCCCCTCGGTGTCAATAAGCCCTGATGGCGCTACAATTGTACTGACAGAAAGGCCAGGGATGCCTACTATTGAAGATCTTTCAAAGGAAGAGCTGCGCATTGGAGGTCTGAGAATCGATCCTGCTGTTAATGGATCCAGCAGGCAGTCGTATGCTACGGGGATAAGCTTAATGAATATTGACGGTACTGGTAAGCGCGATCTTAAAGGTTTACCTGATGATCCTAAGTTGGGAAGTTTTTCCTGGTCAGATGATGGTAAGCAGTTTGCCTTTACCAATACAACCAATAACAGTATAGAATTATGGATTGGAAATGTTGAAAGCCTGGAAGTGAAAAAAATTGATGACAATCTTAACATGGTAATCGGATACCGGGGTTTCAGCTGGCTGCCTGATAATAAGAGCATCATATACCAGACTATAATACCCGGCAGGGGCGAATGCCCGGAGCCTTCACCGGCGCCGGAAGGTCCTGTTGTCCAGGAAAACCTTGGTAAAAAGGGTGCTGCACGTACCTTTCAGGATTTGCTTGAAAATCCTGTTGATGAGGCCATATTCGAATATTATGCAGGTTCAGTAATAAAAATATGGAACGGATCATCTGCTGTACAGATTGGAAAACCGGGAATATATGGATCGGTTGAACCATCACCGGATGGTAAATTTTTACTGGTTCAGACAGTGGAAAAACCGTTCTCATATACCGTCCCATATTACTACTTTCCTTCAATCGTAGCTATCTGGGATATGGATGGAAACCTTATTAAAAAGATGGCAGAACAACCACTTAAAGAAAACCTGCCCCGGGGGTATGATATGACTTTCCCTGAGCCCAGTGGATTTACATGGAGGAATGATAAACCTTCAACGGTTCTATGGGTGAAGCCGCTTGACGGTGGTGATTTTGAAAAGGAGATGGAATACCATGACCAGGTGTATGTGCTTGATGCACCCTTTGATGGTGAACCTCAGGAGTATATTGCAACCAAACTAAGGTTCGGAGGAATTACATGGGGGAATGCTGACATAGCAATATTGAGGGAGAGATCGCGTAAGGAGAGGCTAGCAGTACAGATAATGTTCGACCCTGATGATCCTATGACCACAGGGAAGGAGATTTTCAGGCTTCAGTCCGAAGACCGTTATAATGATCCCGGTAATTTTGCCACCACTGATAACGAGTTTGGTCAGAGAGTACTTCTCTTTACCGACAGGGGCAGGTCACTGTACCTGACAGGTAGAGGTGCCTCCCCTGAGGGTGACCGTCCTTTTATCGATGAGTACAGGATTAAGGACGGGAAGATCACCAGGTTGTGGAGATCTGAAGCTCCATATTATGAGTATGTGGCTGATATTCTACCTGACGAGGAAAATCTTGTTATAACTACAAGAGAAACGGTTGATATACCACCAAACTATTTTATTCGTAACCTGAAGAATGGTAAACTGACACAGATTACGCATTTTGAAAATCCTTACCCCCAGCTTGAGGGAGTAAGCAAAGAACTGGTGAAGTATAAAAGGAATGACGGCCTTGACCTCTCATTCGAGCTTTACCTGCCAAAGGGATATGACAAAGACAAAGACGGACCATTACCTGCTGTGCTGTGGGCATACCCACGCGAATATAAGAGCCTGGATGCTGCAGGGCAGATATCAGGATCACCCTACAGGTTTATAAGGGTTAGCCCCTCATCTATACTGGTATTTGTTACCCAGGGCTATGCAGTGATGAATAATGCAGCATTCCCTATTGTGGGTGAAGGAGACGAAGAACCCAACGATACCTTCAGGGAACAGCTGGTGGCCGATGCACAGGCTGCAATAGACAAAGGTGTAGAACTCGGTGTAGTCGATCCTGCCAGGGTAGCAGTAAGCGGACATTCATATGGTGCTTTCATGACTGCCAACCTGCTTGCTCATTCGCGCCTCTTTGCTGCAGGGATAGCCAGGAGCGGTGCTTATAACCGTACTCTTACACCCTTTGGATTCCAGAATGAGAGAAGGTCATTCTGGGAAGCCCCAGACCTGTATTTTTATATGTCACCATTTATGCATGCAGATAAGGTTAAAGATCCCATATTGTTGATTCATGGCCAGGCTGATAATAACAGTGGGACATTTCCAATACAGAGTGAGAGGTATTATGCTGCATTAAAGGGACATGGAGCTACTGTAAGGCTTGTATTGCTTCCGAAGGAAAGTCATGGATATTCTTCAGCCGAATCGTTGATGCACATGCAGTGGGAAACATACCATTGGCTGGAGAAGTATGTGAAGAATAAGGAATAGGCTGAGGCGCCACCTTCGCTGGCGCGGATCTCCAGCACCGCCCGCCGAAGCGCAGCGAAGGCGGGATCCGTGCCCAGCTTCGGCGGACACAGTAAGGCTAAGGAGTTTGAATTATGAATATCGAACCGAGAATCCCGAACTTGCCGGAGGCGAGTGAGGGATTCGAGCTCGGCGTAGCCAATATCGAATGTAGATGTCGAATTACTTCATAAATCGTTAATCGATATTCATTATTCATTATTCTGTTGTAGGGCTCAGCCTCACACCATCGCTGGATAGTAACAATTCAACGATTTAACGCTTCAACGCTTTAACAAATATTCACGTATGTTCATACGTGAATATTCTTTATTGTCTTAAATCTTGCATATATTAAAAAGTCAGATACTTTTGCATAATTATCACGAAACGACCTTAAAATTTGTATAATATTAAATTTCGTTACCTATGATTGACAGTATATTTTGGATTGTTCCTGTTGCGTCGGTTACAGCTTTACTCTTTGCCTTGATTTTCTTCAAGAGCATGATAAAAAAACCTGAGGGCACTGATAAGATGAAAGAAATTGCACAGTATGTCAGGGATGGGGCCATGGCATACATCAAGAGGCAATACAAAGTTGTAGCAATAGTATTTGTATTCCTTGTTATATTCCTGTTAATTCTTGCTCAGCTCGGAGTGCAGAATCCGTTTGTTCCTGTAGCTTTCCTTACCGGTGGTTTCTTTTCCGGTCTCTGTGGTTACCTGGGTATGCGTACGGCCACTTATGCATCGGCACGAACAGCACATGGGGCATCACATTCGCTTAACCAGGGATTGAAGATTGCTTTTCGCAGTGGAGCTGTAATGGGCCTGGTAGTTGTTGGATTTGCCCTGCTTGATATTTCAGCCTGGTTTCTCATACTTACTAAAGCCGTATTCACTCCTGAAAATATGGAGCACGGTTTGAAGTGGCTGGGCCTGACTTTTGTTCATGAAGGCACAACAGAGCACCAGAAGATGGTTGAGATAACAGCGACAATGCTTACTTTCGGCATGGGTGCATCAACCCAGGCTTTATTTGCACGTGTTGGGGGTGGAATATATACAAAGGCTGCTGATGTAGGTGCCGACCTGGTGGGTAAAGTAGAAGCAGGCATTCCTGAGGATGATCCGCGCAACCCTGCTACCATTGCTGATAATGTTGGTGATAATGTAGGCGATGTAGCTGGTATGGGTGCTGACCTTTACGAGTCGTATGCGGGATCCATTCTTGCCACGGCGGCACTGGGAGCTGCACTGCCCTCGCTATCCCCGGATGGGCAGATGAGGGCCATAATTGCTCCAATGATAGTTGCTGCAGTGGGCATTGTACTGTCAATAGCCGGTATCTATATGGTCAGGGCCAAAGAATCAGCCACTCAAAAAAATCTTCTCAATGCACTCCTTCTCGGGACGGGGGGAAGCTCAGCACTGATACTTATTGTTCTGGCTGTACTGGCAAATGCAGGCTGGATCACATGGGGTGTTTTCGGAGCAGTAGTTGCAGGCCTTCTGGCAGGGGTTATTATTGGACAGAGTACTGAGTATTTCACATCTGATGAATACGGGCCAACAAGAGGAATAGCGAGGCAGACCCAGCAGGGTCCTGCCACCACCATTATTGATGGTGTTGCAGTAGGTATGTATTCAACATGGATACCTGTTGTTACTATAGTCCTGGGTATTATTGCAGCCTTTAGTTTTGCAGGTGGTTTCTCAAATTTTGCAGATGGTGTATATGGAATAGGTTTTGCAGCTGTCGGTATGCTGTCTACTCTGGGAATAACACTTGCAACAGACGCTTTCGGACCTATAGCAGATAATGCCGGAGGAAACGCAGAGATGTCGGCTTTGCCACACGAAGTAAGGGAAAGAACAGATGCCCTTGATATGCTTGGTAATACAACGGCAGCCACCGGAAAAGGATTTGCTATCGGATCAGCAGCATTAACAGCCATGGCATTGCTTGCAGCATATATGGAAGAAGTGAGGTTATGGCTTGGTAAACTGGCTGACAAGAGCATAGAGGGGTTCAAACAGATAGGTGACGTATTGTTCTATACCGATTCGGTTCCAATGGTCGAAGAAGGACAGAAAGCAGTTCAGGTTGCCTCGGCTCATATTGATGACTTTGTTTCAGCATATAACCTCTCGCTATTCAATCCAATGCTCCTTGGTGGTATATTTTTAGGTGCAATGATGGCATTTGTATTCTGCGCTATGACAATGAAGGCGGTAGGACGTGCTGCAGGCTCAATGGTTGATGAGGTCAGGCGCCAGTTCAAGGAAATACCAGGCATTATGGAAGGGAAAACTACTCCTGAATATGCAAAGTGTGTAGCTATATCAACCAGGGGAGCCCAAAGAGAAATGTTGCTGCCTTCCATGCTGGCTATAATAGTGCCAATTACCATTGGGGTAATACTGGGTGTTGCCGGGGTTGTAGGTCTGCTTGTCGGTGGCCTGACAACCGGGTTTACATTGGCTGTAATGCTTAATAATGCAGGCGGCGCATGGGATAATGCCAAAAAATATATTGAAAAAGGGAATTATGGAGGTAAAGGAAGCGAAGCTCATCATGCGGCAGTGGTAGGTGATACAGTAGGTGATCCATTTAAAGACACCTCGGGGCCATCACTTAATATACTTATTAAACTTATGACTATGGTCTCTGTTGTAATGGCAGGATTAACAGTTGCATACAGTATTTTTTAACAGGCATATATGAATGATCTGAAAATCCCTGTACTGGCTGATATTGAACATGCTTATGAAAAGATAAAATCATATGTGCACAGGACCCCTGTGCTAAGTTCATCATTGCTGAACGAAATTTTCGGTGCCGAACTTTATTTTAAATGCGAGAATTTCCAGAAAGTAGGGGCATTCAAGTTCAGAGGTGCAACAAATGCGGTTTTATCATTAAGTGAAAGGGAGATAGCCAGGGGATTGGTAACACATTCATCAGGGAATCATGCAGCAGCAGTATCCCTTGCAGCAAGGATGCGCGGTGCAAAGGCATATATCGTAATGCCTTCCAATTCACCAAGTGTAAAAAAACAGGCAGTTGCAGGTTATGGAGCAGAGATAAGATACTGTGAACCTAACCTTAAGGCAAGGGAAGATACTGCCAATGAGATAATACAAAAAACTGGGGCTACCTTCATCCATGCTTATGATAATTTTAATGTGATATGCGGCCAGGGTACGGCAGGCCTTGAACTGGTAAGTGAATACCCCGACCTTGATATAATTATTGGCCCTGTCGGGGGAGGTGGCCTGATGAGCGGAACATCCATAGCAGTTAAAGGGCTCAACCCGGGCATTAAAGTATACGGGGCTGAGCCGCGGGGAGCTGATGATGCGTACAGGTCATTGAAGTCAGGCAAGTATATTTCGCATCATAAACCTGATACAATAGCCGACGGATTGCTTACTACACTGAGCAAAAGAACATTTGCAATTCTGAGTCAAAAGCTGGATGATATCTTTACTGCAACAGATGAAAATATTATTGAATGCATGCGGCTTATATGGGAAAGGATGAAAATAATTGTGGAACCATCCTCTGCTGTAACATTGGCTGTTATTGCAGCAAACACCGATCTCTTCAGGAATAGGAAGGTTGGCCTGATACTGTCAGGAGGAAACGTTGACCTTAAGAATCTACCCTTTTAATCGCTGATCCTGAAATAAGCTATGATGGGGTAATGATCAGAATGTTTGACCCTATCAGTCTTATAACCACTTGAAATAAGCCTGCTGTCAAACAGGATATAATCAATACGGTTGGGAGGGTATTTACCTTTATATGTGAATCCTGCACCTTTGCCCGACTCAACGAATGCATCTTTAAGACCTTTCCTGATCTTCCTGTAGCTGTATGATATGGGAGTATCATTAAAATCACCACATACAATGACGGGGTATGGTGAGGAATTAATATGCTCTTTCACAATTTTCGCCTGGTGGGCCCTGCGGGCAAATCCCTGTTTCAGTGAAAAAGAAAGATCCTTCAACTCCTTCATGGTGCCGGCCTGTCCACTTGCATAAATCTCTTCCAACAGTGACCGCTCCATATGCCTGAGTTTGAATGATTGCAGGTGATTATTATATATCCTGAAAGTGTCTGAGGCTATTACTATATCAGTAAATATTGAAAGACTCGCAGAATTCGGATGTAGAATGTCGCCACGGGCAATAACAGGGAAAGTGGTAAATGTGGCTACTCCATAATGGCGATTATCTTTTATGCGGATGAATTTTTTGTGTACATTATAATCTTCATTGATGGGTTCTGCAAAGCGCCTGTCGATGGATGCAACAGTACCGTTGAGGTAAAACTCCTGCAGGCACAATATATCAGGATTATTTGACTTAAGATAAGTTATTATATCCTTCTCACTGTTCCTTTCAGTGTCGTAATGATTAAAAAGCCTGATATTATAGCTCATCAGGCTAAAATAAAAGTCCCCGGTTTCATTACTCCGAAACCTTATATAATTATTGAAATGATTATATCCCAGGGCTATTACGATGATTGAAATAAAGACTTCCTTTTTGAAGTTGATGGCCCAGACAATCACGAAAATTATATTTGCCAGAAGAAGGTAAGGATATGCCAGGCCAAAAAAGGCCGGGAAGGCAATCTTCTCAGGATTGATTACTACCGAGGCATACGCAATCAGTAAAGCCAGGGCAGCAATAAGATTAAGGCTAAACAATATTTTGGTTAATAGCTTCTGCAATGTCTACATGAATTCACATGGTCTAAAAATAGTCTGAAAAAACTAAAAAAAAGAAGTATTGCTTTTATTTCTGGCTTTCCTTAAAGAGAATTTCTTTTTCCTCTTTTGTAAGGCTGTCATAACCTCCCTTGGAAATTTTTTCCAGTATCTTATTGATCTGTTCCTGATGGTCGGTTTTCATCTTATTGTATTCCAGGTCCGTCATTGGTTTCTTGTATGAAACCTTCATTTTTTTACGTGGCTTAAACCATGTGGCTATTCCATCAATGGCACTGTTTATCCATTTGCCGGTATCTTTGCCCTGCTTATAGCGTACGGCATAAACATATCCCAGTATTGCTCCACCTATATGAGCGATTTTCCCCCCTGTATTAACTGAAAAATCAAAAACAGAAGTAAGCAGGAAAATACCAAGAGCAATATACTTGATTTTAACTTTTCCAAGCAGGAAGAGATGGACTGAATAATCAGGCACATAGGCAGCTGCAGCTATCACTATAGCCATCACTGATGCAGAGGCCCCAAGGGCAATTGAAACATGGATAGTTTCGGAAAAGGCAGGAAAAATATTAAAAGACAGGATATACAGCAGGGCTCCCGACAGGCCACCCATGATATAAACCGAAACAAGCTTTTTCTGGTCAAAATAATCACTGAAAATCCTGCCAAACCAGTATAGCCATAACATATTGAACAGGACATGAAAGAATCCTTCGTGAAGGAACATATATGTGAAAACAGTCCAGGGTTTAAGTATAAGGGCTGAGAAGGAGGCAGGCACGGCAAGAAATTCAACGACTGAGGCTGATATACCCGGCTTATTGGCAAGTACCGAGATTATCTGTAATACAGCCATTACGATAAATACTGCTGCATTAATATAAATCAGCTTGAGAAGGTTTGTACCTTTCCTGAATTGTTCCTTCAGCTCACCAATAACCGTCATCAGTAAAGAGTATTAGTTGTTTTTTTCCATATTCTTATCAGAATATATCCAAATATCATACCGCCCAGGTGAGCAGCATGGGCTATATTACTTCCGGGCTGGGTAATGGCCAGATACAGCTCAAGTCCGCCGTAGGCTATAACAAGCCATTTTGCTTTTATGGGGATAGGGGGAAACAGGAGCATCAGCTGGGTATTGGGAAAGAGAACACCAAAGGCGAGCAGTATTCCGAATACCGCTCCTGAAGCTCCAACTGTAGGTATATTTAGCAAAAGATTTAACTGAAACATGTCAGTATCAGTGAAATTCCTGCCAGACTGCCATATTTCGGTTCCTTTTTCCAGAACCATTTGAAGCTGGTCGGGACTGATGGCACCAACAAGCTTTTGGTACTGTATTGCTATTACGGCTTCATGAGTAAGAGCAGCTCCCAGGCCACTGACAAAATAATATATAAAGAATCTTTTAGGTCCCCATACAGCTTCAAGCACCCGGCCGAACATGAACAGGGCAAACATATTGAAAAAGAGGTGGGCAAAACCGCCGTGCATGAACATATGCGTGATTACCTGGTAGGGCTTGAAATGATCTGACCTTGGGAAATATAAACCCAGTGTCCCGTTCAGGTCCAAATTAAAAACACCCGCAGCAGTATATGTTGCAAGTAACATAATCACGTTAATCAATATCAGGTTTTTAACGACCGGTGGTATCCCTGAAAATCCTCTGCCAAAAGTATACATATATAAAGTCCTGTTTAAACAGTTGTTTTATCAATATAACAATAGTCAGGCCAAGATAGTTAAGAATATTTTAAATGCGACATATTGTCACCTGGAACTGCCGGCTGAATTGATGGTGTGAGTCTCCGACCCACGCCAGGCGTAGTGACATCCCCCTGTCTGCTTCGCAGACTTCCCCCTTCAAAGGGGGATCCCCCTATTTCAGCCTCTTATCCAGTTCTTCCAGTGTAATAATACTTATAATGGCCTTCCCTGAAGGCGAATAATTCGGGTTTGTACACTGGAATAGCTTATCAACCAGTTCTCTTATTTCAGGTATTTCAAGTGTTTTACCATAGGGTACTGCTGCTGCCCTTGCCATGCATGCTGCAACTTTCTCCCTGTTGCTCTCGCCCGGCTCTTTCTCTGTTGTTTTATACTCTTCTAGGATAATCTCAATCATCTCTATCGGATCCTCATTCATACTGGCAGATGGTTGTGAATTTATAGAGATTGTATTATTGCCAAGGTATCGGATATCGAAACCACAATTTTTAATTTCTTCTTCAATCTCTGATAAAAGGGCAAGGTCGGCCTGGTCAAGCTCAAGGGTTTTAGGGAACAGGCTTTTTTGTGCCACAACAGAATCTGACTGCAGGGCATGAATGAATTTTTCATAGAGGATTCTCTCGTGAGCCCTTTTCTGGTCGATAATCATTAGTCCTGACTTAACCGAACATATGATATACTTATTTCTTATCTGGAATATTTTTCCGAAACCCATTGCAGCTTCCGGATGCTTCTCAGCATCATGCTGCTGTTCCGGGATAACGTTTTTTGACTCCTTACTGTCAAATCCTGCATATAGCTTCTCCCATCCTGAGAGGTTAGAATCCCTTTTCCGTTCGAAATTTTTTTTCAGTTCTTTATAACTTTCTTCATCCCTGAAAGGGTTATAGTCAGTATCAATATTTATCCGGGGCATCCCGGTGGGTTCATTGCCGGGAAGGGGTATGTCAATAATGCCTTCATTATCAAAATCCAGGGATGGGACAATATTGAATTTCCCCAGGCTTTCCCTTACAGAGGCATGCAATATTTGCCATATCATCCTCTCATTCTCAAATTTTATCTCTGTTTTTGTTGGGTGTATGTTTACATCTATGGTAGCGGGGTCGGCATACATAAAGATGAAATATGAAGGTATGGTTTCCGGGGGTAAAATTTTTTCATAGGCTTCCATTACTGCCTTATGGAGGTAGGAATGGCGCATATATCTGTTATTGATAAAGAAGAACTGCTCGCCGAATGTTTTCCTGGCATGTTCGGGTTTACCAATAAATCCGCTGACCTTAACAAGGCTGGTCTCGGTATCAATATTAATAAGGTTCAGATTCATATTTTTGCCGAAAACAGCGATTATCCTTTGTCTCTCGTTTGATAGCGGCAGGTTAAATAACTCCTTGTCATTATGATGGAGGCTGAATCTGATACCCGGGTGGGCCAGTGCCACTTTCTGGAACTCATTAATAATATGGCGCATCTCGGTAGTGGCGGTTTTGAGGAATTTCCTGCGGGCAGGGACATTATAGAAAAGGTTTTTAACTGCTATGTTTGTTCCAGGCGGACAGCTTACAGGTTCCTGCAATTCAACCTTCGAACCGTTTATTTTCAGCCGGGTACCTATTTCGCTGTCGTGCAGGCATGTTTTCATTTCCACCATTGCCACGGCAGCTATTGAGGCCAGGGCTTCGCCTCTGAATCCTTTGGTACTGATGGCAAAAAGGTCTTCGGCAGTATTAATTTTTGATGTGGCATGACGTTCAAAGCTCAGCCTGCAGTCTGTTTCTGACATACCCGTTCCATCATCTATTACCTGCACAAGCGAACTGCCGGCATCTTTAATTATAACCCTGATATATTTACTGCCTGCATCAACAGAGTTTTCCATCAGTTCCTTTACCAGTGAAGCAGGCCTTTGTATAACCTCACCTGCTGCTATCTGGTTTGCAACAGAGTCGGGTAAGAGCTTGATGATATCAGGCATTAATCAGATGATTTACAGGTAGAAGAAAACGTATGCAATAAGGAAAAGGACCAAGGCGATAACTATCAGTCGTATCAATGTGTATCTCTGCACTCGTGTCTTTTTCTGGCGGAAGTAGTTTGACATCGATCCACGCATTATCCTGGGAACATATTCCTTGTTGCTGTCATCTTTAATACCCAGTTCAGCTTTTATGCGACGCTCTCTTTCTTCCCTCTTTTCTTTATCAGGGTCGTAATACATAGGAGTATAATTGAACCCCCTGGGTTTATAATGCTTGAAAAAGCTTGGTATTCCTTGTGACATTATGCATATTTTTTACAAAGATACTAATAATCCATCAGTCTTTCAATTCAGCCTGGCACCACAATGTTTGCAGTATGATGCATCCTCATCATGTACTTCGGCCAGGCATTCAGGACATGTCTGAGTACTTGTTTTACCTGACCGGATTAGTTTTTGCTGATAGTTGATCTCCGCACTTACTATACCTGTTGGTACAGCAATGATTGCATAACCTGTCAGCATGGTCAAGCTGGCAATAAACTGCCCTAAACCTGTTGCGGGTGCAATATCTCCATATCCAACTGTAGTGATTGTAACTATCGTCCAGTATATTCCCCTTGGTATACTTGTAAAACCGTTCTCTGAGCCTTCAATAAGATACATCATAGTACCTATTATGATTACTACAGTAGTAACAGCAACAAAAAAGACACCTATCTTGGCCTTGCTTGCAGAAAGTGATTTATTTATTATGGTACCTGCTACTGTATACCTTGACAGTTTGAGAACCCTGAATATCCTCAGAAGTCGCAGAGCCCTTATAACAAGCAGACTTGCGCCACCCGAAAATATCAGGCCCAGGTAAGTTGGCAGGGTGGCAAGAAGGTCAATTATGCCATAAAAACTGAAAATATACTTAAGAGGTTTCCTGACAATAAGAATCCTGAGCAGGTATTCTATCGTAAAGAAAATAGTAATAACCCATTCAATGGTCATAAAGGTATTGTGCATTGAAGCGTTGATCTCAGGCACCGAATCAAGAATAACAGCTATTATGCTGATCACTATTGTGGTAATCAGCAATACATCAAAGGTTTTACCCTCCCTTGTGTCAGCCTCAAAGATTATTTCGTACAGTCTTTCTTTTGTTTTTCCCATGGTTGATCATGAATTTAATTAACACGATAAAGATAGAAAACTATGTCATTCTGAGGGAGCTTAGCGACCGAAGAATCTGATAATGGAATGATGGAATAATGATGGAATGATGGAACCGAGCAACGGGAGTTTGCCGTAGGCAAGCGAGTGCTGCGAGCTCGACGAATCTCCGCTTTAGCGGAGTGAGTCATTAGTGGAGTAATGGAATATTGTCTTTCCCTGCTCCCTGCCAATGGGGCTGTCTCATAAGTCACTAAACCACCCCGTCCTCGACCTGACGGTCGGGACGCCCCTCCTTTAAAAAGGAGGGGAAATAGTTGATTTACAATACTATAACTTTCTCCTCCTCTTTAGAGGAGGAGTACCCTGACCGACTGACTTGTGCTGAGCTTGTCGAAGCAAAGGAGCGTCAGGGGGAGGTGGTAGACTTATGAGACAGCCCCAATAAAAATAGCCCCGGACGTAGTCCCTGACCGACCATTGGGAGCGCCAGGGTCACATCCGGGGTAGGAGGTATATCACAAATCACACCCCACCCCCGCGAGGGCCTGCCCCGACAACGCAGTTCGTCGGGGGGGTGAATAGAAATTCATATCTTTAGACAAAACAAAGACCCATGAAAAAACTACTCCCTCTTTTAATCCTGCTCGGAGCCATACTTATTTCTAGCAATTCAGAACAGGGAATTAACCTTGAAGTACTCAGCCTTAATATCCGGTATGACAATCAAGCTGATGCACCGAACGACTGGCCTTCAAGGAAGAACTTTGTTTTATCATTCCTGGAGGATGAAGCACCTGATATCTTTGGCCTGCAGGAGGCATTGTGGCACCAGTATCATTTTCTTGATTCAGCCCTTACCGGTTATGAATCAATTGGAGCAGGCAGGGATGACGGTAAACGCAAAGGGGAAATGACGCCTGTGTTTTACAGCAGTAGCAGGTTCAGTGCTGTTAGTTCGGGTACCTTCTGGTTGTCAGAAACCCCGGATATTCCGGGCAGTAGAGGATGGGGAGCAGTACTGCCAAGAATAGTGACATGGGTTGAGCTACAGGAAAATTCTTCAGAGGAGAGCTTCTTCTTTTTCAATACCCATTACAGCCATATGTCTGATTCAGCCAGGCTTATGAGCTCGAAGATAATACTTGAGGAAGTGAAAAAAATTGCCGGTGATTTGCCTTTAGTAATAACAGGTGATTTTAATATGCTTCCCGCAAGTGATGCGTATGCTACTCTCATGGAAGGCGGCCATGGGGATGACTTGATTGTTGATTCTTATACTATCAGCGAAACAGAACCTGCAGGTCTTGCATACACATTTAACGGGTTCAGGGATAACGAAGGTGAAGGTAGGATAGACTATATTTTTGTAAGAAAAGGCGCCACGGTTCTGAGCCATGAAACAAAAGGACCCAAACAGGGAGAATTATTTCTTTCCGACCACTGGCCGGTGAAGGCGACGGTCATTCTACCACCTGCTCCCTGCAGTTCCCTGGGAGGGGGTAAATCGAAATAGCCCCGATATCACACTTAATGGCAGGGGGCATGGAGCATGGAGCAGGTTGATAAAGTTGATAACGTAAATTTTACAGTGTTTTTATTATGTTTAGCTAATGTAGAGACGCGCTACCAGCGCGTCTAATGGAATTTTACAGCAAGCCTGCAATTATCACCAATTGTAGGGATGTACCAAAAGAAACGCATCATGGCGTGTCTAACCCTCTAAACAACTAAACTCTTAAACCACTTAAACCAATTAAACTGATACCCCTGCTCCCTGCTCCCTGCCCCCTGCTCCTGTTACAAACGTGATTTGAGAGTATGATAATCCAGGTAATATAAGATTTTCAATGACAGGCTGTTTATTGCCGGTGCATTCAGCATAGCGTCAAGGTTTTTTTTGAAGCTGCTGAATATTTCAGGACCGGATTGATAAACGGAGTTTTTCCATACAAACTTAAGCTCTGAACCAGGGGCAAATCTCCATGTATACGACATATCAATATTGAAGTAATTGTTATTAATATCGCTACCCATATCAGGGGCACTTTCTCCCAGTGACCCATCCTCGTTTAAAATATAGTAGGAATCGTAATCAGCCTTCGACCAGTAATGCCTTATCCTTGCCTGGAAGTAGGAGGATGCTGATCTTATATAATTAATTGAGAATATGTTTTCAATAGTAGCAGAGTTTCTCCTGCCAAATATTATTGATTCAGTTCGCCCTGCATAACCGATATCATTCATTTTCTTATGGAATGATAAGGTGTGTTCCAGCTTAAACTTATTATTGAGTCTGATGGAAGGAGAAAAATTCACCTGGTAGCCTGACATATCGAATTCTGAAAAGAATTTTTGGTATTCGGCTGATAATCCAACGGATAGTGTCCTGCGGTTATCGGTGGTTAAACCAACGGCCAGTTCAGCTGAGGGTGGCCTGGAGTAATATCTACCTTCTTCCCTTGCTTCATAATGATCATCTGTACCAATAGGGTTAATGTTTGATTCAACCTGAAGCACCATGAAATTCTTATAAGTAGTTGTCGATTCTATGTCTATATCCAGGGAGCTGAATTTACGGGGTGTATACAACATTTCATATCCAATGGATATTCGGTTCAGGGAGTTAAGGATTTTTCTTACCGGCTCGTAAATATTATAGCCAAAAGTTACTCTGTTATTGAATTCATTATTTCTTCGCAGGTAACCCATATCATTAGGGTCATAATCATTTGTTCTGGAACTGTGAGTATAGTATAACCTGAATTTGCCCCCGGTTTTCCCCCCGTTTAGTATTACAGAATGGCCAAAAATATTATCATTATCCGTAAAATATTTCTGGCTTAACGCAATAACTGCATTAACACTATAGGTCCTGTCAGGAGAGAGATATCTCATATCTGTTGCCGTAACATTAGCAGTGTAGTTGTTCCCGGTGGCTGCCCCACTTCGCATAACACTGGTATTTGCAAGGCTTATATATGAACCTCCGCCAAGATTCTGATCCACTACAATCATATTATAGTTGGTAAGTGGCTGTGTAACTATTTCCCTTGTATTGTTATTTTCAGTGTTTATAATCTCAGCACGTGATTCAGCAGTTATGCCATTGAAGAAACCTATACCAAGGCCTTTTCTAGTACGACCCGATATCTTTGTGGCATTGAGCAATCTTACTTCTGAAGGATTAAATACCACCTCCTCACCTGGTTCAAGCTCAGAATCAACGCTGTAATAACCTGTGGGGGATGACCCGACCCTGCGTGAATAAAAGATACCACCTTTATTAAAAACATCAGTACCTTCAGTAAAAAACTGCCTTCTCTCGTTATACTTAACCTCGTAAGGGGTGAGATTTAGTATCTGGTTATCCGATTGTACCTGTCCAAAATCAGGAATAAGTGTGGCATCAAGTGTAAAAGCATCACTGAGACCAACTTTCAGGTCAGCTCCTCCATGAAAAGCATTATTCCACTTTTCCTGACCCGACAGCTTCTCAAGGTAGGCTGACAGATAGGGGGTTACTGAAATACGAGCCGGTGATTTAATACCACTGATACCACTTATTTCGCCAAGATAGTTAATAGATGTACCATGACTTTTATCTGCAAAATTCCAGGAAGACCATTCACCATACCTCTGTATATATCTCCAGAGGTTAAAACCCCAGGCTTCATCCTCTTTATTGGGGAACCTGAAGGCTGAAAAGGGAATCTTTAATTCTGCTATCCATCCGCTGTCAACTATTTGCACGGCACTGTGCCATACTGCATCCCAGTTCAGGTCGCGACCTCCTGCGCCCGATGACCGGCGTATATCAGATTGTATTCCTGAAGCAGTTAGTTTAAAGCTGTATCCGTTTATACCATCATTATACGGACCCAGGTCGACATTGAAATAATCTGCAATTATCGACCTGTCTGCATCCCTTGGCCCCATCTCTGTGCGTATGCTATCAGGATAAGTGTCATAGAGCATAGCACCAATATAAATACCCTCATTATCATAAACCACTTTAGCTACAGTTTTCTGCATGGATGGAGCTCCGCTGTATGGTTCATATTGTCTGAAATCGGTAAAGACCCCGGCATTTATCCAGCATTCATCATCAAGAATACCATTAATTATTGGTGGATTGGTTGTTTGTATAGCTACCCCAAGTTTTTTTTCATACCCGGTTTGAGCATGGAGGCCTAAAGCTGCGAACAGAAATATATATATAGTGATTAGGTATTTCACTTATAGGATTTAATATGACTGCCCAAAGTTAATTTAAAACAACAGGCTCTATTGAATTACCTGGATGTTCTTGGGCAGGTATTATTGAAGTGAATGATTTGCCTATGCGTAATTTGCTTCAGCTGAGTGATATCCCCCTGGGGCTGTCTCATAAGTACACCACCTCCCCCTGACGCTCCTTTGCTTCGACAAGCTCAGCACAAGTCAGTCGGTCAGGGTACTCCTCCTCTGAAGAGGAGGAGAAAGTTAAATGATTATGAACCAGCTTAATATATAAAAATCTGCGTAATCAGCGTTACACGGTTTTACGGTAGCGCCAGATAGCCAGCGAGATAGTGCCAATACCTATCAGTATAATACCCCTGATATCGGGCAGGACATCGTTGAATCCTGAACCTTTTAGCATTATCATCCTTATCACTCTCATAAAGTAGGCGGCGGGATTGATGAGGTTGAATTTCTGGGCCCATAGGGGCATGCTCTCGGCAGGGGTGAAAATACCGCTCATCAGGATAAAGATCATAAGTATGAAGAATACAACAAATAAATATTGCTGCTGCGTGGAAGCGAGGGTTGACAGGAAGAGCGCCAGGCCAAGGGCAGCTATAAGATAGAGGCTGGCAAAAAGGAAGAGTATGGCAATGCTTCCATTGAAGGGGATATTGAAAAGGATCTTTCCAATCAATAAGCCAAAGGCAAGATCAATAAGGCCAATTATAAGGAACGGTATAAGCTTGGCGGTGATAAACTGGTATTTCCTGATAGGTGTTACATTAAGCTGCTCAATGGTGCCAATCTCTTTTTCCCTTACAACATTAAGACCGGCAAGCAAGAGGCCGATAGCCGTAACAAGTATTACAAGTATGCCGGGCAGCATGTAATATTTATAGTTCAATGAAGGGTTATACCAGAAACGGTTCGTGGTTTCAATTACAGGAATCCGGGAAGGAGCAGTTGAATGCAGGTTCTGCACAACAAGCTCCGAGTTATAATCCTGCAATACCCCTCTCATATATGCCCAGGCGAGCTGCGCAGATGTGGCATTTATGGCATTTACCAGGACCATGATCTTTTGATTGCCTTCCCTGATGAGATTCCTGCCAAAATCCTGCGGTATATGTAATACCAGGTCGCATTTATCACTGTGCAGCATATCATCAGCTTCTTTATCACTGAAAGTAGTGTGTTTTAGCAGGAAAAATTCCGAGCCCTGCAACCTTGAGATCAACTGCCTGGATTCTGTCGACATATCCTTGTCGACAACACAGAGTTCAATGTTTTTTATCTCGAAAGTAACAGCAGGCACAAGTATCACCATCTGGACTATCGGGATACCAAATATAGCCCTGGACAGAAATTTGTTCCTGAATATCTGTATAAACTCTTTCCTTATAAGGTATAATATTGTTCTCATCTTATTCCAGTCTCTTTTTAAACTTCAAGGTGCTTATTGTTATGAAGACAAGTGTCATGAAAACCAGTATCAGTGTTTCTTTCCAGACGAAGGTGAACCCCGTTCCCTTTATCATTATATCCTTAACAATTGTTATGAACCACCGGGGAGGGATAACCAGGCTTAACCATTTATATATACCGGGCATATATTCAACGGGGAATATGAAACCTGATAAAATGATTGTTGGCAGCATCAGTCCCAGCAAGGAGATGAACATTGCCTGTTGCATTGTTTTTGACATCGTAGAGATCATTATACCAAGGGACAGCCCAAGCAATATATACAACATACTCTCCAGCATCAATAATACCAGACTTCCCTTTATGGGGATATTAAATACCAGCCATGAAAGGAAAAGAATGACTATGACATCGATAAGCGACAGTATGAAATAGGGAGTTACCTTACCCAGTATTATCTGTATTGGCTTCAGCGGGCTAACCAGGAGCACCTCCATTGTCCCGAATTCCTTTTCGCGTGTTATTGCAACTGAAGTCATCAATGCACAGATCAGCACCAGTATAATGGTGATCACACCGGGAACAAACATATACTGGCTTTGAAGGTTGGGGTTGTAATACATTTTTACTTCCGGTTCAATAACCATAGCACCGCTACCCCGGGCCTTATTGAACTCTATCATATAATCATTAATAATAGCTCTTGTGTAGCTGGTGACAAGGTTTGCCACATTTGGTTCTGATCCATCGGCTAATATTTCAATATGAGCCGATCCTTCATTTAGCAATCTTTTCCCGAAGTCGTCTTCAAATATCAATACAGCCTTTATGTCTCCTGCTTTAAATGAACTGTCGATCTGGTTTCCTGAATGCAGGTTCTGTTTAAGTATGAAGAAATCAGATGATTCAAGCCTGGAGATCAGCCCGGAGCTTATTTCATCCTTTGATCTGTCAAGGACTGCAATACCGGCATTTTTAATATCTGTTCTTACAGCGAAGCCAAAAATCAGGATCTGGGCTGCCGGGATGCCAAAAAGGATTATCAGGGTACGGAAATCCCTGAAAATATGCATAAATTCTTTTTTGACAAATCCAATAAATCTTTTCATACCTCAATTATTATTTGACGGTCTTGCAATCTTTACAAATACATCCTGAACAGACCGGGACTGGTATTTGCTTTTCAAACCGGCAGGGCTGTCAAGGGCTACAATACGGCCCTCACTCATAATGCTTACCCGGTCACAATATTCAGCCTCGTCCATATAATGGGTGGTAACAAATACAGTGATCCCATTGGCCGAGGCTTTATATATCATCTCCCAGAACTGCCTGCGGGTAATTGGATCGACACCCCCAGTGGGTTCATCAAGGAAAACTATATCGGGATCGTGTAATATGGCAACTGAAAAAGCCAGCTTCTGTCTCATGCCAAGAGGAAGGCCTCCGATTATACGCTTACGATAGGCAGTGAAATCCAGCGATTCCAGCAATTTCGTGGTTTTGGTCTCTATCAGTTTTTTTGGCAGGCCGTAGATACCACCATACAACATTATATTTTCAGCAACCGTAAGATCTTCATAGAGCGAAAACTTCTGGCACATATAACCTATATGTTTTTTTACTCTTTCAGCATGGCGGTATATATCGTAGCCTGCGACCTTAACATCACCGGAGCTAGGTCTGGAAAGACCTGAAAGTATACGAAGGGCTGTAGTCTTCCCTGCGCCGTTTGCTCCCAGGAAGCCAAAAATCTCTCCCCTGTAAACATCGAAGCTCAGGTTGTCATTGGCTACGAAGGATCCGAACTTCTTAACCAGGTTTCTAACTTCTATTACCTTTTCACTGGTCATTTTCTTCTGTGCTCATTAATTCAAGGAAAACATCTTCAATACCGGGCTCAATCTGTTCAATTTTTAGTTCATGGTGTCCCTCTTTTTCAAGCTGTCCGGCTATTGTGCTGTCATACCTGTTACCGGCAAATGTTATATGAACAGAATCGCCGAAAGGGTTAACGCTGTCAATAGAAGAATAAGATCGAAGGTCCTGTATCAGCCTGAACTTATCCCGGCTGCTCACGGCATACATTTTTTTACTGAAGCCGGCAATAATATTCCCGGGTTCATCAATGTCGAGTATATGCCCTTTCTGTATAAGTGCAACCCGGTCGCAAAGCATTGCCTCGTCCATATAAGGTGTCGAAACAAGTATGGTAATACCTTGCCCCTTCAGGAACTTGAGCATTTCCCAGAATTCAGTTCTTGACACTGCATCAACCCCTGTTGTTGGCTCATCAAGCACTATAAGATCAGGAGCGTGGATCAAGGCACAGCAGAGGGCTAGCTTTTGTTTCATCCCCCCTGATAATTTACCGGCAAGCCTCGACTTAAAAGGCTCTATATGTGAATAGATATCTTTTATCAGGTGATAATTTTCTCTTACCGTTGTTCCGAACACTGTAGCGTAGAAATTCAGGTTTTCTTCCACTGAAAGGTCCTGGTAGAGACTGAACCTTCCCGGCATATAACCTATTTTATTGCGTAAGCGAAGGTAATCCTTTGTTGTGTCCATGCCCATAACGGTCATTTTCCCGGTGTCGGGTAATAACAGTGTGGTGACGATCCTGAAAAAAGTGGTCTTACCGGCTCCATCGGGACCTATCAGACCGAATAGTTCAGATTGTTTAATATTAAGGTTAATACCATCAAGAGCGGTAGTACTGCCATATTTCTTGGATATGTTATCGGAGACAATCACTTTACTGTTCAGTTAGAAAACCAAAAAATGCTTCGGCAGGCATACCGTTTTTAAGAGTACCGTCATTTTCCACCAGTATTTTCACGGCATAAACCATATGCACTCTTTCTTCCTTTGTCTGGATTATTTTTGGTGTGAACTCTGCATTGTCTGAAATATGGATTACGCTGCCCTTAAATTCAGTATAATCCTTTTCTCCCCTGTCAATTCTTATATTACATTGCTGCCCCAGTTTAACCTGTCCCAGCTGGGAGCCACTTATATAGACTTTTAATTCCATATTGTCCAGGTCAGCGATTTTGACCAGTGGCTTACCTGCAGCAGTAATTTCCCCTGCCTCTGCATATTTCTCAAGTATCGTTCCTTTTGCAGGACTCTTGATATAGCACCTGCCAAGCTGTTCACGCAACAATGCTTCTTTGGAGTCAAATACGTTCAACTCACTTCTTACTGTCACTTTCTGAGTATTGTTTGCCTCTTTTTGTTTTTCCAGCACCTCCAGCTGACCAGTCAGGTCATCCATCTGTTTTTGTGTTGCAGCCTTATCGCGTAGCATGCTCTCCACCCTTTCAATATTCACCTTCAGGTTACTTATCTGCTGTTCAATGATTTCATTCTGTGAATCAATAGAACTGAGTTTTGTCATTACGCTCATGCAGCTTGCTTCGAGCTCAGCAATCTGTAACTTTATTAGAGCGGTGTCGGTTATGGCTATCAATTCACCTCTCTTTATTATATCACCCTGTTCTACAGGCATAAAAAGTATTTTGCCATTAGCCTCGGAAGAGACCATAATCTCTTTTGACTCAAAATTGCCCCATGCATCAGGTTCATTATTATTGCCCCTGCAGGAGGTTAACAGGGCTATCACGGCAGTCAGGTATATTAAGTTTCTCATTTTTAGGATATTTATGTTTATTCAATTTCTTTTCCTGCAATATTAAGGTATTCAATCTGTGCCCTGGCCAGGCTTACAGCATGGATTTCGCGGTTTATTACAGCCTGTTTCTCCTTATTCCATTCCGACAGGTATTCAGAGGCTGTAATTGTGCCGTTATTATACTGGGAAAGAGCTGTATTACGCACATTCTTATGGATTGATATAAGTTCTTCATCACTTTCCAGTGCTGATTCAAGGCTTTTTATCTCGGCATATTTCATTTCGAGGGCACGACTGAGATTTTCTTCAAGGTTCTTCCTATGAGTGCTGATTATTGATTTGTTAATATCAATAATCTGCTGCTGCCTGTTGTTCCTCTTCCAGTCAATGATATTCCATTTTATTCCCGCACCAACAATATAATACGGACCAAAGGTTTCTGAGAAGAAATCATTGCCCGGTGGTTTTCCGTAACCGAGGGTTGCAAATGCAAATGCTTTCGGCATCCTTTCGCTCTTAATTATAGCTTTGTTTGCCTCCAGCTGTTGTTTTTTAAGCTCCAGGACATTCAATTCAGGGCGTGAAATGTCATCACTTCTGCTGATAACAGGATCGGGAATAATGGCCTCAGTGTCACTGTTAATTTCCATGCCGGTAAGGTCAGACAGGACGGCAGCTGTTGAGTTTATCCTTATTTCGGCTTCGGCAATTTGTTGTTCAAGCCTGATTTTTTCTGCCTTTAACACATCCCTGTCAGAAGGAAGCAGCACTCCATTACGTATTCCCGACTCAAGGCTGAGTATCTGCTCCGTGATGGTTTGAAGGTAGATGTTTAGCTGTTCTTTCTGCTTGTGAAGCAGTATAAATGCAAAATAATAATTATTTACCTGCTCCCTGGTATTGTAAAGTTCAACTTCAACTTCTTTCTTACTTACTTCAAGGCCCGCATCTTCGAACAGTCGGTTGCCTTTTATTGCACCACCGTCATAAATAACCTGGTTGATATCGATTGTCAGTTTGTATTGATCATGGGGCATGACAGGGATATTATCAGTTATGCCTGGTACAGGGATTGACTCAAATGCCTCACTCATATCTACAACATTTGAGTTGTATAATGCATTAGCCCCGGCTTCAATTACAGGATACCATGAAGAACTAAGGTTATCCTGTTTCAGCTGCCATAGGTTCTGGTGCAACTGTTTTTCTCCTGCCTGTGGATGATTCCTGGTAGCATTCTCGTAGCATAAAGCCAGGGTTATAATCTCCTGGGCTGTGACTATAAAGCTGCAGGGCAATGTCATGATAATCAAAATCAAAATATATTTTTTCATACGTTTAAAATTTTCATGTTCGTTTCATTGCTTTGGATTGTTATTTGATTCAACATTGTATTGTTTAAGAGCACTGATAATAAAATCAGGAGCCACCTGCATTCTTTCCTTGATGAACTGGTTATACTCAATTCCTGCCTGTTCCAGTATTCCTTTGAGTATTGGCTTTGCAGCTATAGGGAAAACAGAAAGGGAGACTATGCTTACCATAAGATGAGGAATTGCCTCTTCGGGCAGGCTGGCTGAAACATCAGATGATATTTTTGTTTTGATATTACTGATATTAACCTTGCTGAGAAATTTTTCCATGAGTTTTGGGTTGCGGCTTATCTCTGCAAGGATAAACATAGGCAGTTTAGGGTTCTTTTGAAGGAAGCTCATATGCTCTTTAAAGAAGTACCTTATTTTTTCCTCAAAGGGCATGTCTTCTTCAAATATGCTGGCGAATTTTTTGAACACCTTATCTGCAAGCTTATCAAAAACTGCCATAAACAATTTGTCCTTGCTCCGGAAATAATAGTGCAACAGAGCCTTATTAATCTTTGCCCTGTCGGCAATATCCTGCATACGGGCAGCAGCCAGGCCTTTCTCCTCGAATATCTCGGTAGCTGCATCGAATATTTTCGATTCAGTATGTTTATCCGTAGGTGCCATTTTATTAATCGTTTGGTTTAAATATATAGATAAACTAAATAGCTTAACCATTTGGTTAAAATTAAAACAAAGAAATCATAAATACAAGGTTTTTATGGAAAAATATACTGGAATATTGGATCAATAGTAATTCCCGTTTCCGAATCGTGGATTTACAATATTGTTATATATGGAGCCAAATGTATATGTAAAGCCTATACCTCCATCAATACTGTAAGCAGTTTGAAGTTCCTGTAATTCAAGCAAAATCTCTGCTTCGCTGAGATCACCTTTGGGAAGTGTTATCTGGTTATTGATGCGGGCTATGCCGCCATTGATACTTAATGACAATCCCTTAAGGATCCTGATCCTTATATAGGAATCCAGTTCAATCCTGTTTTTTGAAAAGTCGTGCAAATAAGTGGATGCTTCAAGAGAGATGTTTATCTCGCCCCATTTTTGCTGTACCTGGTACGCGATATCAAGACTCTGTTCCAAGAGGTGTTCCTCTGTTTTATTATAGATGGTTGTGTCTATATAATTATTATATGAATAGCCTATTCCGTACAGCAATCTCAATTGTCTTATTGTAGATTCGGAGTATGGGAAAATATTATATTCAACCGAAGGAACAATATCAAGGCTTGAGTTGAGATTTCTGTAAGTGGAAGATGTCAGATCGGCTCGCAAACCTGCCGACCAGTGTTCTGAAATGCTGAACACCAATAGGTTTTCAAGCCTCCATGAATTTCTGTTCCTTATATATATAGAATCTTCATAGTCATACTTGGTTCTCCGGAAGTTCATATCGGCACTGAATTCATATTTCAGTGCATGTGTTATCATGGATGCATTAATAGAGTTATCCCAGTTCGAAGATTTCAATGATTCTTCCATTTCAAGTTCCGGGTCAAATTCAAATTCGAACACCCAGTAATTCCATCTGTCAAATACTTCGGTCTCCTCCGAAACACGTGGGTGATTTATCTCTATCTCCCTGAACAGGGGAGTTCTTGCCACATATCTGATAAGCCCCATACTGAGCATCTTGGTGGTCCCTTCCCTGACCTGGTCACTGGTTTCATCGGGATTGCTGTGATAAACGAGGGTATCATTCATTCCTTCAAACTCTTCCTGCCCTATATAGGTAAAGGTATATTCCGTCCCTCCACTGCCTGTTGATTGTGTTGTCCTGAGTATATAAACCTGTGCTTCCTTAACATCCCTGACGTAGTTGACATAAGGAATTTCTCTTCTTATATAATCCATGTCGCAATGCCAGCAGTCAATAAATACCCTTACTGCGTTTTGCCTGAGGCTGTCAGCAGCAGTCCTTTCCTGTGCGCTAAGGGCAGGTGAAATCATCATCTGCACGTATGCCAGTATTGTAAATCTCAAAATATTTTTCATTATACCCTATTTACTTTTAATGGGGTCAAGATATTAAAAATATGATGTATGATATTATTTTATGATATGTTCTGTAAATATTCTTTAAGTGATATTCATCTATATAAGTTCATTTGCCGGTACATTCACTCAGGAAAGGGGATAGTTGTAAATTCACTAAGAACAGGACCAGTTTTGGAAGCAGAAGTAAGGAATAGTTGTAGTTTAAATGATATAAACACAATATTGCCTAGAAACATTTGAACGGAGTGCTATTTATTTATAAATTTATTAGATTAAATATTTAATATCACTCATATTCACAAATTAATCTATAGGAGGATGTAATATGTCAAACACCGAAGTAAATCCTGAAAATAATCAAATCCAGACTTCAATGTTATCTACAGTACCCAGGATGTCAAAATATATGTCATTCATAGGGTTAATAACAATTATTGGAGGCGCATTGTATTGCATAACAATAATTGGTGCCATTATAGGAGTACCTGTTATTTTTATGGGTATAAGATTGAGAGAATCGGCTCAGGCATTTACCCACTATCTTACGTCAAATTCAAACCAGGATTTGTATACTGCGATAGAACGGCAAACCAAGGCCTTTTATATTCAGTATGTATTGGCAATAATATCACTTGTATTATTAGGAATATATATAATTGTTCTTATTGCAATCCTGGCTTCCGGGGGATTTTATTGATTTTCTTAGACCCAGTGGTACGATTCAGAAGTAACAGGCTTAAAGTTAGATAAGCATATTGTAAAAGATATATGAAATTGCATAACAGGGAATTTCAGGTATTGGTCAAACCTGTGGGAGCCAGATGTAATCTGGACTGCACCTATTGTTATTACCTTGATAAGAACAGTCTTTACCGGGGTAAGAAGGGAGATTATATTCCGGAGGATATCCTTGAGGAATATATTAAGCAGCATATAGATGCCACTACTGCTGATTCAGTCCTTTTTTCATGGCACGGAGGAGAACCATTACTGGCAGGACTGGATTATTTCAGGAAGGTCATAGAACTGCAAAAAAAATACATGCTCCCATGGAAAAAGCTTTTAAACGGGATCCAGACCAATGGACTGCTCATTAATGATGAATGGTGCCGCTTTTTCTCTGACAATAATTTTCTTATAGGCTTAAGTATGGATGGTCCTTCATTTCTTCATGATATATATCGTATTACCAGGAATGGTGATCCCACTTTCAGCAGGGCAAAGGAAGCTTTCCTGCTCCTTAAGGAATATGGTATCAGCACAGAGATACTATGTGTTGTGAATGCTGAGAACGTTATGTACCCCGTACAGGTTTATGAATTCTTCAGAGCTCTGGGCGCCGGCTATATTACATTCATCCCGGTGGTGGAACGGGAGGATGATGGCAGTATAGCTGACTTTACAGTACCTCCTGAGGAATATGGAGCATTCCTATGCACCGTATTTGATCAGTGGAAATCACGTGATATTGGCAGGATAAAGATCCAGATCTTTGAGGAAGCTCTTCGTACTGCATTTAACCAGGATCATACATTATGCATATTTAAAAAGACATGTGGAGGCGTGCCTATACTGGAATTAAATGGTGATTTATATTCATGTGATCATTTTGTGGATCAGGATTATTTACTTGGCAATATTTCAGACAAAAGCCTGGCTGAAATGCTCGACAGCCAGGAACAAAAAGAATTCGGAGAAAATAAGCTCAATACCCTGCCCAGGTATTGCCTGGAATGCGGGGTAAGGGATATGTGCAACGGCGGATGTCCTAAAAACAGGTTTGTTTCAACTCCTGACGGACAGCCGGGTCTGAATTATCTCTGCCCAGGCTATAAGATGATATTCAATCATATCAGATCATTTGCTGGTACAGTAGAAAAGGTATGGAAGGGTTGAATATCGAATATCGAATATTGAATATTGAATGACGATTTATGATTTTAACTTCTTAAATCTTCAACCGAGAATCACGAGCCCCGA
>CAZNYS010000042.1:0-30515 GCA_964577305.1 uncultured Rikenellaceae bacterium
GGGTACTTTTAATAATGCTATCCGCGAAGGCGGATTTAGTTCAACAAGCGGTATAGGCTACGCAGGCTAATATGCTGCATATTGTTTATAAACTTTATTCAACTTTATTCAACTTTTTCAACTCTTATAGAAATGTTCGGAGCAATAATAGGCGACATCGCCGGATCGACATAAACCATCTTTGCCAGTCATTAAAATCCAGTAAATGAAACAAGGAAAAACATTACTTCTTATTGACTCAATAATTAACCTGTTTCTGGGTATAGTATTATTGGCATTTTCAGAGCCGGTTATAAAAATATTCGGGTTGCCGGAATCCGATATGAGTTTTTATCCTAATATTCTGGGAGCGGTCTTATCTGGAATTGGAATAGCCCTTCTTATAGAATACAGAAGAACAGCTAAGTTTACCGGATTGGGCCTTGGGGGAGCAATAAGTATTAACATGATGGGTGGAATTGTTTTATTCCTTTGGCTTGTATTTGGAAACCTGAACATTCCAGCTCATGGAAAAATCATATTATGGATTCTGGATATAGTTCTGATCGGAATCAGTTCCCTGGAATTGATTGCTTATATTAGTAAGAAACAACCTTAAATAAAAACTATGCGATAATGCACTCTATCAAGCATCGCCACTCAAAACTTTTACCGCCAGCAAACATTCTAACAGATAACTGAAATGTAAAGAAATGACAAACTCAAAATCGATAGCGCTTTTAGTCCTTTTATGGCTAACATGCATGCAATCATTCGCCTGTACGGTATTTATGTATACCAATGGAAAGAGCATTTTAGTAGGGAGTAATGAAGATTTCAGAAAGAGAGATTCCCAGGTCTGGTTTATCCCTGCTAATAAAGGGAAATATGGATATGCTTTGTTTGGCTATGATGGCTCAATTCAGGCAGGTATCAATGAGAAAGGACTATTCTGGGACGGTTTAAGAGCATACCCCTATACCGAAGTCAATAACCTTGATGACAGATTGGATATTGGAGGAAATATTCTGTATAAAATTTCAGAAGAATGTGCGACTGTCGATGATGTAATAAACCTTTTTAAAAACTATCATTGGGAAGGATTTCGGGTAGCACAACTTATGGTAGTTGACCAAACAGGTGAAAGTGCAATAATTACTTATAACAATAATGAACTGACTGTCACAAAAAAGGCTGGAAACTATCAGGTATGCACAAACTTCAGAATTACATGCGAAGAAGATTCAGAAAATTTTCACTGGTATAACATTGGAAGCAGGAGGTTTAAGAAAGCAGAAAAAATGATAAATAAGCAGGAACTGACGGTTGAGAATTTTTTTTCAATTCTCGATGCAACCCATCAAAACAATATTATCGCCAGGACAATATATTCAACAGTTTGTGACCTGGTTTCCGGAGACGTTTATATAAGCATTAACAGTGATTTTGATCAAATCAACAAAATCAATATATACGAAGAGCTAAATAAAGGAAAACACTCATACTTTTTATCTGATTTGGTTAACCCTGTAATGAATAATAAAAAAGATATTGAAATACATGATGATAGCTTTCTAACAGGGGAAAATGAGAAAATCTTACTTGATATTAACTGGAATAAAACCTCGAAAAGGAAAAAGGCAAAATATTACAGGAAGATCGAAAAAGACCAGGCCTCAAACCATTATATCTTGAAAGATTATTTCATGAATGATACTTTGCAGGGGATAGCATATTATTCGAGTTTAAATCCTGAAATTATTGATGGAAAGTATTTAGAATATTATGAAAGCGGTAAAGTAAAGGTAGAAGGATATTTTAAACATCGATTAAAAGATAGAGACTGGTCTTATTGGTCAGGAGACGGTAATATTGACTCAATAATTAAGTATACAGATGGAATAAAAAAATCCATTAAATACGGTCGATAAAAGAGAACCAAAGGCAATTTAACTGGATCTTATATATACCACTATTATGAATGGAGGGTTGTTATGAAATTCAAAATTGTAAAACAGATGCCGGATTAATATAAATTGAGAATGATTACAAAAAATTCTAAATATTCTTTTGACTATAGAATAGTATTCGGAATTCTGACTATTCTGGTAGTTACTAATGCTGCCTGGGTAATTATATTTAAATCTTCTGCCCCTGTTATTGCTCTTATATTTTATCTGTTTGTCATCTTTCTTTTCTGGTGGCAGAATGACATCTTTTCCGGAATTATTGTTGGAAGTATTGGGTCTGCAATTCATTTATATGAGCTGATATTTCATGGTATTGCTGGTTTAATAGTCTTAGAATCAATCTTCTTTTTCATAAATCTTATTTTACCATTGCCTTTAGTAATATTATGCTTTAATATCTACAAAAAAACTAAACAAAGAGATTATAAAAAGTGAAAATGAAAAAACCACCAGTTCTATTCCTTATAACTTTCTTATGCTTCGGTATTGTCATCACAGGAAAGTTAATGCCGGGACCAGGGTCAGGGGAGTTGGTTTCACAAATAAAAGCAGGCAGAGGATGCTCTGTTTTTACACTCAGCCTTGATGGTAAGGTCCTGTTTTGCGGCAATTTAGATCATCCAAATCCTGATGGATATATCAGGTTCTGGCCTGAATCGGAGGAAGGATTTGGAGGTATGCTTCATGGTTACTTTGCTCAAATAGATGAGCAATCATGGATAGCATTCGAAGGTGGAATGAATGAAAAGGGATTATCTTTCGACACCAACGGTTTGCCTGACGCTGATATGAATCCCCATCCTGAGAAGCCGTACTCATGGGATAATGAAAATATCTGGTATTTACTGTTGAAAAAATGTTCCAACGTGGATGATGCTATCAATATGGCCCGGAAATTTGATTTTGGGAATATGATGGATTTCCAGGTACATGTGGCTGATTCTTCAGGAAATGCAGTTGTTATTAGCCCCGGAGCCAATGGAGAACTGAGTTTTACAAGAAAAGAACAGGGAACAAAATTCCTGGTATCTACAAATATAAATAATGCAAATCCTGAGCATGGTTATGTTAAATACCCCTGCAGACGTCATGAAATTATTTCCGGTATGCTTGGAAAAATTGAAAACGAGCGGGATGTAAATAACGATTACCTTGCATCTGTTCTCGATACTGTCCATTTCGAGAGTGCTACATATAATACAATATATTCATATATATGTGATCTGAAAAAGGGACTGTTTTCTCTTTATTATTTCCACCAGTTCAATGAGCCGGTACTGTTTGACTTAGACAAAGAATTATCTGCAGGAGATCATACAATCAAAATTGCTGACCTTGTTTCACAGGAAACCAGGGATAATGCCATGAAGGAATACCAGGAATATATACATCTTGAAAAGCAAAAAGTTGATCGAAAATAGTAGGGATTTACTTACCTACCTCCAATCATAAAACAATAATAAACTATAAAAAACAGTAATATATATTGTATAACAATAGAAAAATCTGTACATTTGATTTGAAAAGACCAATTTACTGACCTCAATAATAAATATTATGGAAGTATTTAAAGTATTTCAGGATAAGGAAGCATTCTTCAACCAGACAGATAATAAGCAATCTGGAAAATTAATTTTTAAACAAATACTTGTCATATGTTTATTTGGATTATTATACGGCATAGTAATGGGCAGTTATCATAGTTTTTTACAGGCTATTGTTTCAGGTTTAAAGGTTATGATACTTTTCATTACCACACTGATAATATGTTTCCCGTCATTTTACATAATACAGCAGGTCCTGGGATCAAAAATGAGTTTCAGGCAAATGGCATTAATCATATTAAGCGGTTTTTTACTTGCATCAGCAATAACATTATCGTTTATCCCGATAATAATATTCTTCCTGGTTACAGGCAATAATTATCATTTTCTTCAACTCCTGCACGTAGCTGTTTTTATTTTTGCCGGGATATTTGGAATGAAGCTAATTATTGATGCACTGAAATATGCATGCGAGAAGAAAAATATATACCCTAAAACAGGAGTAACGATATTTAAAGTCTGGATTATTATCCTGGCATTTGTCGGAATACAATTATCCTGGAACCTTCGCCCTTTCCTTGGCGACAGAAATGAAGATTTCAAATTGTTCAGAAAATATGAGGGTAACTTTTATACGGCGATAGTTTATTCGTTTGAACAGCTGTTATCAAAACAGGAAGAGGAAGGATCCAGGGATATTAATTATGATTTAGATACAGATAAAAATGAAAAGACAGATAGCCTGGAATTTATGTTTTTAACAGAATAATAACTTATGGATGATATAATGACACTTGAGGAAGTGGCAAAATATTTAAAACTTAAACCTCAGACAATATATACCTGGGCTCAGAATAAGAAAATCCCGGCTGCAAAACTGGGCAAAGAATGGAGATTCAGAAAATCAATAATTGATAAATGGTTTAATACACATATTGGTGAAGAGTTTGCAGAATACCTGAAAGATTAACTTCGATTCCGATGCTGATAAGAAATTTACGCGTAAACCTGAAGAAACAGCAGGAATTCATCAATAAAACCCTTGCTATTGATATCCTGGAGATAAAGAAGGATAATGATAACACCTTGACCGAAAAAGACTTCAAAAAGATTTTTACATACTATGGATCAGCGGTACCTGCAGTTTTAGGTGAAGGGTACTGCCTGCTCAGGGGAAAGGAAATGACAGATGCCGAAAGGTACCAGCTCACCTGCATGGGGGCATTGACGGGCCTGTTTGATGATTTCTTTGACGAGAAGAATACAGGAGAAGACCATATAAAAGAACTGGTTAACAACCCGGGGGATAATCTAGCCAGGAACTCCCATGAAGAATTATTCATACGGTTCTATGAGAAAGTGCTGGAAGGGAACAATTCACTCCTGGTAAAAGAACATTTAAATAAGGTTTTTAATGCCCAGGTATTGAGTAAAAAGCAGAAGGATCAGGATATCCGGGAAGAAGACATCAGGCACATCACCATGGAAAAGGGTGGCGCTTCCCTCCTGTTTTACAGGTGTGCCTTCCCGGAAGAGGTCAAGGAAAGCGAACGCCGGATGCTTTACCACCTTGGCGGACTGGGACAGCTCGAGAATGATATTTTTGATGTATATAAGGACTACCGGGAAAAGATACGGACACTGGCCACAATAGAAACTCAGGTAAGCAATCTCAGATCCAAATATATAACATTAATGAATGATGTTTCTAACATGGTGAGCCAGACAGATCATCCACCCAGAAACAGGAAAAAATTCTTACGGTTTATTTCCCTGGTTTCATCCCGCGGACTCGTCTGCCTGGATCATTTAAGGAGACTGGAGGTCCAATCAGGTGGGATTTTCGATATCCCCTCATACTCCAGGGATAATCTCATCTGCGACATGGAGAAAACAACTGACCAGCTGAAACTTTTCAGGTACTATTTAAAAAATATGGTATCCTAGCTGCAAAAGGCACCACCCTTCGATGCGCTTATGGTACTTCGGTTCCCTCAGTCCCATAAGCTTACTCAGGGACCTTGGGGCAGTACCCCAATTTACCTTTCCTGCCAGTACTAGGTTGCATACGTTCCTGAAAAATTGCAGCATGATTAATAGGTGCAACAATTTGACGCGCTTTTCGATAAACGTTGACAATTTCCATTCTTGCGATAATAGCAGGTTAATTCCAGAGGCCAAAGGTCCCTGCTTGCCCTCCGTAGCCCCGAGACATCGGGGCGCTCAACAGCGAATGCGTCAGCATGAGCGCTCAACCCCCTCAACACATCTGTGCCTTGAGCCCTTTGCTCTGTGTTTAGTCTCTAAGTCCTACTGCCTTACGCCCAACAAGGTTATATAATCATAAGTTTAAACTGCTTTAAGATTTTGAATAACTCTATAGAAAAAGATATTTTGAAGCAAATCAGATCAGACAATGAATCACCCCTGCAAGAACATGACTTAATAGGTAATACACAAGTGGTGTTATTTTGATGTTTTGTTTGTAATTCAAAGTCATTTGTTTAATTTAGTTATTTTGTGTGTTATTACATTCGTAAATGTGTTTTAACTGTCAAAACCGTTGCTAACACGAGAAAGGAATATCCTACAAAGAGCAAGGTCATACAGAATATTGGCAACGAAATTAAACCAAATTGGCCATAATCCATTCTGGCCAGGCAGGATCATTTATGCTGGTTGATGACATGATGATAATTAAATAGGATTTTAACAAACTTAAATATTCATGGGCACAAATACTTAAAGTGTTTACACCTATAGCTATATTAAAAATATTGATAGAGAGTCTTCGTATAAAACAGATTCTTGATATTTAGCAAAAAATAATCTGAAAAAATATGATAAGCATCGACAAATTTGGTGATTCAGGGAAACTCGCATTGACTTTCGCTGAACAGATCACCCGTCAGTTAACCTGTATTAATATGGAAATCGGGCATCTTTTCCTTGGTATAGTTGAACTGAAAGATGTTCACATTCAAATACAGTTTCAAAAAGTTGGCCTTTCTATTACTAAAATACATGATGAGATTTGGAATATGCTTTCAACCAAGGGTGGTAAAATCAGTGCCCAGATCTTTCTCTCACTGGAGGTAAGAAAATGCCTTGAGGATGCCCTGAGGGAGGCAGCTAACTTAGGCCATGAAAAAATTGAGGCTCCACATATTCTGTTGGGTATTCTTGAAAATGAAAAAGGCATATTGGTTAGAGTCATCAGGAACGCTGGAGCTGATTCTTCAAAATTATCCAGTTGCCTGCGGGAGATGATGCGCAAGGGAGAATGGCCGAATAAATTTTACGGAGGCAGAAAAACGGTTGAGCAACCGGGTATAGATAAAACATCAGGCTTGCTGGAAAAATTAGGACGTGACCTTACCGCAGATGCCGAACAAGGTAAACTCGATCCGATAATTGGCCGCGAAGATACAATTCTTGAAATTATTAAGATCCTTACAGGAAGACGCAAGAATAACTGCATCATTATAGGTGATGCAGGAGTAGGGAAAACGGCGATTGTGGAAGGCCTTGCACAGGTTATGGTTTCAAAAAAGGTCCCGCCTGACTTAAAGGGAAAGCGGCTTCGAAGTATCGAAATGGTATCAGTGTTTGCTTCTGGAACTAAGTTTATCGGTGAATTTGAACAGAAGCTGGATAAGATTATTAAAGAGGCTGAGGAAAACCCGGACCTTATCCTTTTTATAGATGAGATTCATACCTTAATGGGTGCACGAGGGGCAGGAATGGGTGCAGCTGATATTTTGAAACCGGCACTAAGCCGTGGTCACCTCAAGTGTATCGGAGCTACAACCAACGAAGAATATAGAAAACATATTGAAAAAGACAAGGCTATGGTAAGGCGATTTCAACCAGTCTTTGTCGGTGAGCCGACAACGGATGAAACGCTTGATATCCTATGGGGCTTGAGGCCTAAATATGAAGAGTTTCACAGAGTTAAAATATTGGATGAAGCAGTTCAGGCAGCTGTAGAATTGTCAACCAAGTATATTGGAGACAGGCACCTGCCCGACAAGGCTATCGACCTCATTGACCAGGCCTGTTCCCAGAAGAAACTGAGACTTTATTACGGAGTAAACGACCTTGGACAGCTTACCAGGGAAGAGAAACGAGACCTTTTTTCAGATAAAATAGGAACACCAGTAATTCCAAAATCTATCTTAATATCCTTTGAGGATGTAGCACGCGTAGTTTCTGAATGGACCGGAATACCCGCCGGTAAACTTACTGAAAAAGAGAGCGCCAAACTTCTTGCCTTAGAGGAGTTGATGGGGAAGAAGATTGTTGGGCAGGACCAGGGGATATCTGCTATTGCCAGATCTATCAGAAAGTCACGCTCCGGACTTGGCAACCCCAAAAGACCAATAGGCTCATTTCTTTTTCTTGGCCCTACAGGCGTTGGCAAGACTGAGTTAGCCAAGACCCTTGCAGGAATACTTTTTGATGATGAAGACCGCATAATCCAAATAGACATGTCGGAATTTTATGATAAACATACGATCTCCCGCATGATAGGCTCCCCACATGGCTATGTTGACTCAGATCTGGGAGGCCAGTTAACCGAAGCGGTAAAAAACCAACCATACTCGGTTGTCCTTTTTGATGAGATTGAGAAAGCACACCCCGAAGTCCTACGAATAATGCTTCAGATCCTCGAAGAAGGTCGCCTTACTGATGGCCTGGGCAGGCCGGTAAACTTCAGAAATACAGTTGTTATTATGACCTCTAATATAGGATCAGAGAAAATAAGTGAGCGCAGCGCCTCCGGCATGGGTTTTAAAACACCTGAAGAGAAAGAGAAAGGCCTTACCATTAGTGATATTCGTGGTGACATTGAAAAACAGTTGAGAATAAAGCTCAGCCCCGAATTCATGAACCGGATTGATGAAATTGTTATTTTCAATCCACTCAAAAAGGAGAATTTGAAAAAAATCGCCTCAATCATGTTATCAAAAATAAAAGTTAAGGTTGAAGCCAATAAGGAGGTGATTGATTTTCTGGTGAATGCGCGCTACGACCCGGCCATGGGAGCGCGACCCCTGAGAAGGACAATTGAAAGCCTGGTGGTGGAACCTCTGGCAAATGAAATAATCCGCGGCAATATGTCAGAACATGATGAGATCAAACTCGGGTTGTCGGATGGTGCAATTACATTTAAAACAAAACGTGTTGTAAAACAGGATGATAAGAAGGAAGAGAAAAGAGTACCAGAGGATAAGGTGAATGGGAAAGAAGACCCGCCACTTAAAAAAGAAGTGCCGGGAAAACCCGTTACTCCGGATGAAGAACCGCCGGAATTATCAGATAAGAAATCCGAACCGGATAAAAATAAAGAAGCATTAGAAGGTAATAAGTGTGCAGGATGCGGGGCCCTTAATCCTGTTTCGAATAGATGGTGTTGGAAATGTGGAAGAGATCTCAGGTAAATAAATAACAAAGGAGGTGTAACATGTCAGAAAAAAAGAACATTGATAAGCTGAACAAGTTTTTAAAAAATATGTATAAGATCAGCCTTGATAAAAACTACAAGGCTATGCTTAAAAGCGGCGATGCGCCTGTAGCGGTGGTTGCCATTCCAAAAAAAGATCTGCTTTTGGTTTCCTCACCTGTGATCGATTTACCTGAGCAGAATTTGCTGCCCCTTTTCAGAAAGCTGTTAACTCTTAATCTGACCGAAACTAAAGACGCCTCCTTTGCCATAAACGAAAGCGCAGGCACAATTGATCTTCAAATAAAAAGGCCTCTTATAGACCTTGATTACAATGAGTTACAAAGGGCTATTAATACAGTTGCCTCAGTGTCTAACAGATACAACAACATTCTGGCAAAAGATTTTGACACGAAAGCCGTATTGCTTTATAGCCCCAAAGCAGGTACATGGGGTCGCTACCTCAATGCTATGAATCCATTAACTTCATTTATATCAAAAAAGGATCAGAGACAGCACGTCTATAAATTAAGGACCGTCTTTTCCTTACTCGGGATTGCATCTGCAATTGGAGCAGGGATATTAACTTACACAAAGACCATGTCCTGGGCATTGGCCATTTTCGTTTTTCTCTGGACCCAGTTTATTGTGGCAAGGGCTATCCCCGATCTTATTACCGACCCCTACAAAATTAAACGTTTTATCTTCTTTGCCCTCCATCCGGCTGTTGGTGTTGCACTGCTATTAGGGACCTATCAATTATGGGAGATATGGTGGCTATCGGCTCTTATTGGATACTTGGGCGGCCTGATCCTGGGTAGGTTCATAGCGGTCATTATATTGCCCCGTATTAGCCTGGAAGAAACCCGTGACGATGAAACACGAAGGAGTGCATGGTTGAAAGCACAGGGTAGCGGTGGATAATTAACTGAACTTCTTTTTTATGACCCGCACAGAGCAAAAAACAGTTTTAGAGGCATTCAGAAAGACCATGGGCCAGGAACTTCACAACCTGGGGGATTGGCCTGAGATTCTCTGGCAACAGATGTACAACCGTCTGCAGTGGGTGGATGGAGAAGAAGGTGATGGGCCGGTTTCACGGGTTATCGGTCCTGAGTTTAAGGAAAGAACTTCACCGGAAACCAAACCCTGGTTTCATAATATAAAAAGAACCGTAGAATCAGAATCCAATATAAGAACCCTCAAAGGACATACACGTGATGTCGAATGCTGCGCCTTTACCGCGGATGGAAAAACGATAGTCTCGGCAAGCAGGGATCAGACCTTAAAGCTCTGGGATGCAGAGTCAGGAGCCGAGATCAAGACCCTCAGAAGCCACACAGGTGGTGTCGATTCCTGCGCCTTTTCTCCTGATGGAAAAAAGATAGTCTCGGCAAGCCTGGATAAGACTTTAAAGCTCTGGGATGTAAAGTCAGGAGTTGAGATAACAACCCTCAAAGGCCACACTGAAAGAGTACATTCCTGCGCCTTTTCTCCTGATGGAAAAAAGATAGTCTCTGCAAGTGCGGATAAGACCTTAAAGATCTGGGATGCAGAGTCAGGAGCCGAGATCACGACCCTAAAAGGCCACACTGAAAGAGTACATTCCTGCGCCTTTTCCCCGGACGGGAAAAAGATAGTCTCGGGAAGCCAGGAGAATACATTAAACTTAAAGCTCTGGGATGCAGAGTCAGGAGAAGAGATTGCGACCCTCAGAGGCCACACAGATGGAGTCAAATACTGCGCCTTTTCTCCTGATGGAAAAAAGATAGTCTCGGCAAGCCTGGATAAGACTTTAAAGCTCTGGGATGTAAAGTCAGGAGTTGAGATAACAACCCTCAAAGGCCACACTGAAAGAGTACAATCCTGCGCCTTTTCCCCGGACGGGAAAAAGATAGTCTCGTCAAGCTGGGATAAAACCTTAAAACTCTGGAATGCAGAGTCAGGGGCCGAGATCACAACCCTCAGAGGCCACACAAATAATGTCTATTCCTGCGCTATTTCCCCTGATGGTAAAACGATAGTCTCGGCAAGCTGGGATCAGACCTTAAAGCTCTGGGATGCAGAGTCAGGAGCCGAGATCAAGACCCTAAGAGGCCACACAAGTAATGTCGAATCCTGCGCCTTTTCACCGGATGGGAAAAAGATAATATCTGCAAGCTGGAAAACCTTAAAGCTCTGGGATGCAGGGTCAGGAACCGAGATCACAACCCTCAAAGGCCACTCATCTAGTATCGTATCTTGCGCCTTTTCCCCGGATGGGAAAAAGATAGTCTCGGCAAGCTGGGATAAGACCTTAAAGCTCTGGGATGCAGAGGCAGGAGTTGAGGCTACGACCTTCAGAGGCCACACTGAAACAGTCAATTCCTGTGCCTTTTCCCCGGATGGGGAAAAGATAATATCTGCAAGCTGGGATATTACCTTAAAGCTCTGGGATGCAGAATCAGGAGCCGAGATCACGTCACTTAGAGGCCATAAACATTCGATCAATTCCTGCGCCTTTTCCCCAGATGGAAAAAGGATAGTATCAGGAAGCAGGGATCAGACCTTAAAGTTCTGGGATGTAGATAGTGGAAAAGAGGTCAATTTTTTCCCCACTTTAGGGGGAGTAAATTGCGTAAGCTTTTGTTTAAAAGAGCCTAAACTATGTTGTGGAGACAGAGGTGGAAACATTTATATTCTGTATCTATACGGTTTTAATGTCAACCCTTCAGCAAGAGAATCACCTTTAGAACCTTCTGATGGCTCTGGGGTTAAGATGCAAGATGCAAAACTGGAAAAGAAGATAGAATCTAAGGAATCACCAAAAACTACAGAAGATACATTACAAAAAATTATTTCAATGGAAGAACAAACCATCACCTGCAAATGCGGGCATAAAAATCCATCAACAAATAAATATTGCAAAAATTGCGGGAGGGAACTAAAATGAAAAAACCATTAGGGGTAGCAGGAAAAGCTATCATTAGAAAAAATGAAAAGATACTGATACTTAAACGTTCGCAAGGAAGCAGCCTTGATCCGGGCCTGTGGGAGCTTCCGGGCGGCAAGATAGATTATGAGGAGGATCTGATTGATGCACTGAAAAGAGAGGTCTGGGAAGAAGTAGGAATAGTCATTCAGGTTGGACGCCCCTTTAAGACCTGGCACTTTATAAAAGAACCATTCTGGGTGACCGGCATAACCTTTGTTTGCGATTATGTTAGTGGGAGCAATGCCTTAAGCTCAGAGCACGACGCATATGCCTGGATTGAACCTCAGGAATTTAAAAATTATTCATTGAGTACCTCAATGGAAGAACAGATAAGCTCATACATTGAATTGATCCGGGATACCGACAAATAAACGTATCAGTAAAAAAGCATGGCACAAACAGGCAGAACATTCCGTATATTTATCAGCTCCACCTTTACCGACCTCCAGGAAGAAAGAAACGCGCTTCAAAAAGAAGTTTTTCCGGCGTTGAAAAAACTATGCACGGAAAACGGTTGCCAGTTTCAGGCCATTGACCTGCGCTGGGGCATAGGCGAGGAGGCCGGCATTGACCAGCGCACAATGGAGATTTGTCTTGAAGAGCTGAAAAGGTGTCAGCGAACATCTCCGCGGCCAAACTTCCTTTTGCTTTTAGGTAACCGGTACGGGTGGAGGCCATTGCCCGAAAAAATCCCCGCAGACGAATTTGATCAAATTCTTAAGCATATACAGGACGATGATGAAAGAAAACTTCTTGCCACCTGGTACAAACGCGACGACAATGCCGCCCTCCAGGTTGACAACACCGTTATGCCGGTCTATAATCTTCAGCCCCGGTCAGGCGAATTTGTTGATTTTAACATATGGGAGAGCAAAGCTGAAAGGAAACTACGTTCCATCATATTTCAAGCCGAACCCAAAATGAATCTTAGCCCAGATAAGAAGTATAAATACACAGCATCAGCTACTGAACAGGAAATATTTAAGGGCGCTTTAAGCATAAATGATGCCCGCGAACACGTCTTTTGCTTTTTCAGGGAATTTGAAGGAGAACTTCCCGTGGATAAAAATTTTGTAGACCTGAAAGCTGACGGAGAACCAGACGACCAATCAAAACAGAGCCTGGATAAATTAAAGGATCGACTCGAGAAAGAGCTTTCTTGCAATATCTTTAAATACAAAGCACGGTGGACAGGCAAGGGAATAACAACCGACCACATTAATGATCTTTGCAGGGATGTTTACAACTCCCTGGAAAATACCATTCTAAAAGAAATAGAGCAGATCAAGGCCAAACCATACCTGGAAAAAGAGATAGAGGATCACGATCGTTTTGGTAAAGAAAGGGCAAAGGTTTTTGTGGGCCGAAGCACTGTTTTACAAAAGATCAGCGATTATATTTCAAGTGAAAGTACCCACCCTTTCTGTATATACGGTGAAGGTGGCTCGGGTAAATCAGCCTTATCGGCTTTCGCTCTTGAGCAAGCCAGGGAGAAATATCTCCGGGCAGAAATTGTTTCTCGATTTATCGGGGCAACTCCCAATTCATCTATGCTTCGCTCCCTGCTCGAAGATCTTTGCCGCCAGATATCCCGTGCATATGGTGCGTATGAAGATCTCCCAACAAGCTATGAAGACCTTGTTCAGGAGTTTCCCAGGCGGCTGGCGCTGGCTTCAGCGGATGAACCCCTGATACTCTTTTTAGACTCTATCGATCAGCTTTCAACAACATATAATGCCAGCAGCCTTACCTGGCTGCCTGCGGAGTTGCCGGAGAATGTTCACCTGATTGTAACAAGCAGACCAGGCGAATACCTGGTTGCACTCAGAAAGAAGATACCTCAGGATAATATATATAAACTTGAGCCAATGAGTATTGAAGAAGGTGAAATATTGCTCGATAAATGGCTGGAAGATGCCGGCAGAAAGCTCCAGGATTTTCAAAAGAAGGAGGTTCTTGATAAGTTTTCCGCCTGTGGATGGCCCCTTTACCTTAAATTTGCCTTCGAAGAGGCGCGACTCTGGAAATCGTATACCAGGGAGATAAGTCTTGCCACAGGCACAGAGGCAATTATCAGTAACAACCTCCTGAAACGGCTGGAAGTTGAACATGGTGAGATGATGGTGGCCCGATGCTTTGGCTATATAGCATCCACCCGTGAAATGAACGGTTTGGCTGAGGATGAAATACTGGAAGTCCTTTCTTCAGACAAAACGTTTTTTGATGAATTCCTGAACAGGGTTAAACACGAACCGCCGGAAAGGAAATTGCCGGTGGCCGTCTGGGCACGACTGTATTTTGACCTTGAACCCTATCTCACCGAAAGAAGTCATGAAAGCACAAGCCTGCTCACCTTCTTCCATCGTGAACTGGGCGAAGTTGCCAAAAGTAAGTACCTTGATAAGGATGAACAGGCGTACCAGCAAGTGCTGGCGGATTACTTTATTAACCAGGCAGATACGGATATTGACCCGGAGAAGGGCGAGCGAAAGAGAACCTGGCTGGGGTCCTCACGGGCCCTGAGCGAACTCCCCTTCCACCTTGTAGGAGCGGGCAGGTGGGACGAGCTCTTTGAAATACTTGTAGATTTTCAATTTCTAGAACAAAAAGCAGCGAGAGTGGGCGTACAGGAAAACATTGATGCCAAAGGGAATAAGACAAAATCCTATACAGGGCCCCTCGCCTTGCTTGAAGACTATGACCTGGCACTGACTAATTTCCCACAAAAATGAATATGAAAAATGGTAAAAGAAAGGCATAGAACCAAAAAGAACTGTCATGACCACATCCGGGTGTTCAGGAAAAAACATCTTTATACCTTTTGGATGGCTATTAAGTGGCCTTTGGTAGTGGGTCTCTGGCTTTTTTCCTTTATCCTGGGTATTATCGGTTTTAGCAAAGCTTCCGCAAACATCGGAGATGGAAGTACGGTGTATGATTTCTTTTATCGATCCTTGCAGCTCATCGTACTTGAGTCCGGAGATGTAGGTGGCGAACTTCCCTGGCAACTTGAGATAGCCCGGTTCCTGATGCCTGTTCTGGCTGCTTATGCAACGATTCAGGCTCTTTTAGCCATTTTTAACAGGCAATGGCAATTATTGAAGGTGCGATTTTTTAAAAATCATGTGGTGATCTGTGGCCTTGGAGAAAGGGGGCTTCGCTTGACACAAGCTTTTTCAGACAACGGTTACCGTGTAGTGGTCATTGAAGAGGATAAAGAAAGTCCATTTATTGAACAAAGCAGGAAACATCGAGCTGTCATTCTGACCGGAGATGCCACAGACAGGGATCAACTGCTCAAAGCAAGGATACATAAGGCAAAATATCTTGTTGCTGTCTGCGCCGAAGATGGGACCAACGTGGAAATAGCACTTAAATCCCGTGTAATCGTGCGCTCCCGGAAAAGTGAGGATCTTACTGCATTTATTCATATTGTCGACCTTGAACTGTGTGACTTGCTACGGGGATGGGAACTCGTTGCTGAAGCCGATGCGTTCAAACCGGAATTTTTCAATGTGCTTGAACGGGGAGCACGTCTTATGCTGAGAATGTATCCTCCTTTCCACAAAAAGACTGAAACAGAAAACAGGGAGCCACGAATGCTCATCATAGGGCTGGGCAAGATGGGACGAAGCCTTATTGTGCAGGCAGCAAGGGACTGGTGGATGAAACAAGAAAAGCGGGATAAACGCTTGCGAATATCTGTAATCGATTCAGCAGCCCAATCTAAAGTCGAGTTTTTGCGTTTGCGATACCCCAAACTGGATGAAGCCTGTTCTTTCGATATCTGGGAAATGGAAAAGAATGCTCCGGGTATTGAAAAGGGAGATTTCCTTTATAATGAAGAAGGCGAGTTTGATGTGGATGCCATATATATTTGCTTTGACGATGATGTACATGTTCTGGTCAATGCATTAACTATTTACCGGAAAACCAGGGCACATAAAATTCCGATCGTTGTCCGCATGAGCCAGGATGCCGGACTGTCAACAATGATGAAGGAAGACCGCGATGCCCTTGGCTTTGAACATATTCACACCTTTGGACTGCTGGATGAAACATGCAATCTTGAGGTATTGCTTGGAGGCACACATGAAATTATTGCCCGCGCTATATATGAGTATGTAAGGCATCAACGGGCAACAGGCAAGACCCCTCAAACCGACCAGTCTTTGGTTCCCTGGGAGGATTTACCTGAAGATGTAAAAGAATCGAAACGGAATCAGGCCACTCATATCGAGGTAAAACTTAAGGCCATCAATTGTAACATTCAGCCGCTGACCGACCTGGAGGCTTCCTCCTTTAAGTTCCTGCCGGAGGAGATCGAACAACTGGCACGGATGGAGTACGATCGCAATACGGTCGAAGGCTTACCTGTTTGTCTTGCCAGGGCTGGCTTTCAAATTTCACGGAGGACATAAAATGAAAATGCTGTGTTTAATATTAACAATAATGGAATGATATATGGAAAAGTACGGATTCAACAAGGTTTATCACCTCAACACCGGTGATATGTACGAAGGAAATGCCGATTTCATCATGCTGGTATGGCATGAAAATCAAATATTGCCTGCGGAGCAATACCGCAAGGCGCATTATCAGGGCCAAACAGTAGATATTGCTGTGTGCCAGGATCCCAATGAGCAAAAAAGTCAGCTTGGGGCAAAGGCAATTATCTATCATTTCTGAGAAAACAAATTTTGGAGGAAATAATATGAGTATTAACATTTGTCCAACATGTAACAGGCTTATTTCCCTTTCGTTGATCCCGGGAGGAAACCCGGTTGCCAAAGAGAATCCTGATACCATGGCTATTTATTATGCCAGGTGTGAGAATTGTGGTTATATACACTGTGACCGTTGTGTTGAAAAGAACAATGGCCGCTGTCCCAAGTGCGGACATGAAGTAACAATACAGGGTCCGCCGCAGGGTTGACAGGTGATTGCACCTGTATTTTTCGCAATAATGTGGTAACGGCATCATTTTCAGCAATGAAATGATATCAGCCAAAAATCTTTTGTAAAAGGCTAAGAATCTGTAATGAACCGCACAGAGCAAAAAACAGTATTAGAGGCTTTCAGGAAGGTCATGGGCCAGGAGCTTCACAACCTGCGGGAGCAGCCTGATATCCTCTGGCAGCAGATGTATAACCGGCTGCATTGGATCAATCGTGAGGATGGTAATGGATTGATTTCAGGGATTATTAAACCAGTGTTGGAAAACAGAAGTATACCGGGCTCAGAGCCCTGGTTTAGATTGAAGAATGCACTTGCTGAATCTGAGTCGGTGATTTTGGCAACAATAAAAGACCAGGGAAATCCCATTAATTCATGTGCCTTTTCTCCTGATGGCAAACTGGTTCTTTCAGCAAACGATGACAGAACATTAAAGATTTGGAATGTAAAAACCCGGACGGAAATAAAGACACTTAAATCTCATGACGAAGGTGTGAATTGTTGCAGCTACTCTCCTGACGGAAAACTTATTGTATCAGGAAGCAAAGATAATAACCTTATAATCTGGGATTCTTTAACATATAAAGAACTGGCAAGGCTGGAGGGACATTCTGATATGATCAATTCATGTGCTTTTAGCCCGGACGGAAAAACTATTGTTTCTGCAAGTGATGATGACGAAATTAAATTCTGGGACTCAATAACATACCAGGAATGTCAGACAATAAACCCAGGTCATCGCCCAATCACTTCCTGCGCTTATAGCCCGGATGGCAGAATAATAGTTACAACAAACGATGACGGTGAAATTGCTTTGGTGGATGCAAATAGTTATGAGGAATTAAGCTATGAGCGGTTGAAAGGAAGTTTAAGCTGCTGTGCTTTTAGTCTGAATGGAGAAGATATTTTAACAGGTGGGGATTCAGGCAAAGGATATAATGTGCCGGAGACATTCTATATAACAGAGAATGAAGAACTTGATTCCGAAGGTGAATTTGAGGATATTCCCAGGGAAGAAACACACTCGAAAGAGATTACTGCATGTGCGTATAGTCCAGATGGCTCAGTTATTATAACAGGAGGAGCAGATAATTTTTTGTTGCTCTGGGATGCTGATGGTTTTAAGTTTTTGAGCAAACTCATAGGTCACAGCGGAAAAATAAGCAAATGTGTATATAGCCCGGATGGTAAATCGATTGCTTCAAGCAGCGTTGATGGTACAATTAAATTCTGGGATGCAAGACGAGCCAGTATTGAGCCTGTCTATGAGGTTGATTACCTTACAGACAGGGTCTCTTGCTGTGCTTTCAATCTTGACGATTCGATGGTAATTGCAGGAAGTCTCGACAGTAATCTTATTATTTATGACGCCCATACCGGAGACTTTGTTCATCAAACCAGGCAGATTGAATCACCAATCAGCTATTGTGGTTTCAGCCCTGACGGGAAAGATATTGCAATAGGAACTACAATGGGGGAAATTATTTTGCTGAAACAGAGTAATTACAATAAGCTGATCGGGTTAACACCATGGAGATCCACCATCTATGAAGATGAAGCTGCAATAAATTATTTTTCCTTTAGCCCGAATGGGGGAAAAATTGTCGCAGTTTCAGGCAAAGATAGCAGTGCAGGTGAAGGGAATGTCATTGTATGTGACCTGAAGAACAACAATCATATTGAAGTAATATCAAAAAATGCAGCATGGTTTTCCTGTAGGTTCAGCCCGGACGGTCGCAAGCTATTTTTTGCAGGCGATGGGATCACTCTGTGGGACATGGAGGCAATGGAGGAAATGGATTGGATTAACGTGGATGGTGACGATTGTGCCTTTTCTCCGGATGGGGAGTTGTTTGTTTCGGAATGTAGAAATGGAACAATTAAACTATGGGATGCACAAACAGGAAAAGAGCGATTTACGCTCACAGGCCATACAGATTCAGTATACTCTATTAGTTTCAGTCCGGATGGAAAGACAATTGCCTCAGCAAGCCTAGATAATACGCTCAGGTTATGGGATATGGAAACCGGAAAAGAAAAGATGGTCTTTCAGGATATCAAAGGAGGGGTCTGGTTCAGCGCCTTTTCATCTGATGGGAAGACGATAATCTCATCAAGAAAAGACAATATTATGACGTTATGGGATGCTCACACCGGGGAACCTGTTAATTCATTCCCATGCCATGGAAATATATCAGCTTTTTCTGTTAGCCCTACAGGAAAATCCTATGCCCTGGGTGATAGCGGTGGAAACGTCTACATCCTGGAACTCATGGGTACTGTAAACGAACCTGTTAAACAGAAAATACCTCATACCGCTCCACCCGAAAGGAGGCAGGAAGAACCGCCCGTCACCAGGAAAATTGAAGACGATGCAGTGAAAGAGTTGAGAAGGGCCAAGAACGCCTTCTCAAAGCCCCGGCCGATTCCGGAAGCAAAACCAAAGGAACGTACAGCTCCTTCACAAGCCAAGAAAATAAGAGTCTGGATGCCCAAACTGCTAGCTATAGCGATGGCTGTATTGTTTGCTGGCGGAGGCTATGTCCTCACCCGAATCTCACCCTGGTTCTGGTTGTTGGCAGGTCCCCTTATTCTGTATGCCGTCATCGTCTTATTGACTGCTCTTAGAACTAAATGGTATATATGCCCCAACTGTAAAGCAATCATAGATTCTCACCAAAAAATCGGTGAGGACGAACTTTACATATGTTCCAGGTGTAAGAGGAGTTTTACTCTTGAACAGTTAACAAAAGGAAGGTAACTAAAAAGCAATGTAAATAATCTGCTAATGTCTGAATGTTTGGAGGAGAAAGCCGGTATAGAAAAGATAACTAATACCCTTGCAGAAATCTAAGAAAATGGTTAATTTGCTGAAGAGGGAAATTAATAGGAAAAATACCCCAAGTATCAGATCAAGTCTTAACTATTACATATAAAGAAAAGAAAGGAAATAGAACATGTTGGACTTGTTCATATTGGCGATATCTTTTGGGATACTAATCTATCTTATTTTTCGTATGCTGTTTAATATTTTTTCTCCCCGAATGCCAGAGGATATCATTGCGCAATTAATAGAAGTGGGAAAAACAACGCAGAGCTGTGATTGGTATGGCTATAGATAGTTTGATATGTTCTTTAGCCATTGTGGGTTGGGTCAGCGGAAAATATTCATTCAGCTTTTTATACATTCTTGCTTTTGTCATCGGACTCTTCTTTTTAATAGAGCCATTGTTACGATGGTACATTTCACGCCCGCGTCCGTCTCTAAAGTGAGATTTTTTTAGAATGCTTGTAGAAGGTATATTAATATTAAAATATTTCATAAAGGAGGATTAAATGACCGTATCTGACACTTTTAGAATAGACATCATTGCTAGTGATCCGGATGGAAAAATAGTTTTAGCGATGTGTGAACCTCGGAAATGGGGCAGTAGCACTTGTATGGAAGAGGAGCTGATAGAAAAGATACAAACCTATATCGCTTTTATCAGGAACGAGGGTTATAAAAAGGAGTATGGAGATGCAGAGGCGAGTATTGTCCTCATAGCAAATTATGAACCTCCTGAAAATATAAAAGAGCTAATCGATAAAATAGCCATTTCCGAAAATATTGAGATCAGCCACAAAGTGATACCGACTTGAAATTTATTGTAAAAGGCTAAGCATTTACAATGAGCCTCACTGAGCAAAAAACAGTTTTAGAAGAATTTCGAAGGGTCTTGGGCCAGGAGCTTCATAACATCAAGGAGCGACCTGATATCCTCTGGCAGCAGATGTACAACCGGCTGCAGTGGGCTGGTGGTGCCGTTGAGTTGTGTTTGGAACCCGAACGGCTGTATCGAAGTGCCCCTGGCGCAATTATTTGGCTTCATAGCAAGATCCCAATCCGTGAGTCCGAGGCCCTGATCCGCACCCTGGCTGGCCACATAAGTGATATCGAATCCTGTGCGATAAGTCCCGACGGTACCATAATTGTCTCGGGAAGCCGGGATCATACCTTAAAGGTCTGGAATGCTTCCACAGGGCAGGAACAAGCAACTTTAGCCAATCACACCGGAGTGGTCCTAGCCTGCGCGGTGAGTCCCAACGGCAAATTTATTGTCTCGGGAAGTCGGTACAAGACCCTGAAGGTCTGGGATGTCGCTACAGGGCAGGAAAGAGCCACTTTCGCCGGCCACACCGATGAAGTCAAAGCCTGCGCGATGAGTCCAGATGGCAAATTTATTGTATCGGCTAGCCGGGACAAGACCCTGAAGATCTGGAATGCTGCCACAGGGCAGGAACAAGCTACCCTTGCCGGCCACACCGACTGGGTCAACAACTGCGCAGTGAGCCCAGACAGCTCCTTTATTGTCTCGGCTAGCCGGGACAAGACCCTGAAGATCTGGGATGTCGCCACAGGGCAGGAAAGAGCCACTTTCGCCTGCCACACCGACTGGCTTACCGACTGCGCTGTGAGCCCCGGCAGCTCCTTTATTGTCTCGGCTAGCCGGGACAAGACCCTGAAGGTCTGGGATGTCGCCACAGGGCAGGAACAAGCTACCCTTGCCGGCCACACCGAAGGAGTCATTGCCTGCGTGGTGAGTCCAGACAGTTCCTTTATTGTCTCAGCAAGCATGGACAATACCCTGAAGGTCTGGAATGCTGCAACCGGCCAGGAACAAGCTAACCTTACCGGCCACACTGAAGAAGTCATTGCCTGCGCGATGAGTCCAGACAGCTCCTTTATTGTCTCGGCAAGCCGTGACAAAACCCTGAAAGTTTGGGACACAAAAACTGGCCAGGAACAAGCCACCCTGGCCGGCCACACCAGCTGGATCAATGCCTGTGCTGTGAGCCCTGACGGAGTCTTTTTTATTTCAGCCTGCCATGACAAGACCCTGAAGGTCTGGGATGCTACCACAGGCCAGAAACGCGCTACCCTGGCCGGTCACACCGAAGAGGTGATTGCCTGCACGGTGAGTTCCAACAGCTCTTTTATCGTCTCGGCAAGCTTGGACAAAACCCTAAAAGTCTGGGATGTGGCCACCTGGCAGGAACGGTTCACCCTGACTGGCCACACCAGCTTGATCAATGCCTGCGCGGTGAGTCAAGATGACAAATTTATTGTCTCAGCAAGCATGGACAATACCCTGAAGGTCTGGAATGCTGCAACCGGCCAGGAACAAGCTAACCTTACCGGCCACACCGAAGAAGTCAAAACCTGCGCGATAAGTCCTGATGGCAAATTTATTGTCTCGGCAAGCTGGGACGGGACCCTGAAGGTCTGGGATCTCGCCACAGGGCATGAAAGAGCCACTTTCGCCGGCCACAAAGACTGGCTCAACGACTGCGCGGTGAGCCCTGACGGAACCTTTATTGTATCAGCCTGCAGTGACAAAACCCTGAAGGTCTGGGATGCCGTTACCGGGCAGGAGCGGGCCACATTGACCGGGCATACCAGCTGGATCAATGCCTGTGCGGTGAGCCCTGACGGCTCTTTCATCGTCTCGGCAAGCTGGGACAAAACCCTGAAGGTCTGGGATGCGTACACCGGGCAGAATCGTGCTACCCTGAAGGGACACTTCGGGAGTGTCACTGCCTGCAAGGTGAGTATTGACAGCAAATTTATCGTCTCGGCAAGTGATGACAAGACCCTGAAGGTCTGGGATGCGTCCGCCGGGCAGGAACGGGGCACCATTCCACTGTTGGGCGAAGCGAGATGTATAAGTTTCCATCCGTCTCGTCCCATTGTTTTCTGTGGTGACATAGGCGGAAACGTATATTTTCTGGAACTCATCGGTCTTGAGGTCACCTCCTAAACAAAAGGAAGAAACACAATCACAGAGGATGCAGATAATAAAGCAGGGAAAAAGTAACTTTTGAAACAAAATTTCCGGAAGGCAATGAATTCCTTAATGAAAGTAAGACTTCAATTGAAAACCTGAGTATGGAATCAGCAAAAGATGCTATTCCCCGCTTAAGAGATATTGCAATGCAGGAAGAAAACAACTTCTTTCTTTTTCTTGAACAGAAATTAGCAGAAGGTACAATAGATAATCTTAAGCCCGAGGATATAAGCAGGCTTATTATGGGTACATCTGCAAACCCGACAGCCATATATCTGCTCTTCAAAATACTTGGTCAAAAGGAAGAGCAGCATCGCCAGGAAGCAGCAAAAATTCTTTTTCCTGAAGAAGGAAGATCCTTGTTAAACTATACAACAAAAGATTCTGACATCCTGACAGATTGTTTAAAAATGGGTATTACCTCTGACTCTTTTATAACCATTACTGCCTGTATGTGGGCAACTTTTAAATTAAAGAGGGCCAATGCATTTGACATCTGTTCCCTGGTTTTCTTAAATTCTAACACAGACATCAGGTTTATATTTGCCGGTCTGTTTGGCTATCTTAAGGACAAAAGAGCCACCCCGGGTCTGATTGTTGCTTTAATGCATGAACGTATCCCTAAAATTAGAAGCGCCATAATTCTGGCACTTGGTACCCTGAATGACCCGGCAGCAATTAAGGTGTTAACGGACTGCCTTCACGATGAAAATCCTGAAGCCGCAGTTAATGCCGCTAAAGCGCTTGGACAGATCGGTGGCCCGGAAGCTATGAGAGCACTTGAATCGGTCGCAAAAGATGCAAACATGAGCAATGAAGTTCGGTACTGGGCCACAGTTGAAATGCTTCAGGCTGCTTTTAAAACAGAAAATAGCAGCGCAGGAGGAGTTAAACAGAATGAATCGTTTAATGAAAAATCTGATAACATCACATGTAAATGTGGATGCATTAATCCATCAACAAATAAATATTGCAAAAATTGCGGGAGGGAACTAAAATGAAAAGACCCTGATACTTTAACGTTCACAAAAAAGCATTCATGACCCGGACCTGTGAGAACTTCAGGGCAGGTGACCGGCACTCAAAGCCATGAAATCATGTTCGAATTGTGGTAAAGAAACGGAACTATTAAAGTAAGAATAGATATATGCTTTTTGTATCTTTATAAATTATTGAGAGAGTACTAAAATAAATATCCAAAAAGCTTGATTTATAGCTATTAGGCAATAATGGCTAAACCAATAGTCAATTTTGCAATAAAATGCCGGCGAAAAGAAAAGGTGGATAAAAACATAACGGAGGAATTTCAAATGAACAGAAACGAAAATATTATCGACAAAAAGTGGATAAACACTCAGGTGGAAGAATATAAAAGGCGTTACAAAAATTATAAACTTTTTGCTGAAGTTCTGGAACAAGTCCTCAAAGAAGTAGCAAGAAAATATGCCCCTCTGGCTATCGTGCAAACTCGCCCAAAAGCCATTGCCAGCTTTGCAGAAAAATGCCAGCGCAAAAAGGCAAAATACAATGATCCGGTAAACCAGTTTACTGATCTGTGCGGAGGACGGGTTATTGTTCATACCGCAGATGAAGTAAAGGCGATATCTCAGTATATCGAACAATATTTCGAGATCGACCTGGACAACACCACTGATGTTAGTCAACGTCTGAAGCCAAGCGAATTTGGTTACCGCTCTGTGCATTACATCATAAGCTTTAAGAAAGGGGTCTATCCAAATAAACACGTAAATGTTGAAATACCACAGGTACTATTTGACGAAAAGAATTTTCCGAACCGGCGGGCAGAAATTCAGGTAAGGACAATCCTTGAGCATGCCTGGGCAGATTTGGCTCATGATTTAGCTTACAAAAGCTCCTTTCAGATACCAATAAAATGGGAACGGGAGTTTGCCGGTGTGGCTGCTATGCTGGAGGGTGCCGACAAAACTTTTTCCAGGATTAAAGAAGGCTTAAGTGTCTATTTAACAAGTTATGGTGCATACATGACAGAGGAACAGATACAGGATGAAATAAAATTGCTGGAGATAATCCTTGAGCACGATGAGAAAAATCCGGAACTGGCGGGACGGATAGGGAAGTTGGCCATCACTATCGGTGACTGGCAGAAGGCTATTGATGTGCTTTCCGGGTTCACTGACTCAGAAAGTTCATATATATTGAAAGATCTGGGTGTTGCTCTCTGTAAGAAGAACAAAGACAAACCCCTCGGCAGGGAGTATAAAAAAGGCCAGGCTTATTTAGAAAAGGTGTGCAATTCGCCTGATGTAAATGGAGATGCCCTGACTTCGCTGGCCAGTACCTGGAAAACAATAGATGAAGAAAAAGCGCGGGAGCTGTATCGAAAAGCTTTCCTGTTTGACCCATCAGATCCCTATCCCCTGGAAAATTACCTGGATATGGAAATTTCAACAGCCAGGTATGTATCGATCATATCCCCGTTGAGCCCTGTGATTTCCTCAGCTATACAGAGATGTGGGGAACAAGCTGATGTGGGCGTTAATCTGCCGTGGGCATATTATATGACAGGGAAATTTTATCTTATGCTGGACAAACCCTTTGAGAGCCTCGAAGCTTATGCCAAAGCCGTTCAACTCAGCACTTCACCCTGGATGATTGATTCGGCACTTGCCTCGTTGGAAAGGTTAAAAATAGTAGCAAATGAGCTCTCGGGGTATGGATGGGCCAGGAGTTTGCTTTTAATAGGGAAAGCTGTTATGGCGATGAGAAAAAACGGGCAAGCGAAGCAGGATAAGAACACAAGCATTGAAGGTCCTGTAATCATTGTGGCCGGTGGTTGTGATCCCTCAATTGAAGAGCAAATGAAAGCTTACAGGCTATTGGTGATGGAAGCATTCGAGGGTTTTAAGGGCACTGTTATTGGTGGCGGGACCATGGAAGGCGTAAGCGGATTGGTAGGAGAATTAGGAGTAAAGTACGAAAAATCAATCCGGACTATTGGTTATCTCCCCAGGTTTATTCCTATTAATAGTACGGTCGACCAACGCTTCAGCGAATTACGTCAAACAGACGGTAGTGGTTATAGCCCGTTCGAAGCATTGCAATATTGGACAGACATTATTGCTTCCGGAATTGAACCATCTGAGGTTAAAGTGTTGGGAATTAACGGTGGGATGATTTCAGCAATTGAATACAGGCTCGCATTAGCATTTGGGGCAACCGTAGGCCTGGTTGAAGAAAGCGGACGGGAAGTGTCTAAACTGCCCCATGATGAGAAGTGGCAGGATTCAAAAAACCTCATCCTCTTGCCTGCTGACGAAATGACCATAAAAGCATTCATTGGTACCGGGGGTGCCAGGCTTCAAACAAATATCAGAGAAACACTGGCAAGGAAAATTCATGAAGAATATCGTCTGGCCATACAAGATAGTGTAATAGCAAATGACCCGGCAATGGCGACATGGGAAGAGCTGCCTGAAGGATTTAAGGAATCCAATGCCCAACAGGCGGATCATATTAATGAAAAGCTCCATAAGATTGGATATACCGTGCATGAGGTAAATGACAGGGAAATCACACTGGTCGCTTTTACCGAAAATGAGATTGAATTGCTGGCAGAGATAGAACATGGCCGGTGGAATGCCGAAAGACTGCTTGAAGGCTGGATCTGGGCAAAGAAGAAAAATGTTATCAGGAAACAAAGCCCTTACCTTGTCAGATGGTCGATACTCCCCGAAGAAGTGAAAGACTGGGATAGAGCTCTCGTAAGAAAAATACCGGAATTACTTAAATCTGTCAATCTGGAAATCCTGAGAAAGCCATTGGCGAATAAAGAAAAATAAAGCGGGATATACTTATCTTACTGTCCATTGAGCACTTAATCCCTGCTATTGGAGTATTTTTTAATCCTCTTCGTAACTTCCTCTATATATTCATACTCTTCTTTCGATCTGGTGAATTTAAAAACACCGGAAATCCAGATCTTGTTTTCAATCCAGAAACGGTATATAAACTCTTCGAAAGAGTTTGCACAGATATTTACATTTTCAAGCTTGCTTTCGAGACTCTTACCAATGGGATATTCACTGTCCAGCATCCAGTTAGTGGCAACTACCCTGTGGTTATTTTCTTCATCGATGTATAAATACCATTGCATTACATTCTGACTGTCATTCATAAATCGAATTAAATAACCTGATTGGCTTCCCGGTATTTCAACTATTTTGTCTGAAAGATCGAAATAACAGTCGGTGGCAGAAATCATGCAATTCTGATGATAAGGGGATTCAAAAAATATCAGAAATGGTTTGGGAAGTACAATCCCTTTGCTTTTTGCTGAATCACGAAGTGAGGAGTAAGTGTGTCCCAGGTCTTCCATCATCACAAATTTTTCCCAATTCTCATCCGGTTCAGGCAACCATTCAAATTCATTATCAAATAAACTGGTATCTACAGGTGGCAAAAACTTAAACGGGATACGACCGTAGGTACCAAATACATCCCAGGGTTCACCCATACCCACCGGGATCCAACCTTCGGGGAAAAGATATTTATTTGTGACATTCGTTAAAAGGCTGCTCCTCTGAACTAGAGAAATGCACTTAACTAAAGATCTTGAGCGCTCCCTAACATCCAGATCTACTATCTTTTCTGCATATTTGCAGGTTGTTTCTACCAGCCCGGGATTAAAATATATAGTCCACCCTATGTAACTGGCGCCCCATTTATAAAGTGAATATGAAAATACATCCCAGTTGGCAGAAACCCTCCATGTTTTACTTTCTGGATTTCTCAGAAGTTCGCCTGTAAATCCCGGGGAATCTAAATTATTCAATGTAATCCAGATTCCCCAATCCGATACTTCGATAAAGTCAATTAATGAATGGATATATAAATCTCTTTCAATATAAATGCATTGTTTGCCTTCTTGGCTTTTAACCTGGACTTTTAATTCACCAATATTTTTTTTCTTCAATAGTAATTTTTTAAGAAAGTTAATGATTTCTCCAATCTTACATAAATATTTCTTACACATAGACAAATAAGCTTTGCCTCAGCCTTAATATTAATCCCACATCACAATACCACTCTTCGACCCTTCGATGCGCCCTTCGGGATTACTCAGGACAGGCTGCTCGGGCCTTCGCGTTGCTCAGTCCCTCGCGCTCAGGGACCATGGGATAGTCTACCTAATTGGCTAACCTGCCAGTATGTAGTTGCATACGTTTTTGAAAAATTGCAGCTTGCTTAATAGGTACACCAATTTGACCCGGTTATTGATAAACATTGACAATTTACATTATTGCGATAATAGCCGGTTCGTTCCACCGGCCAAAGGTCCCTGAGCTCAACTGGTAAGATTGCAGCTTTAGAGTAAATAGATAGATACTTGCAGCAACGTGTCAAGTAGTAGCTATCAGTCGAAGGGTGATGAATTTGAGACAGAGATTATTGTATGATCAGTCAGGCAGCTGCAAAAGGCAGCACCCTTCGATGCGCTCATGGCACTTCGCGTACCTCAGTGCCATGAGCTTACTCAGGGACCTTGGGTTAATCTACTAATTTGGCTAACCTGCCAGTAATTAGTTGCCTAGTTCCTTAGAAAATGCAGCTTGCTTAATAGGTATACTAATGTGATCCGGTTATTGATAAAAGTTGACAGGGATAAATTTGTATAAAAGTAGGTTAAGTCCAGTGTCCAAAGGTTCCTGAGTAAGCATTGAGCAAACCCTGAGCAAGCGAAGGGTGAGTCGAAATGCGCATCGAAGGGTGATGAATTTGAGATAGAGCCTATTGTATTATCATTTGGCCAGCCGCAAAGTGCACCACCCTTCGATGCGCGCTTTACGAAAGAGGAACCCTCTCAATAAAAGCTTTAAGAATAAATCATTTTTATTATCAACCAATTCGATAGATTCTGGAGAGAGTTAATCTGATATTGTTATATGCCAATACATATAAAATAAACTTTTTAAATTAAATTATATTTAAATACATATAATTTTTATATCTTTGAGATAAATTATATTTAAATACATATAATGAAAAGATTAGCTGAATTTGTAAAAGAGAGAAGAAAGGAAGTTAATATGACTCAGGAAGAATTTGCTGAAAGAACAGGGGTAGCATTAACTGTGATAAGGAAAATTGAGCAAGGTAAGACTAATCTTAATTTGGATAAGGTCAATCTTGTATTGAGAATGTTCGGACATGAGTTAGCACCAGTGAATATCAAAGAATTAACAGAATGAGACAGGGGAAAGTATATTATAAAGACCATTTGGCTGGAATTATTACGGAAACCAATGAAGGAGAATATATATTTCAGTATGATGAGAATTATGTGAAAGAATATCCAAAAGAATTCTTAACCTTTACGATGCCTGTTACTGATGAACCATATAGTGACAAGCATCTATTCTCATTTTTTGAAGGTCTAATTCCTGAAGGCTGGTTATTAGATATTGCTTCAAAAAACTGGAAAATAAATCGCAATGACCGCATGGGGTTACTTTTGGCTTGTTGCCAAAATTGTATTGGTGCGGTAAGTGTTGTACCAATAAATAATGAGGATGAAGAATAAATGTTTATATTGCTATGAACCTCTGAATGAAGATGCAGATTTTCACAAGATATGTTCCAAGGAATTCTTTGGAACACCTATACCTCCGAAAATCCCATATTCAATAGACCAAATGGCTGAATTGGCTAAGAATATTGTAGAACGTAGCATTACAGTACCAGGGGTACAAGCTAAATTGTCCATGTCATTGATAAAAGAAACTCAAGAAAATAGTTACACCCGATTAACTGTTGTTGGGGCTCTCGGTGGCAACTATATTTTTAAACCACCTTCCGATAATTACCCTGAAATGCCACAAAATGAGCATGTAACCATGCGTATTGCAGAAACCTTTAACATACAAGTTGTCCCTTCAAGTTTAATACGATTAGAATCTGGAGAATTATCTTATATAACCAAGCGAGTTGACAGGTCTGAAGATGGTGAAAAGATCCACATGTTAGATATGTTCCAGATTACCGAAGCTTTTGATAAATACAAAAGCTCGATGGAAAAAATAGGTAGAGCTTTACACAATTACTCCGAGAATACTATGTTAGATAAAATCTTCCTTTTCGAATTATCATTATTCAGTTTTTTAACTGGAAACAACGATATGCATCTTAAAAATTTCTCAATGATTAAAAGTCCATCTGGATGGATATTAGCACCAGCATACGATTTATTAAATGTTTCAATAATTCTACCTGAAGATAAGGAGGAGCTAGCTTTAACCTTGGAGGGTAAAAAGAAAAAACTTAAAAAGGAACACTTTGTGAAATTTGGTATAGGGCTGGAATTAACAGAAAAACAAATAGATAGTGTTTTCAAGCGAATGCTAGCAAACAAATTTAGTGCAATTGAGTGGATTGATAGATCTTTCTTGTCAGACAAAATGAAAGATGCGTACAAGGAAAAACTTGAATCCAGATACACACAGCTTAAACTAATATAATAAAGATGAATGAATGTTCTGGGAAGAGGATAACAAAAGATCATTTGTCCCGGGAAAAGCCAGGACAATTCTTTCAATATATGACGACAGAGCTCAGCATTACGATATTATAAAATTATATAATATTCGGAACTCTCAGCCTGGTTATTTTACATACTGTTAGTATTCAAAAAAATAATTTCCTTCAGGAAGGGGAAAAATTGAACCGCAGATTATTCAGCAAGCTGCAAAGCGCACCACCCTTCGATGCGCGCTTCGTACTTCAGTTCCTTCAGTACTCTGCGCTTATACTTCGGCAAGCTCAGTACAGGATCAGGGACCT